>CAMMST010000040.1:0-21550 GCA_946499615.1 Enterococcus cecorum | reverse complement strand
AAATAATAAAAAAATCTTAAAAAAAGGGAGTAATGTCGTGTGACAAGAGATAATACTGTAGCAGTCGTTGGAGCAACTGGGGCTGTCGGAACAAAAATGATCGAAATGTTGGAGCAATCTACTTTACCTATTAAAGCGGTGAAATTATTAGCTTCTAAACGTTCAGCTGGAAAAAAAGCATTCTTCAAAGATCAAGAATTAACGATTGAAGAATTGGTGCCAGAATCATTTGAAGGTGTGGATTTGGCTTTATTTAGTGCAGGTGGTAGCATTTCAAAAGTCTTTGCGCCAGAAGCTGTGAAACGTGGAGCGGTAGTAGTTGATAATACCAGCTATTTCAGAATGCATGAAGGAATTCCGTTGGTTGTGCCTGAGGTGAATAAAGAAGCCTTAAAATCACATAAAGGAATTATCGCCAATCCAAACTGTTCAACGATTCAAATGATGGTTGCCTTAGAGCCTATCCATCAAAAAGCTGGTTTGGACCGTGTGATTGTTTCTACTTATCAAGCGGTATCGGGTGCTGGTGCGCGTGCGATTGCTGAATTAACAAATCAAGTGAAAGCCTTTAGTGAAGGGACGCCATTAAATGAATTAACGGCTGAAATTTTACCATGTGGTGGCGATAAAAAACACTATCCATTGGCCTTTAATGCTTTGGCGCAAATCGATGTGTTTAGTGATGAAGGTTATACTTATGAAGAGTGGAAAATGGTCAATGAAACGAAGAAAATTATGGAAGATAGCAGCATCAAAGTTTCTGCGACTTGTGTCCGTGTGCCTGTTTTAAGCGGTCATTCTGAATCTGTTTATATTGAAACAAAAACACCATTAACCATCGAAGAAGTGCGCGATGTATTAAAAGATGCACCAGGAGTCGTTTTAGAAGATGATCCTAGCCAACAAATCTATCCACAAGCAATCAATTCAATTGGCAAGAAAGAAACCTTTGTTGGTCGTATCCGAAAAGATTTAGATGTTGAAAACGGCTTACACTTATGGGTCGTATCTGATAATCTATTGAAAGGCGCTGCTTGGAACTCTGTACAAATCGCCGAAACGTTACATGAAATGGATTTAGTCCGTGTACCTTAATAAAAATTTACCGACTTGTTGATAGGACAGGTCGGTATTTTTGTGTCTAAGGGGATGGATGTTCTCACTTTTGTACGAATAAACCAATGATTTTTTGAATTCTATGAGATAGTTGTATTTTTCTTTTTGTTTTAGTCTTGATTTCATGTATAATAGTAATGATGAGTTAAAGAAATAAAATAAAAATTGAGGTGAAATTTTTGACTAAGATAAATATCATTCCACAAAGCGGGGTCCGTGAAAGTGGAAAAAACCTATACATTGCCGAAGTTGATGAAGATATTTTCGTGCTTGATTGTGGGTTACGCTATCCAGAAAGTGAACTATTGGGAATTGATACGATTATTCCTGATTTTACTTATCTTAGAGACAATAAAGAAAGGATTGCCGGGATCTTTTTAACCCATGGACATCCGGATGCAATCGGAGCGCTTCCTTATCTTTTGGCTGAAGTGAAGGCCCCGGTTTTTGGGACGAAATTAACTATTGAATTAGCGAAATTAAATGTACATCGTTATGAGCCAACTAAACGATTTAAAGAGTTCCATGTGATTGATGAATATACAGAAATTGATTTTGGTCAAACGGTGGTAAGCTTCTTTAGAACGACTCACTCGATTCCTGATTCAGTTGGAATTAGTTTAAAAACATCAGAAGGCAATATTGTCTATACTGGGGATTTCAAGTTTGACCAATCAGCCAGTGAACCTTATCGCACCGATTTTGCACGTTTAGCCGAAATTGGTAAAGAAGGGGTCCTCGCATTATTAAGTACTTCAAGTAATGCTGAAAATCCTCAACCGATTGCTTCAGAACAAAAAATTGCTGAAGAAGTCTATGATACCATTAATTATTGGGAAGGCCGAATTGTCGTTGCCTGTGTCGCAAGTAACTTACAGCGTGTCCAACAAGTGATAGATGCCTGTTATAAAGCGGGCCGTAAAATTGTATTGACGGGTCAAGATTTTGGTCGTATTATTCGAACCGCGATGAAGCTAGGCAAATTAACGGTTCCTGATGAAGACTTATTTATTCCGCAAAAAGAAATGAAAAAATACGCCCCAGAAGAACTATTGATTTTAGAAACGGGTCGTATGGGAGAGCCAATTAAATCTTTACAACGCATGGCAAAAGGCACACACCGAACTTTGCGTATTCATGAGGGAGATTTGGTTTATATTACGACTACGCCAACAATTTCGATGGAGACGGTGGTTGCTAAGACTGAAGATATTATTTATCGCGCAGGTGGCACGGTTAAAAATATTTCTGATAATATGTCAGTTTCGGGTCATGCCAATCCAACTGACTTACAATTGATGATGAATCTTTTGAAACCGAAATATTTAATTCCTGTGCAAGGTGAATATCGTCAATTAGTCGCTCATGCTAATCTGGCTAAACAATTAGGTTATGATGATAAACATATTTTAGTGACGGCTAAAGGGGATGTCATCAGCTTGATTAAGGGCCGTTTGATTTTAAATGGTTCAGTTCCGGCTGAAAATGTCATGATTGATGGTAAAGGAGTCGGTGATATTGGGAATATTGTCTTGCGCGACCGCAAAGTATTGTCAGAAGATGGTATCTTTGTAGCAGTGGTTACGATTAATCGCCGCGAGAAAAAAATTATTTCCTCCCCACAAATTACTTCACGTGGCTTTGTCTATGTGAAGGCTAGCCGTGATTTGATGCGTGAAAGTGCCGAAATTGTGCAAGAAATTGTTGAAAGTCATTTACAAGTGCAAGACTTTGATTGGGGCAATCTCAAACAAGATATCCGTGATCAATTGAGTCGCTATCTATTTGAGCAAACACGTCGACGCCCAGTCATTTTGCCAGTGATTATGGAGTCAAGCAACCGTAAAGGCAAAAATAATCGCTATTAATACACATAGCCAAGAGAATGTTATCAATGGTTCTCTTGGCTATTTTTGTAGTTAAAATTGAAAGGTCGATGTATATTTTTAGATTCTAATATCGGTGAAAATAATTGGATTATTTAAATAAAAAGATATCTAATGTCAACATTTAACCCTAGGTATCTTTTCCACGTATTGAGTTTCACCTCACGCTAGATATGCCCTCTCTATTCCTCAAGTGTAGGCAGTCCTGCTATTCTTTTACTCAACATTAATGATAAATGTTGAGCCCACAGGCGGGTGCAGACCATATCAACTAACCCACAAATAAAGCAAATCAATTTTCAGTTCCAATCATAGCGATGGCGCAAATCCTTGTCGATATTTAGGTGTGAAAGTTGCAAAAAACGCTAAACTTGAATCATTTCTCCTGATAGTCTAGAAAATTATTTTCCCCTCAGAAACTTCCTAAAAAGCATTGTACTTCTGTTAAAATCTGTTACAATAAATGGTGCATACTGTATTAATTTCATCTGAAAAAGTTAGATGTAAACGTTCTATATAATGGATTGTGTTATAACAAATTACAAGAGGAAGAAGTGAGCAAATGACAACGAAACATGATTTAATTTTATCATATATTGAGCAGTTGCCAGTTGGTGAAAAAATCTCCGTACGCGGGATTGCCAAACAGCTACAGGTCAGCGAAGGGACTGCCTATCGCGCCATTAAAGAGGCCGAAAATAGCGGTTTAGTTTCGACCATTCAACGGGTAGGAACCATTCGTATTGAACGCAAATTAAAGAAAAATATTGAAAAATTAACCTTTGCAGAAGTAGTAGATATTATTGAAGGAGATGTGCTTGGCGGAGAAAGTGGTTTAAGTCATGTCCTCAATAAATTTGTGATTGGAGCGATGGAAGTATCAGCCATTGAACGTTATGTGACACCTGGTTCATTAATGATTGTCGGTAACCGTATTAATGTGCAACGCTTGGCTTTAGAAAATGGGGCGGCGGTACTGATTACTGGTGGTTTTGATACGACTAGTGAGATTGCCAGTCTTGCTGATGAAAAGGGGCTACCAATTTTACGGACGACTTATGATACGTTTACCGTAGCGACGATGATTAACCGAGCTTTAAGCGATCAATTGATTAAAAAAGAAATTATGCTGATTGCCGATATTTATATGCCACTAGAAAAGACGCATTATTTACAAGTTCATGATACGGTGCGTGATTATATTGAATTGGCCGAAACCACCAAACATTCGCGCTTCCCAGTCGTCAATAAAAATATGCGTGTCGTTGGGATTGTGACTACCAAAGATATTTTAGAAAAGAGCGATCATCTCTTAATTGAACGGGTCATGACCAAAGATCCCCGTGTCGTGAAAAAGGAAATGTCGATTGCTTCTGTCAGTCATCAAATGATTTGGGATGGCTTAGAAGTGATGCCGGTGGTTGCCGATGATTTTTCACTATTAGGGATTGTGACGCGTCAAGATGTGATGAAGGCGATGCATTTGGTTCAAAGACAGCCGCAAGTATCTGATACGATTGCCGATCAAGTCAATGCGCAAATTCAGATGATTGAAGAAGATGCCCAAGGAAATGCCCTTGAATTGCCAGAGTTTCAATTTACAGTTACGCCACAAATGGTAGATGAACTAGGGACGATTTCTTTTGGTGTGCTTTCAGGATTGATTGCCAATACTGCCAAACAAACCATGATGATTTATAAACGCAAAAATACTTGGATTGAACAAGTGAACTTACATTATTTCAAATTGATTCAGTTAGAAAGCGAGCTGTCAATCAAGCCGCGAATTTTAGAGTCAGGCCGCCGTTCTGCTAAACTAGATATGGAAATTTATCTTGAAAATACTTTGGTGGCTAAAGCGATTGTCACTTGTCAAGTCATGGAAAGAGCATAGAAAGTAGGGATAAGATGGATTTACAAACAGCACAAGCAATACTAAATAAAATAAAAGCCTATGATACGATTATTATTCATCGCCATATGCGTCCTGATCCAGATGCCTTAGGTTCGCAAGTGGGATTGGCTGAGATTTTGCGAGCAAGTTTTCCTGAAAAGCAGATTTATCAAGTAGGGAAAACTGTTGATCATTTGGAATATTTAGCAACGATGCAAGAAATAGCTGATGTAGTTTATCAAGATTCACTCGTGATTGTCACTGATACCGCCAATGCACCACGAATTAGTGATGAGCGCTATCATCTAGGAAAAGAATTAATTAAAATTGATCATCATCCAAATGACGAACCTTATGGCGATTTAGTTTATGTGGATACGACTGCAAGTAGCTGTAGTGAGATTATTTGTGATTTTTATCAACAATTAGCGGATGAATTAACGATGACAACTGAGGCAGCACGTTTACTTTATGCGGGGATTGTAGGTGATACGGGTAGATTTTTATATCCAGCAACGACGGCAAAAACGCTGCGGATTGCTAGCTTTTTAAGAGAATTTGACTTTGATGCGACATTATTAAATCGACAAATCTCACAAATTAGTTTGGCCGTATCTAAGTTAGTGGGTTACGTCTATCAAAATCTTGAAATAGATGAAAATGGGGCGGCTTGTTGCTACTTATCACAAGCAGTATTGCAAGAGTATAAAGTAGATGATGCTAAGACTGCGCATTTGGTGCCATTGCCTGGAGAAATTGAACAAGTCCAAGCCTGGGCATTATTTGTCGAGCAACCAGAAGGCTATTATCGTGTGCGTTTACGTTCTAAAACTAAGCCTATCAACGAAATCGCGAAACGTCATCATGGGGGTGGCCATCCATTAGCGAGTGGTGCCAATGCCTACAGTTTGGAAGAAGCCCAAGAAATCTATCAAGAAATTCAAAGTTTGTTTTGAAAATCTGGAGATAAACGAAGAAATTTTTGGGATATTTTTGGTATAATATAGATAATCACAATCAATTTTTGTGATTATGGAAAAAATGAGAAGGGAAAATGAAAATGAATATGGAAAAGAAACTATTAGTTACGGGAGCAATTTTAAGTGCAGGGCTATTGGCTTCTACACAAAATATTCAAGCAGAGGAGCAGGCGGATTTATCAACCAACCTGAGTAATGTGAATCAGGCAACCACAAAAGAAGAAGTTCAAAATGACTTAAATCAAGCCCAAGAAAATCAAGAAAAATTAGCGGATGATCTCAAACAAGCCCAAGAAGCAGAAAATCAAGCAAGTGAGGCCAAAAACTTAGCCGAAAACGAATTGAAAGCTGCAGAAGAAGCACAAGTTCTATCTCAGGAAAATAAAGAACAAGCGACCAAAGAAAATATTGAGTCAACTGAAAAGGACATTGAAAATAAAAAACAAAATCTTGCAAATCAAGAAAAAGAATTAGCAGAAAACAAGCAACAATTAGACGAAAACGGTCAGATTATTGAAAAAGCAAATCAAGATTTAGCACAACAGAAAGATGAAGTGGCTGCTTTACAGGAAAAATTACAAGCTTTAACCAAACAATTAGCTGAGGCAAAAGAAGCTGTGAACAATGCTGATGCAAACAAGCTGGCTAAAGCGGTTGATGATGCCAAGGCGCTGTTACAACAAAAGCAAGCTGATGTGGCTCAAACAGAAAAACAAATCTCTAATCAAGAATCAAAATTATCAAATGCGTCAGAAGAATTAACCACTGCAAAAGAGAACTTGCAATCTTTACAGCAAGATTTGGCAAATATAAATGAAGAAATGAAAGCCCAACAAGCAGATATTGCCCAAGAGCAACAAGCGTACAATGAGGCTGTGGAACAACTGAATGAGAAGAAAGCTAAGTTACAACAAGCACAAGCTGCAATGGAAAATAGCTCTTCAGAAGAATTGCCACAAAGTATTGCGAACCTTCAAAAAGAAATTGCAACGAATGAACAAAAGATTCAACAATTGACAACTGATATTGCCAATAAACAAGCAATGGTGAATGAAAAGTCTAAAGCATTGGCAAGTAAAAATGCTGAATTAGCCAGTGTGGTTTCACAATCGGAAAAATCACAAGCACAATTAAGCGCATTAATGGCTGCATTAGAGCAATTGAAAACGTCTGAGTTACCAAATAAAATCAAACGCCCAAATGGTTATGATTATATGAAGTATGAAGATGCTAAGAACCTTGATGGATTAGAAAAATTCAAAGATGAAGCAATGAAGATGAATGTTTATCAGTCTCAAAAGGGTGATCAAGAACGCCAAGTGAACTGGAAAAATTTATCTGAAGCAGAAGTAAAAGAATTATCTGTTTGGGTAGCTGATGTATTAAATGATTTTAATCATAATCAATTAGGGTATCAAGTAAATCATGTAGTCTCAGATCTATCTTTACGTTATGCGCAAGATGTAGCGGATCGTTACTATCAAAAAACATCTCCAAATGATTCCACACATGATTCAGTCGCTTTAGAGGAGGCAGGTCAAGCAATTGGCGGGGTGAGTGGAGTAGCAGAATCACTAGCGGTTGGCTTCTTACCAAATAATGATGGTACGATTTCTATGGATGAGTTGAAGAAAGCTATCTATGAGGCGATGGTGATGATGTTATTTGATGATAAACCTTCTGGTTGGACGCATACGAATCATCTGACGCTAACTTTTGCTGAGAGAGCGAAAGTGAAGGAGTTTCGAATCGGAGTGGCTGTGGATCGTTTCGGACTAATCCATTTGGAAAGTTTTATGCCAAAGCAAGGAAATCTAAACGAACAATTTGTTACATCAAATCCAGCAATCGATAATCTACAACAAAAAATCGCTAAAGTCAAACAACAGCTTGCGGAAAATGACCAACTTGTAAAAGACTTAAAACAGCAACAAAAGGTGGCTCAACAAGCAAGCGATACCGTACAGCAAGCATTAAAAGATAAGCAAAATGAATTCGTTCAAGCAAAAGAAAATGTAGCACAACAGCAAGAAAAGTTGGCTAAGTTGCAAAACGCTTTAGCAACTGCTAATGGCTCGCTTGAAGAAAAATTAGCTGCCGTGAAAACAGCAAGTGCTGAAGTAGAACGTGCAAATCAAGAGGTTTCAGGAAAACAAAAAGTTCTAGCTGATATAAAAGCCAGTGAGGGACAATTAAAAGCCCAACGAGCTGGTATTGAAAACAACTTGGATAAAGCCCAAAAAACGCTTGAAGTAAAACAAAATGCTTTCGATGAAGCAAAAGGGCATTTAGCACAGCATCATGCTGAGTTAACTAAGCGTCAATCTGCGGTACAGGATGCTAAGGAGCAACTTGCTCAGGCAGAATATAATCTTGCACATAGCGAAGAAATCAAAGCGGCGAGTGAAGAAAAATTAGCACAAGTCGAAGGGCAAGTAGCGGCTACTAGTGATGTCTTAAACACGGCGTTGAGCGAATTAGCTAGCGTTCAGGCTGACTTTGAACAAAAAAATACAAGTTACCAAAAGGCAGAATCAGATTATGCACAAAAAGCAAAAGCAGTTGAGCAAGCAAAAGAAGATGTTGCTGCCCTAGAAGAGAAGTTAGCAAATTATTTGAACGCAGACGAATTATTAGCGCAAGCAAAAGATCGATACGTGCATGCTTTAATCTCATTAGAGCAAGCAAAAGCCGAGTTAGAAGCAGCAACAAATAAGGTAAACGACGCAAAAGGTGCTTATGAAAAGCAAAGTGCCGAGGTTTCACGTCTACAAGAGCAACTAGCAGAAATCATCCGTCAAGAAGAGTATAATCAGGCGATTGATGAAGTGGATCAAAAAGACGATCATCAAACGAATGAGAATCAAAAACAAAAACTTACAAAACCAACTGCACAAACCAAGTCTAATAAGACCGAAAATAAACAATTATTAAGTAGTAAAACCGCCGATAAATTGCCAAAAGCGGGTATGCTATCTGTCATTCCAAGTGTATTTGGAACCATGATTTTAGGTTTTGGATTCATTTTAGGCCTAGGTAATCACCGTCGTATGAAGAAATCAAAAAAATAAAGTGTCTAAAAAGTCGTATTTGAATTTTTTACATTAAAAATAGCCGAGATTGCTAGCAATTTTTAGAGAATCTAAGAATGCTAGTGACCTCGGCTATTCATTTTGAATCAATATATCAATATAGAAGAGTGGACGTAAGGTTTTCATCCATAATTACGCCTTTGGTAATAATGTTGGTATCCCCAATTAAGAAGAGTCCGTCTGGTGTGACTTTGACTTTTAAGATACCACCAAGTACATGAATAGTGACTTCTTCTGGTTGGACTAAACCTTTTTGTGCCAGGATATAGGCAGTTGAGCCGCTACCTGTGCCACAAGCTAGGGTAAAATCTTCTACACCGCGCTCAAAGGTTCGAACCACGACTTCTTGATTATCTAATACTTCATAAAAATTGACATTGGCTCCTTTAGGTAAGTAATCCCAATAACGTAAACTTTTGGCCAAAGCTTGAATCGATGCTAATGGTGTGATACTCAAATTTTCATAAGGGACTACCAAATGAGGAATGCCAGGATCCCCCAATTCAACATAGTCTACTAAGAAATCATTAAACATCAAAGCTTCTTGGATATTGGCTGGATCATTTAATTGCACTTGATAATTTCGTTGGTCTAAACGTTTGGCATAAACCATCCCCGCGACTGTTTCGATTTGCATTTCTTCATTTGCCAGTTGGTTTTCAAAAGCATAGCGTGCCAAACAACGAGCACCATTGCCACACATTTCAGCTTCGGTACCATCTGCGTTGAAGAAAATCATGCGAAAATCGCCGCCTTTTTGAGGAGTATCTACTACCATTAAGGCATCTGAACCCACAGAAATTTTACGTTGGCAGATTTGTTTGGCTAATTTGACTAAGGTTTCATAAGGAAATTTTAATTCAATATTATTAATAATGATAAAGTCGTTACCGGTACCTTGCATTTTGTAAAAAGGAATTTGCATCATTTCACACTCACTTTCTATAAAAAATCAGGAATCAATTCATTTTGGATCATTTGTTCGTAGCTTTGGCGTTTGACGATTAAAGCATCTTGCCCGTCTTTCACTAATACGACCGCTGGAATGGGTAGTTTATTATAGTTGCTAGCCATAGAATAACCATAAGCCCCCGTTGTAAAGGTAGCAAAAATATCACCCGTTTCAACTTTTGGTACGGCTAAGTCTTTTACCAAAATATCGGTACTTTCACAGGCTTTCCCAGAGATGGTTACTTTTTCTGTTTTTGCTTCATCGGCTTTGTTGGCAATGATTCCGGTATAAGTTGCATCATATAAGCCTGGGCGAATGTTGTCAGTCATCCCACCATCAATTGCGGCATAAGTACGGATGCCTGGTAAAGTTTTAATTTCGCCAATTGTGTGTAAGCTAATGCCAGCTTCAGCCACAATACTTCGGCCAGGCTCGATGACGATATTTGGACGTGGGAAATCATGTTTTCGACAAAAGCTTTCCGTTAATTCCATCAAAGGTGTTAGGAAGTATTCATATGGTTGGCGGAGTTCATCTGGTAAGTATTTCACGCCAAAACCACCGCCGTAATTCAATTCTTTAATCGTATAGTTTAGACGTTTTCGCACTTCTAAGGCTAAATCTAAGGCAATTTTCGCTGCAGCTAGATGCGCGCTATTGTCTTTTAACTGACTGCCTACATGGAAATGGAAGCCATAAAATTCAATATTGTTGGCATCAATGGCTTTTTGAATGGTTGGCCATAAAATCTCTTCATCAAGCGGAATCCCAAATTTGGAATCTTTTTGACCAGTTGAAATATAGCTATGGGTTTGAACATTCACTTCAGGAGTGATTCTAAACAAGACTTTGGCTGTGGTTTGTTTTTCACTCGCAAGTTTTTGAATGCGGTCAATTTCTTGTAACCCATCCACGATAATCCGCCCTACACCATAATCTAAAGCCAGACTTAATTCTTCATCGGATTTGTTATTGCCATTAAATTCGATATGTTCGGCTGGAAAATCAGCTTGAATGGCAGTATATAGTTCCCCACCACTGACCACATCGATACAAAAACCTTCACGGGCCATGATTTTATACATTGCAAGTGTAGAAAAAGCCTTTGAAGCGTAGGCCACACGCGTATTTGGATAGCGATTGGTAAAGGCAGCTTTTAACTGATTACATTCTGCGACAATCGCGTTTTCTGAAAAAACATAAAGTGGGGTGCCATATTTTTGGGCTAATGAAACTGTGTCACACCCATCAAAATATAAATGATGATTTTTTACTTCAAAATTCATTGCAGGACTCCTTATTGATTTAATTCTTTCATTAATTGACGGTAACATTCCACGCCGCCGAGTAAATATTCTTCATTAAATTGTAGTTGATCACTGTGTAAAGGATGCGTATAGCCTAATGCTTCATTGCGAATGCCTACGAAGAAAAAGAGACTTGGCACCTTTTGCTGGTACATTGAGAAGTCTTCAGCGAGCATATAAGGTGGGGTCGTGACATAACTATCCCCAACAATTTTTTCTAAGGCTGCGACCATTTGTGCATCATTATCTACCACACGATACATATGATTAAAAGTCACTTCGGCTTCACAACCATATCCTTTGGCGATGTTTTGCGCGATTTCTTCAATGCGACGGGTCATCGTTTCATAAACTTCATCGCTAAATGCGCGCATCGTTCCTTCAATTTTGACTTCTTGGGCAATAATATTCATCGCATCGCCACCGGTAATCTTACCAAAAGTGAGGACAGCTGAATCCATCGGCGAAAGATTGCGCGAAATAATTGTATGTAGGCCTGAAATCACCGCACTAGTAGCAACAATCGCATCAGCTCCGATTTGTGGTTGCGCCCCGTGTGCACTCTTACCTTTGATTGTGATGTAGACCTCGCCATTTCTTGCCATCATTGGTCCTTTACGACAGGCGATGATTCCTTCGTCAAATTCTGGAAAGACGTGTAAGCCAATCATTTGTTCAATACCATATTTTTCAAAAAGCCCGGCATCGATTAAAAGTTGGGCACCGCCAGGACCTTCTTCAGCTGGTTGAAAGACTAAGACGATGGTACCGATAATTTCTTGCGGATGGGTGGCAAGATATTGTGCAAAGCCTAGCATGGTAGCCATATGTCCATCATGACCACAAGCATGCATCTTACCAGGATGAGTGCTTTGAAAGGCTAAGTCAGTATTTTCAGTAATCGGTAAAGCATCGATATCGGTACGAAAGCCTAATGTCTTGCCTTCTTTGCTGCCTTTGAAAATTGCGACCAGTCCAGTATCTAATATTTCATGGATTTCAATATTGGGTAGTTGTTGCAAAAAATTGTATAAATATTCTTTTGTTTTATATTCGGATAAACCTAATTCAGGAATTTGATGAAGCGCGCGTCGATGTTTCGTCACGAGGTCTTTGAGTTGCGCTACGTCTTGAGAAATCAACATTTTTATGCAAACCTCCTTAGAAATGTTTCTTGTGATATATCCATTAGCATATTAATTATTAAGATTGAATGCAACTAACCTGCTTATTTTTGAAAATTTTTTTGCAGAAATTAGTGAATATTCCTTGCTAAGTATTTACATTATATAATATAATTAGAGCAATTCATATTGTTTTGTTAGTATTTTTTCATTTTATTGTCTGAAAACTAATGAAAATAAACAATTAATGATAAATTTGAAAGGAAGTGTCAAAAAGTGGCAATTTTTACAGGTGCAGGAATCGCGCTGATTACCCCAATGTTAGCAGATGGAACGGTGGATTTCGATAAGTTAAAAGAGCTAGCTGAATGGCATGTACAACAAGGAGCCGACGCCATTATTGCGTGTGGGACAACAGGAGAGGCTTCAACTTTAGACGATCAAGAGCATATCGCCGTGATTGAGGCAGTGGTCAAACAAGTAAATGGCCGTATCCCAGTCATTGGTGGGACAGGTTCTAATAATACTCAACACGGGATTGAATTATCGCAAGCAGCCCAAAGAGTTGGGGCCGATGCATTATTGGTCGTGACACCATACTATAATAAAGCAACGAAGAAAAGCATTATCAAACACTATCAAGCAATTTGTGCCAGTGTTGATTTACCAGTTATTTTATACTCAGTGGCTTCACGGACAGGGATGAATTTAACTCCGGCGATTGTCAAAGAATTAAAAGCAATTCCTAATGTCGTCGGTATTAAAGAAGCAAGTGGGGATATTTCACAGATTGTAGAGATTGCGCGTCTGGTTGATGAGGACTTTGCGCTTTATTCAGGAAATGATGATCAAGTACTTCCATTATTGTCTGTGGGCGGTTCAGGTGTGATTTCTACGATTGGTAATATTGCACCAAAACAAACTTCGCAAATGGTGCATGATTATTTAGATGGCAAAACAAAAGAAGCTTTAGCCGTACAATTGGCACAAAAACCATTAATTGATGCGATTTTTAGTGAGGTCAATCCAGTGCCGATTAAAAAAGCCGTTGGTATGCTTAAAGGCTATGATACCTACTATCGCTTACCACTAGACCAACCAGAAGAAGAAACGGTCGAATTATTAGCCAAAGAAATGAAAAATTACGGTTTGTTATAACTTATCAATCGCGTTAGAAAGGGTGAAAACATGCTAAGAATTATTTTAAGTGGTTGTCATGGTAAGATGGGCAAAGTCTTACAGTCCATGATAGCGGCTAAAGAGGAAATGACGGTCGTAGCTGGCATTGATCAAAATACGGATTTACCTAGTGATTTTCCAGTTTATGCGCAATTAGCACAAGTCCAAGAAACAGCCGATGTAGTGATTGATTTTTCACACTTTTCAGCTGTGACGCAGTTAGTCAATGATGCCAAAGCTTTACACTTGCCAGTTGTTGTCGCTACTACAGGATTAACGCCAGACATTCAAGCAACGATTGACCAAGCAAGTGAAGAAATTGCGATTTTTCAGTCAGCGAATATGTCTTTAGGAATCAATGTTTTGATTAAGGCCTTGCAAGCAGTGACACCAATTTTAGAAAAAGATTATGATATTGAAATGATTGAAAAACATCATAATCAGAAAAAAGATGCACCGAGTGGAACGGCTTTATTATTGGCTGATAGCATTAATGAAGTTTGTCAGAAGAAAAAAGAATATGTATATGACCGCACGCCTAAAGATGAAGCGCGCAAAACGAGTGAATTAGGGATTTCAGTGGTTCGCGGAGGCACGATTCCTGGTGAGCATATCGTGATTTATGCGGGTGAAGATGAGATTTTAGAATTTAAACACACCGCTTTATCACGCAATATTTTTGCCAAAGGTGCCCTTGAAGCAGTCGAATTTCTTGCCAAACAGCCAAGTGGCAAATATAATATGGCTGATTTAGTGAATCAAAATTAAGAATTTATCGAGGTGGAAAATGTCAGAATTACAATTTACCGATCCATATATGTTAGCAAAATATATTAAGGATGCAACGAAACAAACGCCAGTCAAAGCCTATGTTCAAGGTGATTTATCTGGTGTGACGAGTGATGAAGTGAAAATTTTTGGTGAAGGGAATTTTCATTTTGTGATTGGCGATGCAGCAAAAGTAGCCGCCTTTTTAGATGCGCATCAAGATAAGATTACGGATTCTTATTTAGAAAATGACCGTCGCAATTCCGCTGTCCCACTATTAGACTTAACCAAAGTGGACGCTCGAATTGAACCAGGTGCGTTTATCCGTGACCAAGCTGTTATCGGAAAAAATGCTGTCGTTATGATGGGCGCAGTGATTAATATTGGTGCCGTAGTAGGCGAAGAGACCATGATTGATATGGGTGCTATTTTAGGTGCCCGCGCGACAGTAGGCAAACGTGCGCATATTGGTGCGGGTGCTGTGTTAGCCGGCGTCTTAGAACCACCTTCAGCAAGTCCAGTGATTGTGGAAGATAATGTGTTAGTCGGCGCCAATGCAGTCGTACTAGAAGGTGTGCGCATTGGTGAAGGTGCAGTGGTTGCTGCGGGTGCTGTCGTAACTGAAGATGTGCCAGCTGGTGCGGTAGTTGCGGGGAGTCCTGCCAAAATCATCAAGATGAAAGACGAAAAAACGATTAGCAAAACGGAATTTCTAGATGATTTACGTAAATAAAGTGGTTGAGGTCAAGTAGAAAAGTGGCTACTTGACCTTCTTTGTATATCAGTTACCAGCAGGAGTAGCAAAATGGTTATAGATAGGCAGATTAGATAACGCAAAGAATTTAAGTCAGAAATAAATTTTCTTTGCAAGTCACCCTGTTTTCAAGTATATTAGAAATTAGGAAAAATAAAATAAAACAACTTTAGGAGGAATTTATGTCTTTACCAAAATGTCCAATGTGTCAATCAGAATATACTTATGAGGATCGTGGGTTGTTGATTTGCCCTGAATGCGGTCATGAATGGTCACCAGAAGATTCAGTTCAAGAAGAAGGCTTAGTCGTCCTTGATGCAAATGGTAATCAATTACAAGATGGCGATACAGTCACTGTAATTAAGGATTTAAAAGTCAAAGGGGCTAGTGGCGCAATTAAACAAGGAACTAAAGTCAAAAACATTCGCTTAGTAGAAGGCGACCATAACATTGACTGCAAAGTTGATGGCTTTGGTGCGATGAAATTAAAATCAGAATTTGTGAAGAAACTATAATCTTTCAAAAGCTGTTTACAATTTCTTCATACTTTTTTGGTAAACTATTCTTGAAAATTGATACGAGGTGAAAGGAATGTATGGAATGTATCCGATGGGGTTTTTCTTTGATCCCACCTATATTTTAGTGATTATCGGAATTATGCTATCCATGGCGGCTTCGGCTTATGTGAATAGTACTTACCGTAAATATGATGAGGTTTTGAGTAAAAAAGGGGTTACCGGGACGCAAGCTGCGCAGTATATCTTACAAAGTCAGGGCATTCATAATGTGGGTGTTCAAGGGATTGCGGGCGATTTGACCGATAATTATAATGCCCAAACGAAGATGTTGAGTTTATCCCAAGCTACAGCGCAATCGACTTCTGTTGCGGCAATTGGTGTGGCTGCTCATGAATGTGGTCATGCCGTACAAGATGCGAAAAACTATTTTCCATTGCGTTTGCGAGCAGGTATTGTGCCGATTGTCAATATTGGTTCGACTTTGTCTATCCCATTGATTTTAATCGGGGTTTTATTACGTGGTCAATTTTTGATTAACTTAGGCTTAATTGCATTTGCGTTAGTCTTTATTTTCCAATTAGTCACGTTGCCTGTCGAATTTGATGCTTCAAGAAGAGCGATTCAAATTTTAAGTGAAGGTGGCTTATTGGCTGAAGATGAATTGCCTATGGTGAAAAAAGTCTTAACCGCCGCTGCTTTAACTTATGTGGCTGCTGCAGTGAGTACCTTACTTCAATTATTACGTTTATTTATTCTGTTTGGAAATAACAATCGCGACAACTAAAAGACAACTCTTAGAATTTGTCTCAAATCGTTGTATAATCGATGAAAATGTTTTCTAAATGTGCTAAAATAAAGACAAAAGAAGAATTGGAGTGATGGTTATGAAAACATCTACAAAAATTGCCTTAGGTGTCAGTACCACTTTAGTAGCTGGGGTGATTACTTCAGCGATTGTGGCCGATAAAATTATCACAAAGGTTAAAAAAGTTCAAAACCGCAAAAAAGTGAAAAAATTTGTGGACGATAAGTTAAATGGCAATGCTTTTGTTGGCGATATGGTGGACCGTCTAAGTGATAAAGATATTGAATCATTAATCAACATCGGTAAAAAAATCGGTGAAGGTCAAGAACAGTTATCTACTTATGGCGAATCAGTCAAAAATGCGACGAGCCAAGCCAAAGATAAAGTAGGTTCAGTCATTAAACAAATCAAAATCAAATATTAGTACAGATAGTCTCAAGAATTGCTCTTGGGACTTTTCTTAATAAGAAGTTAGGATGAGAAAATGGAAAAAAGGAGCAGTCTGACCCAAGAACAAAAAGAGTATTTCATGCAAGAAGCCATTAAAGAAGCCAAAAAAGCGGAACAAATGGCAGAAGTTCCCATTGGAGCGGTCGTGGTTTATCAAGGTGAAATCATAGGGCGTGGACATAATCAAAGAGAAACGCAACAACAAGCCGCAGCCCATGCAGAGATGTTTGCCATTCAAGAGGCCTGTGAAAAGGTCGGTAGTTGGCGTTTAGAGAACAGTCAATTATTTGTGACTTTAGAGCCTTGTGTGATGTGTAGTGGAGCCATTCAGTTAGCCCGTGTCGAAGAAATCTATTTCGGGGCATTTGATCCAAAAGGCGGGGCCTGTGGTTCTTTATTAAATATCGCCACGGATGAACGTTTTAATCATTGGAGCTATGTCGAGTCAGGTATTTTAGCTGAGGAATGTGGCCAGTTATTATCGCAATTTTTTAAAAAGTTAAGAGAAGCAAAAAAATTACGAAAAAAGGCTAGTCATTCACCAGAAAATAGTATATAATAGGTCTTGCCGTTATGGCTAGGACAATGGGAAGCTTGTGAAGCGTGTCAGGTCTGGAAGGAAGCAGCACTAAGCATGTCTTTCCATGTGTCTGATTGATTACATCAGTATTGACTGGTGTATTTTTTTTGCTTTCAAAGTGATTTTTTTTGAAAGACTACTATATGTTTTACAATGATGAATGCTAAATAACGCCACCAAATCAAGTTAGATTAAGTGGCGTTTTTTATGCATCGCGCTTATTCTTTGATTTTTACTGTAAGCTGATTGTTGGTATTTTGAGTGATGTAAACGTTAAATGTTTTTTGAAAAGCATACTCATAATAACCTGTAATGTAGTGTTCTTTTGTTGAATTTTTATTTTTAATTTGAAGCGTTATCTGACCAGTAAAATTTTTCGGTATCTTCATCTTTTTCTTTGCTTGGAAGCTTTGATTGATATTCCCACGAAACTTTATCCTCATATCAGCAAAGGATAAATTTGTATGATTTGTGATATAGATTGTATTGTTTTGCCCATGATTGTATATAAAATAACCACCCAAAAAGGCAATGAGGAATATCACCCATATGATTCTTTTTATCTTCATGTTTCACCGCCTGTACTGATTTGAACGAATCTTTTTCTTAGCAATTCATTTTTTCGACTGTCTTTTTAATTTCAATGCCCAAAATAACTCTCTTCTCAGTATAACATTTTTGTGGAAGAAAAAAATTTTATGATATCTGTCATATAATGAATAGAAGTTTTTTGTCTAAAAGTGATTGTTCTATTAGTGGAAAATCGTTACTTTGTTTATTTTGTTGTCAGCATTAGAATGGTTCGCTTGTTGAAAAGACAAGAGGAATGTCTGGCCGTCATGAAAGAAAAATAAATATGATTTTTCCTTTGCAAATGATTATGATTGTATGGTATAATTTTTTTTCATTGCTGTAAGTTTTCAGTAATATTTTTGCAAATAGATTTGATGGAAGGATGACAGAAATGAAAGGGAAAAACCTTACCCTGAATTATAGTCTTCTACAAGGTAGCTATTGGATGAGTTATTGTGCCTTGTATAGTTTTGCGACAGTTTATCTTTTATCAAAAGGCTTTAATAGTGCGATGATAGGGATGATTGTGGCTGGTAGTAACATTTTAAGTAGTGTATTACAACCTTATGTTTCAACTTTGGCCGATCAAGCGAAGAAATTAAGTATTCGGCAAATTATTTTAATGGTAGCAGCTGTATTGGCTATTTTATTAGCAGGCTTAACGATTGTGCCTAGCCAACTTTTACTTGTAGGTCTTTTATTTATTTTTGCCAATATTTTCTTACAGGTGTTACAACCCTTAATCAATGCGATGAGTTTTTACTATATTCGTCATGGCATGAAAATTGACTTCGGTTTAGCCCGCGGAACAGGTTCGCTAGCTTTTGCGATTCTTTCAAGTATTTTAGGATATTTATTATCAAAATTCGCGAGTTGGGTCATTCCGTTTAGTAGTTTAATTTGCGTGGGACTGATTGTGTTATTGATGTTGAGTTTCCCGATGATTCAAAAGATGAGCGAAGAAGTAGCACACGATGAAAATCCTAACCATGTGCCTGGTGGTTCCTTCATGTATTTTATCAAGGAATATCCAAGTTTTTGCTTTGTCTTAATTGGTAGCACTTGCTTATTTATCTATCATAATATGTTTAACGGTTATTTAATCCAAGTGGTAGAAGCGTTGCATGGGACTTCAAAAGAGTTAGGAACAACGATGTCACTTGCGGCGATGGTTGAGATTCCGACAATGTTCTTATTCTCAAAGATTGTAGCCAAATATAGCAGTCATAAATTATTGGTTTTTGCTAGTATAATGTTTACGGTTAAAGCGATTGCGACAATTTTTGCGGTCAATATTCCGATATTATATGCGACTCAAATTTTCCAAATGTTTGCTTTTGCGCTATTCACCCCGGCATCTGTGTATTACACCAATCAAATGATGAAACCGCAAGACCAATTCAAAGGACAAGCTTACCTGACAATGACCATTACCATGGGTGGGGTGCTTGGAAGTCTATTAGGTGGTTTTATCCTTCAATATAGCAGCGTGTCAATGATGTTGATTGTCTGTGCGATTGTTTCAGCGATTGGGACTTTCTTTGTAGCAAAATTTGCCAAAGAAGTAAAAAATGCTTAAATCTTATCTTGTAAAGTGAGTTTCTTTTTAGAGGCTCACTTTTTTTTGCTTCATTTATCCATTGGTTAAAAATAGGGCTTGTCTTTTAATCTAAAATTCGCTATGCTTGATTCGTGCATTGAAATCAAGGTCAACTTGGACTGGTTCGAGAACTTCCCAGGATAAAAAACTAAGAATCTCAGAAACTCTTTTTTTGTCAAAGAAAAAGAGAATATTATGAAAGGGGTTGGAGAGATGCGCAAAGTAATTATTGATTGTGATCCAGGGATTGATGATTCGCTGGCTTTATTATATGCACTCAAGTCACCAGAAATTGATGTTGTAGCGATTTGTGTTGTTGCAGGCAATGTCCCAGTCGAAATCGGTGTGAAAAATGTGTATTACTGCTTGGATTTGGTCAATCGTCGGGATATTCCTGTTTATCTCGGTGCGCCTGGGCCATTGGTTGTGCCTTTCGTGAGCGCGCAAGATACGCATGGCTTCGATGGTCTTGGGGAAAGTCATTTAGCTCAAGCGACTATAGTTACGCCACAAGAGCAAAGTGCGGCTGAATTTTATGCTCAGACTTTTGCTCACTCACAGGAAATCTCGGTTATTGCCTTAGGTCCTTTAACGAATATCACTCAAGCACTCGATTTGAATGTCAATCTCGGTTTAAATATGCAACGCTTTGTCAGCATGGGTGGTGCTTATCTTAGTCATGGCAATTGTTCACCGGTGGCAGAGTATAATTATTGGTGTGATCCCGATGCGGCGAAAATCGTCTATGAAAAATTAGGTTGTCCGATTGAAATGGTCGGCTTAGATGTAACGCGCAAGATTGTTTTGACACCGAATTTGTTGCAATATAGTCAGTACTTAAATCCACAAATGGGTGAAATACTTGCAAAAATGACCCAATTTTATTTTGATTTTCACTGGCAACAAGAGCATGTCTTAGGCTGTGTGATTAATGATCCGCTAGCTGTGGCTTACTTTATTCATACCCAATTATGTAGTGGTTTTAATAGTTATGTCGTTATTGAAAATCAAGGAGTTAGTCGTGGTCAAAGTTTGGTAGATGCGCATGATTTTTGGCGTAAACCGGCAAATACCAAAATTTTGACTCAAGTCGATTCGACAGCGTTCTTTGTGGAATTTCTAGCCATTGTCTTAGATGTACCTCACGAAGTCATTGCACAAGATATGAAAAATTTGAAACTAGGTGAATGACTTTGAAAAATATCTCAACGAAAAAAATTGCTTTGATTGCTTTATGTGTCGGACTTAATTATGTAGGTGGGAATATCGCCTTATTTTTACGTTTGCCCATTTATCTTGATAGCTTAGGGACAATTATGGCTGCGTTTTTACTTGGACCGATTGCGGGGATGGCAGCTGGTTTGTTAAGTGGCTTACTTAGTGGCATTACGACTGATTTATTCTCGCTTTATTATATTCCCGTCGCACTGTGTACTGGTTTTATTGCGGGGATGGTTTATCAACGTTTGCATAAGACTTGGCGTGTTCCGATTGAAGCTGCGGTGATTTCCTTACCAGGTACGTTGATTTCTTCTTTTATCACGTATTTCTTATTTGGAGGTATCACTTCTTCAGGCTCGAGTATTATTGTGCAATTGATTCATGGGCTAGGACTCAACCAATTAACTAGCGTGATTTTGGTTCAGGTGATTACTGATTATGCCGATCGCTTATTGAGTGTTGTGGTGGTATTAAGTGTGATTGCGATGTTGCCGAAAAAAGTAAAAATGATATAATGAAATCGAGGAATAGAAGTAGAAAAATATCGGTCGCACACGCACCAGCATGCTGGTATCTGAGAGGTGGGGAAGGGCCGTCCCACCTATTCCTTGGCACTTAGAATATTCTAGGTGCTTTTTTTATTTTTAGGCGTTTTGCTTGTGTTTCGTCTAAAAAATATTATAGTTAAAGTTAGATTTGAAAGTTACGGAGTATTTTCATGGAAACGATAAAGATTTTACATACCAATGAT
>CAMMST010000039.1:0-22002 GCA_946499615.1 Enterococcus cecorum | reverse complement strand
TCGGGGGTTCGAATCCCTCCTGTGACGCTAACACATCCCTCTGGAAGATTTCCAGAGGGCTTTTTTGTTTTTTCATATACTCTTTCAACTTTTCAAACCAAATATTCTGTGTTCAGCGACTAGACATTGTGAAATTTGCCCTCTCAATTAAGAAAAGCTCCTTTTATCCGATTTTCTAAACGGAAGGTGCACACGAATTTCTTCCTGTCTACGCAAGTCACTTCACATCAGCTAAATGAAAAAAGCAATCACACCATCCATTGTGACTGCTTTGGATTTTTATTTGGTTAAATCAATTTTTTTACCGACTGCATAGATAATCAATGAACCAACGGCCATCGCAATAAATTCGCCGACACCAATTGTTAACCAGCTATAGAAAAATGGTAAGCCCGCAACAAAGGTTAATTCAGCGGCGATTGTAAACATAGAAACGGCACAAATAATGGTACTTACTGCCATTTTTTGTTTCATAGATTTCATATTTTCAGTGACTTTCACGTTAATTAACAACACGAAAAGCGTAGAAAGCGTGCCGACCACTAAATCAATGGGTCCCACTTGTGAAAATAAATTTGAAATAAATACGCCGACTGTGACTGCCCAGATATAGCGTTTATTGTATAGAGGTAAAAAGTTAAACATTTCAGCGATTCGTACTTGAATAGCGCCATAACTAAATGGTGCCAGTACTACGGTGAGGGCGACATATAAAGCCGCAACAATTGCAGATTTTGCCAATTCGAGCGTTTTGCTGTTGGCGATTGTTTGAGGTTTTTCTTGATGCATAAATAAACTCTCCTTTGCAAGATTCATCATCTTGGTAATAAGCTGCGACTAAAGGATGGAAGTTTCGCAGTGTGGTCATCCACGAATGCTATCTTAACACATTCACTAAAAATTGCAAGGGGAGATGTCTATCTGCACACTACTATTCATTTTTAGTTTTTCAAATACAAAAAATCTTTCCAACATTATCGCTGGAAAGACGGTACATTTCGAAACTATCTATTCATTTTTAAGCAGATGTTGCGCATGGACAATCGTTTGTCTAGTTCCTTTCTTCAACCTCGTCTATCATTTGTTGGATTTCTTCATCGGTAAGGCTATCTTTAAATACATCTTTAACAAATTGATAAATGTAACTAGTTTCCGAGTGATTCATTTTGAGTACAACAATCATATTTCTAGCCGATGTCTTCGTTGCTTTAAGACTCCCTATTTTTTCTCCTTCTTGTCTTCCTTCTTTAATTCCAATTAAGCGTTCATCTTTAAGTCTTGTTTCGTAGTCCATTAGTTCTCGTCTCTTTTCTGGATTTTGGTTATAATAATCAATTTCCTTCATTAACTTACTTGCTAGTGGATTGGTTTGATTTGGTTTTTGATTCATCACATCAATAATTCCTGCCAAATCACTTGATACTTCACCTTTCGTACCTTTGGCGTTGATAAAAAGCACATGCGATTGTGTATCTAAGCGCAAATCACGGATACTGTCTTTATATTGATGAAATTGGTAGCGGCGTAATCCATAGCTAAACGGATCAAATGCACATAATAAAATAACAAAACTTCCTTTTAACTTATGGAAGGTCTGTCCTTTCATTAGGGTTTCATTATCAATTTGTGATTGATAGTATCTGGTACGTTTTCCTAAATCGCCGGTATTTTCCACCTGCATTTCAATATCATAATAACGTTTTTGATTGTCTTACGCTACAATTACAGGAGCTGTGTCAAGAACTTCAAGAACAACATAAGGTATAAATTTCTCTTTTTGATATCCTTTGTTACCTAGTTTGTGTGCACATCATCTTTCCTTACTCAAAACTATCAACCTTTGAACAAACAAAGCGATTTTTAGAAAGAGCAACATACCAGTTAAAAGATATACATTGTGCACTTCATATTTTTCATGAAAATCAGCATTTATTTGAAACGACATTATATAGCAATACAGCTAAAGAATACATGAATTTCAATGTTTTATACACCGACTCATCCAATTTTGACAATAAAACAAAAGTGAGAAACGTAATTAATGATAAGGACATAATGACTGAATATCTCTTCATCTATTTTGTTTCCAATTTTGTTTGTAGAATTCTTGAAAAACATTATCTATTAGAAAAATACAGCATAGAGGGAATCATCTCAACACTGCGTCACATGAATGTTTTGTATCTCGGAGGAGTAAACTATATCCCCACATTTGAGCGGACAGATTTAGTCGATGAATTGATGGAGGTTTTTGGTTTTCAGGTAGCCAGAGAAATATTGTCACAAAAATATCTAAATGAATTTTCAAAAGTGGTTCAATCAAAGAAAAGCACGAAAATGGAATAAAAAAATAAACGCCTCTAAAGCCTGTTGTAACAAGTACTAGGGGCGTTTTATATTAAAAATATAATTGATAACTAATACTCTATCTATTATGGATGATATTCGACATTTAATTTCTGTTCAATTGGTATCTGACCATCATTTTTATTTGCATAGTAAAAAATGCGATTTGCAACGATATCAGCTGCTCTCACAAGTGTTTTCTTTGAAGAGTTGCAGTACTGTAGATTGACTGATTTTATTTTAGAAAATAATGGTTCGTGAAATGTCATATATTTGAAATTCCAAACGCCAATCTTTAATTCCTTCTCAAGCGACTCTCTAAGCTCATACAAACCATTTGTAGCAGTTGAATGTTCATCAACAAGAAATGTTATTGTTTCCACTTCTTCGGGATTAATTGATTTCGCTACAATCATTTTCTCTAATTTTTTTCTGACTGCCATCTTGAATGCCCAATCTAAATACCGTTGCTTCGTTTTTTTATTCGAAAATAGCTCATCCTTCGTTAACTTCTTCTGCGAAATAACAAAACCAAACTTTTCAACATTTGAAATACTTCGATATAATTTTCTCTTTGACTTAGATGAAATATTACAAGCTTTTACTTCTACAGATGGAGGAATTGATTCAGACTTACGAATATTTCTTTCTGCAGCTAGATATTTTCTAGAATAAGCATCTCGGTCATCTTCAGAAATAAAAATCAAACCGCCGAACACATAGTAATCATTGTGTACCTTATCCAGTACACCAGATTCATCGGAATATACGTAAATATTCATGAAACCCTCCTAGATAGTAAAAAAAAAAAACGCCTTTCGGCGTCCCCGCGGCTGACGATATTACATATCGCTTAAACAACAATCAGTTCAGTGACGCGAGTGTACAGTGTACTTCTACCTGCACTTATATTCTATCGCAAAATAAGCTAAACATCAATCATTTTAAACGTTATTTAATAAGACGTCTTCAAAATTTATGAAAAAGGCCGTGAAATGAATCAAGCTGCTGCATGAAAAAAGGAACCACCCTCCATTAAATACTTGCAAAGGTGGTTCTTTTTCATTGGTGGTCAATTATTAAATGTTTTCAAATGTTTCTAGCACATAATTTTCTGCCTCTTTATTCCAAATTCCATTATGTTTTGCTAGAATTTCACCTAGTTTAGATTTTGAATCTATATCAGATAATTTCATTCTATTAAATTTCTTATGAGTATAAATTAACTTTTTACCACCACCAATTTGAGGTTGGTTCAAAGTAGTTTCCGCAACATCATCTAATCCTAGAATATGTGTAACTACATTAGCAACTTTAACTTTCTTTTCTTCAATTAATTTCACTGCTTTACGCATATCTTCAGTATTACCACCCGATGTACCAACATAATGAGTGAATGAATAATGGATATCATAAAAATTAACTTTTGCAGAAAATTCTTTATCTTGTGGTCCAGCAAAGAAATTCAAGCACCCATCTGCAGCTAATAAGCGAGATGCTTCATTAACTACTGTATCCACTGGAACCATAACAAATATATCATTGAATTTTTCTGGTAGTTTTCCACTAAAATACGATACTTGATCTTCTATTTGTGAAACATCAACATATTCCACTTCTACCTCGTCAGTACTAGGATACAATTTTTTTGCTCTATCTAATTTATCTTTGTTACGGTCTGTTACAATTAATTTTCCTGGCTTCTTAGGACCATGAAGAGCATAATCAATAGCTAACAAGCCCATTGGTCCTGTTCCACCAATAATCATCATATTTCCCCCTTCTTTAATTCCCATCTTATGTTCATATGTTCCAGGAATTAAGTGGAAATTAGCTTCAAAAGCACCAATTACACATGAAAGAGGTTCAATTAAAGACCCTTCAAAATAAGTTTCTCCTTGATAAGGAATTAAACAATCTTGATTCATAATATCCTCTGATAAAATTACATAGGTTGCATCTCCACCTACATATTTATAGGAGTATCCTGGGCAATCGGGTCTGTCTGGCAATTGCAAATTAGCTTGTACAACATATCTTTCACCTTTTTTATATTTATGTGCCCATTTAGCACCTACATCAAGAATTTCACCACAAAATTCGTGTCCAACAATAATTGGATTCTCTCCCAAATTATCTGGAGCTTTCTTATGTTTTCCGCCCTGGTTAGCTAGTTTCCAAGTCGACATACAAATACTGTCTGTCACAACCGAAGCAAGAATTTCATTATCTTTTATCTCTGGTAACTCAAATTCTTCTAACCGTAAATCTCTTTCACCATATAATCTAACTGCTTTAGTTTTCATTATTACCACCTATTCTCTTATAAATTTATCCTAAGATATGAAGTGCATATCCAATAATACCAACTGCAAATAACGCAAAAATCAATACAATAGGACTAACTTTTTTCTTTAATAAGTACATCATCAATAACGTCAATCCTAATGCTGCAATACCTGGTACTAAATCATCCAAAATATTTTGAACGGTTGTGATTACAGCCTTTCCATCAGCTCCAGTTGTTTTTGAAACAACAACAGGGATATTAATTGTAGTCCATTTTGTTACAAGAACACCCATGATAAATAGTCCAAGGATTGTTGCTCCTTCAGTAAGTTTTTGTAGTAAATTACCCGATAAATCAGCAACAATATCCATTCCTTTTTTAAATCCGTATGTTAATCCAAACCATTTCATTGCAATACGAACAGCATTAAATAATACAAAAAAGAGAATTGGACCTAACACATTACCTGTTAATGCTAAAGATGCTCCTAATGCAGCTGTAATTGGTCGCAACGTTCCCCAAACTAATGGATCTCCTACACCGCAAAGAGGTCCCATCAAACCAATCTTCAAACTATTGATTGTACCTTCATCAATATCTGCACCTTCCGCTTTTGCTTCTTCCATTGCCATTGTTACACCAATAACTGGGCCACATACTGCAGGTGTAACATTAAAGAAAGTCATATTTCGTTTTAGTGCTTCAGCTTGTTCTGCCTTAGTTTTATAAACACGTTTAATGGTAGGAATCATATCCACACAAAAAGCAAGAGCATGAATACGTTCATAGTTGAATGAAGCTTGTTGGAAATTTGAATAAATAAATGTCATCATCAAGTCTTGCTTTGTGATTTTTGTATTTTTTGCGACTGTTGCACTTACTTCATTACTCATGTTATTATCCCCCTTAATCCTCTAATTCATCATCAGCAAGTTCTGCAGTTGAAATAGAACCTACATTAGAACTCAACATATCTTTTTTGGCAAAATTTGGATTCAATTGAACGTAGATTAGAGCAATAATCAATCCTATAATTCCGTATGATAGAAGGCTGAAGTTTAGATAACCTCCAAGTACAAATCCTAAATAGAAGAATGGCATCAAGTATTTTACACTCATCATATTTAATACCATCGCATAACCTACTACAACGATAAATCCACCAGCAACTGCTAAGCCACCAGTAACAACGTCTGGAATCTTACTCAACATATTTTGCACCATTTCAGCATTTACAAATACAGCTACAATCGTTGCTGGAATCGCTACACGCAACGCTTGAACAAATAGCGCACTAAAATGAAGGAAAATAATCTTGTTGAAATTAGCTTTTTCAGCCTCTTTATCTGCAGCATGTTGAAATGCAACAGTAATAGTTCTTGCAAATACAGTTAACACTTGACCTGCAGCAGCAACTGGTAAGGCAATAGCAATTCCTGCTTGAATATCTTGTTTCCCCACAACAACTAAAATCGTTGAAATTACACTAGCTAATGCAGAGTCTGGTGATTGAGCTGCACCAATATTCATCCAACCTAAAGCAATGAGTTCAAGAGTCCCACCAAGAATAATACCCGTTGTAATATCGCCTAAAATCAATCCAACAACTGTACACGCAATTAATGGTCTGTGCGTTTGAAATTCATCTAATACGCTCCCCATACCACAAATACATGAAAAAATAAAAATTAAAATAATCTGAATTGTTGATAATTCCATAATGAAAAACCCCCTTTATTAAAATCCTGCTTCTTTTAATTTAGCTTCAAAATTACCTTTCGTATCTGTTGCAACTACACGTAAATCTAATTCAACACCAAGTGAAGCAAGTTTTCTAAAACAATCAGCCTCTTTCTTATCAACTGAAACAGCTTTAGTCACTTGAGTACGCCCAGTTTTAAAATGCATTCCTCCAATATTTAACGACTTAATTGGAACTCCATTTTCCACTAATCTTAGAACATCTTCAGGACCAACAAACAAAAAGAATACGGTTTCATTTTCGTATTTAGGATTATTAAAGACCTTGATTGCCTTTTCCACCGAAACAATATTTACCTTAATTCCAGGAGGAGCAGCTTGCTTTACTAATATTTTTCTTACATCATCATTTGCTACTTCATCACTTACAACAATAATTCGTTCCGCCCCTGCTTCTTTAGCCCAAACAGTTGCGACTTGACCATGTATTAAGCGATCATCAATACGAGATAACTTAATCTTCATCAAAATCATCCTCCTCATCTTCAAATTCAGCAAATCTCTTTACAACTTGTTGTGAATTTTCCATAATCACGCTAATAGCTTCATGTAAAGGATATGTTTCCCTCATACTTGCCACTTCTAATACTAACGGTAATGACATTCCAGATAATATTTCAATATTATTTTCAGTATTCTGAAGTCTAAAAGCACAGCTAGCATTATACGGAGTTCCACAAAACAAATCTGCAAAAATTAGATAGCTTTTTCCCTTTTCTACTATTTTTTCAATTTTCTTTTTTAAATCATCAACCCCCTCTCCCAATTCAAAAGTTATAGGAATAAAGCTATCAAGTTTACCAAATATCATTTCCGCAGAATTTTTCATCTCAACTGCTAATTTTCCATGTCCAATTAAGATTACATCAAACATATTTTCACCCTCTTGTTTTACCGCCTGCAATATTGACGGTAACGCCATCAATATAAGCAGACTTATCAGATATAAAGAATGCTACCAAATTTGCTACTTCTTCTAATTTTCCTTCTCTTCCAATTGGGATAGATTTAAAATTAGTATATCCACTTCTTAGCTGTTCGATAGTGATATCACGAGTATATGATAGTGCTGTTTCATACTCAATTGTTCTTAAGCCTGTTGCTTCCATTATTCCAGGAGCTACCCCAACAACCCTAACATTTTTCTTACCTAGTTCTTTTGCCCAAGACCTTGTAAGGCTATTAACTGCAGCTTTTGTTGCCGCATAAATACTTTGACCTTCTGAACCTTCTAATCCACATTCAGATGACATATTTACAATTACACCATTTCTTTGAGAAACGAGAATTTTACCTACAGCCTGACTCATAAAATATAATCCTTTTTGATTTACATTTATCATCTTATCAAATAGATTTTCAGATATCTCATACTTACCATTCTCAGTATACTTTTCATCAACTAGTAATGCAGGAATATTTATGCCTGCGTTATTAACTAATGCATCAATTCGACCAAAATCCCGAACAATATTTTCTACAGTACTATTTACTGATTCACGATTGGTAATATCTGTTTGATAAAATTTTAATTGATTACTCAAAAAATCTCCTTCTCGTAAATCAACGTTTGCAACTAAACAACCTTGATTAATCAATAGTTTCACAATACTTGCGCCAATTCCAGATGAACCCCCTGTTACAACGACTACCTTGTTTTCAATTTCTAACCAACTCATGCCAAGCCCTCCTGCACATTTGTGATTTATTTTTAACATTTTCTACATTTTTAATTCTACTTCTTTTTGAAATCGCTGTCAATATATTTTTGCACATTTTTTATTTTAGAATCACATTTGTTTGTTCAGGGTAAAAATCAAGTGTATAAACCCATGAAGATTGAATTTATACACTTGATAAAGTAATAACTATTTTTCTAATAATTTTTTTGCAATTTCTTCTGTTGTTACTAATACATTAATGTACTTTCCTAATAAAGCTGCGTGAATTGAATCTACCTTTCCATACATGGAAGCCATTCCAATTTTATAGTCAATTCTCTTAAGTACATTAATATCAATTCCAATTATGCGATTGTCGAGCTGATTATCTATATGATTTCCTTGATTATCATAAAATCTAGAAACAATATCTCCCGCCACATTTTTTTCCTCTAAATAGCATAATACGTCTTCACCATAGAACTGTTTCCAACTTTCACTTACCTTTAAAGCAGGGGTACCAATTCCCATAATTGCAATATCTAGACTGCGCCAATAATCAATTAATTTTTGATTATAATCATTTTCCATCAGTGATTTTTTTAAATCCAATGTCTCTGGAAATGCAGGTGAATCAATCATTAATGCTTTACCATTTAATTTTTTTGCAGCTTCATAAGCAATAGTATTTACATGATATTCACTAGACAATCTTCCAGAAGGACCTCCAATCATCGGAATGCATAAAATATTTTCCAAATCCAAATTAGGAAGTCCTTTTGGCACAGCAGCCATTGTTGCCCCCCATGAAAAGCCAATATTCATATCATTATGTAATATTTCTTTCAGATAATCCCCCAAATTACTTGCTAATAGTAAATCTTTTTGTTCTCTTGATAAATCAGGTGCAACTGGAACTACTATTGCTTTTCTGATATTATATTTTTCTACCAATTTCTTCTCTACAATGTATGTTCCTGCTTTATCATAATTAATGGTAATATTTACAATCTGTTCGTTTCTTGCTCTTTTTAATAATCTGCTAATAGTTGTTCGATGAATATTCAATTCTTTTGCAATTTCACTTTGATTCTTATTCTCTAAATAATACATTTCTGCTATTCTAACTAGCATACGATCTTCATTATTTTCCAAAATATCACCCCTCTCAACGCAATCACAAATGTGAAATATTATATCTACTGTGATTATACATGTAAACCATACTACTTTGCAAGTCAAAGTACAAAAACAAGCCACAAAAGTAGTTGAAATACCTTTGTGGCTTGAAAATATCTTATTTAATCGTCCAACCGCCATCAAACGGAACGATGGCACCGTGAAGATAACTACTTTTTTCACTAGCTAAAAACAAAGTAAGCTCGGCGACTTCGGCTGCTTGGGCCCAGCGTTTGACCGGTGTTTCATCAGCAACCCATTGCGCCATCGTACCATCGCCTGCAAAATCAGCTGCATTCATTGGGGTTTGAATCGCACCTGGAGCAATGGCCTTAACAGAAATGTGGTCTTTCCCATGATCATAAGCAAGTTGTTTGGTCAGTCCGGCAATGGCATGCTTAGAAGCAGTATAGCTCACACCGCCACCACCTGCGACAAGACTAGCAACCGAAGCCATATTGATGACCACCCCACCGCCAGCTTGTATCATTTGCGGAATAACTAGCTTACAAAAATAAAACATACTATCCAAATTTGTCCGCAATACTTGATGCCACTGATCGATTGAAGTCTCAGCTATGGTTGCATAATTATCTAGAACACCTGCTGTATTTAGCAAAATATCTACTTTACCAAAATGTTGACAGCACTTTTCTACGGCTTGTTTACAGACTTGACTATCGCTCACATCCCCTTGAAAATAAACAAAGCGAGGACTATCCGCAAGATTTTCCGGCATTTCTTGGCAATCCACCCCAAAAACTTTGGCACCATTAGCTAGAAAAATCTTCGCCTGCGCCAAACCAATGCCCGATGCTACCCCTGTGACAAGCACGACTTTTTCTTTAAATTCACTCATTTGGCATATTCCACAATTTGCCAGTCGTCAGCTAAAATATCACAAACTGTTGGGGCAAAACTTGAAAATCCTTCATCTGAGGTTTTGATTAATAAATAGGGTGTCACTGGTGATTCATCATAGGTTTGTCCTGATACTAAAGTGACATATAATTCATAGCCACTCCAACCTTGTCGAATGATTTTCGCTCCTTTTTTTAATTCTGGCAATACTTCTTCAAATGTCATATTATCCTTCCTCCGATATCCGTAATGTTGTGGCATCTATTTCATCCACTTCTTTGGTAATCAAAGCAATACCATCCCCTAAAGGTACAAGTGAAGTCGTTAAATCGGGGTGGGTATTAATCACTTGTAAAAATTCATTTAGTTTACGATGAATGGCACGTTTCCCACGAGGAATGCTTTCATAAGGATCTAAAATGGTGCCTCCTTGGAAGATATCATCCACCATCAAGACGCCACCTTTTTTCAATAACCGTAGACACTCTGGCAAGAACTCGATGTATTTTGACTTCGCACTATCCATAAAAATAAAATCATATGGACCCGTCAATGTGGGTAAAATATCCGCAGCTTGGCCTTCCAAAAGTGTGACTTTATCGGTTAAGCCAAGACGTTCGTAAGTTTTCTTAGCTTTTTCAATCATTACATCGAAGCGATCAATGGTAGTCACATGACCGTTTTCACCGACAAATTGTGCCATTAAACTAGAAGAAAAACCAATCGCACAACCTATTTCTAATATATTTTGTGGCTTGATTTGGCCTAGTAAAAATTGCATAAAGACCACGGTTTCATGCGGAATAATGGGCACTTCTTGTTCATTGGCCTCACGTTCAACCTTGCCCAGCTCACCAGCTAAAGGTTTTTGTGCCGTTCTTAGGTATTGGACTAATTCTTTCATCACCACAGGACGGTGCATCATTTCATTTCTCAAATTATTAATTCCTTTCCTTTGATTATCAACTTCCTCCATTATAACGAACGACGTGTTTCTTTACAACAGTCATAAACAATCCTGGGAAGCTGAGAAATGCCTAAAAAACAGACAAAGCCCTTTTATGTCAGGAAAAAACATAAAAAGGCTCTGTCAATGGCTAGTAGTATATAGTTTAAATCTGAAATTACGAAAGCTGGTGGATAGCAGCCTCTAATAATTTCATCTGAAGCAGTGTTTCTTCATCTTTTACGAGTTTTTCCTTACCTAACACTAGCGTATCGTAAAGGGCCTCGTAAAAACGGCTATAATCGCCCACTTCTGAGATGACTTTTTCTTCATGGTAGTTGCCACAGTCATCTACATAAGTTAAAGTGCCATAATGCTCTGGTAAATCAATCCCAAAATCAGGATGAGTCGGCATATAAAACATCTTCAAGTGCTCTTCTTGGCGGTCTTTGGTTTCTTTCACAAACATGCCTTTTGTTCCATAGACGATGAAACTTGGGCGTGGTTTGATGCGGAAATAACTTGATTTCACAGAAACTTTTAACTTACCATAATACAAATCAAGGTCGAAGTAATCATTCATGCGGCCTTCACCAAGTAATTGACGCACTTCAGTATGCACATGATCCGGTTCACCAAAGTAGGAAATCACCTGGTCAAGCGTATGACAGGCATGCCCATATAGGAAACTTTCGGCCACTGAAAAATGGTCCACGCTTTGTGGCACTTCTGGACGGAAATAATCAAAATGCATTTCCACTTCCAATAAATCTACTAATTTGCCACTTTCAATCACTTTTTGTACCGTTAAAAAGTCCGAATCAAAGCGACGATTTTGATAACATTGCACAAAAAGTCCTTTCTCATTCGCAAGGTCAAATAATTCTTGTGCCTCGTCATAACTTAATGAAAACGGCTTTTCAACTAAAACATTCTTTCCATGTAACAAACAATCTTTGGCTAATGGATAGTGTGAAGCATTCGGTGTCGTAATAATCACTAACTGAATCTCATCATCTTGGTAAACATCCTCAATATTCGTGGTATAATGTACCCCTTCAATTGGCGTCCAAGCTTGAGATAAGTGTCTGGAATAAATCGTCTTAACACGAATTTTGTCTTTTTGTTTTAATGCAAAGGGCATGTGATACCGATTCGTGCTCTTGCCATTTCCAATGTATGCTACTGTTAACATGAAAAAACCCTCCCATTCCGAATTGCATTATAGCAAGAAAAAAGTGGTATAGACAATTCTCGCATTATGTTTTGGCAATATCTTTCATAAATCACTAGGCAAATATTAAATCATTGAACATTTTGTTTACCGATAACTTTTTTGTTTACTTTGTTCATTATTTCATTTAACTTATTTCTAGCATTTTGATCAACTTTGAAATCTACACAAGTAAAACATTTTACGATATTGCTAAAAAGTTTCACAATTTTTTAGATAACTGAAGTTTTTATTTTTTCTTCAGTTTGCCATATGCTATAATGGATTGACAATAATTTGAATAGGGAGAAATAATGATGTTCTTGCTCGATAAATTACAAGCAACCACCAACTTAACCGCCAATGAAGAGCGAATTGCGACTTTTATCTTGAGTCATATCGATGAAATTCCGCAAATGACCATTGAAGACTTGGCAAAAAAAACGTATACTTCCCATTCTGCCATCGTACGTCTAGCCAAAAAACTAGATTATGAAGGATTTAAGGAATTCAAGGCAGAACTGGTCGAGATTGTTTATCGTAATCTGCATAAAATCGACAATGTCAATCCAAACTTTCCTTTTGAACCAAGTGATAATTCAGAAGTCATCGCAAAGAAAATGGCCACTTTGTATACTGAGACGATTCAACGTTCGGTCGTGCAGCTTGACTATCCTTTACTCGAACAAGTCGCAAAACTGTTGCTAAAAGCCAAACGTATTTTTATATTTGCTCAAGGGGATACGCAGATTCGTTGCCGCGGTTTTCAAAATAAATTGATGAAGATTAATCGATTTCCCATTATTGGTGAAGAATATGCGGATGAAGATTGGGTAGCTGCGAATGTCACTGAAGAAGATTGTGTGATGATTTTATCTTATAGTGGACGTGTGAAGCAATACGAGCGTTTTTTACAGCTTTTTCATGATAAAAAGATTCCTAGTGTGTTATTTACCGGTAATGCCCATGGCAATCTAAATGAATTAGCTGATTATGTGCAAGTCGTGACACAAACGGAATATGATTTTTGGAAAATTGGGACGTTCTCTTCGCAAGTGGCCTTCCAATATATTTTAGATACACTCTTCTCAATTATGTATAGCCAGAATTATCAAAAAAATGTAGTTAATTTGAAGAATAAATATCACTTATTAAAAAAAGGCTTGCTTGCCGGCGAAAACCCAGCCGAAAATGATCAGTTAAATGATTAAAAAAACTCCTACCTCGTACACTAAATGGCTGTATAGGGTGGAGTTTTTTATTTTTTGTATCCTTTCAACTGGCTTGCTGCTCACTATATATCTTATAACGAAACTGATCGGCCCTAGCGACACTTAATGTATATTCAATCACTTCATTTTGAATATTATAAGTAGTACGAGTGATATTCAATACCGCGGCATTTTTCTCAATAGCAAGATACTGCATATCCTTATTTCGGACAATACTTGCATAAAATTCTTCATCGGCAATATGAATTGTTTGATTATAGTCTTGGGCAAATAAATCGTACAGTGGCTTAGTCTCTAATAAATCTATAGTAAGGTTCCAAAATTTTTTAACTGGTAGATAGGTTCGTTCAAGCATCATTGGCTCATCATTAGCTAGTCGCAATCGTTTTATCTTATATAACGGCTCGCCTAATGAAACTTGCAATTTATTGGCAAAATATTTATTGGCCTCCACTATTTCGAATTCTAAAATAATAGTTTTGGGAATCTTGCCAGATGCTTTTGTCTGTTCGGTAAAACTATAAGCACTTGTAATATTTCTACCTACCTTTGATAAATCAGAAACATATGTCCCTTTACCACGAATTCTATATATATAACCCATTTTCTCCAATTCTTGTAACGCTAAACGTACAGTGGTGCGACTTAACCCATACCGATTAGATAATTCACGTTCGGACTCTAATTTTGTATTCGGTTCTAATTCTGTTTCAATCTTTTCCTTTAATAAGTCAACCAATTGATCATACAAAGGTTGTTTAATATTTAGCCTAACCAAATTTCCTTCTCCTTCCTATTATTTCAAATGGTCCTATAAGGAATAATTAAAACACTAGAAAAACTAGCATACCTTCGCAATTTTTATAAGAATAGACTAGCTTCACAACATTATTTATGAAAGTTTCACAGGTGTCGCTGTTACCTTTAAGACTTCATTTAATTCCTCAATATTTTTGCGTCCTTGTGTTTGTAACCAGTCTCTTACTTGTGCTTCGTCTCCCGTAACAAAAGGTTTCACACCATCTGCCCAAGTCGCACGTCCGCATAATACACCATTAAAAGTCGAACCTGCATCATGAGCAAAACGTAGAGTATCTTGGAATAAGCTAGCTGACACACCGGCACTTAAGAAGATAAATGGTAAGTTGGTTGCTTCACTTTGTTCTTTAAAGTACTTCGCAGCTTCTTCTTTCGTATAAACGACTTCACCTTTTGCAAAGCCCTCTACATATTTCATATTGACTGGAACTTCCACTTTCAATACATCCACTTGATAACGTGGTTTTGAAAATTCTTTCATCATTTCAATTACTTTATGTGGTTTTGATCTTGCATATTCTGCTGAACTATTATCCGAATTTTTTGAATCATATGAAACCAATTCAAGGAAGAAGGGCATTTCTTCTGCGGCACATTCACTACCAATTCTTTCCACGAAGGCATGTTTTTGTTCATTAATTTCTTTATCTTCATCTACATCATAGTAAAGCAAGAATTTAACGGCATCAGCGCCTTGTTCTTTGATACGTTTCGCTGACCAAACAGATAATAAATCTGGTAAACGTCCAGGAACTGTTGCATCATACCCGGTTTTTTCATAAGCAATAAGTAAACCGCTATTTTCAGCACGTACTTTACTTGCTGGTAAACCATATTCTGGATCGAGCAAAATAGAGGAGGCATAAGGCGTCAATTCTTCACTGACTAACTCTTTAAAGCGTTCAATATCTCCTGCTTTAGGTTCAAAATCTAGGGCTTTCATCATTTTCTTCAAAGCCCCTCTTTGGTCAATAGCTAAAGCAGCGATAATTCCTTCTTCGCTCATTAAATTTTTCATTGATTTGTTCTTTTCTATTGATAATGTCATTTAAAATCATCTACCCTCTTAATATTGTTTACTTGAAAAAAATGTTATAGAACTGTTATTGTTGTATCAGCTAACATTCTATCCAAATCATGTTTATCAAAGTATCCTGTATCACTAGATAATGCATTTGCTGCACCGAAAGCTATAGCTGATTTTAACAATTCTGCAGACTCTAACTCTTGATCTAATCCCATTGAAAAAGCTGCAACCATAGAATCACCACAACCAACCGTATTTACTGCATGAATTTTTGGTGGAGTACCTAATAAAATCTTATCTTGATGCAACATTATTGCACCTTTTGATCCTAGAGATACAACTACATATTTCACACCGGATGAAGCAATTTTCTTCATATATTGAACTAATTCTTTTTCATTATTGATTTTGGTATGAAAGAGCTGTTCAATTTCCTCAATATTTGGTTTAACCAAAGTCGGACTAGCATTAATTCCAGCAACCAAAGCTTCACCACTGGTATCTAAAATTACCTTTTTTCCAATTTGTTTCAAATCAGTAATTAATGTCGCATAATAATCACTTCTAACACCACGAGGTAGACTGCCAGAAATACTTACAACTTTAGAATCTGCAACTATTTCTCGTAATTTTTCTCTATACTGTTGAAGATTTTCTTCACTTACTGTCATACCAGGTTCAAGTAACTCAGTGGAAATGTTATCCTTATCAATAATATTAATACAACTTCTTGTTTCACCATCTACATGAAAGAATGCGTGGTCGATATGATCTTTTTCTAACAAATTTTCTAAATACTTACCATTATATCCAGCTAAAAATCCTGTAGCGACTACTGAACAGCCGTTTAAATGTATGACACGCGCAACATTTAGACCTTTTCCTCCAGCAGAATTTCTAACTTTGTCTACTCTAAAAACTTTTCCTTTATTAAATGTATTTGATAAAAAATATGCTTTATCTATTGAAGCATTTAAAGTCACGGTTGTAATCATTTTTCACATTCCTTTATAAAATTCAATAGCAACTACCGAAATAATTGCTATTGAATTTATCTGATTTAATTTTCACCATTTACCGTTACGAAGATTTTGCCATCAATTTTTCTATTACGATAGTCATCAAATACACTGTTAAATGTATCCAAAGTTACGTTCGCACCAATTAAAGGATCAACTTTGATAGCTCCTTCTTCAAATAAACGGATTGCTTCTTTCCATTCCTCTCCTGGCCAAGGAGCAGAATAATTCATCCATGAACCTTTTGCAGTTAATTCTTTTCGATTTATTAACTCAAATGTTTTAAAATCAAACTTCAATTCATTATGTGGAGTTCCGATATACAAAATCGTTCCTTTCTTAGCTGCAAGTTTGTTTACAATATAGTAACTTTGATTTGCTCCGGATGTTTCAACGACCAGATCAAACTGATTAAAGTTAGATTCAAGAAGTGTTGCATCTTTAGTGTTAACTACTTCCTTTGCACCTAATTCTTTTGATAATTTTAGCTTTTCGTCACTAATATCAAAGCATGTAACATCATAGCCATAAGATACTAATACTTGAAGAGCCAATAATCCAATTGTTCCCATACCAATTAAAGCAATCTTATGAATATTCATATGTTTCAAATCTAATAATTTAAATCCATGTAAGTTTACTGTTAGAGGCTCAATAAAGGCAGCTGTCTTTAAATCAATAGTTTCAGGTAATTTCACTAAGTTTTTTTCCGAAACAATCATATATTCTCTAAGACCACCATCTTCTCTAGACCCAATAAATCCATAATTTGAGCTTAAAGAATAGTTTCCTTTTTTACTTTGTTCATCATCAAAATCAGGCTTTAATGGAACGACTGCTACCTTATCTCCTACTTGATATTGAGTACTATTACTTTCTTGAACTACACCTGATAACTCATGTGTTAAGATAATCGGATAATATTTTGCTTGGTTTTCAAAAAATCGAACATAATCTGACCCACAAATACCGGTGTACGAAACGCTAATTAGAACATCGCCTTTATTTACCAATTCTGGTTTTTTTACATCTTGTAATTCAATATGATTATTTTCTGTTAATACTACGGCCTTCATTATTCAATACTTCTTTCTATTCTTCAGTACTATGCATTTTTTCTAATTTTTTATATCTTGCCCATGTCATATATAGACCAATTGCATAAATTACGCCAATTACAATTAAACCAATCATATTCGTATTATGAACGATTTGTGTAAAGATATAAGTAATTGGAGAACCACCTTGGTCTAATGCAGCGACTTTTCCGTTTGCTGCAGTTAATGTACCAGTTGTTTTTGCTAATTTTGTTGTTAACCATACAGATTGATTTGTAATCCAAATGGTGATATACATAATTACTGAACCAGAAATCAACGTTCTAAATACATTACCTTTGTGTACAGCTACTGCCATTGCAACAAAAAATCCAATTGTAGCTAAATCACCAAAAGGTAAGACTTCATTACCAGGTACAACTAAGGCAATTAAAATACTTAATGGAATGAAAATTAGTCCAGATGAAATAACGGCTGGATCACCAAGTAAGATAGCAGGATCTAAACCAATTAAGAAATCTCCACCTTTGAATCGTTTTGATAGTTTTTCTTTTACTACTTCTGAAATTGGAAGTAATCCATCCATAATTGGTTTGATTACTTTAGGCATCAAAGCAATAACAGCTGCAACTTTAATTGCCAATTGTAAAGTATTCTTCACATCATATTTTGCTAACACACCAATAATTAATCCTAAGAAAAAGGCAACAATAACTGGTTGACCAAAGAAACCTAATCTTTTCTCTACTTTTTCACTACTAATATCAATTTTGTTCAAACCAGGAATTCTTTCAATAATCGCATCAATCATTACTGCGAATGGCGCCATATATGCTGATGTACCATGAGGAACAGCAATACCTTCTAAACCGAAGTATTCTTCAGTATCATATTTGAACCAATCCCCAAGTTTATAAGCAATAATTGCATGGATAACAACACCTAAAATACCAATCCAATAATTTCCTGTTGCAACATAAGCAATTGCCCCAGTAAAAGTCATATGCCATACATTCCAAATGTCAACGTTTACAACTTTTGTCATCTTTAAGACAAGCATGATAATATTAACAACAACCGCAATTGGGATTGCAATTAATGCAATACTACTTGCCCAAGTGATTGGAGACATCCCTGGCCAACCAACATCGATAACTTTTAAGCTTAATCCAAAGTTTTCTGCCATTGATGTTGCAGCAGGGCCAATGCTATCTTGCATAAATGTAACGATTAATCCAATACCTACAAATCCTATACCAATTGAAATAGCTGAATAAAATGCTTTCCCTACTTTAACACCAAATAAAATTGCAATAATAAAAATTACAAGTGGCAACATTACTGATGCGCCTAAATCAATAATATATTGTAAAAATTGCATAATTCTCACTCCTCGTAAATACTTACTTTAAAGCTTCTAAAATATCTTTTTCCAATTTTTCCTCATTAATTCCAGATATAAATCCCATTACAGTCATAACCGGAATATCTCCATAAGTTTTTTTCACTTTCATTGTTGTACAAATTAAATCAGCGCCTTGAAGGTGAGATTCAATTTCACTAATTCTACATTGTACTAAATCAATATTAATACCATTTTCTTTACATAAATCTTTAATTCGGTTTGCGGCTACAGTTGAAGTTGCCACCGCACCACCGCACGCTACGATTACTTTTTTCGACATAATTCTCTTCCTCTCCTATTTAATCTCTACAGTTAGTCTCTCAACAATTGCTTTCTTATTATTTTCCTTCAATAAAAATTCCATCAACTCCTTATTTTGAAAGATTTTCATTAGTTTTGTTAAGAAGACAACCTGTTCTTTAGGATTTTTTACTACGATATTAAAAATTAAATTAGTAGATACTTCTTCATCTGGATCCACCATATGATTAAATTTAATCTTTTCTTTTGTTCTAATAAAAACTACGGCTTCTTGTTCCGCAAAATCAACTTCTGTATGAGGAATCGCAACATCAATTCCCACATGTGTTTTCAGTCCAGTTGGAAACTCTTTTTCTCTATCCATAATGGATTGTAAGTACCCATCCTTCACGTAACCCATTTCCTTTAGATGTTTAAAACTAAATCGCAACAAATCTTCACTATTTTGAATATCTTGGTCTAAGAAAACTAAATCTTCATTAAACATCATTTACCTCCTCATCTCTAAAACATTTTCACTATTTTTTATGAGATTATATACTTGTTCTGCTGTCTCACACTTATCCAATTCATCTTTAAAAGAAGAATCTTTTAATAAATTGAATAGATTAAATACCGCCTTTAGATGATGTTGCTTATCAATAGCAGATAGAACACATACATATTTAACTGGTAATGTTGTGATATCATCTTCATTATCTTGTATTTCTTCGCTATAATAAATCGGATGAGCTAACCTAATTAAATTCATAGATGTCTTCTTGTTATAATCTCCTAATTGTGCGTGAGGAAAAGCAAAACCTTTTGAGATAATGACATACGGACCATTTTGTTCGATATTATCAATAATTGTATTCAAATATTTTACATCAATATCGCCATTATCAATAAGTTTATTTCCTGCTTTAAAAATCGAATCTTTCCAATCTTTCGCCTCAACATTTAATTCAATATAATCTGGTGTTAGAAAATCCTGTAAGAGTCTGTCATTTACTTCCCTTGAATCATCAATGGCAGCGAATAATTTTTCACGTATTCTTTCCTTTAGTTTTTGCTTCGGTAAGTCTTTGTCAATTTCATCAGAGATATATTTAAGAAGTTGCATTGCAGTTTGTCTATTCAATTGAATTTCATTTAGTTTCTTTTTTGCATCAACAATTTCATTTACATGTCTAGAAATTAAAATATAGTCCTCATCTGTAATTGAAGGTGAAATATAAACGTAATCTTTATTAGCTAAAGGTGTTGTTGTTAGAATCAAATCATAGTCGCCCAAAATCGTATCATTAATTGAATATATGTCTAAATAAAATGAGAAATGGTTAGCAAGTTTACTTTCAATTAAAAATACTTCACTGGCTCTTTCTTTTGTGATTACAGCAACTTTTAAGTCTCCACCAATGCGTTTTTTACGTTCCAGTGCAGCATAGACATGTATTAAAATATAATCTCGCTCAATGGAGGTAGCTTTTCTGCCAAATTTATTTTCAATAATGTATAAATTCTTTAATACAATTTCATTTAACAAAGGATTTTCATTTGCCATTGCTGCTAAATCAATTTTCTTTTTATCATTGATATATTCATTCCTAAACATTCTAAGCAAATGCGCAGATAGATTTTCATAAAATGTATAATCGTTTTTAAAATCAACTGATAAATCCGCAGAAATTTTTTCAATAAACTTCATTGCTGTTACTTGTACAAGTATTGCATCACCATTTAGTGAAGCTCCTAAATCATAGTATGTACTCGCGTTTACAAGATTACGGTAGATAAACTCATAGTCTATCTTCGTTAAATAATCATAAGAAATTTCTTCTATCTGGCTATAGTCAAAATCCAATGGTAATGTCTCAACAGCTTCTATATGAAAATCCTTTAAATTTCTGTAGCTTGAAATCACCATGTATCGATAAAAATTATCTAAAAATTTCTCTGATACATTCATATTTCGCTTGATGACAGATAGTATTTTGCCCAGCTTAGAATATTGAATATGTTCTTTATAATCTTCTTCAAAGAATATTGATTCCAAAACAGCAAAACGATCCTGAGTTAAAACCTTAAATAAAAATAAGCGAATATCACTCTCATTGGCACTAATTTTGTAACCATTACTTGCTTTGGAGATAATGTTGATATCATATTTTCTTGCAATTTTTCGCATGTTTTTAACATCATTTACAATGGTTGATCGACTTGCGAGTAATTTATCTGATAATTGATTCAACGTAACATAATCTTTATGACTAATTAGAATTAATAGACAGATTACACTTCTCTCTTCACTACTAAACTTATAGTCATAAACATTAAATTGATTTAGTTCTTGAAGTATCTCATCTTTACTAACAGTTAAATGTAATACTACTTTTTTATTCTTAACTTCAACCGTACCGAAATTACAACTATTTAAATACTCATTTAGAGAAGCTACATCATTCCTTATTGTTCTTTCTGAAACCTCATATATTTCAGATAATTCCTTTAAGGGTTGATTATTTATTTCAATTAATTGATTAATTATTTCTTTGCTTCTCTGATTCACTTTGTAAGCGCCTCCCTTCTATAATTCCCACAGAAAGTCAATAGAAAAGCAAAAATAATTTAAAAAATTTTTAGACAAAAGTTATTTATTGTATTTTCAGTGTTTAATAGACATTTTCATAACGTTTTATCTAAAAAAGAGCATAACAAAGCTAGCCAACGCAATTAAATAACGTTAACTTTTTAATTATAGCAATATATCGCCTATGCTATTGAATGATACACTTCATAATTCGTCGCAAATTTATGTATCTTTCTAGGACGATGATTAATTAATGATACATAATAATCTAATTCTTCTTGCGTAATTTTTGATAAGTCTGTCTTTTTCGGCAAATATTGTCTAAGAAGTCCATTTGTGTTTTCGTTCGATC
>CAMMST010000038.1:0-22517 GCA_946499615.1 Enterococcus cecorum | reverse complement strand
CTTTATCACGCTCACTTGTTGGTGAGTTTTTTGGAAACCGCAACTCACACCCATTATCAAAGCGAACCGTCCATGGTATAGTAGTGCGGTCTAGCGTGTATCCAGTCGGTGCTTTTCTATGCAAATCTTTTAGCTTATTAACTTCAAATGTTGCCTTGCTTAACTTATCATCTGAAGCCACCCTTGTAGGCATCCAAATATAATCATCAGCATTGTCGCTGTCTTTTTCTGATATGCCAAAATAATTAGATATTTCACGATAAAATGAATCATATACATCAGACTTGGTAAATCCATTCGTACCGTCTTTTTCATAAGCATAGGCATAATAAAGCTTTTTCTTTGCAATACTTTGGTTAAGCTCGCTTAATTCTTTCTTGATGGCTGTATCATCGTAAATTGTATCGTGGTCTTCTTTTTGCTCTAAAATTTCGATACGCTTTGTCATCTCGGCTTGTTTCTGACCCACATCAAGCAACTCTTGATTAACATCATGCTCTCTTTGTTCTATCGCAATAATCTTACCTTGCAGCTCAACCAAATCAGTTTTAACCATATTTTCAGGTTTATAGCTTCCAGCGGTTTTTTCAATCGTAATCTTTACCATATTGTTAGACGGAAACACATAGTTACCTGCTACAATTTCTAAAACGTATATCCCTTTTTCCAGCACTCTATCAAATTTAAACGAAACTGCGCCATCTACAACTTGCGACTCTGTTTGATAGGAGATATTATCCCCTTTTATCAGCCTGATGGTCGCTGTTTGACCATCAAGCTCAGGGATTTTACGACGACGTTCATCTAATAGTTCAAACGATAAGTTAGACCCAAAATCTGCTTGTTTAATAACGTTACCGCCGTCTATTTGCCTTAGATTTAGACTATTCATGTTTATCATCCTTACCGTTTAATCGTTGCATGATAGGGTCAAAGATTTTAATATTGACTCCCATTTTTTGCAAATTCTCAATGATTGATAGCAGTTCATTGACGATTTCAATCACGTAAACCCCAATAATCACAGATGTACCAATGATATCTGGCATTAATACAGCCAAAGGAATAATCCCCAACAAAACTAAAAATAGGCCTGCTTTTTTCAACAAACCTACTGACATAGCGCGTGACTTTAGATTACGATTAACATAAGCCTGAATAAAGCCTGTTAAAATGTCAATAAACATCAAAATCAGGATAAAACCAAGCCATACAATCACTTTTCCAAACTCATCTTGCATTAAACTTTGTATATAGCTCATTTCCATTTTTACCACCTTTAAACTTTCTTTTTACCATCGTTATTGCTAGTTAACGTTTTGATTTCTTCTTCCTTTTTCGCTAACTCTTCCATAACTTCTTGTAATTTGCACTCAAGTTCTGCTTTATCCAATTCTAAATTGGCAATTCTAATCGCTAGTTTTTCAGAAACATTCATTTACTTACTCTCCAATCAATTCTTTTAATTTTTCTATTGCTTTTACAGTTAGTTGTTTTTTATTTAAATCTTCTAAAGTTCCATCATCTTCAAGAACGATATATGCATTTACGCTATCCATATCTTGATTACCACTTAGAGAAATCGAAATATTGTTAAGAGTTCCTTCCATATCATAGTTATAATTAATGTTTGTTGTTTTTAAATCCATAGTTTTTCCTCCTCGTTATACAAACATGCTATATTTATTAATATTATTGAGTACTTTATTTCCAAAATTATTATTCTTTGTATCCCATCCAGCTGAAGATAATTCATACCAGCATCTACGTAAGGCGCTGATAGCCCCGATAATATCAGAAAGAGAAAACCTACCATTCAAGTTCAACGTATCTATTACAAAGCCTCCTCTAGATCCAAATCCATTTAGAAGAACAATTCTATCACCAAATATTTCGGTCTGATCAATGCTTGAATCTTTAAACACACGTATACCAGCGAAATCACTTGTATCAGAAGACTTAACTCCGATGTTATTTGATGTAGCTCCTAATCCAACAAATACACCACCTGTACTAGATTTACTGAAATGTATAAAACCAGTAGAAGAACCGATAACCCGCTTAATTGCATTTTCATCAGAATTAAAAGTGATTGTTGCGCCATAGTTAAAGTCTATATCAGCGCTATTCAAATTAATTCTCATAGCACGATTTTGTGCGCTGAGTACACCACCATAAATTCTATCAGCAGACATTGTTCCAGTAGTAATTTTAGATGCATCTAAGCTTGCTATCTTAGCATTGGTAATTGTTGCATCTTGAATATGCGCGGCTGAAATTTGAGCATTGCCGATTTTGGCTGATGTAATTGCACCGTTGGCAATCTTGGCGTTTATAATAGCAGCGTCTTTAATTTCTGCAGTACCAATTGTCGCACTAGCAATATTGGCATTGGTGATTGTAGCGCGAGCGATTTTTGCGCCTGTTATAGTAGCATTTGCAATTTTCGCATTCGTAATAGCTGCATCTGCAATCTTGGTGTTCACAATAGATGCAGCTTGTATTTTTGCACTTGTAATGGCTGCATTACCTATCTTAGTATTTGTAATTTGTGCATCACCTATATGCGCTGTTTTAATGATACCGTTAGTAATATGAGTATTACCATCTAACGCAATATTCTTCCCTTGGATATAAACATCTGCACCATTCAAATTAATTTGAGATACAATTTCTTTAGCATTTTTGATATTTTTAACAGCCCAACTATTAGCCGTTTGGGTAACGGAGTTACTTAGTGTTGTAATTTTTCCGTCTATACCTGACACTTTTTGAGTTACTTCACTTCTTATACTATCTGCGGTTTGGATGATATTAGAGTGAGTGAGAGTTATTGCGTTCGCTAAACCCGTTGAATGTATTTCAAAATTATCCAAAATAAGGTTTCTCGTACCGCTAAATTTGCTTTTTTCATGAGCGTGACTAAAAGATACCAACACTCCATCACTATATCTGATGAAACGCTTTGTATTTCTGCCATTTTTTAGTTTAACTAGTTTGTTTTCATCACCGTGTCCTTCTATATAGAAAAACAACTCATCACCAGTTTGGACACCCGAACAGTCAAATGAAATCGAATAACTCATTCCAGATGTCATTAACTGTTTAGCCTGAATATAGAAAGACGCACCGCCATGTGGGTTGCATGTAATCTTTGCCCTTTTACCGTCTTTTGTGACGTTGTTCATGTACGAACCCAATACTGGGTCGTCTGATATGATATTCGATCCATCGCGCAGAATTGTATCAATGCGATTCTCTGTAGCAGTAATAGAAGATTTAAAAGTAGAATCTGTTTGTTCTAAGGCAGATAGCCTACTCTTCACAGCGCCTTGTTCATTGGTAACACTAGCAACAGTGGTTTTAAACCCATTCACCGTCTGCTCAAGGCTAGAATATTTAGAGTCTTGGTCTTTGTTCTTTTGGGCCATCTCTGATTTAAAACTTCCGACCGTTTGTTCTAGGCTAGAATATTTAATATCTTGATTATTGTTCTTTTCAGCCATTTCAACTTTGTACCTATTCAACTCTTGCGTTATGGCTGTTTTAGCTGTTGATATGTCACCGTTCAGCGATTGTATCTGACCAGTAAAATAGTTTCTTATTTTGTTATCTTCTTCAACTAAACGATGTTCTACATCAGTGATTTTACCCCTTGTCAATATTTCTAAATCTAAGGTGGGCGCACGATAATCTCTCGGCTTATCTCCGATATAAAAATCTACATTTCTGATTTTCACTCCGTTTTGGTCGTTTGCAAAAAATAGAATTTTGTTAGATTCTAATTCGTTGGTATCGTTTGTTTCCACAACGTTAATTTTGTAATCAAAATGCTTCCATTCATTATCGACGATGTTATTATCGTTCAAAAGCAATGGTTGCATAACATATTTACTATGTGAAACATTATTATACGGACGAATCTTTGCTGTTCCGTTCGGACTTATAGCGTCAAACGACAACATTACGTGTTTTCCAACAAAATCCTTCATCGGTTTGAGCATGTTGTAAAATTGCGTAAAACTATGTGCGCCATAATTACCTAGCGTTACTTCGTTAGTCACAGAATCGAATGCGACACCTTTGTTTGGAGAGCAATTCGATAGACCTAATCTAGAAAAATAATTCTCGCCACTATATGATAAATTTTCGAAAATGTTTTCTAAATCTCTTGTTTTGTCATAAATCCCTCTGTAACTGTCCATTAAATCTTTTGTGTTGCTTTGGATTTCTTTAATACCTGATTCAAACAAACTTGATTTTCTATCTAATTCTTCGGCTAAACTAATATTATTTCTGAGTTCATTTCCGAATTCTTCAAACAGACCTTGTTGCGATTCTAGCGTGTTGTCTACTTGATTAAATTTCTCACGCATTCCACTCAATTCGTCGCTTGATTGTTGTATCAATTTCTCATTATCTTTAATGGATTGTTTATTTGCTTCAAGCTCTAATTTTGCATTGTCTAAATCATCTTTTGCACTATCCAAAACTTGTTTAGATGTTTCAAATTCAGCATCCAACTCCTTGAAATACTTGTCTTGTTCCTCGAATTTTTTCTTTAATTCATCGAAGTATTGTTCCTGGTCTTCAAATTCTCTCTTAAGCTCATCAAACTTTTCTCTAGAGTTATGAACAACCCACCTGTTACCATCCCACATCAAAATATCAATATCCGTACCATTTGGCTTAAACCAGGTATCACCTTTTTTAAGATGAGCAGGGTTCGGTTCGTCCAGACCGCTGTATACTTGGCTCAAACCATCTGCTGATATTCGTCCCTCTAAGTATTCCACTTTCCGAGCGAGTGGCGATTTATATTGGTAAATGCTATCAGATACACCTGTTGTATTTGCTGCTATTTCTGAGTGCAATCCGCCGTCAAAGTATAGTTTCTCAACCAAAATAGGCGCTTGGAAATATTCTCCTTTTGCATATTCAACTTCAATCCAGTCACCGACATCTAAACAAGGATCTCCCTGAAAATTCAAAGAGTAAGGATAAAATTGAAATCCTTGCACTTTTGCGAATAATTCTTCAAGATACATCTGCGTCATCCAAGGATTTTTAATTTTAACAACATTACCGTTTGCAGAGCCAACTCTAATTTTTTGATTACTAACCAATTCACATTCGACACCATGCAATCGGAATTTAATTTCTTTTCGTTTAAATCCACCCATCACGTAATTATCGCGATTAACTCTGTAACTCAATTTTTGGATATTTCTAAATTCAAGCTGTCCTTTTCGATTAAATATCGCGTATGAACCAACTAATTGAGCGATATACTGAACGGCTTCTCGATAGCTTGTCTTTTCCAGTTTCGTTCCCAGAATAATCGTATCTGGAATATTCATAGGCATTGTAGAAATATTGCATCTTTGGCAAATTTCACTAAATACCGCTCGGGCAGTTGTTGGATAGCTCAACCTAGACTGATATTCGCCATTTAATTTGCAAAATCCATCTTGTAGTTTAAGTTTTGTCGAATTAGTATTTCTATCTAACTCAATGTCGGTAACGAAAAATTGCCCCAATGGTTTATATTGCATTGTGCCATTAACAGAAATTCCGATTTCTGCAGTTGCAGGCATCATTTCTTGGATACCTTCGACCAACACTTTGATTTCCACAGTTAGTCCAGCAACATATGCACCACCAAATGTATAGCTTGTTCCTGATACAATTGCTTGATCATAATCTAATTTTGCTAATTGCGTGCCAGTATATACACGATTATTCAATGTGAATTTAGCATTTACTTGCCTTTGTGGACTTTTGACTGCTGTTAAATACTCTTTACTTTGTTCTAACAATTTCTCACCTCCTTACTGCTGAATCACTTGAACAGATACAGATTTATAATATAAAGTGCCTGACAAATAACCTTGCACTTCTGATTGGATTGTGCCTCGGTAAACAGTTAAACTTTCGCCAAGCACATTAACAGAAAAGAACCCACCAACTAAATTTCGTTTGATGAGTTCTTTTTCTGTGTGAGTCAAATACGCCCACTTAATATTAATCGTTTGTTTATTTGCAATTAGGTCACCTATCATTAATCCGCTTGCTGTTCGCCCAGTTGAAGATGACCAGATTAATTCATCAGCAATGCTTATATCTGTAGGTGACGGTAGATTCACACCGTTTGCAACGATTTCTGCCATCTAATCATCTCCTTTATTGTAGAATTGGCGACTCGCCACGACGAATCGTGATTTCGTTGATTGTATCAATGACTTTATTGGTCAGTCTTTCTCCATCAATGGTTAAATCAAGACCTTGCAACGCTTGTAGAATAGCAGTTAGAATTGCAATAATTTGCGCATCGTTATTTCCGCCTTTATTGGTTAGTTCAGCAGCTTTTCTAGCCATTTCTAACATTTTGTTTTCAGGCGCAACAATTTCACCATAGCGTTTGTTATCCCCAATCATTGCTAACTGTGGTGTATTAGCCTTAACATAACCACCTTGCGCTAATCGAGGTAAATCTACGTAATCAAATCCCCATAAGCTAACACCAGGAATCATATTAATGACATCAACAGCACTATTCAATAAACTAATACCGCTATTAATTGTGTTTTCTACTGTTGATAAAACACCATTAATGACACTTCTAACAGCGCCGCCAATCGCATTCCCTACCATTGTTCCGACATAGCTAAACGTATTTCTAATGCTATTCCAAATACCACCAAAGAAATTTGAAATACCACTAAACACCGAAACGACTGCATTGTAAGCTTCTTGGAATTTGTTTCTGAACCAAGAACCTACAGCATTAAATACATTCTGAATGTTTTTATACTGTTGACCAAACCAATTACCGATTGACTTAAACGCATTTTGCACGTTCTTATAAGCATTACCAAATTGTTGACCAAACCAGTTTGCAACGCCAGATAATACATTTTGAACATTCTGCCATTGTTGTGAAAACCACTGCCCAATTGATTGAAACGCATTCTGTACGTTTCTATAGGCGTTACTAAACATATTGTTAAACCAATTAGCAATATTAGATAACGCATTTTGCACGTTTTGCCATTGTTGACCGAACCATTGCCCCAATTTTGAAAATATACTTGTAATACCATTCCATGCTTCTTGGAATTTATTCTTAAACCACGAACCTACATTAGCAAATACACCTTTAACGCTGTTATAAACATTCGAAAAGTAGTTAACACTGTTGCTCCAAGCTAAAGCAACTAACTCCCATGCTGCTTTGAATATTGCTCCAAAGAAATCTTTTATTGGTCTTACTAACTCTTGAATAGCTTTTAACGCATTAGCTATCGTATCTTTAATCATTTGCCATGCGCCACTTACTATTTTTTGAATACCACTCCATGCAAGTGACCAATTACCTGTAAAAATACCTGTTAAAAAGTCAATTAATCCCGATAAGATAGTCATAACATTTTTTATGATATCAATAATCTCGCCAACGGCAGTAAACAATACGCTGGTAATCCACTGAACGATTGGCATTAGTATAGGTAAAATGTTATTAGCAACCCAACTAAAGAATCTAACTAAGTTATCCCAAATACTTGAAATAAACCTAATGACTGATTCAACTAATCCGCCAAATTGGTCAATAAAAGGAGACATATGCTGATCATACAATTCAGTAATTTTCTTTCCAATCCATTCTAAAATTGGTAAAACATACTGATTGTAGCTGTCAATAAAGATTTTTAAAACATCACCAATACCTTTAAATACATTTTGAATAAAAGGGCTAATTGAATTATCATAGATTTCGTTTAGCTTGCTTCCAACTTTATCAACATACGCTACAGCTGTTTCAAATGCTGGAGCTAAAGCCTCTATTGTTCCTTTGAATGCTTCAGTCAGTGGTAATTTGACTTTAGACAGTACATTTTCAACGCCTTGCCAGAAATCTCTAGCTATCTTACTTCCAACCTCTATGATGGTCATTGCTTCGCTGGTAAACATTGATACTATAGCAGCACCAATCTTGATTGCACCTTCAGAAGTCAATGTGTCATAAATTATCTCGCTTACACCTTTAGCAATATTTCCAACAGATTGAAAAACTAAGCCAACATTTGTAAATGCTTCAGCTAAAGCAGTGATAATATGCTCTTTTTGTTGCTTAATTCCTTTAGCGATTGATTCTGCAATGAAGATACCTATAGATAGTGCTATGTTGCCAAGTGCGCCAATATATTGCCCCAATGCATAAGCAAATCTATCTAACATACCATTGAATGCATCTACAATTCTTTTATCGGTAAATATTTCATAGAACAATCGACCAATTTCCATGATTGCTTTCTTTAGGCGATTGATACCTTCGAATTTAAAAGTAGTATTGAATCCAGTTTCGAACAAGTTCAACAACTCTTTAAACCTATTTAAAAGACCATCTGCAAGCTTAGATAATTTACTTTCGCCTTCAGCAAGTTTACCTAAATCAGCACTTGCACCTTGAATTGCATCGCCACCTGGACCGCCACCACTTCCGCCTGAGCCACCGTCAGAACCGCCGTCTGATTGATCATCAAGTTTATTAATTTGGTCAAAGCCCATTAATGCTTTCATTTCCTTAGCGGCTTTTTTAGCGGATTTACCAACACCATCTGTTGCTTTTCCAAGCCCACTTGCTTGTTGTCCTGCATCAGCTAATCCGCCAGATAATGCAGAAGCTTCTTGACTTGCTGCGCCAATACCACTGCCTTGCGTTGACTTATTACCAGTTAAAAGCTCTGTTAGCGACTTAAAAGCATTTGCTAAGGTTAAAATCTTAGCTAGGAGCATGTTAATCAAGCGTAAAATTGGTGTAAATAGATTAATCAAACCTTGACCAATAGTTGCCATAAATTGTTCCATTTGCAATTTCATGAGCCTTACTTGGTTTGCCCAACTGCCTGAAGTTCTTGAGAAATCTCCAGCAGCAAGACTAAGCTGTTGTTGCACAAATGCAAAACGCAAGGCAACTTTTTCGGCTTCTGACATTTCTTTAGTGGTCTTGTTATAACCGTTAGCCATTGCATAAGCATCCAAAGCATTCTGAGTCATTACGATACCCAAATCTTTTAATGTTTCGGTTTCGCCTGTGAACACTGATTTTAGCTTTGTGTATGCTTCATCTTGGCTGATGTTGTAAAAGGATGCCACATCGCCTGATAATCCAGTTAACGCTGTAGACATGTCATAAGCTTGTTTTTCGCCAAAACCAAAAGCCTTTGCCATCGCGCCAAATGTACCTGTATAGCGTTTCGCCATCGTTTCAGACAAACCGAATTGTTGTGCTGCATTTTTAGCAAAGTCATCTACTTGTTTTGTCATCTTCGGAAAGGTAACATCCACAACGTTTTGTACTTCTGTTAAATCCGAACCAAGTTGTATTGCTTGTTTGCCGAAATCAAAAATTTTCTTTGCAGCGAATAGCGCAGCCATGTTTGCAGCAGCTTTTTTAGCAAAACCCATAACGCCGTTCATTTGCTTTTGAAATCCTCGCTGATTCACACTCAAATCTAAATGAATATCACCAACTTTTTGAGACACGCTCTCACCTCCTTACTTTGCTAATTCGATAAATGCTTGTTTGATTTGCTCTAAATAGTTATCTATTTCTTGACTTGTTTTCTCTTTGGCCAATCTATTTCGCCATTCATTTCTAATAGCATGTTGACCTTGCGAGAAATGTTTGAGCATATCAGGGTCATCTTCACTACGAATTTGAACAATTCTTCCAAGCGGAGTCTCCCCATCTATACCAGTCAATAGAGCTTTAAATTCATTCCAGGACATTCTTTTAAATTCATCAGAGTACAAAGATAAACCGTACTGCGTTCTCATTGACGATACGATTAAGTCAAAATCATCAATCAAATCATAGTACGGTTCACCACTCTCCCAATTCTTCGTTCCCTGTTACTAAGCCCATCGCTGTTTTTACAAGCTTTGCAAAATCAGTAAATTTCAATTTTAATGCATCAATTTTCTTTCTGTCTTTTTCATCAAAAACTAATTCATAAATAGCCATAATCTCTTTAATTCTCACTTCTCCATTTTGGACATCAGACATAATAGCCATCATCTTCAAAGCAGTAGATGCATCATCATTTACCTTTAACTCAATATCTTTAATCTTAATGACTGGCGAAGTATCGAAACTTAATTTTTCAGTGATATCAATGATTTTACTCATTTACTTGCTCCTTTTTCTTTGTTTTTAATTTCTTCAAATATCCTAATCTTACTAATTGTTCGTATCTTTCGGCTTTTACATCATAAGTAGGGGTAAACTCATCATTTACCCCATACTCCTTACGATCATAGGCATCCACGAACGGTTGCATAACCTTATACATGCGTTACCTCCTAGACTGCTGGAACTACTACAGGTTTACCATTAGACATTACATCGAAAGCCAATGGTGCAACATTGGTTGAATCGCCTGAGCCGAACTCAGTGATATTAATAACTGCACCTAAGAACACCACTTTTGTTCCATCAGGGAATGTCCATTGGAAATCTGCTTCTGCATCACGTCCATTTTTGAATGCTTTGGTCGCAATATAATCATTACCTGTATCGGTAACATTTCGTTTACCTGATACTGAAATAGTAATAGATTTAGAAGTCATTAATCGACGCGTCCATCCAGCTTGGTCAAACGGATTCCATTCCTCTACTCCGTTATCAAAAGACACGCTGAAACTTTCCATATCTGCAATATTGCTAAAGGTTCCACCAGTGATTGAAGAGTCACCTGTAGAAGTTGCAGCTGTACCTGTATTTACCTGAAATTGATTTTCATAAACGGGATATACCCCTGTTTTTTTACCTGCCATTATTATTCCTCACTTTCTTTCTTATCAAAATAAATGACAAACTCGATAACTCGCTCATAAATATGATTATCATCTGTGCCCACATCGACTGGTTCACGCGTATTTAGAGTTAGAAATTGTACTGCATGTTTTCCTATCACCAAATCTTTTGCATGTAAAATTTCTTGATAGATTTCCCATGCTTTTTCTTCAGTCTCAACCGCGTTTCTATTCCAATGTACGAGCAAGCTAATGCCTTTTTGCTCGTAGCTTGACAAATCATACCCACCTAGTCCAAAACGTGGTGGAGAGCTATCCTTGAGCTGATAAACACCTATCGAATTTTCTTTTTTATTGTCCAGTTTGCCTACATAATAATTTTCAGCAACACCTAAACTCTCTAGCCAGTTTCTAACATCTGATAATAAAATCATTAGTTACACTCCTGTTTGTTGTTTGTAAAATTTTACAAAAGCACTTTTAGCAAAATCGCTATGCTTTCCACCATCAGCCCAGTCATCTAACCAGTGAGCTTGTGCATTCGGATTGTTTTCACGACTAAAATTGTATTCTGGATGATAGTAAAGCCGTCTAGCGTAAGGCGTACTGTGAACAAGACTAACTGTGCCATTACCAGATTTTGAATAATCAACAAAGAACGCTTCTCCTTGCAAGGTACCTTTATCTCTAGGGACTACTTGCGCCTGGACTACTTCGGTATGCAAGGCTTCCGCAGTCTGCTCTAGCGCTCTAACAGTCGCGTTCGTTAGCTTGTTGATTGCACCCATATCAAACTTCACTGTTGCTTTACTCATTCAAATCACCTCAAATCTAATCGCGTATAATTCACTGTACCATCTGGATTTCTAGCCTTCATACCTGACTCAATCATGCGTTTTTCACCAAATATCACGACTTCACCACCTGATAAAGTTGGAACATCAGGAAAAATATCCCCAACAAAAAAAGCTCGCCCAGTAATCTGAACAAGCTTCTTTTCATCGGTTAAAATGGTTTTCGCTGAATCTTGGTAGTTGCACATAAACGAACCGTCATAAGAGATTGGTTCTCCATCTTCCGTGATACCTTCATCATATAGAAATACATCAATCGGTGTCTTACATAATCTTTTGTGTACTAAACAAGGAAATTTCATCAAATCACGCTCCTCGTAAGTCCTGTCTGCTTCAGCAATTCATAGGTACTACGCTTCATGGCAACACCATTCATTACTTCAATATTCCAACTTTGACCAAATGACATTGATACACCATTGATACTATACGATTGCAAGACGCTATCAATCATATCTTGGTTTTCGCACACAAAATCAACATGTTGACAAATTACTTCTTTAATTACTGACTGTTGGAAAGAAGTCAGATTATCAAATCCTTTGCCACGAATACGATTAAAAGTAAGCATATCCACTTGTTGACTGGCTTCCTTTAACCTTTTAACCAAGTCTTCAGTATCAAGTGTACCTAGATAGTTTTCTTTGTAATACGTTTCATCAACGTATGGCTCCATGACTATTCACCTTCTTTTTCGGTGGACTCTTTCTTGGAATTCTTTGTTGATTTAGATTTTGATTTTGCTAACTCAGCTTTTAATTTTTCATTTTCTTTCACCACAGCAGCATAATCGCCATACGGTACTGTACGACCAGCACCATAGGCAATTACATCTCCTTTGTCGTCTTTGATATCGAATCCTTGACCAACATAAAAGGCTTGCTGATCAGGCGAAATCATATAAACTTTATTGTCCTTTTCTGCAATCATTAAACTTCACCACCAGTTTCAACGTTGATTGATACGGCCACTGCTTTGTTTTTAATTAAGAATAAATCCATGTAAAAACGTGATTGTAACATGTATTTATCAGCAGTACGGCTATCATGACCTGGACTAAATACGTTAATATATGCGTATTTGTCACGAGATACTACACAAGATGGATGAATCAAGATAATGTTGATTTGTTTTGCATCTCCAGCGGCTACACATCCGTTTGATAAATCGTATTTTGATTTCATGCGACCAGATGGAACTTTTTTAATTTTAACATCATCTAAGGTATAGATGTTACGGTTGATAGCTGTACCAGTGTTTTGTACATCGAATGTACGTTGAATACCTTCAGCTTGTTTCAATAACTTGCGAATCTTAGGTGTACAATAAATCACACGTCCTTCAGATGGTACACCTGCGTCATCCATACGTTCCATCTCATCATCAAACCAATCTAAAATGTTTGATGCAGTTAAAACAGTTGTATCAATGTGAGCACCATTTGCTTTATATGTTTTCGCTTCTGCTAATAATTTAGAGTAACGGTAGCTATCTTTTTCAGGGATGGCTTGTTCCGTTTCTAAAGTGTTTTGCACGTTTGCAATCGATACAACTAAATTCGTTTCATCGACATCCATTGGGTCAATCGCAAATTCTACATCTCGGTCATGTGCTAATTTTTTAGGTTCCCATTCATTCGTGATTGTACCAGTATTAAAACCTGCACCTTGTCGATTGTGGTCTTTATAACCAGATACAGTAATTGATGGTAATTTGATTGTTTGCGCATTTAAGAATTTTACTTGTGGATTTGATTGAGTCAAATCATACGAAGTCATCTCTTGTGCGTATTTTTGGTTTAATGGTTGTAAAAATTGTTCTGCATAATTATAAACTGTCATAAATTAAATCCTTCTTTCTTTTATTTGATACCGAAAGCTCGTTTCAAAGCTTCATCTGTCTGTGATGGATTATTTCCACCACTTGGAGCGCCAACTTGCTTGAAACCTGATGAACTATCATCTTGTGTTGGTTTCAATGCAGGTACATCTTCCAATACTTTGTTTAATACCGCTTGCACATCTTCATCTTTAGAATCTAATGACAATTGGCTTAAATCAGCTAACTTCAATACATACGGAATTGTTTTAGCGTCAATCCCCAATGTAAAAGCAATCATCTGTGCTTTTGCTTCAATTACTGCTTTAAGTGCTTGTTGTTCAGCTTTAGTTTTGTCTGCTTGTAGTTGTGCAATATCAGGCGTACTTTCTGCTTTCTGCTTCTTAAATGCAGCAATTGCCGAATCCATTTCATCTTTACTTAATCCTTGCTGTTTAAAATATGATTTAAGCACAGTATCTTCTGTTACGCTCTGCTTTCCGTTAATGAGACTGGCCAACTTCTCATAATCAAATTCTGGCGCTTGAGGAGTATCTTGTTGTTGTGGATTATTTGCTTTAGATCCTTCTTCTCCTTCTGCAAAGAATTGTAATTTCATCGGTACTTTTAATACATCTTTTAACGACATAGCAACTTTTCTCCTTTCAGTTTTTAGAGTGTCTCTCTATCAGTTTTACGGGTGTCTCCCACAGTTTTATACGCTGGTGTCTCCACGTAGTTTAAAGTCTTCGGACAATAAAAATAGCCCTATCGCTAGGACTTATCCTTTACTAAATTTTTCTGTTAGAGCAAAGGTTCGCTCGTATTCATCTTGCAATTGTCTGCGTTCAATCAAGGTCATATTCTTGCGTTCTAACACTCTCTCAAGCACACTACAACGACTTCTTAATGCTCTCCAAATGATTTCATCGTCGCTATACATACAGACTCCATTGTGTACATAGGTTGCTTTCATAGGCTAATCTTTGTCACCACCTTTGATACCTTCTCTCAAAATAAAAATAGACAAGCCAATTGACAATGAAAGCATAGGTAATCCAACTAAAATAAATAAAAAATACCATAGCCAACTCATGATATCACCTCCTATTTTTGGGTATGAAAAAAGCACCTTATAATTCTAAGGTGCCGTTTTTGTATTCTTTTGCAAATTCGCTATAAACATGAAGAAAATAATCGGTGTTCTCGGAAACATTATCTTCATAGTTAATTATTTTTAAGTAGATGAGAGCCGCAGTTGCCCAATCGGAAATTTGTGTTTTACCAAATGATAAAATGCTTGAATCACTTCGAAGAGCTTGTAAAGTTTCAATAGTTTCTTCATCGCTTTTTTCAAGTACAGCTGAACGTATACAAAAACTAACCCTTTCGATTAGATTCATACCTTTTTTCACTTTAACCCCCACCTTTCCTTAATATGCTCAATTTCTTTATCACGCAACATTTCCAATCTCATTATACACTCTTCTGGTAGATTTTGCGAGCGACAAAAATCAATTTCTGCTTGATAAGCTCTTCTTTCAAAATCCATATATTTTTCTGGATTTAAAAAATATGTCATCGCTGTAAAACCGATACTATAATCTTCCATTGCGTGAGTGTATTCATGTAATAAAGCACTATAGCTAGCATTTCTGCAGATGGTTATATTTCCTGGTTTACCTTTAGTTCCTGATGGTCCATAAACCATTTTCTCCCTGTCGACAATATTTACTTCAACACCAATTTCTTTTAGTTTATCTAGAAGAATTTGCGTCTCTTTTGGATGGCTTTCAAATACCGAACCTAGATACTCTCTTACTGGATCATCAAATGTGTGAAATCCTTTTAAAAATTGGAATCCTCTTCTGTCATCAATCTCTTTAATAGCTTGATTCAATCCAGGTATTTGTCGTTCCCAATCGCCTTCACGTTCACGATACTTCTGTTGTTTTTCTTTATCTAAGCTATAATCGGCTAACCTACTGCACTTTTCAGCTTGTCTTTCCACATAGCTCTTTTTATTTTCAAGTCGTTCGCGTTCTTCTACATCAGCTAATTCTTGCTTTGTAAATTTATCTTCTGGCGGTGTACTCACACCAGGAAAATAGGTTGTGTGGATGTCTTTGCAGTTGGGATGGTAAAGACCAGCAGCAATTGCGCTACTCATCAAAGGATACGGTCCTTCATCAGCAGAACCGCCACTCCAAACATCATCAATTAGTACTTTACCTTCAAATGGCATACACTTCGGACAGGCATTTGTGCGTTTGTTCATGATAACTGTATGTACGCCCCATTCAGCACGTTTTGCACCTTCTCCCATCAAATATGCTCGCTTGCTAGCTGTTCTGATAGCCATGTCAACATATGCCGCGATACCTACACGAGCGCCGTTTGCATACTGGATGCAATTTATACCTTTTGATATAAAATCATCTGTGGCCATATCTACTGCTTTCTCATAGGTTCCAGCACCGCTATTAGCATAAACTTGTGCATCAAAGATAATTCTTCGATACTGGTCTTCGGCAAAACTTAGCACTGCATGTTCAGCCTTTTCCATATCATGAGTAACAGACCTGACCAATGCGTCCATTTTCCGTTCATTTAACCGAAAGAATTGTGCATCCATTTTCGGTCCGTCATTAGGTGCACGCCATCCTTTTCTAAGCGCATTTAAAATAGCAATTTCAGCATCCATATCTCCCTGTTCTTTTGCTGCGATCAATGCTGCTTCCAACTGGGCATTAATGGTCCGAAATTGCTTTTTGTATTTCTTTGAGTATTTTCTTTTGTAATCATCAAGTCCTTGTAACTGTAGCACTTGCCATTGCGTCCACTGGATATCTTTATCAATTTCTTCCACACGGTGTCGTTTCATGTTGCGAACCATAGAAGAAATCAATTCACGCTCAATTCGTTCAAATGCTTTGGTTATATCATAAGCCATTGTAATACACCTTAAAACCAGCTTTACGAAACTCACGAACTTTTTCTTTCAGCTGAGTGATTGATAAGCATCTCATGTGTTCCATACTGATTTTTCCGCCTTTTTCAACTGCATAAATACCAAACGGAACTTGCTCGCTAGCAATATCCAACAACCCTTTAGCTTGTTTGCGACTCATCTGATACGCTTTGTTCATGATTGTTACGGTTATCGGTTTGCTCATCAACAACACCTCCGATTTCAAAATTACCTAGCTTTGTATTGAGTGTTGGTTGCTCAAACTCTGCAATTCCTTGTTCTGCTTTGAGTCTAGATACTTCTTTTTCTTTCCATTCTTCGTCTTTAGTATCGCCGTATAATTCATCCACGACAGATTCGATTGAAAGTATTCCTTGTGTTTTACCTTTGCCAATCGTATCAATCTGACTTTCGAATGATGGATTTGCATACTCTCCAAACGTAACTTTAGCATTTACATCAGATAAAGCTTGTTTGTGGTCCACGTAATAAGCAGACAGCGCCATTTGAATCAGAACAGGCAAAGTATTCTCTAAAGCCTTGATAATCGCATTACGTGTATATAGAGTCGCTTTTTCTTTCTCTCGTTGGCTTTCAGCGTTGTCTAACTTTTTAACATCGATACCTAGTGTACTTGGACTAACTAAGCCTTGTAGCGCTAAATCTAACGCCATAGCATACGTTTGTGCATAGCTGTCATGCGGAATGTCTGGCTGTTGAATTTCAACCTTATTTGATGCACCTTCTCGCATATCTGTACCCACTTTGATAAATCGGTTATCAAAAGGATTAGGCTTAGTGACTTCTCCGGTGTATGGATCGCGTGGCAAAAATGACTCTGGAATATATTGTTTTGTTCGTCCAGCTCTTAAAGCGTCAATCCATTGCGACCAAACTTCATCAAGCGAATCAAAGGCATCTGTCTTTTTATCGAAAATCGACTGCCCACGATTTTCATACTTACTTGATTCAAAAATAGCAAACGGAACACCCATCATTAATTTGGAATCAAACACGAAATCGCTGATGTTTGCTGTGAAATCAGTAATGTTTAAAGGTATCAATTTATCATCACGATACAATTCGTTCTTGATATAGCCATACCCATATTTTTCAACAAGTACATACTGTTTTCTTTTTTCCGTGAAGAAAGTTTTGAATTGCAACTCTTTCAATCTTCCACGCTGATAAATAATCTCTACTAAATCACCTGGTACCCATTCAATCATCGGATATTCTGAAATCGACTTATCGAATGTTAATTTAAAAGAACCATCGCCAATAACTAACGCTTCTTTGACCGCTCTAATTAATTGCTTATCGAAATGTGTATCTTCAGCAATCTCACTCCACAAATCAAACATAACCTTGTCTTCGATATCGACTTCATTCATATCGCTTAAAACAATATCAGTTAATCTATCGACGATTATTGCAGGTAACCCAGTATGTATTTTTCTGATTTCTAGCCCAGTTGATGATTTTGCACCCCAAAAGTTTAACCCTACTGCGCTATTGTCTAACTGATTGTATAATTGAGAGAGTTCAAAGCTATCCCCCCGATACCAAATCTTATTCTTAGCAGCATTCTGTTCAAAGTTCATCAACTCATTGATTGTAATTACTCTAGGATTCGCTGACTGGATGTCTAACCACTTCCTAAGCATATTCTTCATCCCTTCGATTAAACCCATGCTACACCTCTTTCTGTCCAATTAAATCGATATATGGCAACCACGCGTATTGATTTGCATTTATCGTATGGTCATTTCTATCTTCTGGCACATCCGCTTTTTCAGACCACGCGTAGTTTTCCAACTCATTCAAATGCTGCTTACAATGCTCGCATACTAAATAGCAATCTTGTGCAATCCAACCTAACTGAAAGTTAATTCTGTCAATGATTGTTGTTTTCTTGTAGGCATTCACAAAATTATAAACTGACCCAAATTGTCGCTTATACTTTTCAAATTCTGTCAATGTTGCCTGGTCCGCCGAGTCAACAAATGCATCTTTAGCAAAGCCCCACTTATCACGATTCTTATCCAAAAAGGCTATAAACTCCTTGACCGTATCGCTCGGAGCAATTGGCGTTTCTAAATCTCTATTGTTATACACTCGCTCGTCTAGTGTTATCAGCTTTCCACATTCGGTTATGCCTTGAAAAATCATTGCGATTGTATCTGGGCTGTTAGCCGAGTATGCAGTATCTAGTCCAGCAGTAAACTTCTTAAATCGCCATTCTCCAGATAAAAGCTTTTGTTTGACATAACCATCTTTTGCAACATGCTTATCACGTTTAAAGTTAATAAAAATCACGCCAGTAGCTTTTCCACGCCTACCCTCAATTTTATTTTTATAAAGTTTCGTTCCTTGTGGTACGCTATTGATTTTCTTTTGAATGTCTTCATCAGATAAACTTTTATTATCGTAAAACGTAAAAAACCAATACCTCCATTGCGGTACTGGCTCACATCTCTCTAAATCTTGCATAATTTCAATCGGTACATCTTTAGCATATTTTTTGTAAGGTCTACTCCTATTAATTACTTCATCATAAACAGGTAAAGTTTGATCATCTGGATTTAGTGTTGCGCATAGATAATCATTACGGGATAATATTTCTCGGATAAAATCTATATTCGCCGTATTAATTTCGTCGATATAGACACAACCATATTGACCACCTAAAACCAATTTCCATTTAGTCACATCATCGTAACCCAATACATAGATAATCTTGCCCTCAAACTTCAAATGTGGCATTTTATGATTTCTATCGCCATTTCCGAAATATTGCACCCTATCCCCATATATATCAACAATACCATTCTCTTGCTGTATGATATTCTTCTCTGCTGTACCTGTTGTCTTACTAGCAATTATGTGCATTTTTTTAGGAGATTTAGAAACCATTCTCATAAATTTTACACCAGCTCCGACAGTTGTCTTACCAGAAGCGGTGGTTCCTTCCAGAAAATCAGCTCTTACATACTCTGTAGAATTAATAAAATCAATGTATTTCTGTGATAATGGGAATCTATTCTTCAAGACCTACACCACCTAACTGAGTCATAATATCGTCAATTTTCCTACGTTCTTTTTTCGGTGTTTTATCTTTCGTATTTTGCTCATTAGCCATCTTATTTATCAGCTCAATCGCTCTAACATTACCTTTCATGGCTTGCTGCGTTAAAGATAGCATAATGGCCATCTCATTTGTATTTTCAAATCCGAGCTCTTCCAAAATTTGAGCAGTCTTACTTGTGGCTTCGGCGGTCAAAATTGTATTCAAAGCGTTCTTTAAATTCGCTTTTTTCCGCCTAGCTTTTCCCGAAGCCTTGCCGCCCATTTTTGCAATTTCTCTTTGTTCGCTCTTTGTTCGTTTGTTTTGAGGTTTTAAATTATCTTCATTCGCCATACCGCCTCACTTCCGTTCGCTTGTTATTAATGCATAAAAAAAAGAGCCTAGATAAACTAGACTCAATAGATAGTCGGACGGAGTCGCACCGTCATCTCACTATAAAATAGTGCGTCTTCCTTTTTGAACTACTGCCCTATCTATTTTCTATTATTCCATATCCTGAGAACTCTTGCAACCAATTTCACTTCTTTCGGGGTTAATGTTCTATCGCCTTTTTCATTATGAAGATACCCTTTATGAACATGCGGTAATACTAATTTTCCGTCTATTCTATGAGGATTTCCACTAACATCTATTTGCCTTCTGCGTTTATTTTTCCTATCATAAAACGAAATTGATTTTATCTTATCTTGATTGTTTACAGTAACGTATATCCTTCCCTTTGTCCTTGTCTCTAAAGGTGCTTTTGCAGCCCCTTCTGTAGCTCTAACAAATTTGATTCTTCCTCTAGATAATAACGACTTATATTCTGTACCATACTTTTTACCTTTATCACTGATACCTGAACTTGCGCCACGTCCGCCCATAAAAATCACCACTACCTAGAAGCATTTCTATACTTCGATTTAATTTTTCCAGGAGTAACGTAATTGCTGCCTCTGTTAGTAGTTCTCATGAATTTAGCTAAGCGCATATCGTGGCTTTGTTTATGAGTCATGTTTTTATTACCAACAGTCAGCCTTTTTCCGTCATTTCCAACTCTCGCTCCTTGCCTGCGCCATACTTGATTGTTTTCTAGTCTTTTTTTAAGTTTATTTACTCGTTTAGATTTAGCTCTCTGCTGTAATTTTTCCTTGCTTGATAGCTTTTTAACACTACTTTTTCCTTTGCTTCCAGAAAGTACGCTTGCACCACGTCCGCCCATTTTCTCACCTACTTCATTTTCCCTCTATAATTTTTGTATTTCAAACTAGCAAATTCTCCTTTTGTAAATGTTCCAGGTCTAATTCCTTTGTTGTATAGACTTCTAGCTCTCGCATAGGTCTTTACACCAGAATTAAAGTAACTATCGTGTAACTTCCCAGGAACGCCTTTACCACTTCTTCCTTTAATTCCAGGTGTACCTTTAATCCTTTGTTTTTGTCTATATCCTTTCATTCCTGAATTAGATCCAACAACATGCATATTTCTTTCCCATCTACTGCTATTGTTTTTATAGCTTAAAAAGATTCTCTTACTTCCAAAATTTGATAAAGAACCTTTATATTTACTTGGAGTCGCTATTCCGCCCTTACCTTTTCCAACGCCTCGAGCTCCCCTACCGCCCATTCTGATTCATCCTTTCCGTAACACTATTTTCTATGTAAACAACTTCTAATTCTTTGGGATAGTCGTATTCAATTTTTCCACCATAGATAATTAATCTCTTGGGGCTCAACATATCAATCATGGCATCTACACCATTCTTCCAGATAAAATACAATTCCTTATCACGCTTAACACCGATTGTGCTAATGGATAAAGTCGCATTTTTAGGCAAACCGTCAAAACAAAATTCATAAGTTGCTTGTTCCGCCCAACTCACTGTAGGTATCACAGTCAAGCCGAAATCTTGCATGATTTGACCAATTAGCCTAGAACGATAAGTATTCCATATTTTCATGGCAATAGGCATATCCATATAAAGCGAAAAATCAGGCGTTAATACACAATCAAATTCAGCTAACTTTTCAATATATTCAACAGGATTTCGCCATATTCTTTCAAATTGGTAGTCATCTAAATAAAAATGAACACCCGCATCATAATCTGGCTTATTCAGAACATAATTAAAGCCGATTAACTTGCTCGGCTTGTGGTCAACCGGCTGTAAAATCGGCATTTGGTAAAATCCATCTGTTCTATCAGGATCATAATCATATAAGTTGTATTGCTTAAAAGTTGATACACGGTGTGATTCTTCGTTAGGCTCATCATCATTAACTTCATCATCTTCTTCATCCGTAACAACATTCAAATCATTTAGTTTCAAATCAAAACCAAAGTCAGTCATATCTATAGTTTCTATTTCAATAATTTCGGTATTTAATAAATCCATGTCCCATTGAGAGAACTCAGCCACACGATTATCTGCTAAACGATAAGCTTTTACTTGTTCTTCAGATAAATTTACAGCTTTAGCAACAGGAACCACTTCAATTCCTAGTTGTTTCGCTGCTTTGTATCTCGTATGCCCAGTAATAATGATGAAATTGTCATCTACCAAGATCGGTTGTTGAAATCCAAACTCTTTAATAGAAGCAGCAACCTTATTTGTAGCTTCTCCATCATTTAATCTTGCATTCTTCTCATAAGGAAAAATACTATCAATCGGTAAATACTCAATCTTTAATCCTTCCATAAAAACTCTCTTTTCTGTTTGTATGTTAACACTTGCAGCAAGATTCGAACTTGCGGCCGACAGCTTAGAAGGCTGTTGCTCTATCCAACTGAGCTATGCAAGCATAAAAACACCCCGGCACCGTCCATTATGCCGAGGATAATAAGGAAAAAATTTTTAAATGACACTACTACCCGTGCATAGTAGGCAATATTTACGCGATACACGGTCGCTTGCCTAGGCTGTTTCCGCACCCCAGGACTTTAGCGTATTTCAAAAAACAGCGCTTAGAGGGACCTTCCTCCAATCTGT
>CAMMST010000037.1:0-22738 GCA_946499615.1 Enterococcus cecorum | reverse complement strand
AAAAGATTGAATCAAAAATAGGTTTACCAGAAAATATTGTCGCAGATGCCGGTTACGCAAGTGAAGAAAATTATTGTTATGTGTTAGACGAAACAGAATCCACACCAATCATTCCGCATCAAGGTTACTTAAAAGAAAAGAAACGCGCCCATAAACAAAATCAGTTTCATCGAGACAATTGGCCTTACAACGAGTTAGATGATTACTATATTTGTCCCAATCAGAAAAGAGTGGTGTTCTCACATTATTCGCAACGTAAAGATAGAAATGGATTTGTTCGAAACTTCAAAATCTATGAATGTGAAGATTGTACAGGATGTCCATTGAGAGAGAAATGTACCAAAGCAAAAGAAGGAAAAAATCGACGTTTGAATATCAATCCAGTTTGGGAATATATAAAAGTAAAAGCGAATGAAAAGATAGAAAGCGAAGAAACGGCCTTGTACTATGCGCAGCGAAAGATAGATGTCGAAACTGTTTTTGGGAACATTAAACAAAATATGAAATTTAGAAGATTCCATGTCCGAGGAACTGAAAAAATTTTTAAGGAAATGGGACTTGTATTTCTTGCGCACAATTTTAGGAAATTAGTAACTAGAGTAAGGAAATATGAGGGGAAAACAATCATACAAAACCAAATATAGGGGGAAAACCCTCTATATTTCATCCAAAAAAACAAAAAATCGAAGGAATCTTTCATGGATGCCTTCGATTTTTTTTGTTCAAATGGGACTAATGGGTCAGCCCCATTTTTTTATTTCTTTACTATATTTCGTATGAGAGATATTAACCAATTTTCACTAATCTCATATTCTTCAAAATTATTTATTGTCAGAGCGTCTTGAATTTGACGTTTTCTATTAGGAATAATAAATAAAGGAAGTTGATTTAGTGAAAACCATCTTAAGTCACGTGTCTCCGATGTTGTTCTCTTCAATTCTCCACCAACAATCTGACTAACAAAAAGATGTTGGCAATCGTTTCTAGTTTTATCTATATATCGAGCAAATTCATAGTCAATCTGAACTTCATACCCTGTTTCCTCATACATTTCTCTTATGGCCGCTTCACTAGGAAGTTCATCTAATTCAACTACACCACCAGGTAAATCCCATAATGGAAAGTCCCGTCGTTTCACTAGCAAAACTTTCTGATTGCAAATAACCACATTAAAAGCACCATGACTATATTTCATTCTTTCCTCTTTATCTATTCGGTAATTCAAAAATCATCGCTGAAAATGGCGCAAGTGTCATGCGTTTTTGCAATTTCGGCTCATCGATATTTGTTAGTAAAACTTTTGCCGTTGGTTGTACCACACGGTTTGGCAAATCTACCACCACTTCTTGTTCACTTAAATTCACTAAGACCAAAGCACTTTGCTCATCCGTATTTCGTGTATAAGCAATGACTTGTGGATGACCCGCTAAGTGCAACTCATAATTACCATCGACAAATAGCGGTGTTTTGCGCAACTGAATCGCTTGTTTATAAAAGTTTAACAAGGAATCTGGACGCTCTTCTTGCTCAGCTACATTGATGGTCTTGTAATTTGGATTGACCGCTAACCAAGGTTGTGCTTGGCTAAAACCAGCTTCGGTACTTGCTTGCCATTGCATCGGTGTCCGGGAATGATCTCTGGTCCAATGACAAATTTGTTGTAATGCTTCAGATGGTTCTACACCTTGTTTCAACAATTCTTGATAATGGCTATAACTATCTTTAGCATCTAATTGTTCTACTGATGTAAATGGGAAATTCGTCATACCGATTTCCTGTCCTTGATAGATAAACGGTGTCCCTTTCATAAATAGAAAAGCCGTTGCGATTGCTTTAGCCGACTGTTCGCTTTCATTACCCAAAATCGAATTGATGCGAGGATTATCATGATTTTCGACATAGAGTGCATTCCAACCATTCGCATTCAAATCTTTTTGCCAACGACTGACAACTTTCTTCCATCCGAGCACATTGATACGCTCCTGACCAGGTTGGCCTTCTCTGACTTGATGTTCTAATTCAAAAATCATATCTAGATAGCCTTCTCGATTGGTCCATTTCACCGCTTTTTTACTCGTCACACCACTTGCTTCACCAATCGTTACAATCGGATATTCGTCAAAAATTCCCTTCAAATCTTGCATATATTCATCAATTCCCGCCACATTCATAAACGGCGCCCATGGATTATCGGTAATTTTGAAGTCCCATGGCTCTTTTTGGATATGACTAATCGCATCTAAACGGAAGCCATCAATGCCTAAATCTAGCCAACAGCGAATCATTTCATAGATTTCTTGGCGTAACTTAGGATTTTTCCAATTTAAATCTGGCTGTTCTGGCGCAAAGATATGGAAATACGCTTGTTTTGATTTTTCATCATATTGCCAAGTCGAACCTCCGAAGAAACTTTGCCAGTCATTCGGCATTCGATCCGGTGTTGCATCTGCCCATAAGTAATAATCACGATAAGGATTGTCCTTGCCTTTTAGCGCTTCTTGAAACCATGGATGCTGATCACTCGTATGATTAACGACCAGATCCATCACAATCTTCAAGCCTAAATCATGTGCTTTTGTCAGTAATTCCTTAAAATCCTCCATCGTGCCAAAATCAGGATGAATGGCTTGATAATCAGAAATATCATAGCCATTATCCACATTTGGTGAAGCATAAATTGGATTAATCCAGATGAAATCGACTCCTAAATCTTTAATATAAGGCAATTTTGCGATGATTCCTTGCAAATCACCAATACCATCATTATTGCTATCATAGAAACTACGCGGATAGATTTGATAGCCTATCGCGTTTTCCCACCATTTTCTTTCCATATTATGCCTCCAATTTTACAACAAAAGCTTGCCATGGTTTTAAGGTCAAGTCTAAGCATTCTGACAATTGTACAGGCATATTTTCAATGATAACTTCTTTAGCCTTGGCATTGTCATACTTAAAGTCGTGTGCTTCATTAGAAAAGTTTGTCACAACTAGCCAAGTTTCGCCTTGATATTTACGTAGGTAGGCAAATACTTCCTCTTGCGTATCCACTAATTCAAAATCTCCCCAAATCATAATTGGGTTTGCTTTACGTAGGGCAATTAATTTTTGATAAGTGTAAAAAATCGAATCAGGATCGGCCAAAGCTTGTTCAACATTAATCTTTTCATAATTATCATTGACGGCAATCCATGGTTCCACCGTTGAAAAACCGGCAAAGGCATGATTATTCCATTGTACTGGACGTCTAGCATTATCTCGACCTTTGACATTAATCGAGTGGATAATATCTTCTTTTGCATAGCCATTTGCTAAACGTTCATGATACATATTAATGGTTTCAATATCACGCGCTTGAGAAATATTGGTAATTGCTGTGTTAGTCATGCCGATTTCTTCTCCTTGATAGATATATGGTGTTCCTTTTTGCATGTGTAATAGAATCGCTAACATTTTCGCACTTTCAACACGATACTGACCATCATTTCCCCAGCGTGAAATCATCCGTGGTAAATCATGGTTGTTCCAAAATAGTGAATTCCATCCTTGATTATCTAACTCGGTTTGCCATTTTGCAAAAATTTGTTTTAACTTACCTAAATCAACTGGTGCTAAATCCCATTTTTCGCCACCTTCTTGTTGGTCTAAGCCGATATGTTCAAATTGGAAAACCATCGAAAGTTCGTGACGATCTGGATTTGAATAAAGTTTGGCAATTTCTGGTGTAGCACCCCAAGTTTCGCCGACGGTTAATAAATCATGTTTCCCAAAAGTTGCTTGATTCATCTCTTGTAAAAATTCATGCAAACGAGGACCATTTCCGGTGATTTCTTTTTCTGGTACTTTACCGATTAAATCAATCACATCCATACGGAATCCACCGATGCCCTTATCAATCCAGAAATTCATCATTTGATAGACTGCTTGACGGACTTTTTCATTTTGCCAATTCAAATCAGGTTGTTTTTTACTAAATAAATGTAAATAATATTGTCCTGTTGCTTCATCCAATTGCCAAGCTGAACCAGAAAAGGCCGAACGTAACCCATTTGGCACGCCGCCATCTTCACTTGGATCAGCCCATACATAGTAATCGCGGTAAGGGTTGTCCTTAGATTTGCGTGCTTCAACAAACCATGCATGTTCATCAGAGGTATGATTGACCACCAAGTCCATAATGATACGAATATTACGTTTTTTCGCTTCGGCAATTAAACGATCCATATCTTCCATCGTCCCAAACTCAGTCATAATCGCTTCATAATCAGAAATATCATAACCATTATCATCATTTGGCGATTGATAGACTGGAGATAACCAAATCGCACCAATACCTAGTTTTTCTAGATAATCTAACTTTTCAATAATCCCTGGTAAATCCCCGATACCATCACCATTACTATCTTTAAAACTTCTTGGATAAATTTGATAAACGACAACTTCTTGCCACCAATGTTTTTGACTCATTATTCCACACCTTCCCAATAAGTAATGACAAATCCTTTAGGTAAAATTTGATTTTCTTGTGTATTTTGACTTAAAACTGTTCTTTCGCTTACTGGCATCGTAATAGGTTGATCGCCAGTATTAAAAGTTGCGACTAATAAACGATCTTCCAATTGACGAGCAAGCGATACGATTCCTGTGCGATCATCGACTGCTAACCATTCCAAGCTACCTTCACTTAAAATTGGTTGATAATCTTTTCTAAAGGCAATCAATAATTTCATAAATTCATACATTTCTAAATCTTGGTCTTTTTCATCCCAAACCATGCATTTGCGGCAACCAGGGTCAAACTCGCCTTCCATCGCATATTCCGTACCATAATACACGCACGGAACACCCATTTGTAAATAAGTGAAAGCCATAATTTGACGAGCCAAGTCTTTATCTCCAGCAACTTCCGTTAATAATCGAGGGGTATCATGAGAATCCAAAACATTTAATTGCACTTGGTTGGTTTGCATGCGATAGAGCATTAATTGTTGGTTCATTTGCGCAACCATCTTTGTCAAAGGAATTTCATCTTTTACAAAGTAAGCTTTAATCGCATCGGTAAAGGCATAGTTCATCACAGCATCAAACTCATCACCTTGTAACCAGCGTTGAGAAGAATGCCAAATTTCTCCTAATATATAAAAGTCTTTTTTCGCTGCATCACAAGTTTGTCTAAATTTCTTCCAAAACGCGTGGTCCACTTCATTGGCAACATCCAAGCGCCAAGCATCAATATCAAATTTTTCAATCCAGTATTTTGCTATTGAAAGTAAATATTCTTGCACTTCAGGATTAGCTGTATTTAATTTTGGCATATGCGGCGTGAAGGCAAAAGTATCATAAGTTAAATCTTTAGCATCTTCAAAGTTATCCCCTTCTGTATAACTCACTGGAAACTCGTGAATGTGGAACCAATCAGCATATTTAGATTTTTCCCCATTTTCAATGACATCTTGCCATTGTGGAGAATTATCGCCAATATGATTAAATACCGCATCTAGCATCACTTTAATCCCACGAGCATGACATTCCTCAACCAAGGCTTTAAAGGTTTCATCATCGCCAAAAGCTGGATCAATTTTAAAGTAATCTTCTGTATCATATTTATGATTAGAAGTCGCTTTAAAGATTGGGCAGAAATACAAACCATTTACTCCTAAATCAACCAAATGATCTAAATGGTCGCGTACCCCTTGTAAGTCTCCACCAAAGAAATTAAATGGCGTTGGTTCTTCGCTTCCCCATGCAAGAGTGCCTTTTGGATCATTCGTCGTATCCCCATTTGCAAAACGTTCTGGGAAAATTTGATACCATACTGTTTGTTTCACCCATTCAGGTACTTTAACGCGGTCTGTTTGGTGGAAATAAGGCAAACGATAATAAAGATTTGGTGTTGACAAGTATTCTTCCGTTGCTGGAAAAATGCCTTGATCTCCATAAAAAGCGGTCGTGCCATCCACACCTTCAACAATAAATCCATAAGCAATACGGCGGAATTTTGCACCTACACTAATTTGCCAATAATCATGCAATTGCGTTGTCAATAATTTTTGCATGGGTACTTTCTTTTGATACCATTTTTCCTTATTCACCAAATAAGGATCACCGTGAACAAGGTATACCGCTTTCACATCTTCTCTGGCGGTCTGTAAGCGAATGTGCATCGTTGCTTCATTATAAAGATAGGCAAATTCACTTTCAGGTCGATGATAAATTGCAGAAGTATTCATAAATACAATCTCTCCTTTTATTTAAATATTTGATTCGCCCCTATTATTACATAAACCGAAAACGCAATCAAGAAAAAAACGGCAATCGGTTGCACTTTATCGCAAATCTGTTTTGTTAATCAGTCAGAAATCCTTTTAAAACCAAGCATTTACTTTTGTTTTAACCATTTGTATATAAAATTTATGTTTATAAAATCCCCTTATATTTTTCATATTTAAAAAAAATTACGAAAAAAACATTTGACAAAAGACGCAAACGATTGCATAATAAACATGTAATTATTTTTCTCAAATAAATGGAGGTCTTGAGAATGAAAACTAACTTCAAAAAATTTGCTCTAGGAACAGTAGCCTTAGGAGCCAGCGTATTACTACTTGCCGGATGTGGAAATTCAAGCAAGAATGAAAGCGCTACGAATGACAAAAAAGCTGACAGTTCGAAAGTAGAAGGTCACATTAAATTATGGATTGATACCGAACAAAAAGCCACTTTCAACAAAATCGTTAAAGACTTTGAAAAAGAATATCCTGATGTTAAAGTGGATGTCAAAGTCGGTTCTTCTGCTGATGCGAAAAAAGATGTTTCTAAAGACCCTGAAAAAGCAGCCGATGTCTTTATGTTACCACATGACCAAGTCGGACAAATGGCTGAAGCAGGTCTATTATATAAGAATACAAAATTCGCAGATGAAGTGAAGAAAAACAATATTGATTCTGCTATTGAAGGGGCATCTTGGAAAGGCGAATTATACGCTTACCCATATGGAGTAGAAACGCAAGTCCTTTACTACAATAAATCTGTTTTATCTGAAGAAGATGTGAAAACTTGGACAGGACTCACAACAAAAGGTAAATTAGGTACCAACTTTGGTGAAAATGGTGCCAACTACATCTTCGCCCCATTATTTATGAGTAATGGTGATGTATTATTTGGTAAAGACGGTGAAGATCTAAAAGGTACTGACTTCAACAATGAAAAAGGTGTACAAGTTCTTGACTGGATTGCTAAGCAAAAATCAAATCCAGGGGTTGTTCAATCAAGCGAAACAGCGATTGCAAAACTTTCTTCAGGTGAAACAAGTGCCTTCCTTTCAGGTCCATGGTCTAAAAACGATGTGAAAAAAGGTTTAGGTGACAACATGGGCGTTGCAGCTTATCCAACAGTTGACTTTGGTAATGGCGAAGTTCCTATGAAAGCTTTCTTAGGTGTGAAATTATTTGGGGTTAACCAACAAACAAAACATCCACTAGCTGCGATGGCTTTAGCAAACTACATCAGTGGTGAAAAAGCACAAGAAGAATTATTCAAGAACCATGGTATCATCCCATCAAACAAAGCCGCTCAAGAATCTGAAGCAGTTCAAAGTGATGATGTCGCAAAAGCTGTCTTAGCAATGTCTGATGAAGCTCACTCAGTTGTTATGCCTAAATTACCTGAAATGGTATCATTCTGGCCAGCAATGGATGCTTTAATCAACGATACTTACAAAGGTAAAATTGCTAGTGACCAATATCAAGCTAAATTAGATAAATTCGTTGAAGATATCTCTAAAGAAGCAAAATAATTGAACTTTCTAATGTTATCTGCGGGGATTTCCTGCAGATAACATTTCATTATATCTTATGAAAAGGCGTGAATCTTATGTCTCAAAAAATGCTTTCTCACCCTAAAAAATTGACTTTTAGAGAACTATTTAAAAAGGGCGATTTACCAACTAAACTATCTTTTCTATTTATGGGAACGGCTAATTTATGTAACAAGCAAATTCCAAAAGGCTTACTCTTCTTAGGTTCAGAAATTCTTTTCTTCTTTTGGTTAATTCGTAATGGAGTGACCGCTCTAGCAATGTTACAAACACTTGGTACGAAAAAACAAGGATTAGTCTATAATGAAGATTTAGGTATTGAAGTCTTACAAAAAGGCGACAACTCCATGTTAATCTTGCTATTCGGTATCGCAGCCATTTTAACTTGTGCGATGATGATTTATCTTTACATCGTCAACTTAAAGAGCGCACGCAAACTTTATGAATTAAAACAAGAGAACAAACCTATTCCTACCACTCGTGATGATTTAAGATCTTTACTCAACGAACGCTTCCACGCAACTTTGATGACCATTCCTTTACTTGGTGTGCTATTATTTACCATTTTACCGTTGTTATACATGATTTCGATTGCGTTTACGAACTATGATCACAATCATCTCCCACCAAAACAACTCTTTACTTGGGTGGCATTCAAAAACTTTGGTAATGTCATTACTGGGGATATGGCTTCTACTTTCTTCCCAGTATTAGTATGGACCTTGATTTGGGCTGTTATGGCAACTGTCACTTGTTTCATCTTTGGCGTGATCCTTGCCTTATTAATCAACACTAAAGGCATCAAAGGAAAGAAATTTTGGCGTACCCTATTCGTCTTAACGATGGCCGTCCCTCAATTCGTTTCCTTATTGATTATGCGTAACCTTTTAAACGATGCAGGTCCAATCAACTCAACTTTGATGAATTTAGGGATTATCAAATCAGCCTTACCTTTCTTAACTGATCCAACTTGGGCAAAATTCTCAATTATCTTTGTCAATATGTGGATTGGGATTCCGGTAACAATGATTATCACTACTGGTATTTTACAAAACTTACCAACTGACCAAATCGAAGCGGCTCGCATTGATGGTGCAAATAGTTTCCAAATCTTCAGAAGCATCACATTCCCACAAATTTTATTTGTTATGATGCCTTCATTGATTCAACAATTAGTCGGCAATATCAATAACTTCAACGTCATCTACCTATTAACTGGTGGTGGCCCATCTAACTCAGATTTCTATGGTGCCGGTAGTACAGACTTGCTCGTTACCTGGTTATATAAATTAACCGTAGATACAATGGACTATAACTTAGCTTCGGTTATCGGTATTTTAATCTTTATTCTTTCAGCTGTCTTTAGTTTAGCAGCCTACACTAGAACAAATTCATTTAAGGAGGGCTAAACAATATGAATTATCGTGCAAAACGCAAATTAAATCTAACTTTAGTCTATGTCATCCTTGCTATTTTGGCCTGTATCTGGGTTTTTCCAATAATCTGGATTGTCTTAACAAGTTTTCGTGCTGAAGGTGGCGCATTCGTCCCTTACATCATTCCAAAACAATTCACGCTTGATAATTATGCCAAACTACTGACCAATCCAAATGGTACTTATCCATTCGTTCGTTGGTTTATGAACACTTTAATCGTTGCTATCTGTAGTTGTTTATTATCAACATTTATTACGATTGCGATGGCTTATGCATTATCAAGATTACGTTTCAAAATGCGTAAACCATTCTTAAAAGTTGCTTTAGTATTAAATATGTTCCCTGGCTTTATGAGTATGATTGCTGTTTACTACATCTTAAAAGCCATGAACTTAACAGAAAGCTTAGTAGCCCTAGTCATCGTCTACTCATCCGGTGCCGCACTTGGCTTTTACATTGCGAAAGGCTTCTTTGATACCATTCCAATGACTTTGGATGAATCGGCTATGATTGACGGCGCAAACAAATGGCAAATCTTTACTCAAATTACTTTGCCATTATCTAAACCAATTATCGTTTATACTTCCTTGATGGCTTTCATGGGACCTTGGATGGACTTCATCTTTGCCAAAGTCATCATGGGCGATAAGGTTGAAAACTATACCGTTGCAATTGGTCTTTACTCAATGATGACCAAGACAACTGCCAATTCGTTATTCATGTCCTTTACCGCTGGATGTGTGATGATTGCCATTCCAATTACCATCCTATTCATCTATATGCAAAAATTCTATGTGGAAGGTATCACAGCAGGTTCAGTCAAAGGATAAAAATCTTGAGGCTTATCTACTAGCCTCGCTTATCAAAAAAATCGGAGTCATCTTTCATACACTGAAGATGACTCCGATTTTACGTTTCATTCACTTATTTTTTTATTCAGGGTCTCAAAGATTTTATCAAGATTAAACAAAACCTACCTACTGTCATCACTTACTTAGATTTATTAATTGCCTGAACTATTTAAATGATTAATAAATCCATCTGTCTGTCACTTCGCAATACAACTTTTTTACCGTAAACATTTCAAAAAATCCAAATCTTTGTTATACATCTCGTCCTTGATACTGTACAGTCACAACTTGGACTATTTTCTTTGATTCGTCAATCTTAAAAATCGCAATATAATTATCTATGAGCAATTGCCGGTATCCTTTTCCGGCGTATCTCCCTTCAGTACGTTCCTGATGCGACTTGGGGAAAGTTTCTAATTTCTTTAATGCTGCCCAGATTCGATCCGTCTGCTTTTTAGCATTTTCCGGTGATAGCTTTTCCAAAGTAATGTAAGAAAATATTTCATCAATCTCCCTGAATGCCTGTTGTGTTAATCTAACTTCATATTTATCCATAGTATTTTTCATTCAGTTTCTCAAAAGCTTCATCGAGACCGATAGAAACACCGCCTGCTTCCATTTCTTTCTCAGATTCATAGATCGCCTGGTCGATTCGGTTGTTTTTTACAAATTTATCATATAATTCACTGCTCATTACCACCAGATCACTGTAACCATTTTTGGTAATAAAAATCGGTTCCTGTATCTTATGAGCCATATCTGAAATCTCACTTGTATTGCGGAGATCTTTAATTGGCATAATCACTGGCATAAAATCAGCCCCTTCCTACTATTTAACATGATTATAGCATAATTATGCACACAAGTACATCGAATGGTTCGCATTCTTGTCTCACTTAGTTAGTCTATTTTTCGATTCAGTCTCTCATAAGCTTCATCGAGATCAATCGCTAGTTCATTTGTTGCATAGGTCGTTCATCTTTTAGCTGCCAATAGAAGAATTGAGGTAAAACAATACAAAGGAGTAAGAAACCAATGAATAACCATAGCATTGCTTGCCATGGATAGAAAAAGCGAAAATAATATAACTGATTTTTTAAATACTGCTTGACTGCTTCAATCACAATATTACCGAGTGTTACTTGTAAAATGGATACAGCAAGAAAATAAATGAAGCCAATCATGCTTAATAAGAATTTCAATTGCGTCTGTGTCATGCCAACAGCTTGATAGAGTAACCATTCTCTTCTATTTTCATAGATAAGGGTAAATAGTATATTGAAAAAGTTCGCTAAACATACAAATACCAAAGCTAATGAAAATTGCAAAACGATTAAACGTTGAATGCGAATATACTCAGAGGCTTCTTTTAATTCTTCTGATTTACTTGACATATTTAATTGTGCAAAAGGACGAAACGCATTCTCATCCTGTACAATTTTCATTAGATTGGAATGAACCGTTCTTTCCTCACTTGATTCTACATTTAAATTCATCGCTAAAATCTTAGTGGATAGCTTTAGTTTTTCCATTCCTTTTTTTGTTACGAATCCATAAAGCACGCCGGGCCCATACCAACTATGTGTAATGCGTGGAAAATCTTTTAATTGACTATCCAAGCAACTAGCTATCTTAATTGTACCAATCTGCTCGAAGGGACCCGTCTGAATTTCACCTGCTTGTCGAACAATATTTTCCTCTTTTTTAGGAAGATGATATAACTGTATCTGCGTATTTATTTCATTTTGGACAATTTGTTGCGCTTTGGGAGATAAAACATGATAATGCATGAACACTATCCCATCTCCACTTTTTACACTTTGATTATTAAAAGGTAAATGATGTTCGCTTGCATATTTATGAAGTGACTGCATTTCTTTTTCAGATAAAACTTGAATCGTCAACAGACTATTGGGGCTCTTTGTTGCTTCTGCTGCTGACATCTTTTGCAATACTTGAAATATTTTTTCGTGATTTGAAATGAGTGCATACGTCCCTTTAACAATATAAGATTGTCGCAAATTGACTGCTGGCATTGCTCTTAGTGATTGATACACCTCATCACGAATCGGCTGATACTCTCGATGCATTGCTTCAGGTGCCATATTAGGAGAATTCGCTAATAAGTGAAAATCAGGTCTCTTTTCGATTGAATATCGGTAATCGCTCCCTTTTGTAATAATGATTGCACCTAATACCATTGAAAAACTCAAAAAAAGAGATAAACATGTGATAATAAAACGGGGAAGGCTCGAAAATACCTGTCGCTTAGAAATTGCCAATAATGTCCTAAAGGTTGATTGTTGATTTAAATGATTCGTAATTTGTTTTCTACGATGATATTTTAAATTTTTGGGTAAATAATGGTAATTCTCAAGTGGACTATGCTTTGTTGCTAAGTAAATGACAAAATACTGTACTCCTAATAACGTTAATGCAACTAGTAGAATGGCTAAACCTATCCATTCTAAACAGAAAATCTCTAAATTTTTTGCTTGTCCGAAATGATGCAGATACATATTTCCTAAAATTTTCGGAATAAAATATTTTAATATAGCCGCTGAAAAAATACTTCCAAATAAACTTCCCCAGAATAAATAATAAATGATTTCTACTAAAAAAATTTCCACAATCTGTTTTCTTGTTGTACCAATGATTTCAAGTAACCCAATTTGTCTTAATTGTCGATGAATAGATAAATGGAAAATATTATAAATTAAAAAACATATACTAATTAAAAAGAGTACCGTACCAATAATCGCAACCTTATAATTGCCATATTGTCCCGTTAAAATCGTATAGCCAATAGTATTACCTCCCAAAAACTGTTGATAACTGTCTACCATTTGAACATCTCGATATAATCGTTCTTCAATATGAATTTCATCAATATCAAAACGTTGCAAAATAAAAACTGTTGCAGCCTTACCCTTCATATCAAAATTCTTAGGCCCAATGTATGCTGGTGGCAAATAAAAATGAGGATCCAAATACTCAGTAAACCAACCACTTAAATAAAAAGTCTTTTCCATCCATCGCTGTTGACTATCTTGAATAGACAATTGTACGGGCATCTGTAATTTAGGATTCTTAATCTCTAACTTGTCTAATAGTCGTCTTGATAGCATCACTTCATCTGCTTTAGTCGGATAATGACCAACTACATCTGTTACTGTAGGGAGAATAAATTCTTCCCAAGTGTCTCCTTGTAGATAACTTATTGTTCCGTATAGTTGTTTTTGATTCCCTACACTACCATATGAATAACTTCGACCCACTTTATCTAAGTACTTCAATTGCTTCAACTGTCGATATTGGCTTTCTGTACCTCGTTCTAAGATTGTTGTGGCAATATTGCCAACTGAACGGATTGATTGCAAATATTCAGCATCATAGCGTCCTCTTGCAAGACCAAAAATCATCGAAATAACTACAATACTCAAAGCAACGGTCATCAAAATCAAGCGATAATGACTACGATTTTGTTTTCTAATCACTTTGGCTAACTGAAAAATAATCCCCCAATTATTATTTCTAGTCATTTGCCTCACACCCTTCAACGATTCGACCATCCTCAATTCTGATAATATTATCAGCTAATTGTGCAATCTCGATATCATGTGTGACAACAATAACTGTTTGAGAAAATTGTTGTGCTGTTTGTTTTAATAAATGAATCACTTCTTGACTTGTTTTTGAATCTAAATTTCCAGTAGGTTCATCTGCCAAGATAATTGCAGGTTTGGCCACCAAAGCTCTTGCAATGGCCACTCTTTGTTGCTGTCCACCTGATAATTCTTCGGGAAATGAATCTAATTTTGTATCAATTTTTAAAGTAGACACCAAACGTTTAACAAAATCTTGATCAATCATCCGGCCATCCAGTCTTAAAGGTAACAAAATATTCTCCAAAACAGACAAATGACTAACTAGATTATAATTTTGAAATATAAAACCAATGTTTCTACGACGAAATATTGTGCGTTCTTTCCTCGATAATTTGCTGATATCTTGATTGTGAACCCATAGTTTTCCTGCTGTAGGTTCATCTAGACCACCCAGTATATTTAATAAGGTTGTTTTTCCACTGCCTGAGCTTCCAATCACCGCAATAAAATCACCTTGTGCAATCGTTAAATCAACACCATTTAATGCTTTTTCCACTATATTATGCTGTTTATAGTACTTAGTGAGTTGTTCTGCTACCAAAATAGCCATCGTTCATCCCTCCTCACTTTTGAAATATACGCGATAAATCTAACAAAATAATGACAAAATCAGCGGTACAGAATAATTTCAACCAAAACACCTTTAGTCATAGGATAAAGTTGAATAAAACCTTGATGCTGGGTAATAATTTCACGAGCAATCGTTAATCCTAATCCAAAGCCATCCTTATTACTGGCATTTTGACCTCGATAAAATCGTTGAAATAGCATTGGTACTTCCTTTTCTGCAATTCCTTGTCCGAAATCCCTAACACCAATTTTTATTCCCATCTCATTTTGCTCTATAACAATTTGAATATCGCCTTCAGACAAACTGTACTTGACAGCATTATCTAAGATGTTTTCCAACGCTTCACTTAACCAACGTTCGTCATAGCTAAAAAGCACCTTTTTAGGACATTCTAAATAAAAATTTAAAGTAGTATGTGCATAAAATTGTTTGTATCGTATTACTAACTCATTAATGGTATCACTTAAATTCTGTTCTTTTCGTTTAATTTGAATTAGCCGATGTTCTAAACGTGACATTTTCACAAAACTATCAGTTAAAAAATGGATACTTTCTGCAGCAAGACCGATATTATGCAAGAAATCAACTCTTTGCTGTTCTGTTATATCCCCTGCATTGACTAATTCCAAATATAATAATAAGTTTGCAAGCGGCATTCTCAATTGATGTGCAATTTCGCTGATTAATCGTTTTATTTCATCACGATCCTCTTCAACTTTTTGCTGGTACTCATTTGCCATATTTTGTACCTGAAATAGTTGATAATCAATCTTAGAGCTCAATGTATCCTGATATTGATGTATCGTAATCTCACGCTGATTAATGATATCGTCTAATTTAGATGAAATACGTAACATTTCCTTTCGATGTTGCCTTTTGCTAAAAATAAGATAGATAATTAAAAGAAACATGATAACAAGAAAAATATAATTCATAGTTCTTACTCTCCAAAACAATACCCTTTACCGAAAATATTGTGTATATATTCCTCTGTAGATTTTTGTTGTAATTTTGCTTTTAAGCGCTTAATCGTAACAGCAACGGTATTTTCATTTACAAAGTCCCCATCAATATCCCACACATTTGCTAGTATTTGTTCTTTACTTAAAATAATGCCTCGATTCATTACTAGATAAGTTAATAATTGATATTCTTTGGCACTAAGGTGAATTTCTTGTTCATGATAGTAAACCCTTTTTTTATGATAATCTACCTTTAATCCTTTGTAGCATTGAGACTGTGTAATTGGCTCATAGCGTTGTAAGATAGCATTTATCCTACTAATTAGTACTCTTAAATGAAACGGTTTTACCACATAGTCATCTGCGCCTAAAGAAAAAGCTTGAAGCATATCCTCTTCTTCATCTCTACCCGTCAAAAAAAGTAATGGAATTTGATACTGTTGCATTTGATTGGCCAATTCAAAACCATCACCATCTGGCAAGTTGATATCCAATAAAATCATATCTGGTAATTGCTCAAAAATCGTTTGCGCTTCATCCATCGTTGCATAATCATCTACCACAAATCCTTCTTTTTCTAGCGCAATACATAATCCTTTTCTAAGAATATCATCATCTTCTACAATCGCTATTTTTCTCATGGATACACCTCTTCCCATCTTATCATCCTCATCATAACATAATAAAATAGAAATATAAGTTTAAACAAAAAAATTCTCAAAAAATCTGTTTCATTTTTACTCAAAATGAGAAAAGGGTTTTACTTGCTTTTTTTTAGAAATAAGTGTACCATGTAATTAGTTTTAGGCGTACCTAAACTTTTAAATTTTTACTAGAATATGAGGTGCTTTCATGAATGAAACAACACATAAAACGCCAATTATTACACATACACATTCCAAAAGCTTAGAAGAAATCAATGGAACAGTTGAAATTCCTAAAACAAAAAACTTTTGGCGTAATTTACTAGCTTTCTCCGGTCCTGGAGCTTTGGTAGCCGTTGGATATATGGACCCCGGAAACTGGATTACTTCCATTGGCGGCGGGGCAAAATATGGCTATCTCCTACTATCCGTTGTCTTTTTATCAAGTTTGATTGCGATGCTGCTCCAATACATGGCGGCCAAACTTGGCATTGTCACCCACATGGATTTGGCACAGGCAACACGGAAATATACAGGAAAAAAATTAGGAATCTTGCTTTGGATTATTACTGAATTGGCGGTCATGGCCACTGATATTGCCGAGATTATCGGAAGTGCGATTGCTTTAAATCTATTGTTTGGCATTCCACTCACCTATGGGGTCTTGCTCACTGTCTTTGATGTCTTTTTACTATTGCTCTTGATGAAATTAGGCTTTAGAAAAATTGAGGCCATCGTGATGACCTTAATCTTAGTCATTTTAGGCGTATTCTTATATGAAGTCTTCCAAGCCGATCCAGTTGTCCAACAAGTTTTCGGCGGCTTTATCCCTCAAAAACGGATATTACATCATGGAGAATTAACCATGGCATTAGGGATTGTCGGCGCTACTGTGATGCCACACAACCTTTACCTAGGCTCTTCTATTTCGCAAACTCGTAAGTATAATCGTCAAAGTAAAGAAGATATTGCTTTAGCTGTTCGATTTGCAACTTGGGATTCGAATTTACAACTTTCTCTAGCCTTTTTAGTTAACTGTCTCTTACTGATTTTGGGAAGTGCTTTATTCTTTGGTCATCAAGGAGATTTAGGAACTTTTACTGCTCTGTATGATGCCCTAAAAGATCCAAATATTGCTGGAAAAGTTGCTAGTCCGGTATTAAGTGTCCTCTTCGCTGTAGCCTTATTAGCTTCCGGTCAAAACTCTACCATTACCGGAACTTTAGCAGGACAAATCGTGATGGAAGGATTCATCCATATTAAATTACCACCATGGATTCGTCGCTTAATCACACGTCTATTGTCTGTGCTACCAGTCGTTATCTGTGCTATTTTCTTTGGAGACGATGAAGGAACGCTGGACCAATTACTGATTTATTCTCAAGTATTCCTAAGTATCGCCTTACCTATTTCGATGATTCCACTGGTTTACTTTACAAGTTCGGAAAAAATCATGGGCAAGCAATTTAAAAATAAACCTATCCTCAGCATTTTAGGTTGGATAAGTACAGCGGTATTAACCGTTCTAAACATTCAGCTAATCCTCTCAACCATCCAAGAACTCTTTTAAAAAAAGCATGTGCCAAAAAAACGGCACATGCTTTTTTGGATTAAATATGTTTAAACGATGAACCACTTTGATTACAAATATGAAAAAGGCTGTATCGTTTTCCAACACATAATTACAAAAATCCGTAATTATATGTAAAGCGTAAAAATAAAGTTATTAGATTACTTATCCTTGAATATTTCTCGTTTTATTCAGATGTCCCCCCTTCATCCTTTACGATTCCAGCATAAAAATACTGCAGATAATTCCAAAAAAACGTAATTATCTGCAGTATGATTTCATCTTGTTTCTAAATCGTGTAGTAATAAACCACTAAGTAATTTCGGCTCAAACCAAGTAGATTTTGGTGGCATGATTTGGTTGTCATCTGCCACAGCTAATAAATCTTGCATCGAAGTCGGATAAAGCGCAAAGGCTACTTGAAAGGCCCCACTATCTACTAAGCGAGCCAATTCTTCTGAGCCGCGAATCCCTCCAACGAAATCAATCCGCGCATCGGTACGGACATCCATAATGCCAAAAATATCCTCAATCACATATTTTTGTAAAACTGCCACGTCCAATCCTTCTACAGCATCCGTTGGTCGTAATCTTTCATCTAAAGTCAAAGTAAACCACTGATTTTGAAAATAAAGCTTGAACTCGCCTTTTTGTTGTGATTTCTTTTCACTCGTTGGCTGAATGGTAAAGATTTTTGCTAAGCGGTCAAGAAAATCAGTTGGTGGCGTAACATTAATTACTCGATTATATTCTAAAATCTTTAATTCTTGTTCAGGAAAAATAATCGATAAGAAATAATCACTTTCTGCACTTGATTGATCTTGTGCTCGTTTTTCTAAGCCAACTTTTACTGCTGAAGCCGCCCGATGATGACCGTCCGCAATGTATAAAGCAGGCACCTGTGCAAAAAGGGCAACCATTTGAGCAACTGTAGCTTCATCATCTACCACCCATAAGCGATGGGTAACACTATGATATTTGGTAAAATCATATACCGGCGCATGATTGGCTTTCCATTCCTCTACCAAATGTTGCATCGCCTGTGGTTGACGATAGCTTAAAAAGATTGGTGAAGTGTTGGCATCACAAGCTTTGATATGATTGATGCGATCTTGTTCTTTGGCTGGTCGGGTAAATTCATGCTTTTTAATTTGATCATTGACATAATCATCAATTGACGTGCTAGCCGCAATTCCTGTTTGCTTACGACCATCCATCGTTAATTCATACAAATAAAAACATGGCTTATCCTCTTTTTTTAACCAACCTTTTTGCAAGAATTGTTGTAAGGTCTGATTGGCTAATTCATATACCTTTGGATCATATGGATTGAAATCATCGTCAAAGGCAATCTCACTACGATCAATATGATAATAACTATAAGGATTATCCTGAGATTCAACACGTGCTTCATTGGTGTCAATCACATCATAAGGTAAACAAGCCACTTGAGAAGCTAATTGCTCATTAGGACGGATTGCGCGAAAAGGTTGTACATCTACCATTAATAAGGGACCTCCGTATATTGAATACTGCGTACACGAATAATATCATCTTGTGTACTTAATTTTTCGACCACATCAGCAATGACTTGAGGATCTTGTTCATTCACATCCACCAGCGTATAGGCATAATCCTCACGCCCACGGTTTAACATGTTGTCAATATTAATATCTAAACTTGCAATCACCGCTGAAATCTTTCCAAGCATATTTGGAATATTGCGGTGAATAATAGATAGACGATAAGGCGATTGAAAGGCCATTTCAACCTGTGGGAAGTTTACCGAATATTTAATTGCACCTGTTTCTAAATAACGTTTTAGGGTACGAGCAGCCATCTTCGCACAGTTTACTTCCGCTTCTTGTGTAGAGGCTCCTAAATGCGGTAAAATCACAATATTTTCTTGATGAAGTAAGCGACTATCCGCAAAATCTGTCACATATCCTGCTAATTTTTTACTTGTTACGGCTTCTAAAACAGCATCGACATCGACAATTTCGCCACGAGAGAAGTTTAATAATTGCGCAGTGGGCTTCATCATACTAAACTCGCGAGTGGAAATCATGCCACGGGTCTTATCATTTAATGGTAAATGAAGCGTGATAAAATCGCAAGTCTGTAAAACTTCTTCTATTTGGGTGGCACGTTTGACACGACGAGAAATACTCCAAGCCGTATCCACAGAAACATAAGGATCATAGCCCACCACTTCCATGCCTAAGCGATAAGCATCATTAGCTACCATCGCACCGATTGAACCAAGCCCGATGACACCGAGACGTTTCCCTTCTAATTCATTCCCTACAAATTGCTTTTTATTGGCTTCGACTTGTTCTTCGGCATTTTCACCAGATAAGCTTTGAACCCACTGTGCGGCTTTTAAGATAGGACGCACACTCATTAAAAGACTTGCTAAAACCAATTCTTTCACCGCATTGGCATTGGCACCTGGTGTATTAAAGACGACAATGCCTTTTTCGGTACAAGCATCTACCGGAATATTATTGGTACCTGCACCTGCTCTGGCTACGGCTAAAACTGAAGATGGAAAAGCATAATCATGTAACTTTTGACTTCTTAAAATAATCGCATCTGGCTGATCACTTTCATTAATCGCATAATTTTCCTTTTCAAAACGATTCAAACCTTCTGGCGCAATTGCATTAAATGTTTTAATTTGATACATTAATTTTCTCCTCCGTTTTCCGCTTCAAATGCCTTCATAAACGTAACCAACGCTTCGACCCCTTCATATGGAAAGGCATTATACAAACTAGCACGCATCCCACCAACACTGCGATGACCTTTTAAATTTTGGAACCCTTGGGCTAAGGCTTGTTCATTAAATAATTGATCTAATGCTTCATCCCCAGTCACGAAAGGAATATTTGTAATGGAGCGATTCTTTTTCACCACCGGATTTGAAAATAGTTTAGACTGATCAATGGTGTCATATAAAAGTTTGGCCTTGGCTTTATCTTGTTGAATCATCGCTGGTACGCCGCCTTGTTCTTTCACCCATTCTAAAACTAATTTCATGATATAAATGGCATAGGTAGGTGGCGTATTATAAAGGGAACGATTTTTCGCTTGTAAGGCAAAATCAAGCATCGGTGCAAAAATTGGTTCCTTATTCAATAAATCATCACGAATAATCACCAATGTCACCCCAGATGGTCCGAGATTCTTTTGTGCACCGGCATAAATCACGCCAAAATCTTCCACCTTGAAATCATTAGCTAAGATATTAGAAGACATATCCGCAACAATTGGCACCTTGCCACAATCTGGTAACTTATCATAAGTCACCCCGCCGATTGTTTCATTAGTCGTAATATGCACATAAGCCGCATTTTGGTCAACCTGATTAATGCTTACTTCAGGAACATAAGTAAAGTTTTGATCTTCACTACTTGCGATTACTTCCACTTCAACACCAGGGACTTGTTTGGCTGCTTGAATGGCTTTTTTGGCCCATGCACCCGTATTTACATATAATGCTTTTTTGCCTTGAGCTAAATTAAGTGGAATCATACTAAATTGCAAGCTTGCCCCACCTTGAAGGAATAAAACATGATAATTATCAGGAATATTCATCAAATCGCGCAAATGTTGCTCACAATCTTTAATAATCGCATCGTAAAGTTTGGATCGGTGACTCATCTCCATCACTGACATACCACTTTGTTCGTAATTTAGGAATTCACTTTGAGCTTTTTGCAACACTTCTTTTGGTAAAACAGCTGGACCTGCAGAGAAATTAAACACAGATATCACCAATCCTTTAAAATAATTTTGCTTGCCAAATCAAGGAATTTCTTGAATGTAAGTAAGCGATGAAAATTTTCCGTTTTCCTTTTATGTGATTTACATTATATCAGATTAGAAAGGTTTAATAAAGTTTTAATTTAAATTATAACGAAAAAAATGAACGTTACAAAGAAAAACCTCTGTAACGTTCACAAATTTCTATTTCAATAAATCTTTGGCCATCGCTAAGCAGCCAATAGTGGCCGCATTGTCAACCAATTTAGGGGTTACGATGTACTCTGATAATTCCGGCGTTTTCACATAATCTTTCAATAACTCTTTGAATTGACGATGCACACGTTCCATCATGTGTTCTTGTTTCATCACACCACCACCGAAGATTATCACATCAGGAGAGAGCATCAAAGTCGTATTATACGCACATTGCGCAATATAGTAGGCTTCTTGTTCCCAGTAAGGATGATCCGCTGGTACGTCTTGTCCTTTGATTCCTAGACGTTTTTCCACTGCAGGTCCAGCTGCCATTCCTTCTAGACAGTTACCGTGGAATGGACAAGCACCTTTAAAATCATCATCTTTATGAGGAACCACTAGCATATGGCCCATTTCTGGATGGTTGAATCCTTCTACAAAGCGTCCACCTTGAATGGCACCACCACCTACACCAGTACCGATTGTGTAGTAAACCACGCTATGTTTACCTTGACCATGACCATAATAATATTCGCCATAAGCCGCTGCATTCACGTCAGTCGTCCATGCAATTGGCACATCGAAAACAGCCTTTAGCGCACCGACAAAGTCATAGTTTTGCCAAGCTAATTTAGGGGTTGAAGTGATATAACCATAAGTTGGTGAATCAGGATGAATATCGATTGGGCCAAATGAACCAACACCGATACTTGCTAATTCTGCTTGATATTTTTTAAAGTAGTCAATCACCGCACTCATTGTTTCTTCTGGTGTAGTGGTTGGAAAACTCACACGTTCTAAGATTTCTAATTCTTCATTACCGATGGCGCAAACAAATTTTGTTCCACCTGCTTCAATTGATCCGTAATACACAAAAATCACTCCCATGAACATTGATATTCTTATTATAAAACGCTTTATCAGGAAAGTATACCCTTTCATGATACTTTGTTCAAAATTTATCGAACAAAACAAATTGGTTAGGAAAATCCAATATGAATGGATTTCCCAACCAATCCAATTATTGTTTACAAGGCAAGCTGCATCACGACCTTGTTTTATTCTGTGTTCGCCGGGTAGCTCCTGTGCATCTAAGCCGGTCTGTCTAGGAAAATCTTAAAACATAGTGGATTTTCCCGTCATTCCGGACAATCTTAGCTGCTTGGAGCTGGTCAACCCGGCTCACAACTATGTTTTACTTTACATTTAGTATTACTTCTTTTGCTGCGACTTCGCCTGTTTTAACTGGTGCGA
>CAMMST010000036.1:0-23784 GCA_946499615.1 Enterococcus cecorum | reverse complement strand
AGAATACCTTGCCGCATATTTATTAACTCCTTTTAAATAGATACTTAAATAATAGCACGTAAGAGCATATTTGTAAAGGAATCTCCAATTTTTTATCAAAAAGAGTACATGATTACAAAGTATCTGTAATCATGTACCAATATTTGTTATTTTACAATCTTCCAATTACTCCCGTTCTTTTCAAGTACCAAATCAAATTGAGATACCTGCGTTGCTTTGGTCTGCTGGTCGATATACTCCACTGTCAGCGATACCGTGACTTGATTATCCTTACGATTGTGAATAGGATTTACCAGTTCTTGAAAGATGTACTCTTTTCCGATTGGTTTTAATATCCCGTCATTCACATAGTAGGAAAGTTCACTGGCTGTCGCTGTAGGATAGAGCTTGAAGAACGTCGTTAAAAACTCATTGATTTCATTGGTTGTAATGGAATCAACCGTCCCCTCACTTTCAATGGCTTTTGGTTTATAACTTGATTTCTTAGGTATGTTGGTAATGGTCGGATTCTTAACCAGTACCATATTTCCAGAACCATCTACATAGACACTCACTATATAAGCAGAGTGGACGGTCTTTGTATTTTCTCCCTCTGTAATGAGCTGGTCTACACTGTAGGTTACATTAAACTCATTGTCGCCAGTTGGCTCTACCGTCCATATCTGAAATCCTCTTACAGAAGACGATACAGGAATATCTTTGCGTACTGTATCAACATTGAGAGCTTGAAGTTCATCTGTCAGATAGCCTTTTAGACTTTCCATTCGATTATCAATGGACTTATCGGATTGCTCCCATGAATAGTAGACTTTCGCAAAGTTCTCTACAAAATTTTCTACATGATGAGTATCAACGTATTCCTTTTCTATGATAGTTGTTTCGTGAATAGTATGAGTATCTATAGCTGTAAAGTGCTTGAATATCGCAAAGCTGAAACTAAGCCCTAAAAGTACCCACAAGGCAATCACAACCTTTTTATGAGGATTGACCTTATAGTAGACACGAGGTTTCTTTTCCTTTGGTATCTGTTTTTCTTTATTCTGATTTTTTCTAAATTTCATCATTAAATCTTCCTTTCTCATTGTTTGATTCGTCCTGCTCCCACTAAATGCTGTTGCCAGTAGGGGCTTGTTAAGTCGGCATAACCGATTGGGTCGCCTGCATGAAACATACGGTTATTGCCAAGGTATATCCCAACATGAGTAATATAAGAGCCAGCGTTATAGGTAGAATGAAAGAAAACCAAATCGCCAGCTTGTGCTTCCGATAGTGGGATATGCTGGGTCACATCATATTGCTGTTGTGCGGTTCGTGGTAAGTTAATTCCAGCTTTTCCATACGTCCATTGTGTCAGTCCGCTACAATCAAAAGAAGTAGTCGGGGAAGCTCCACCGTAAACGTATCGCCAGCCCTCATATTTCAGTGCTTCGTCCATGATGGCTTGTACCGTATCATCATCAAACTCTGTTGTGACAAGATACTGCGTTACCAGTTGCACATAAAACATATTGCCATAGTTGTATCGCCAGCCCCCATTGATAGGTATGGCTATGGGATTGGGGTAAGACACTTTTTCGCCACCTGAATACTCTTTTGAGAAACTTTGAGCCAGTTCAAAGGTATATTTATTTCCACGATTAGCCACATACCCTAAGAAACCACCACCATAATTGTAGGACTGGATAACCGATTCTAAATCTACACTGAGCCTTTCGCTACTGGCTAATAATTCACTGAAATACTTCACACCTTGCTTAATGGATTCTTCTGTACTCAATGAATTAGGTGGAAGACCGAGGGATTCCGAGGACTGCATAACATCTTCCGCAGTACCGCCCGATTCCACCTGTATAATCGCAAGAAGTATGTTGACATATTCTTCAACGCCATATTCTTTGGCATATTTTTCTACCATAGGCTTATGAGCCAGCACTTCTGCGGAAACATTCACACCTCCATAATGAATATTGGAAATTCCGCTGTCCTGTTCATCTGAAAATAAAATGGCAACAAACAGAAGCAGTGAGAAGACCATCAAGAATAATCCAGAACCACCAATCACTAAAGTTTTCAACTTCATGGTTTCTTACCGACTTTCTTAATGGTGGCGGTTTTGATTGGTGGTCTACTTCTTGTATTTTGTAGTGGTACTCTTTGAACAGTAGACGGACGTTCTTTTGTGATTGGACGTTGTGAAGTTCTATCTGCTGTAGTGGTTGAAGTTGCTGGCTTTTGAACGGTTTTTTCTTGAACGGTATTGCCTTGGCGTTCCACTTTTGGACTTGAAAAATCGGACTTAACTGCTGGACGCTCTTGTTTGGCTTGTTGAGATTCCTTATATGAAGTCTGAATATTAGACTGTTTTGAGGTCTGTTCATCATGATATTGTTCTTGTCTTGTAGTCGGTCTTTCATGAACAGAAGAAGCAGGCTGTTTTTTCTGTTTGACCTGTTCCATTTCAGAGCGACGCTTCGCAATGGTTTTTCGCCTTTGTTCCTGCTGTTCCTTGCGTCCACTGGCTCTGTCCGCTTTGGTTTGAGAAATACTACTGGTTAAATCACGGACATTCTCTTTTACTTTGGATTTTCCTTGATATACTGCATATCTTGCATTGGTCGGCAAATCTTTAACCTGTTCTTTCAAACCACTAGCAGTGTCTACCATTCTGTCTTTGGTATCAGCTACTGTACCGATGGTTTGACCGATACGTTTTCCAAGTGTTGATTTTTCCTTTCCGTCTGGTCGGGAGTGATCTGCTTGTGTCCTTGCAGAACTCCCCGAACCCGACTGTCCTTTTTTACCTGTAACAATGGCAGACCCAGCCCCTAGAGTAGTCATGGAACGTCCAAGTTTCCGCTGTAGACGGTGCATGTGAGCGTGCATAAGCATACGAGGTTTTCTCATCACACGACTTCCCACACTTTGAGAATCGTTACTCTGTAGAGAAAACATACTCATTAAATCGCCCAGCTTGAAGTAGATTCCTGCAAAGGTCACAATCTGTAGAAAAGCAATCAAAAAGAACGGATAACCAGCCGATAAGGTATAGAGCATGGTTGAAATACTAAATGCTGTCGTAATAATCAATGTGATTCCAGCTCGTGTCAAAATGGTATTAAAGAGCTTTGTTATGGCTCGTTTTGACATACCATCAAATGATGGAATCATGCTTAAAATAAAGCTCACAGGCAGAAACATAGCATAGATGATAAAAAGTACCTGCGAGAAAATCATGATTCCTGTTAATAGGAATACAAATATGGAAATCCCAATATTGAAGACAAATAGGAAGAAGACTGTACCTAAACGGTTAATGGTCTTTGTAATGGTTAGATTGGTATTGCTTCTGTCTTCAATTTCTTCCGCAACAATTTTTTCTCTGTCTTCGCCATTGTTGGAATCTGGGCTGGTGGAGAGCAGGCTTTCCACACGGTCAATACCGATACTTTCAATGTCTGAACTGTTGTATTGAAGCAGTAGCCACGGTTGCTGAACCTGTATGGAAAACAGGCTATCTCTGATTAAGTCCACGCTGTCCTTGCCTTGACTATCGGAATGGGGCATGACAATCTTCGTGCCAAGTGATAAACTGGCATTACTGATGTCTGATGAAAAGTCATTGATTTTTTTAATGTAGTCGGGAGCGTAGGCAATAAAGGAAGCCGATAGGATAAACACCAGCACAAAATTCATAATGGCATGAATTGCCTTTGTGGTTTCTCTCTTTATCAGTCCCGTATAGGCAACATAAACCCCAAGAACCAAAATCAAGAGTAAGAGGAATCCAACATAGAAACCCTCTGTTGAAAATCCGTTTGCACTCACACCAGCTAAGGTCTGCATATTCTTACCAATGGAATCTGCTGTAGCGGAAATGAAGTCTAAGGAATAGGCTTCCTGTACTAAGTAACCTGTCGCATTGGAAACATACAAACTGATTGTCCAAATAAAATTGGTAATGGCATATAGTCCATACATGACCTGTTTTCCAATCCCGTCCGACCAGTTCCACGGAAGCCAGCCCCAGCTATTATCCACATAAAAATCCAGTTGATAGTTTTCAAGTGGGTATCGGCTGTATTCATTTGCCACATTGACCGTATCATCTACCAAGCCCGCAGCTTGAACCACCGTTCCCAGCATGGCTAAAAGAAAAATGGCAATCACAAGTGTGAAAGCCACTGTCATTGCCACTTTACCTAGACGTTTCAGCGTCCAGTTTGATTTTATTCTGTTTACTATTGATGGTTTCACATTTACACCTCTTTTCGCACAGGTGGTCTGGTATCAAAGGCATGGAGCAGTTCTTCAAATACAGGGTGGAACTGTATCACACCGACACGACCATATAAATCACTGATAAGGCATTGCCCGTTTTCCAAATCACGCAATCGCTTCTGATTGTTTTCGTCCTCTGGGTCTACACCAAAAAAGGCTAAGGTCTTTTTAATCTCGTTAAGGTCAGTGGAACGAAATGCAAATTTTAAGCCGAGGTTATTTTTCAGTTTTTCATCTAAGAGGTCGTCTGTATTTTGGGTCACGAAATATACCCCAGCGTTCATAGCACGACCAGCCCGAACCAGCTTCATAGATAGTGTTTTTCCTTGTGCTACCTGTAAAAAGCTCCATGCTTCGTCTAAATCTACAATCTTGAAAATGCTTCGGTCTGTATGGATAAAGTCTAAAGCAAAGGTACTAATGACAATCAGCATAGCAACGGATAAAAGCTCCATAGTGGTATATTCCTCAAAGGAAGTTTCCTTGTCGGGAAGTACCAAGTCCGCAACCTGTATAATGTTCAGTTGTTTTTCTAAGCTGATAGACTGCTCCACATAACCATTACTGAATAATAAATGTGCAAAGTCATAGTCTGTAAAACTTTCGATATGGTCGGCTATACTGGTACTTAGTGGCGTATTCTCAACCCGTAATTCCTCAATCACTTTCATCAACCCTCGTACTTCACTATTGGTTACTGCACGAATGGCTTTTCTAAGGATTGGGAAGCGTTCCCCATCACGAGAGGAAATCCCCGTAAGGAATGTCAGAATATCAATAGCCAGTGATTCAGAATCTTTGGGATTTTTCATAATCACATAAGGGTCAAGTAAGCCTTTGTTTTTCTCATCAGAAGTCAGAGTGACGATATTGATTTCATGGGAAATCTCTGGCAAGGTTTCTTTCCATCTGCCACGTTCTGCTTTTGGGTCTACAATCACTGCTTGTGCCCCATAAAGCACCGCATAATAGACGATAAGGTTATTCGCAAAGGATTTACCACCACCCAGCGAACCAACAAAAGCCGACGCTAACGCATTGGTTACTGAACCCTTAACCCCTTGACTGGCAAGAGCAGGTTTCAGATAGAGATTGCGTCCAGTATCTAAGCTGTAGCCAACATAAATCCCCTCATTTTCCCCCAGCATTTGAGTAGCACCAAAACCTAAACCAGCGAGGAAATCAGAGGTCACGTATTGAATATAATCATTCATATAACGCTTGCTGGCAGGTAAAAATTCTTCATGTAAGCCGAGCATATCCCCAAATGGTCGTACCAGTTTTACGCTTAAATCGTCATAAAAATCTTTCACTTCATTACAACGACGTTTGAGTTCGTCAAGATCATTTGCTGATACCCTTACCACATAAGACAGCTTGTACATAGATTCCTTGCTTTGGTCTAAATTGGTTTCCAGCTCATTCACACTTTCCAGAGCTTCCGCCACATTGGAGCTGGTTTCATTATCACTTTGCCAAGCGTGGTTATCCAAGTCTTTCAGTTCTTTCTTTTTATTGCGGACAGTAGATAGGGCTTTACGATTCGCTACAATTTCCACATTCATTGACGTATCAATCGGGAATGTAAATTGCTGTTGCTGGTAGTAGAAGATTTCAGAGGACGGGAAGTCCAGTTCTCCGACAATGCTGTTAATGGTAAAGTAAGCTACATAGACGGTTTCATCTTCCTGCTGGATTTTCAAATATCGCTGTTTTTCTTCCACCAAACAGCGAGTAGGCTTAATCAAGTCATAGTATTTAATCAGCGTTTCATTATCCAGCTTTTTCTTTGATAGATGGTACTCATACTCTTCATAGGCAGTGCCTGTCTGTCCGTAAAGGTGTTCAATCAGATAGCCGAAGTCGTCCTTATCTAACCTGCGGATTTTGAAACGACGAGAGATTTTATTTTCTAAGAGCTTTTCCATCTTCTGAAAACGCAGGATTTCATCATTACTCATACTAACAAAATCGCCCATCAGCTTATGGTTCACATCATAGACAAAATCAGACAAAGCATTTTTTGCTTCAACGGTAAGACTTTTCATAGAAAACTCCTGATCGTTGAGAAGCAACTTAAAGCCGATAAAGAAACGGTAGTTCACTTGATTTTCGCCAATCATGGATATTAAAGCGTCTGTCTGTTGGTCGATTTTGTCATAGGCAACCGCTTTGAGCTTGCCAGTGACTTCATTTTTGGAACGCTCTTGTGCAGAACGTATGCTGGATTCTGTACTGATTTGTAAAGCATGAATTTTGCCATCACGATTTTGTGCGATAAGCTGTCTGAAAGAATCATGCACTTGTATTTTCTGTTCTGGACTTAGAAATGAGTAATTGTAAGGAACAAGCTCATAGTAAGCATAACATTCCCCGTCTTTATTCCAGACGAGATTGTTTTCAATGTATTTAATTGGATATGCCATAAAATTCACTCCTAACTGCTGTAATGGCTTCTTGTGGCTGGTTTCTGCCAAGCGTTACTTTTTTTCCTGCATAGGTCAGCTTTGGTCGCAGTGCATAAGCAATGACAGACTTCAAAAATCCATAAGGCTTTTTACCATCAAAAGTTTTTGTAGACATAAACCATGTGAAAGCCACAGGAATCCCAAAGTATTTGAGAAATGCTCCCTCTATCATGGAAAGAGGGGGCAAGTTGCCAAGTATCATCACTGCAAAGAGTGACACGACAAACCATGTCATTTGCGTAAAGGTTATGGGAAACGGAAGTCTAAAATCATTGATAGAATACAGTACCTTTTCCACAGACCAGATACTGGTATAGCTTCGTATTTTCTTCATGTAATCAATCCTTTCATAAAAAATAGGGGTAGCTGATTGAGCCACCCCGTAAAATAGAAAATCTGCCAGTAGTAATGTACCGACAGATTTAATAGACGATTTCAAAAATCCCATGATTGGTTGAGATAAACGTTCCTGAAAGGTCTAAATCCCGACCATAGGCTTGATAATCAATATAGTTTTGAAGACTAGCTGGTACTTCGCCTAAAGCACCCGTTTCTTCAATGTAGTAGCGTGCCACGTCATACATATCATCACAATCGGAATGAATGATAATATCCTCTTGATGTTCGCTTAGTTCTTCAATGCTTGAAAAATGAGTGAGCAGAGCAGATAGCTCCGATTGTAATTCTTCGGGTAATTCCGATACCATTTCCCATAGTCGATTGAGTTCGCCAATGGAAGTGTATTCGTCAACCGTAAAGGGTAACTCGTAGTCATGAATGGCGTATTCCTCATATTCATCATTCAAGCCGATTTTCTCTTTGACTTCCTCAAAGTCAATGGGAAAGGTAAACCACGCACCGACCAATTCGCCCTCATTGTATTTGCCTAAATTCGCAATATAGACTTGCATATCGTCCATATATTCACGTCCTTTCTTTGTAGAGATTCAAAAATCCCTACCGCACTTCGTTTGGTGTACCATTCCTTTGCGGAACATAAGAAAACCACTTATATTCCACAAAAGAACGGTTTTATTTAAGCACCAATAATGCGATTGAATAGCTCTAGTAAAATGTCTTTTACTCCAGCAGCGTTGAAGACTAAGCCAACCGCAATAATCGCAATAATTAAAAAGCCAATCAGTTTGCTAAACTCACGCTTGAAGCCAAGATACAAGCCAATCACAACGATTGCTAAAAGCACCAGTGATTGAGCGTTTGATAGAAACCAGTTATAAAGGTTTTGTCCAAAATTCATAAAAATGTTCTCCTCTCTATATTCAATGAATTTGTATTTGAGTTATTTTTTTGTTGTTATCACGTCCTGTTCTTTTACTGACTGTTGCTTCAAAATCTGCTTGTGTCGGTCTGTCAGTTTCGCATGGTCGAGAATGTCTTTTACAACCTGCGTCTGGTTGATTTCATCAAGTTTAATCGCAACCTTTAAGGTCGGGGCAACTTGATGAGATAGCCAGTTCAGCGTCCTTTGGAAGGAGTAAGGCTCTGGTTTTGTGGTTAGTTTTAATCGTTCACGATTGTTCCCAATAAACCAAGCCCATTCTTCATTCAGTTTCCAATCAGAACGAGGTTTGGAATCGTCTTTATCTACAAAACGGATATACCGATTGATAATTTTAAAGGCGGTATGCTCTGGATTGTCATAGACGAGTAAATCACGGACTGCATAATAGGCACGCTCATTTTTCAATCGAATCTCAAAACGGTTTTTTACTTCTGCGTCTTCAATGGGAATATCATTTTTCTTGTACTGCTCGTAGTCCTTTTCATAGATACAGAAATAAACTTCACTTTGTAATGAACCGATATAGAGGGTGTTTCCCATACATTCCTTTTCCTCTTTGCGTACCAGTTCGCCACTGCGATAGCTTTTAAAACTGCGGAAGACGGAGATACATTCTTCCTGTTGGCACTTTTCAGTGAGTACAGGGATATTTAAAATCCCTGTCTTATCGTTAATGGCAAGGTCAAGGCGTTTCATCACACCGCCAGCCACCAAAACGTCCATAAAGAACTCATACCAGCTTCTTTGTTGTGCCAGAAGATAGCTTTCAAATTGTCTGCACCCACGACCTTTCAATTCCACCAGAACTCCTTTGTCCAGTTCATGGGAGCAAAGGACGAATATGTCGCCTAAAGCATAATGCTCTGAATAAGAATAGAAACCATAGTCCTCATGAAGAAAATAGGACAGTTTCAGTTGTAAGATGTTTTCGACCACCTGCTGTACGTCTGTTGTCGGAAAGCGAATTCTTACATAATCAAACAGCATTTCAAGGGGAGCGTCGGGATTGAAGCGTTCCAGAGCTTCCCAAAGGGACTGCTGTAAATCCTCTGATGGCTTGACTTTTCCTGTTTCAATATCGCTTAGATACTGCCTTGTAATACCAGTCGCAACAGCTAAACGGTTTTGAGATAGTCCATAAGCCAAGCGTTTTTCTTTTAAATGCTGTAACCAAGTTTGTTCATTCAGTAAAAATCCCTCCAATCAAAAAGGCGTATGTCAACTTTTAAAGCCCATTTGACATACGCTGAAATTTTGTAAATCCCTTGTAACCAAAGGATTTTCTAATGTTTTTTTGACTGTTTCCTGTCGATTTGTACCCCCCTGTTAGATACGGGGGGTTAAGTGCTGGCGTGGCTATTGCCACACCAGCCAGCAAGATCAGTCCACACCTGCGACTTCCGCTTCGCACGTCGCCTGCGTGGACTGTCTGCTGTTGGATAACTTTTTAATTTCCTCCAAGAAATCATATCCTTTTGGTACAAGGGGAGTATAAAACTCTGATATGACACTTGTTCCTACATCAACATAGCCACGACCTTTGATTCGCTTTAAGAAGAAATCCTTTTGTACGTCACTGCCAAACATCATGCCATAGCCCATTTCAGACATACGACCTAAAGCCACTCTGAAATTAAACTGATCACGGATTCCGTCGCCTAAATATTTTGCGTCTGGACGTTGACAAGCCAGTATTAGAAAGAAGCCAGCTTGACGACCTAACATGACAATCTGTTTCAGCTTATTCATAACTGCGGTGTTTTCTTTTGTTCCCAGCATTTCCATGAAAGCGACGTATTCATCAAAGATTAAGAAGTGTGCCGGGAGACCTAAGTAAGCATAATTTTTGCCAGTCTTATAGTTCTTCATCTGCTTCATTTCCTCACTACGTTTCATCATTTCTTCATAGAATGTTTCAATGCAAGAAAGCAAGTCTTCTTTTCTATAGTAGACATTTGCCATCACAGAACCTAAGTCCGCAAGATCAGCATTTTTCGGGTCAAGAATATACAGTTTTGAATCTGTATGAAGCAAGGCTTCAATCAGTGTCAGTATAAAGTAAGTTTTACCGCCACCTGTACCACCAGCAATCAACATATGAGGGAGCTTATCATATTCCCACCATACGTTTTTCATTAAGCGAAGTTTACCATCTTTAGCTTCTACTTCATCAATAGAAATACGACTGGCTATGGTGTCATAGAGCAAAGTATATTCCACATAGGAATCCTTTAACTCTTTATCCGTCAGCTCACAGTACAAGCCACTCTCTAATTTCTTTTCCAAGTGTAAGAGTTGGTCTTGATATTTTCCCAGCGTGATTTCCACCCGTATCTGTATCAAGCCATTTTTAAGTCGATAATACATTTTAGGGAAGTAGGTTATCTTTTCCTTTGTACGACCAGCACTATCTTTAAAGAAACCCTCTGTTTTGACCTGTTCAGATTCATACCACTTGTTTTCAAGTATCATCTTTGCCAGTTTTTGACGGTGGTAAAGTTGTTTAACCGTATCATAGCGAACCCGTTTGAATACAAACGCTACCAGCAAGCAGATAAGAATTGCGACACTGAAACTGATAATTAAATAGGGAATGTCAATCTTATCTGCTTGTGATAGGTTAAAATCCTGCCAGTTGATCTGCTGGATTGTCTTCACATGAAACAGTCCGACAACCAGCAGGAAAACAGGCAGGAGTGACGCTATCGTAAAATGAAAGACTAAATCTTTACCAGATGGGCGAATCCTTTTACCACGCTGTTTCATGCGAAAAAGTCTCCTTTCTACCTAGCGACTATTTGTCTTGTGTCGGTTCTTTCTTTGCTTGTGGTTGAGCTTTGAATGAACTAGAATCCTTTGTCAGCACAATATCGTCTGCCTTGATATACCAGTCAACATCTGCTCCTTGATAGGTGGCAGTAGCAACGGTGTCCGCAATGGGATTGATAAGTTCCACCCGTGCGTTATAATCAAACTCTTTCAAAGGCACGCTGGCAGGAATACTTACTTGAATCATGCGTCCTTGTCCTTTGGATTTTAAGTCATAGGTACGTTCCTTGATTTCATCTGAAACCGACCCGTCTTCATTTTGGATTCTCACTTCACGACGTAGAGCAGAGAATTTCAATTCTCCAAAAGTCGTGTCTTTATCTAATACAATGCCATTTGCTAATCTCATCATTTTTCCTCTCTTTCTTTATTCTTTTATCATGTCGTCAGCATGTAAAAGGTAATTTGTAAAACCACGAGTGCCGATTTTGTAGCCCTCTGCGGTAATACGTGGATTGACTAACTTCACACGTTCCTCAAAGCCGAAATGTTTTTCGCCAGCTTCAGCAGGAAGCACCACCACAATATCATCTGCTCTTTGAACATCAGAATAGAGATTATAGCTTCTTGATAAGACAGTTAGCCGTCCGTTGATTCTTCGCTGAACGACTTTATCCTCGCCAGCAAATTCTAAATTGCCGAATGTTTTTTCCATGTTGGGAATCACAAATTTAAGTTCCATATTTTTACCTATCCTTTCTTTTTTATTGGCTGAATGAATGTTTGATGGTCTTAAAGAGTGGGGAACGACCTTTTGATTCTTGATTTTTTGTTTTCATAAGTTCACTTCCTTTCAAAATCGGGTAAAAAAATAGACACCTCATTTTTTGAAGTGTCTACCTATTAAATATTCAAATTTTATTGGAAGTATCTTTATATCTTCACTTTTCAAGGATAAATCGTCGTATCAAAGCTCATTCATAAGTAGTAAATTAGTAGTAAATTGAGTGGTTTTGACCTTGATAAAGTGTGATAAGTCCAGTTTTTATGCGGATAACTAGATTTTTATGCTATTTTTAACATAAAAAAAGCTTTTCTCCCTTTTTCGCGTATTTATTAAGTAGCAAGGTAATTTATAAAAAATGCGTGAAAAACCTTTGCAATTCTTTGAAAATCTGTGTATAATAAATCATTGTGAGTAGTTAAGTCTGCTCTCTCTGCTCTTGATGTGAATACAAGGGCCAAAGTCCATAGGGAGGTGAACATATCAATGGAAAATACGAAATATGAAATTCTTTACATTATTCGTCCAAACATTGATGAAGAAGCAAAATCTGCTTTAATCGAACGTTTCGATGCAATCTTAAAAGATAACGGAGCTGAAGTTCTTGAATCTAAAGATTGGGAAAAACGCCGTTTCGCTTATGAAATGAATGGATTCCGCGAAGGTATCTATCACATCGTTAAAGTATCTTCTCCATCAAGCGCTAGCGCTGTTAGCGAATTTGATCGTCTTGCTAAAATCAATGAAGACATCATTCGTCACATGATTGTTAAAGAAGAAGCTTAAGAATGTTTCACGTGAAACAAAAACGATGGGAGATGAATAGCCTTGATTAATAATGTTGTATTAGTAGGTAGATTAACAAGAGACCCTGATTTACGTTACACTTCTTCTGGCGTTGCGGTGGCTACTTTTAGTTTAGCTGTGAACCGTAATTTTACCAGCCAAAATGGAGAAAGAGAAACGGACTTTATCAATTGTGTCATTTGGCGTAAACCAGCTGAAACCTTAGCAAATTACGCTAGAAAAGGGACATTAATTGGTTTGACCGGACGTATTCAAACGAGAAATTATGAAAACCAACAAGGTCAACGTGTATACGTAACTGAAGTGGTTGCCGATAATTTCCAATTATTAGAGTCTAAAGCAGTCAACGATCAACGTCGTCAAGCTGCCGGAAACTTTGATAATAATGTCTCACAACCATTTAACAATAATAACAATAGCTTTGATCAGCCAGCTTCATCTCAACCATTTAGTGGAATGCCTGGCTTTGACCGTGATGCAAGTAACACACCACTTGGCGGATCAAGCATTGACATTTCAGATGATGATTTACCATTCTAATTAATTTTTGTAATAAGGAGGGAAATAGAATGGCACAACAACGTAGAGGCGGTCGTAAACGTCGTAAAGTAGACTATCTTGCAGCAAATCACATTGAACATGTTGATTATAAAGATGTTGAATTATTAAAGAGATTTATCTCAGAACGTGGAAAAATCTTACCTCGTCGCGTAACTGGTACTGGTGCTAAAAACCAACGTAAATTAACAGTTGCTATCAAACGCGCACGTATCATGGGATTACTTCCATTCGTTAACGAAGACTAATATAAATACCAACACCTCAGAACCACTTCGAATGGCTCTGAGGTGTTTTTTTTTCGCTTTTGAGGTAGTTTTTGGCTCATTTAATCCTTATGTGAGAAATTCATCTATATTTTTTGGATGGTTTCTCCATTTTACTTAAAATCATGCTATAATCGTTCTTACTGAAAAAAATGAAACGAGGGATGCACATGGAAAATCGGCTAATTGCGCATAGTTTAATTGAAAAGAACGAGAAGTATTTGTTGATCAAACGTAGCGAAATCAAGCGTGGTAAGAAAAATTTTTATCCGTCTTATTGGGACATTCCTGGTGGGACGGTGGAAGATGGCGAGCTTCCTAGACAGGCGGCGATTCGTGAATGTCAAGAAGAGGTCGGCTTAAGGATTGTGATTGACAAAGTTATTCATGAAGATAGCAATGTAGATAAGGACAAGGTTTTTACGCGCCTGGTGTATCGTGGACAATTATCGGAAAACAACGAAGATTTAGCGATTACTTTAGACCCGCAAGAACATACGGATTATCGCTGGGTGACGAGTTTAGCAGATTTGCCGGGTGAAAAAATTGTGCCCTATTTGTATGAGATATTGGGAGAAATAATGGAAAGGGGAAATTAATCTTTGCTAGGCATATTACAGTCGATGAAGTATTAAAGCCGATAGAAACCATTTCGTATCACACTGGCTTGAAGTTCCTGGCTCCATTTGTCATTACCAGTGCAATGCAATTAGATGAAGAAAGTCTAGTTGGACGAGCAGAATCATTTGTAGAAATATTAAGTGAAATAAGCTAGTTAATCATCAGACCTTCGCTTTTCGGGGGCCCTTTGTTTAACGTGAAAATAATAAAATCACAAACCAAAAATAACAAAACAACCTAATTAATCGATCTTTTGTGCAAAATTTGACGCAGTGTGGTAAAATAATAGCATTAGGACTAGGAAAGAAGAGTGAAACGTACTTGGCAGCAAGAATGTCACTAAGTACGAGTGAGGGTGAAAAATGACTGCAATAGGAATAATTTCTATCGATAATTATGACGATGTGATTGATAAGCTAGATGATAAGGAAAGCTCGTATCTCAATACTTTGATTACTTCGGTGATTTCCGATTGGGCGAGTGAGCATGAAGTCTATTATCGCCGAATCAATGCTGAGCGTCATTTATTTATTGCGCGTGAAGCAGATATTGAGCAGATGAAGACGCAAAAATTTGACCTTTTAGCCACTTTTAAAAATAAAGCTAGAGAACGTGAATTGTTATTGACGATGAGTATGGGGATTGCTTATGGTCAGGCCTCGCTGAAAGAAATTGGTGAAGTGGCACAAGATAATCTTGATTTGGCCTTAATTCGTGGTGGCGATCAAGTTGTCGTGAAGGATGCTGATCCAATGAGTCGTCCACAATTTTTCGGTGGCGATAGTGATGCGACGATTAAAAGAACAAGAGTCCGTTCGAAAGCCATGAGTACTGCGCTAAAACGAGTCCTTTTAGAAAACGATAAAATCTTTGTCATGGGTCATCGTTTCCCAGATATGGATGCCTTGGGAGCGAGCTTTGGGATTGCTTGCTTTGCCAAATTAATCCATAAAAAATGTTGGGTCATCATTAATCCTGAAGAAGTCACACCAGAATTGCAGCGAGGACTGAGAGAAATTGAACAATATCCCGAACTTTCCAGTCAATTAATTACCAGCGAAGAAGCACTAAAGCTATTAGATAACAAAAGTTTATTAGTGATGGTGGATTATCATCGTCCGTCTATGTCGATTTCGCAAAAAGTTTATGATGCCTTTGAGAAAATTGTCGTGATTGACCATCATCGTCGGGGCGAAGAATATCCAGCCAAGCCATTATTAAATTACATTGAAGCCTCTGCATCTTCTGCTAGTGAGTTGGTTTCTGAATTGCTAGAGTATCAGTTAAATAGTGAAACACGGATTTCGAAGTTTGTCGCAACGATGATGTTGGCGGGAATGTATGTCGATACGAAGAATTTTACGTTTCGTTCTTCAGCAAGGACTTTTGATATTGCCAGTTTCTTAAAATCACAAGGTGCCGATGAAAGCAAAGTCCAATATCTATTGAGTTCGGATTTGGATTCGTATTTAGAAATGAGCGAGTTAATCAGTACTTGTCAAAATATCGCACCAGGCATTGTGTATGCGATGGGCAAAGAAAACAAAATCTATGGTAAGGTGACAACGGCTAAGGCTGCGGATACCTTAATTTCGATGATTGGTGTCGAGGCCGCTTTTGTGATTACCCGCCAAGATGAGGAAGTTATTGGGATATCAGCACGCAGTAGTGGCAAGGTTAATGTCCAAAAAATTATGGAAGCATTGGGTGGCGGTGGTCATTTTACCAATGCTGCGACGAAAATTTTGGGCGAATCGCTTGAAAAAGTTGAAGAAATGCTTTTAAATGAATTTAAGCAAATTGAAATAGAGTAGGAAGTGAAACAGATGAAAGTTATTTTTCTAGAAGATGTGAAGGGTAAAGGTAAAAAGGGCGATGTGAAAGAAGTCCCAACCGGATATGCCCAAAACTATCTAATTAAGAACAAATTAGCCAAAGAAGCCAATAAAGAAAACATGGCGGAATTAAAAGGCAAACAAAAAGCTCAAGCCAAACACGAAGCAGAAGAATTGGCTAAAGCAAAAGAATTAAAAGCTTTTATCGAAAAAGAAGAAACAGTGGTCGTAATCAAAGCTAAAGCCGGAAGCGATGGCCGTTTATTTGGATCTATTCCTTCTAAACAAATCACGGATGCATTCTTTGATCAATACAAAATCAAAATTGACAAACGTAAAATCGATTTGAAGCAACCAATCCGTGCATTAGGTTTTACCAATGTGGAAGTAAAATTACATCATGATGTGTCAGCGAAAATCCGCGTACATGTTGTGGAAGAATAATCCAGCATACGATGAAAAAATTGGAGCGTCGATTGTATATGGGCGCTCTTTTTATGTTTAAGGAGAGTTAGATGAAGATTTCAGAACATTTTGGCGTGTACGGTGTTTGTATTCGTAATAACAAATTGCTATGCGTAAAAAAACATGGAGGTCCGTATAATGGGCGCTATGATTTACCTGGTGGCAGTCGTAAAAATGGGGAAAGTTTGTTAGATACACTTTATCGGGAAATGAGCGAGGAAACCAGTTATCAAGTGAGTCAAATTTACGACAGTGCGCTCTATGACTCATTTGTAAAAATCAACGAGGATGAATTCAACCATCATATTTTTGGCCTATATAAAGTTGAGTTAGAAAAAGCCAATCATCAAGCAATAGAAAAATATCTTAACGGTAATGAGGCTAACGATTCTTTAGGCGAAGAATGGGTAGAGCTGAATGAACTAAATGAACAAAATGCTTCCCCGCTAATCTTGAAAGTATTGGCAACGTCAGAAGATTTTCAAGCCAAGCGATATCCAGACTGGGAAATATATTAAAGTGTTTGTAAATTGGTAGTAGTATTCACGCTACCAATTTTTTGTTCATATATTTATACAAATTCCTGCTAATCTTTGCTATACTATTAGTTGAAACAAATTCAAAACGGAAATCAATTTAATGTTATTTTATAAATCTTTAAGGGGTGTTTTTGATGAATGAAATGTGGCAAGAAAATGTACCACCACAAGATATTGAAGCAGAACAAGCCGTCTTGGGTGCCATTTTTCTAGATGCGGAGGCCTTGGTCGAAGCGATGGCACAAATTGAGCCGCAAGATTTCTATCGACGCGCCCATCAGATTATTTTTCGGTCGATGATTGCCCTAAATGATCGCAACGAAAATATCGACATCATTACCTTGAAATCACAAATCGAATCTGAAAACACCCTGGAAGATGTGGGTGGAATTAGTTATTTAACCGAGTTATCGCAAGTAACGCCAACTGCTTCAGGGGTGGCGCATTATGCGAAAATCGTGAAGGATAAATCGACTTTACGGGAATTGATTCAAGCGGCTACCAAGATTGTCAAAGAAGGCTACAGTCAAGAAGGTAGTGTAGAAGAAATTGTCGAGGCGGCCGAAAAAGGAATTTTAAATGTCTCGGAAAAGCGTAATAGTACAGGCTTTCAGGCGATTGCGGATGTTTTGAATAGCACCATGGAGCATATCGACATGTTATCCCAACAAAATGAAGATATCACTGGTCTGCCAACGGGATATCCAGAGCTTGATAAGATGACTGCTGGCTTGCAACCAGAAGAATTGATTATTTTAGCGGCTCGTCCAGCGGTGGGGAAAACAGCTTTTGCCCTAAATATTGCGCAAAATATTGGTACGCGGACCGATCGCAGTGTGGCTATTTTTAGTTTGGAAATGGGGGCCGAGTCTTTGGTGAACCGGATGCTGTGTGCGGAAGGAACCATTGAGGCTGGGCATTTGCGAACAGGGCAGTTGACCGAACAAGAGTGGCATAACTTGATTATGGCGATGGGAAGTTTGTCGAATACGAGTATTTTTATTGATGATACGCCAGGGATTAAAGTTTCAGAAATTCGAGCAAGATGTCGGCGTTTAGCACAGGAAAAAGGCAATCTGGGCTTGATTTTAATCGACTATTTGCAGCTGATTGAAGGTTCTGGTCGAGAAAGTCGTCAACAAGAAGTCTCTGAAATCTCTCGTCAATTGAAAAAATTAGCCAAAGAATTAAAAGTACCGGTTATCGCCCTTTCACAGCTCTCTCGTAGTGTCGAGCAGCGCCAAGATAAACGGCCGGTATTAAGTGATATCCGTGAGTCGGGTTCCATTGAGCAAGATGCTGATATTGTTGCCTTTTTATACCGTGAAGATTATTATCAACGTCAAGGCACCGAAGAAGATAAAAATGAAGAAGAACAAGCTGTAGACGACGTGATTGAAGTCATTATCGAGAAAAACCGTAGCGGCGCGCGCGGTACAGTAGAGCTACTCTTTAAAAAAGAATATAATAAATTTGCTTCTATCTCCAGACGCGATGATTACTAAAAAAGTCCAGCACAACCCAAGTGAAAAATGGGAAATGCTGGGCTTTTTTCTACAGTATAACAAAGCCCACCCTCAACACGAGAAACCCCTTATAAAAATTGTCGAAAACTTAAAAACTAAATCTAAATGCTCCCGTTAGCCCAAAAATCGCTATTTTTTCGTTTGTGAAGTGAACGTTTTGATTGGGCGAACCTTTCCTCTTCCATGAGTAGCACATCCATATTTCTTTTCTATGTAATAACAAGTTTTTTATGTAAACTATCAAGAAAATCTATTCTATCTCTTCCAATCTTCAATTTGTGAAATAAAAGCGAAATCGGTTGCGCTGAACAAACCCATAATGTTATAAACAAATAAAGTGTTTACAAATTTAAAAATCTAGTATATAATCTTGTTAACGAAATCGGTTGCGTAAAGGCAATCAGAAAAAAGAGAGGTTATAAAATGAAAAAATTATTTAGTTTTGAGTTTTGGCAAAAATTCGGTAAGGCCTTGATGGTGGTCGTTGCCGTAATGCCAGCTGCAGGTTTAATGATTAGTATTGGGAAAACCATTCCTTTAATTAATCCAAATGTAGCCGCTTTAGTCACAACAGGCGGTGTCATTGAAAACATCGGTTGGGCTATTATTGGGAACTTACATCTATTATTTGCCTTAGCCATTGGTGGTAGCTGGGCGAAAGAAAGAGCTGGCGGTGCATTTGCAGCTGGGATTTCTTTTGTCTTAATTAACCGGATTACTGGTTCGATTTTTGGGGTAACCAGTGAAATGCTCAATGATCCAAAAGCTTACACCCATACATTATTTGGTACCAAAATCATGGTCAAAGGTTTCTTTACCAGCGTATTAGAAGCACCAGCCTTAAATATGGGGGTATTCGTAGGGATTATCGCCGGATTTGTCGGAGCGATGGCCTACAATAAATACTATAATTACCGTAAATTACCAGATGCTTTATCTTTCTTCAATGGTAAACGCTTTGTTCCATTTGTCGTGATTTTATGGTCAGCTATTTGTGCGATTGTTTTAAGTTTTGTTTGGCCAGTCATCCAAGCAGGAATTAACAATTTTGGACTATGGATTGCTCAGTCACAAGATACGGCACCGATTTTAGCACCATTCTTATATGGTACTTTAGAACGTCTATTACTCCCATTTGGTTTGCATCATATGTTGACGATTCCAATCAACTATACTGCTTTAGGTGGGACTTACGAAATTTTATCTGGCGCACAAGCAGGCACAAAGGTATTCGGGCAAGATCCACTTTGGTTAGCTTGGGCCACTGATTTGGTGAACTTAAAAGGTGCTGGCGATATGAGTCAATATCAATATGTGTTAACCCATTGGACACCAGCTCGTTTCAAAGTAGGTCAAATGATTGGTTCTACAGGTATTTTGATGGGGATGACTTTAGCAATGTATCGCAATGTAGATGCAGATAAACGTCATTTGTATAAATCAATGTTTGTTTCAGCTGCTTTAGCGGTATTTTTAACAGGGGTAACTGAACCTATAGAATTCATGTTTATGTTTGCGGCTGTCCCATTATATGTGGTTTATGCCTTTATCCAAGGGGCTGCCTTTGCAAGTGCGGACTTGATTTCGCTACGTGTACACTCATTTGGGAATATTGAATTACTCACTCGTACACCATTAGCCATCAAAGCAGGTCTAGGCGGCGATTTAATTCACTTTATTTTAGTATCCATTGGTTTTGGGGTATTCACGTACTTCTTAGCAAACTTTTTAATCAAGAAATTCAACTTTGCGACACCAGGACGTAACGGAAACTATGATTTAGACACAACAGATGATGCAGAAAAACCAACTGCAGTTCAAGGAAATGATCAAGCTTTTGCGATTATCAACTTACTTGGCGGCAAACCAAATATTGTCGATGTAGATGCTTGTATGACCCGTCTAAGAGTAACAGTCAAAGATAATGCTAAAGTTGGTAAAGAAGACCAATGGAAAGCAGTCGGTGCGATGGGCTTAATCGTAAAAGATAATGGTGTTCAAGCCGTTTATGGTCCAAAAGCTGATGTATTGAAATCTGATATTCAAGATATTTTAGATTCAGGCATGGTGATTCCTGAAGTGAATGTCGCTGCCAAAGAAGAAACGAAGGCGAAAACTGCAGCCACAGGGGAAAGCGTGGATTTAGTCGCAGTGGCTAACGGAGAAGTCATCGCGATTGAAGCAGTTGCAGATCCAGTCTTTTCAGGTAAAATGATGGGCGATGGTTTTGCGGTGGAACCAACAGATGGCACAATCGTATCTCCAGTAAGTGGTACGATTAAGAGCGTCTTTCCTACTAAGCACGCTATCGGAATTGAAACCAAAGAAGGTGTCGAAGTCTTAGTACACATGGGAATTGACACAGTTAGTCTTGAAGGCAAACCATTTAGTGTTAAAGTCAAAGAAGGCGATCAAGTACAAGCCGGACAAGTCTTAGCACAAGTGAATCTAGAAGCGTTACAACAAGCGGACAAAAAAGCCACGATGATTGTCGTCTTTACCAATATGGATAAAATCCAAGCCTTTGAACTTACCCAAAAAGGCAGTCAACAAGCAGGAAATACGATTGGAAAATTAAGTATATAATCTCGTACAAAGCAAGTGGTAAGTTTTTTAGACTAGCCATTTGCTTTGTTTTTTTAGTATAATTTTTAGCGTAACCTATTAAGAATTGAGGACATATATTATGAAAGCAATCACTTTAAATACCCACAGTTGGATGGAAGAAGAACCTCAGGAAAAGTTAGCGCAAATCGTGGACTTTTTAGCTACTCAGGAGGCGGATGTTATTGCCTTACAAGAGGTCAATCAATTAATCAGCGCCAAAGAAATCATTCCGGATGACTATTTTTGCCCACAAGAAAATCAGCACCCCATCCGTGAAGATAATTTTGCCTATCTCATCGTCCAAGCATTGCGCAAACGGGGCTTAAATTATTATTGGAGCTATAGTTATGCCCACGTTGGTTACGATATTTATGATGAAGGCATGGCGATTTTATCCAAAGAAGCGCAAACACCTAAAGAAGTCGTCACCTCCAATGAAGCCTATGTCCAACATCTGACCCGCAAAATCTTAATTGCCCAAACCCAAAGTGCCATCGTGGTCTGCGGTCATTATTCCTGGGCGGGTGAACTAGGCTTTGATTACGAATGGCAAAAGACAATCGCAGCCTTAGAAAATGCACCATTACCCATCATTTTAATGGGTGACTTTAATAATCCGGCGGGAAGTTCTGAGCACGCGCAAATCTTAGCTTCTCCTTTGAACTTGCAAGATACTTTCTTACAAGCTAAAGAACGCTATGGTGAATTTACCGTGGTGAAAAAAATTGACGGTTGGCGTGAAAATAATGATTTATTGCGCATCGACTTTATTTTTGTCGCAAAAGAGTTTCACGTGGAACAGTACCAAGTCATCTTTGACGGCCATCGTGGCAGCGTAGTCAGCGATCATTTTGGGGTTCTTGCGGTTTTTGAATAAGTACAGAATAGATGAATTCTTTGCAAATTAAGCGAGGGTTCATCTTTTTTTTGATTTTTCGTCTTTTTATTCAAATTTAGAGTACTTATAAATGAATGTTCGGTTTTTGGTTTCAAAACAAAACTATTTTAAAATATTATTCGAATTTTCGTTGCAACTCCTTTGAAATCTTGTTACAATGTACATGAAGTGCTTTTTTGGCACAGCTAGGTTTTGAAGGATTCAAAGCAAACTTGCTAGCATATTTAGGAGGAATTCATATGTCATCTGTAGTGGTTGTAGGAACCCAGTGGGGAGATGAAGGAAAAGGGAAAATCACTGACTTTTTAAGTGAAAATGCGGAAGTGATTGCCCGTTATCAAGGAGGAGACAATGCCGGTCATACGATTAAGTTCAATGGTGTGACTTACAAATTGCACTTGATTCCCTCTGGTATTTTTTACAAAGATAAGATTAGCGTGATTGGTAACGGTGTGGTCGTCAATCCGAAATCATTAGTGAAGGAATTGGATTACTTACATGAACGCAATATTACCACGGATAATTTACGTATTTCTGACCGTGCGCACGTGATTTTACCTTATCACATTCAGTTAGATGCCCTACAAGAAGAAGCAAAAGGCGATAAAAAAATTGGAACAACGATTAAAGGCATCGGACCTGCTTACATGGATAAAGCGGCTCGTGTGGGGATTCGTATTGCGGATTTATTAGACCGCGAAATCTTTGAAGAACGTCTGCGCATAAATCTAGCAGAAAAGAATCGTTTATTTGAAAAAATGTACGGGGCTGATCCAATTGCCTTTGAAGATATTTTTGAAGAATATTATGAATACGGTCAACAAATCAAACAATATGTCTGTGATACTTCGGTGATTTTAAATGATGCGCTAGACCAAGGTAAACGTGTCTTATTCGAAGGGGCACAAGGGGTGATGTTAGATATTGACCAAGGAACGTATCCATTTGTTACGTCTTCTAATCCGGTTGCTGGTGGGGTAACGATTGGTAGCGGGGTTGGACCATCTAAAATTAATAAAGTCGTTGGGGTATGTAAAGCTTATACTTCTCGTGTGGGCGATGGACCTTTCCCAACAGAATTATTTGATGAAGTCGGCCACCAAATCCGTGAAGTCGGCCATGAATATGGTACTACTACTGGTCGTCCGCGTCGTGTTGGTTGGTTTGACTCTGTTGTGATGCGTCATTCTAAACGCGTATCTGGTATTACGAACCTTTGCTTGAATTCGATTGATGTCCTAAGTGGCTTAGAAACAGTGAAAATCTGTACTGCTTATGAACTAGATGGTGAATTGATTTATCATTATCCAGCAAGTTTGAAAGAATTACAACGCTGTAAACCAGTCTATGAAGAATTACCAGGTTGGTCTGAAGATATCACCAACTGTAAGAGCCTATCTGATTTACCAGAAAACGCGCGCAATTATGTTCGCCGCGTATCTGAATTAGTCGGTGTGCGCATCTCTACATTCTCTGTCGGCCCAGACCGCACTCAAACCAACGTCTTAGAAAGCGTCTGGTCACAAATTTAACTTATCCAAATCCAAACATCAAAGCAGGTATCGTGCATTAAGGCGGTACCTGCTTTTTTTGAGTAAAGAGGAAAAATTCTTTGACAGTTGCAAGTCCCAAAAACCGATGTAAGTATTGTGCGCCAAAGGATAGCTAGATTTGATTCGTCTGAGAAAGTGTTGTATGTGATACAGAACAGAATGATTATTTGATATGAAAATAAATCAACAAGCCTTCCAAAAATTTGGGAGGTTTTTTCGCGCTTTTGAGATTTTTTTGCGTATTTAATAAGTAGAGGCAAAAAAACTTATAATCCCGATATTATACTAGAAACTTTTTGGAGTGCAAGGGTGACTTAGCTGTCTGTGCTTCTTTTGATATCCAATGAAAAGGTTTTATAGTATAATAAATTTGCGGGGAAGAAAGGAAATTTACGTGAAAAAAGAAAATAAAAACCCTGTGTATTTTGGATTGACCAACGATGTTATCTTTGGTTGGATTATGAAAAGTGAGGAGAATTGTTTAGCGATTATCCGTGCGATTTTGCC
>CAMMST010000035.1:0-25236 GCA_946499615.1 Enterococcus cecorum | reverse complement strand
CAAGCAGAGTTAGCTAAAGCCAAAGCAGCAGCTAAAGCAACGATTACGGGTCTAGCAAGTTTACCAGAAGCAAGCAAAGCAGAATATGCTGGACAGCTTGATAAAGCGACAAGTAAGGAAGCCATTGTCGCAATCGTGAAACAAGCACAAGATGACAATGCGAAACGCTTAGCTGAAGAAATGGCTCAAGCAGAGTTAGCTAAAGCCAAAGCAGCAGCTAAAGCAACGATTACGGGTCTAGCAAGTTTACCAGAAGCAAGCAAAGCAGAATATGCTGGACAGCTTGATAAAGCGACAAGTAAGGAAGCTATTGCAGAAATCGTGAAACAAGCACAAGACGATAATGAAGATGTAAAAGACTATACTGCAGATAACACAGGAGCTAGTGGTGATGGTCGACATCAACAAGGTAGGTTACAAACACATACCAAGAACGTGGGTGCAACTATTTCTAAATCTCTGCAAAACTTACCACAAACAAATGAAAATCAAGATTCAGAAGAGGATACAGAAAAGGAAAAAGTGAGCACAAACGAAAAACAAAAAGCAAATGATAGTCAAGACAATAAGATGTCTCAATCAACAACCAAGGAAGTAATGGAAGAAAAGAAAGAGAATAAAAATACTTTTGTTAAGATATTCAGTGTTTTAGTGGCTGGTTTAGTGTCAGGATGGTTCTTCATTATGAAAAAGAAAAAGAAAAGTAAAAAATAAAAATATATAGGGATTTGCTATGTATTTGTAGATAAGAAACAAACAGGGCTGATCCAATAGTCTCTAATAAAAAATGAGTATATAAATAATCCGAACGTTCATCGTTGATTTTATGAGTAATCAAGTTGAACATTCGGATTTTCTTTGTCTTTTATTAATTATTTATTTCATCATAAGGATTTCTTTTTTTATTATCTTGCTAAAATACTTTTGGGGCAGCCCATTTTCGTACTTACTTTTTTTGCATTTGATCTACTAGTTGTTCTAATCCAGTGAGTGATTGGTAACCATAGCCGAAAAGATAGTTATAGTCCACCGCATAAATTTTTTTATTTTTGATAGCTTTCATACTTTGAAGTTTAGGATTTTTTAACAGCGCTTCAATGACTTCATGGCCGCTGATACTTCCTGGAATACTGGACCAATCACCAACAATTAAGACATCTGGATCGGTTTGAATTAAGGTTTCTTCACTCACATCGCCTTTTTGGTCTTTAAACACATTGTCCATCTTAATCATTTTAAACATATCGTTAAAGAACGCTTCGTCATGAGCGGCATAAACGACCACTTGACTAGGATCAGACATGTGTAAGTAAGCAAAGGTCTGTGTTTTTTTATCTTTTACTTTCGCTTCTAGTTTGGTTTGACGGGCTTTGATTTCTTTGCTGAAAGATTTGGCTTTGTCTTCTACATTAAATATTTTACCAAGATTTTCGATATCTGAATAAATAGAATCAAAAGTCGCACCGGTGATAGATGATTCTAAGACATAAGTTGGAATGCCCATTTCATTTAGTGAATCGACCGTACCGACACCCCAGTCTTGGTTATCAAATAATCCGCCACGCCCATAGACTAAATCTGGGTCAACACTTAGCGCGGTTTCTTTGCTGATATAGCTGTTTCCTAGGTCTTTGAGTTCTTTAAATTCTTTGGCGACACTTTCATCGGCTACCCCAAAAGTGGCACCAACGCCGGCAATATTATCTTTGAGCCCAAGATGTAGTAAAAGTTCGGCAGCTGGACGGGTATTGGCCAAGACTTTTTTCGGTTTAGCTTGATAGGTTTCTTCTTTTTTTGTCCATTTGCTGCCACCTTCTGCTTTGGTGACATTTTCAATAGTAAGTGGATAATGCGCTTCAGATTTTGTTTCTTGTTTTGATGGTGTATTGCCGCAAGCAGCTAGTAAAAATGTCGCTGTTGTTAGCGCAAGAAAAGTTAATTTTTTCATGTTTTTCTCCTTCCATACAACCTTATTTGACGGTGTTCGGCAGCTAGACATTGTGAAATTCGCCCTCTCGAATGAGAAAATCTCCTTTCATCCGATTTTCTCATCGGAAGGTAAGCACACGGATTTCTGCATGTCTTACCGAGCTGCCTTACAACCTTTATTTAAAGTAATAGAATCCTAATTGTTGGGTGATTGGGTTTTGGTAAATTTTGCATTTGACACCGTAAACTTCTTCAATTAAGTCTTCGGTCAAGATTTCTTCGGGTTTACCGTGTGCAAGAACGTGTCCTTGCTTTAAGACATAAAGTTCATCACAATAACGGCAGGCATCTTCCAAACTGTGTAATGCAGCTAAAATCCCAATACCTAGATTTTTGACAATTTCCATGATTTCTAACTGATACCGAATATCCAAGTGGTTACAAGGCTCGTCTAAAATCATGAAATGCGGGTCTTGTGCGATGGCTCTAGCAAGAATCACCCGTTGTTTTTCGCCGCCTGAAAGTGAAAGAAAACTGCGATCTTGATAATCCAATAAATTGGTTGTTTTTAATGCCTGTTCTACAATTTGTAAATCTTGTTTATTTTCTTGTTCTAATAGGCGTTTATGTGGTGTCCGCCCCAAAAACACCATTTGCTTAACGGTTAAATCAAAGCTGAGTTCATTAAACTGACTAACCACGCTTAAATTTTGAGCTACCTTTTTTTCAGAACTATGCAAAATATTGAGTTCATCTAAATAGATTTCGCCGCTGTCTGGTTTGAGCGTTTTATAGATGGTTTTCAGTAAGGTAGATTTGCCACTACCATTTGCGCCGATTAAACCGACAAATTGGCCGTCTTTAGTCTTTAAAGAAATATCTTCTAGGAGGATGCGTTGTTTGATGCTTAAATTTAAGTGTTCAATGGATAATTTCATAAGCTACCCTCCAAAGTTGTATTGTTTCTTCAAAATAATGTAAATGAAAATCGGCGAACCAATAATGGCAGTGATGATGCCGATGGGTAATTCAACACCCTTTAAGATAGAGCGGGCTAAAACATCTGCCCAAATCATAAATAGACTGCCTGATAAAGCGGATAATGGCATTAATAGGCGATGATCTGAACCGGTCATTCCGCGGACAATATGCGGGATAATCAGTCCCACAAAGCCAATCATTCCTGAATTTGCGACAATAATACTGGTTAAAAGTGCTGCTAAAATCATGTAGACTTTGCGATAAAAACTGAGCTTAATGCCTAATGTGGTTGCAACTTCATCTCCAAGTAACATTGCGTTTAAGATTCGTGCTTGTAAGATAAAAAAGAGCGTTAAGCCACAGACAATCAGACTGACTAAAGGTAATTTTTGCCAACTTGCACTGGCTAAACTACCCATGGTCCAAAAGGTAACGGTCTTCATGCCTTCCGCGTTATTAGCGAGATAGATGATGAGATTTGACAAAGCACTACATAAGGAACTAATAATCATCCCCGAGAGTACGAGTTTTGTGGAAGTCATTTTCGAACCGACACTTGCCAAGAGTAAGACGAAGATACTGGCGAAAATAGCTCCGATAAAGGCCCCAAATGCTAAACCAAATTGAAAGACCAACGCCCCACCACCAAAACCAACCAAAATCGCAAAGGTAGCTCCTAGTGATGAACCAGAAGAAATACCTAAAATATAGGGATCGGCCAATGGATTTTGGACGACAGCTTGCATCACCGCGCCACTAATTGCAAGTCCCATCCCTACAAAGATTGCTAAGAGTGTTCTAGGTGCTCGGACAAACCAAATAATATTTTGATCGGCCAGGGAAAGCTGTGTGACATTCCCTAGATGACCGTTAGAAAGCTTATATAATAAGATTTGATAGATCTCACTGACTTTGATATCGGCTTGTCCTTGGGTGAGTGCAAAGCCAACAGATAAGATAATCAAGGCTAGAAAGACAATCCCCAGTACCCCGAAAACGAAGCGATGACTGGATTTTTCCATCTATATCGCCTCCTTATTGGCAAAAAGTGCTTGATTACGAGTATGGAATTTCTCATTATGGGAGGAAACCATTTCAAAACTGGTGGCTGACTCATCGAGAAATTGTTTGATTTGATTCACCGCATGTACGCTGTCATTAAATGCACCGGCGAGCAGATTCACTTTGCCAGGATAATATTGGATATCGCCTGTTGCAAAAATGCCCTTTTCACTGGTGATGCTTGGTTGTTGGCAGTCTAGTGCGTACTCGTTATGTCGTTTTAAATCAAAAGAACAGCTTTCAAAGAGACTGCCATCGTGTTCATAGCCGTGTTGAATCAGTAAATAATCCGCAGAAAGGGTGTGAACGGCGCATTTTACTTGGAGTTTTTGCCCCAGCTCACGAATTTCTTCAATTGTATCGCAATAGTAAACGGGAATGCCTAGTTCAGACAGCTTGCGTACTTGACTTTCATGCCCTTTAAGTTTTTCTCCACGATAGGATACTTTAACTTTGGCACCAAATTCATGGGCTTCAATCGCGTAATCCACCGCACTATTGCCTCCGCCAGAAACTAATAATTCTTTTCCTTTGATTAGATTTGGATCTGGAAAATGATAAAAGATTTTGTCCTGGACGGCCTTTGTTAGTGAGACGGTTAATTTCTTTGGCGTATAGATTCCTCCGCCAATCGCCAGTAAAACGGTTTTGGTTTTTAAGGTAGTAGCTTGATTGCTATGTAAAAGAAAAGTATCCTCAACTTTCTCGATTTTGTTAATTTTTGTATTTAAGTAGATATCGGGCTGGAAAGTTTGGGCTTGCTCGATTAAGTGCTTTTGAATTTGTTTGCCTTTGCTTGGAGGGAGTGCACCTACATCCCAAACCATTTTTTCAGGGTAGAAGCTTAACTTGCCACCTAGATGATCTAAAGCTTCGACTAGGGCAATTTTCATATCACGCAAACCAGCATAAAAACTAGCGTAGAGACCAGCTGGACCACCACCGATAATCACACAATCATAGGTAGGTTGCATTCTATCTCTTCCTTTCGAATAAGGTAGGTTTATATTGTTTATTTGTGAATGTTTTTGCAATTGATAATCATTCTCATTTAGTTGAGATTATTATAAAAAAATCTATTTTATTTGTAAACCAGTTGCCAACAAATAAGAATCGTTCTAAATTAATAATAAAGATGTGAAGCGACTCGGTAAGCTACGAGCGGATAAGTTTGTCCAGAACGTCGGGAAAGTCCGAGAAGTAAAGACTTTCCCAGACGAGCTGGCTTATACGCCGAAGTAGCTAGTCGCTGAACACAGATTGTGTCAAGGATGTGAGCCGGGTCGACCAGCTCCAAGCAGCTAAGATTGTCCGGAATGGCAGGGAAATCCGCTATGTGTTAAGATTTTCCTAGAGAGGCCGTCTTAGTTCCAAGCAGCAAAAAAATATATGATAGAAAAAAGGAAGTGGTATGTGATGAAAACTTTATTTGTTGGCGATTTACATTTACAACAGGCGCTGATTTTGCCTAAGGTGGCAAAAGTGGTGGCGCAAGAAAAGATAGAACGCGTGATTTTTACCGGTGATTATGTTGATGCTTATGGTCAAAAGAACAATTCAACATTATTTTTATCAGCTTTGGACTTATTAAAAGACTTTAAGGAAGAACATCTGAAAAAAGGAATTGAAGTTATCAATTTGGTAGGCAATCACGATGCGCCTTATATGATTGATCGACGCAATCACTATACTTCAGAAGATCCTGAATTAATCCTAGCAGTCAAAAAACGACTTTATGATTTAGGATTGCAGGTTGCTTTTCAGTTAGATGATTATCTTGTGAGTCATGCAGGCTTCAATCAAGACTTTGAGGTAGAGGATTGGAACTTCGAGACGATGACAGAGGAAAAACATAAGGCAAAATTGTACGAATATCAGACACATGTGGGTTATATTCGGCGTGGACGTTTTCCATATGGTTCGCCAATTTGGTCTGACTTCATGGAAACAACCTTGCATACAAACCCTAAATATCCTAAGCAAGTAGTCGGTCATACACCGCAAAAAGCCATTAAATTAGGAAATATTATCGGAATTGATACTTTTTCGAATAATTATATTTCTGAACAAGGTTGGCAATTGATTGGTAATGGTGATTTATTGTGCTATGAGGAAGGTCAGTTTAAAGTGATTCCGACTGATTGGCAAAGTGAAGCAACGATAAAAGGATTAGAAAAGCTATTTTGGCCGGGAGAGTGAGCCTAGATGATTCTAACGCAGGAAATATTAGAGATATTAAAGCAATATACGAGCGTTATTACTAGTACGGATACCAAAAAAGAACTTCAAGAAAAAACGCTCAACTGTAAGGAAATCACAGAATATTTAAGAGCTAAGTATGGCGAAGAGATTACCTATAGACGAGTTATTCGCTCCTTAAATCATTTATTAGAAAGTGAGGCGCTTTTACCTAGCTTGCAACAAATGATTGGGATAATCGGAGCAAAAAAGCGAAAAAGATATTATTATAAAAATAGTATTAGTGATGTGGAGTTAAAGTATCTCATCGATTGTGTGATGCATTCCAAAATATTCCGTAAAGAGCAAGCCAGCAGTTTGGCCAAAAGACTCCAATCCCTTTCAAATCGTAATGTATTTAAACTAACTCCGTATGTGAATGACAGTTTTGGTGAACAACGCTTTTTCTTGACGCATAATGTGTTGGAAAATGTGATAAAAATTCAAGAGGCAATTGATAAAAGACAGTATATTGCGTATGACTGGCATGTCTATGATTCCGATGGTAAGCAGATTGTTTTGCGGGAGATGGGACGCCAAATAATTAAACCATATTTCTTATTATTAAATGATCATCGCTATTTTGCGTTTTGTCGCCATAAAGATATGAATGAAATCTATACGCATAGTGTGGATTTGATGGACAATATAGAATTAATTTCCCCTAGAGACGTTCAGGATAAGGGAAAAGACCCGGTAGCTAGAATCAATCGTGGAAAATATATCTTAAATCATCCGTACATGATGGCAGGAGAAGTCAAACGTTATCGCTTAAAAGTGCAAAGAGAATATTTTTCCAGATTAGTTGATGGCTTTTCTTATGAGATTGAGATAATTCCAGGAACATTAACCGATACAGAAGTGGAAGTGTATATCAAATCTTCAAAGTTGGGATTACGTTATTGGTTGTTGCAACATTATCAAGTGGCAGAGTTAATTGAGTGTAAAGATCAGGAGTTATTAGCCGATTTATCAGAAGCTGTCGAAAAATTATATAAAAGATATCATTTAAAAGCCTAAAAATCGAAAATTTTTTCGATTTTAGGCTTTTAATGACCGTTTTGGGCATTAAAAATCAGTACAATATAAGTATCAAAGCGCTTTGAAATAATTAATTGGAGAAATGGCATGGGAAAAGATACAACCAGACCAAAAGCGATTGATTTAATTGTTTCAAATGAGATAAAAAAATATTTAAAAAATAATTCTTCTATGGACAAGCCTGCAAAAAAGAAAGCGGTTTATGAAGGGGTTGCTAGGAATAATCGCCAAATTAGTCAGAAGATGGTTCGGGTGACATTAGATAATCTTTTGCAATATGAAGATTATGTCAGTCGAAAAAATAAAGATTTGCGAACGATTCATTCTACAAAAGGCGATAGTTTGGAAGAGATGAAGACCAATCTTTACTATCAGCCAACAATTCTAGATGAAGAGTTGCAGGTTTTTATTGATTTACTAGCCGCATCCCCATTATTTACGAAGAAGCAAAAAGAAGATTTGATTTCGAAATTAAAATTAGCATTGAACGATGAACTAGTAGAGATTAAACCTCATTCTGTGCAAACGTTATTTACTGAAAGTGCAGTTAAAACAAGTTTAATTGAAAATCTAGCACAAATCCGTTTGGCGATGGAAAGTAAAAGAGCTATAGATTTCACATTTTGTGGGTATGAATTTTATGGGAAAGAAACGCGGTTAATCTTGAAGAACCAACGAGAAATCACGCAAGCGCAACCCCAAGCAGTCTATTTAAAAGATGACTATTATTATGTGGAAGTCAAATTTCCGGGTTCGAATAAAAAATATAATTACCGTGTCGAACTGATGAAAGATATTCAGATAACTAAAACTACCTATACAATCGATCATTCGAATTTTGACAATCTTAAAGCCAATCGTAGTGACTATTATCCGTTAATGATGGGCGGAAAAGTGGAAAATTATATTTTGCGTATTAAAAAGGAAGATTTGACCCGTTTAATTCGTCTGTTTAATAGTGAAGTTCGTTTATATACAAAGGAAAAAGAGTATTATGATGTTGAAATACGCGCCACCAAAGAAGGGATGTTACGCTGTTTGCTACTCAGTCCTGATATTGTGCAAGCCTTTGTGATTCCTGAAAGAGGACAAAAACAAATGAAAAATAAAATTCAAAATTTACTGGATGATTTGAAAGTAGAGATAAATAAAGTTCAAAAAAGTTTTTTTGATAACGAAAACAACCTCTTCATTGAACCGAAATGACGTATAGGGGCATTTTGGTTTGGTATAAATAAGTGTGTAAGGTGATTACATAAATGATACATAAAGAAGGCGTTAGTATGAAAGGTGTAGCTTAATTGTAAGAACGGGCGAATGCAGTTGTCGAAGTCGTACCATGAAAAGTTGGTGAAGTAGAGAGAATTCATAAGCAATGTTGCGAGGATTAAGATTGTTTGGATAAAATTCTTTATTTGGAGATGATAGTTATGCTAAAAGTAGAAGATTTCCTAGATACAAGACTATATAAAGAGTATAAAGATACTTATGTAGTGGATAAAATTCTAAAAAATTATTTTAAAGGTCAGGTTCCTGATGGCATAAAAGTCCCTGCTAGAGTTCAGTCTGTACCTTTAAAATCATACGAGGATGTTTATAAATGGGATATAAATAATTTTCAAGAAATTCTTGCATTAAAATCATTGCCTGGCGTAACCGAAGAGGATTTATGGGCGATTGCTTATGACGTATACATTGATCCGGATGGTTATGATATAAGAGAACGGAGTGGTGTAGCCTGTTCAGCAGATGCCTTACTTTCCTTCAAGAGAATCTATACAATGTACGGCTATACAGAAAATATGATAGCCGAGTATGAAAAATACCGTAAATATCCGATTTTTCATTTCCCAAAAGAAAAAAATGGCATCAATATGTCTAGAGCTTCTGTTTTTGGTGATCGTATTGATTCAACCTTATTAGACCTAAAAGTATATTATGAAAATGGCAAAAATGCTGAAAAATGTCGCTTGCAAAATGCGTTTAATTTAGAAAAAACTTCTGCCTTTTTAAACTCCTTTGCCGATTTTTCTGAATTGGTTGATTGGTTAGGTATTAGAGGTAGTTTTGTCAATGAAAATAGCGAAGTATTTGATTTGGAAAAAGGTGATAATAGTATTTTAACAGTTTATCATTCAGAGATAGATTGGCAGTGGTCAGACAGCTATTTTGAGCATGTAAAATCAGCGATAAATCGTTTTGAACAATTAAGCAAGCTTAGTTAGCCTGTTTAATTGTTAGTGCTGAATTGATTTGAAAGATAAAAGCATGGTGTATATTAATGAGTCTGGTAAATTAGATAGATACCAATCAATCATTTAGCTACGCGTATTTATCGTTCCTACTTAAAGACAGATGACTTTATAGTTGATAATGCGGTAATCTGTGCTTGTGATAGTAAGGGTGAAGCTTATGATTTGACAGAAGAGCAAATCAATGAAATTTTAGAATTATTAGCATAAGGATATTTGAAAAATAGTCTAGAGGTATCAATTAGGCTATTTTTTACTATAATGGTGTTAAGAATGGAGGAATATGATGCAACAAACGTTTAAACATTATCTTACTTTAAATGAGAGTATGGATTTTGAAACGATGAAGAGTATTCATCATGAAATTTTGTCACAAGCCGATACACAGGATGAGGACTTTCAATGGATTTGGAACGATTGTATTCATTATGCAATTGAATACAGTCATATTCGTTCGCAATGGTCTTTCATGTCTAAAGAGGAAAAGCAAAATATCGATGCTTCTCGAACAAGTCTGCACAATAACTTGATCGGTTGTTTCTTAAGTTTAGAGCGCTTATTTGAGCAATCAGGTTGGCAATCTGAGAGGTGGACGGAGCAATTATTTTTACAACAAAAAATTGAAAAAAGAACAAAAGAAGATGTTCAATCGCATCGTCAACGTATTGGCGATTTCGCAAATTATTTAGCTTTTGTTTATGCATTAAATAGTAGATAAAAAACAAAAAAACAGTGCTAAAATACCCGATAATGACCGAATCAGGCATTTTACTAATGTAAGATGAGTCTTGTAAGTGAGAGATAACTGCTTGACTTACAGGAATCTTACAAAGGGGCTGATGTTTGATGAAAGGTACTGTAGAAAAAGGCGTAAAAGAAGAAGTAGCGATGACTTGGGTATGTATGAGCGCAATTGCTAATATGAACCATATCCAACTTAATTATCGTGAATATGAATTGGATAGAGTAAAAGCTTATCGTGACATTTATGATGAACAACGCTTTCACTCCGCTTTAATTACCCTTTCTCCTTATTCTGCGACTCATGAAGCAAAGAAAAATATGAAACTTGGCAAAATGTATCGCTATTTAAGAATGTTTAGTTCTGGAAATACCCAAGTAAAACATAATCGATTACAAGAAAACCAAGTCGTATTTCCAACTGTGATACAACAAAAAGCGAATGAATCAGATTTGCTTTACTATGATTACTTTGTGCGTGTATTTGAATTAGCAATGAAAAATGAAGTGAAATATTTTGTGCTAGATATTTCAAAATACAAAATCGTAAACGGACAAGCCTTTGCCAAAGAAATTTTCCAAGTGGTTAAAGCCTTTAAAAATGATTTTGAAAGTATTACTTTTGCTTTGGATGAAACCGTTCAAAATCCCCAAGTATACTTAGCCTTAAAATCTGAATTAGATCCTTTTGTTTTTAAAAATTAACTCAATTTAGGTCTCTCCCTTGTGAAGATGGCAAGGGAGAGGCGATGCAAATCAAAGTTTAGGAGGAAATTTCGATGAGGACCAATCCATTATCTGTTCAAAAAAGTGTGAAGCGATATTTGAATGGGCGCAAATTACCTTTCGAAACGGTTGTGAGTGAAAGTGGCGCTTGTTTAGTTGTGAGTTTACTTGATTGTGAAAGTTGCCCTGGCAAATTGCTTGGAGTTGATTTTTATTTTCATAATAACTGTATGGAGGTTAAAGTACACTATTCCGCTACTGCCACGAAATGGATAAGAGAACGAAAAAATCATTTAGCCGATCTCTATCGTTTATTGAATTACATTAATGCGAGGGTCTGGATGCCGACAAATGATGGAAAACAAGGAGAAATATATCCATATAGTTACTTTTATACCCCACGTTTTACCATTACAGAAGATGGCAGCTATGATTTATGCTGTACTTCGCTCGTTGACTATGATGTATTCAATATGGCCTCGCTAGCAACCCTTGATTATTTCACCGCTGTTGTTCCGGCCTATTTTGAAGAATTAGCCCAACCGATCTTCTTGTCTTTGTTAGATGAAATAACAGTAGAACAAGCAATACAAATAATTCGTGATAAAAATTTATAATTTGTGAGGTGTGATATGGATAATTTGTTGTCTTATGTGATGCAAGGAAAATACCAAGGCGATACGTTACACTTGGTCCCTGGAGAGAAACATCCACAACCGTTTGGCAATCCTTTATTTAAAGGGGCGCAATTAAAAGGTCCGGTATTTATTTTGGATCGAGAACAAGTGGGTGATCGCTTTTTGAAACTAGATACGATTTCCAAGCGTCATGGGGATAATTTTTACTTACAAGCCGAATATGATGTGAGTTATTCTTCCGTGGTGGAGTCGATTGTGTCTTGTTTTGTCGAAAGTATGGTAGCCGATGAGGATTTTCCTTGTCTGACTTATCGTTTTGAAAAAGTGATTCCTAAAGTCAATGCCCAACCTATCACTGGAACTTCTGCACCCAATTATGTCCGTGCCGGCTGTTTAGAAAGTGTGCTGACCGACCGTAGTGCCATGGCTTTTGAGCAATATTTGGTCAAGTATGATGAATTTGAGCAAGCGATTAAAAATAAAAGTGAAAATCAAGCTATTTTATCAAGTATGATTGCATTTTTCACACGGTTCGGTTTGTCAGAGCAGGCAGCCAAGGCGTTTATTGTGAAGCAAGCCGCCTTTGATTTGTTGCTAGGAAATGAAGATCGTAAAGGTAATAGTACGAATTTTGTTTTCTTAGTTGGTTTTGAAAATGTTCAACCCTACAATATGGATTTTGGGCGCTGCTTGCGGATCCCTGATTGGAAAGAGCAAATGGAACAAGCCATGCAACGATTCCAAGAGACTGCTGAGTGGCAAGAAATTATTTTAGATTTTAAAGACCAAATCAAACAATCTCATCAGCTCGGCATTTTGGGTAATGATTCTTATGAGCAAAATATTGATTTTCTGTTTGAACAAGGATTTCAACCTTTTCAAATTGACTTTGGATTGTTACAAGAAAAATTAAAGCATTGTGTGACACGTATTCAAACTTTAGAGCCAAAACTAGCCACTTTTGCTCAAGCCAAGGCAGATTTATTATTAGCATTGTTAACTGATACAGATGCAAAACGTTTGTGGGAGGGTGTGCGATGAGAATTATCTTTAAAGTAAGCCAACAAGCAATATTAAGCTTGCAATTAGAGAGTGGGCAGGCAGAATTTTCTAAAGTCACTATCTTGCATCGTCCGTTGGTAGCGGCTTGTTATCCAGCGATACTAGACGGCAATCATCAAGTAGGGGCTTTGGTGGAGCTGTTAAAATTATATACGGGATTATCAGGTAATTTATCGATTTATGACTTGGCAACGACTTTTGAGCATTGTATTCCTTATGTGGAGTTACAGCCAAATTTAATGATTGAATTTCAAGATAATTAAGTGAAAGTTCATGTATTTATCGTTTAAATCAGCAAATCAGCTAGGTAAGCGTAATTAAGCCTACCTAGCTGATTATTGTTTTATTTAGTGACACGGTGATAAACTTCGCCATGTAATGCTGCATAATCTAGATTGATGCTTGATTGCGTGAAGAAGGAGGTGATGGCTTCTTCTTTCACCGTTTGTCCATCAACAGTCATAAATCCTACTGGGAAGAAGGCGATATAAAGGGGTGCTTGCGAGGCATGAGACACAAACCCCCATTTACGGTCATAGCTTTGCCCCTGTTCGACTTCTAATTGTTGGATGTATTTTGGTAGATATTGACCCATGATATAAGGCTCTAAGACAGGCTCGCCTTTTTCATCATTAAATTTAGGGATATCCACTTTCAAACCGGCTGCTGTAACCGTACCTGGCGCATGTTGGCTACCACCGGCTATATCGCTAAACACCATTTTATCCTTGGTAATCTCAATCGTTTCTCCAAGTTCATTTTTCCAAGTCCCAACAATTGTCGAAAAATCTCCATCAATAATCTCGGCGACATTCATCGGAAATCCGGAATTTTCTAGATTTTGCATTTTATCAATATCTTTTTGATTATCCACACGTTCTAGTACACTAATCGATGGTCCTGCGCTTGTCCGAATCATAATATGCTCATGGGTTGGATCAATCGTCTTAGGTAGTGGAAAGTCAGGGTCCTCCTGCATGATTGGCACATTTCTAGGACAAAAATCGATATCCCACAACACCGTCTCACCAGCTTGGATGTGTAATTTGCCGTCTTGTTCTTGATATGTAACGGGAAATTGTTGCTCGTTATAAGTCAGTTGCTCTTTTTCTAATTTCATTCCTAGGGTACTAATGCTTGAATCTGTTATTTCGATTGTGGCATTTCCAGAAGGGCGTGTCCAAATATTGCCAAATTGGTTATGGTAATTGGTATTTAGCGCCACTTCTTGCCATTTTCCATTTAAGCTTTGATAATTTCCGGCTTGAATTTCTTTTAAATCCATATTTTTTAATTGCGCCTTTTTTTCTTTCGTTGAGCGTGTAGTGGTTTGGTTTACCTGAGTATTCGTGCTATCTGTCTGACTCGTTTTTGTTTGCCGACATCCAGCTAGCATTCCCAATAACAGAATACTCGTTGCTACATATAATCCTTTACGCCACCATTTCATAGTCATCACTCCAATTTACATACTATACCTATATTTAAGCAAATTTTCACTTGAAATTCTATAAGTAATTTTAAACTTCTGTTAGCACTTTCAAAATTACTGAAAGAAAATGATATAATAAGTGTTGAGGTGAACGTGATGGGAAAAATTTATGCATTAAGTGATATTCATGGTTGTTTATCACCGTTAAAGGAAGCATTGACATTGATAACTCTCAAGCCAGAAGATAGGGTGATTTTTTTAGGGGATTATGTGGATCGTGGACGGCATTCTTGTCAGGTGCTGCAAACAATTATGGATTTTGAAACGCGTCATCCTGGCCAAGTAACCGTGCTATTAGGCAATCATGATGAATGGTTTTGTGACTGGCTATTTGAACCGGAAAGTGCCTATATCGGATATGCGATGAATATGGGAATGGAGACGATTGAAAGCTTTTTTACTGAGCATAACTTTCAAGCTATCTTAAATAGTCAAGGCGATGCACCAAATATCCATGTACGTTTACAAGCGATTGAAGAAAAATTACGGGAAAATCTATTAAACGCTCCTGAGCATCAAAAATTATTGACCTGGTTAAAACGTAAATATCAGTTTCCACGTTATGTCGAAACGCCAACGCAAATTTTTGTTCATGCGGGCGTGGATGAAGAGGCCGGAGAATACTGGAAATCAGGAACGGCACCAGAAATTTTTACTTGCAAGTATCCATTTACGACGGGAAAATTTTACAAGACGATTATTTGCGGTCATTTTCGTTCTTCTTTTGTTGCAGGCGATGAGTCGTATTTAGGTCGGGTATATTTCGACCAAGCCAGTCACTATTTTATCGATGGTTATGTGAATAAGAGTGGCAAAGTTCCCGTTTTAGTCTATGACACGCAAAGTAAACAGTATACCTCTTTTGAAAAAATAGCTGATACTTGGCATGAATATCGACTAAACGAGCCGACAAAATAGCGAAGGAAAGTGAGTTTATGAATCAGTTTGAAGCAACCAACAAACGTATTGAAATTTTTGAAGATACCTATCATTTTTATCAACAAAATCCATTTTTACGTCAAGCTGTTCAAGAAAGTCTTGCCAAACAATTTTTTGTACCAGCCAATCAAGTGTTAGCCAATGATCAGCAGACACAGTATGATCAAGATGCGTTAATTGTACTATCGGATAAACGGACTTTCCAAGCGGCGATGCAATATCCTGATAAAAAAGTGGCGGTACTAAATTTTGCCTCAGCGACGAATCCAGGGGGCGGTGTTGTCGGTGGTAGTAATGCGCAAGAGGAGTGCCTATGTCGGACGAGTACGCTTTATGCGAATTTGACTGACCGAAAGATGATGCAGGTGTTTTATCAATCTCATCGTCAACAATTACGAAGCGGTCAGATGGATTTTACCTATAATGATGATTTGATTTATACCCCTGATGTCGTGATTTTTAAGTCAGATACGGCTTTTCCGACCACTTTACCTGAACATCACTGGCAAAAGGTGGATGTCATTACGTGTGCAGCACCGAATCTGAATCATGGCAGTCAAATGATTTTACCAGATGAATTGGCACAAATTCATGAAAATCGTTGTCGCAAAATTTTAGCGGTAGCCCAATCACAAAATGTAGAAGTCGTAATCCTAGGTGCGTTTGGTTGTGGCGCCTTTGGAAATCCTCCAGAAATTGTTGCAAAAGTGATGATACGTGCGATTCAAGATTTTTCTAAAGCTTTTCAAACGATTGAATTTGCGATTTATTGTCCACCGTATGACCAAAGAAATCAAATCGCTTTTCAAAAGGTTTTGAGTCAGATGTAAGCTAAATGTGGAGGGATAGGGATGAAGTTTTTTATTGCAGATTTACATTTTTGCCATGAATCAATTATTGAAATGAGCCATAGACCTTTTGCAAATTTAACTGAGATGCATGAAACGATGATTAGACGTTGGAATCGCGTTGTGCGGCCAAAAGATGAAGTTTTTATTGTTGGTGATTTTTTATATAAAGGAAATGCGCAAGAAGCCAATGAATTATTGCGACGTTTGAAAGGAAGAAAGTATCTGATTCGCGGTAATCATGAGAAATATTTAAATCAGTCAGAATTTGACCCCACGCTTTTTGAGTGGGTGAAGGACTATCATACCTTTAAAGAAAACAAGCAACAATATGTCTTGTTTCATTACCCAATTTTAGAGTGGGAGGGATATTTTCGCGACAGTATCTTAATTTACGGTCATGTGCATAACAATCATTCAGCGTACTTTGCGAAAACGCTAGGTCCGAATGCTGTGAATGTAGGAGCGGATATGTTAGATTTTACACCGATTAGTCAGACACAAATTTTGGAATTGGTAGCTAAACGCAAACAAGAACAATAAGAAAAGCCAGCTAGTTGTATGTGTTTTACACCTAGCTGGTTGTTTTGCTTTTAGCCTCACGAATATTTTTTTCGTTTAATTCCAAAATTCGAATGCGCATTTCTAGCTCTTCTTTCACATAATTAGCTACTAATGCCACAAATGGTTCAGTATCTCCTGTTCGTTGTGTGTTGGCGAGAGTTTCCATATAAATTTGTCTAGATTTTTTGTCTGGCTGAATATTTGTGATTGGAAAACCATTGCTTGTCAGCGCAAATTCCATTAAAAGTCTGGCTGTCCGACCATTACCATCAGTGAATGGATGGATACTCACAAATTTTTGATGAAGTAAGGCTGCATATTCAACTGGATGTAAGGTAGGTGCGATTTCTTGTGCCCAATAGATTAAGTTGGCCATCTCTTGACGAATCAGGTAAGGATCTGTGTAATGTACGCCGACTACACCATACGGATAAGCAGCATTTAGTCGATACATTCCTGCTAATTCAACTTTATCCGCGGATTTGATCGTTACGAGTTGATTGATTTTTTGGATGATTTCTTCGTTTAAGGGCACCTGTCCTAAGGCTAGTTCGTAAACAAAATCAAAAGCTTTTCCTAAATCAAGCGTTTCTAAAATTTCTTTGACAGGTGTAGCATGTATCGTAGCACCTGTTTCTAAGATGGCTGCTGTTTCATATTTGTCCAAGGTACCACCTTCGAGCGCATTAGAAGACCAAACGTGTTCAATCTTTTTTTCGCGTTCAATTGCTTCAACTTGCCCTTTTGTCAGTGGACGAAATTGATCCATTTTACATTTTAAAGCATCTAATTCACGAAAATCCATGGCACACCTCCTGCATTTGTTGTTTATTTGTATTCTATCATGTTTTGAGTTTGATGAGAAATAAAAACTAGCTACTTTTCTTTGTAGCTAGTTTATTGATTGATTATTCCATTAAGTCAACGAGTAAGTCTCCAAATGCTTGAGTGGAAAGTAGCGTGGCCTCTTTCATCGCTTGGGCAAAATCACTGGTGACTGTTTTATTGCGAATGGCATGTTCAATCGCGCAAATAATCCGATGACTCGCTGCCTGCCAACCGACATAATCAAGCATCATGCAGGCGGATAAGAGTAGCGAACATGGATTGGCTTTTCCTTGACCGGCGATATCGGGTGCTGTGCCATGAGTCGCTTCAAAAATCGCGTGTCCAGTGTGATAATTGATATTTCCACCTGGTGCAATGCCGATGCCACCGACTTGAGCAGCTAAGGCATCAGAAATATAATCACCATTTAAGTTACACGTCGCAATCACATCATATTTTTCTGGATAAAGTAAGATTTGTTGTAAGAAATTATCTGCAATCACATCTTTAATGATCAATTTGCCAGCTTTTTGAGCATCGTTAAGGGCTTTTTGAGCGGCTTCTTTGCCTTCTTTTTTAGCGATTTTGTCAAAAGTCTGCATGGTAAAGCATACATCGGTATATTTTTCCTCTGCTAAATCATAGCCCCACTTTTTGAAATGTCCCTCGGTAAACTTCATGATATTACCTTTATGCACTAAGGTGACAGATTTTCGCTTATTCGCTAATGCATAGTCAATCGCAGCGGCAATCAGACGTTGGCTTCCTTCTTTGGATACGGGTTTGATGCCAATCGATGAAGTTTGTGGGAAACGAATTTTTTGGACACCAAATTGTGCTTTTAACACTTCGATTAATTGTGTCGTTTCTGCTTGACCGGCGAGAAATTCGATTCCTGCATAGACATCTTCCGTATTTTCGCGGAAGATGACCATATCTGTTTTTTCGGGATGTTTTAAAGGACTAGGCACGCCGGAAAAATAGCGAACAGGACGTACACAAGCAAACAAATCAAGTGTTTGGCGTAAGGTCACGTTTAATGAGCGAAATCCTTCGCCAATGGGTGTCATTAAGGGCCCTTTTAAAGCGAGTTTCGCTTCTTGAATCGTTGCTAAAGTTTCATCAGGAAGATAGGTGCCAAATTTTTCAAAAGCCGTTTGTCCAGCATAAATTTCTTGCCACTGAATGGTTTTTTGTCCGTGATAGGCTTTATAAATGGCAGTATCAATGACTTTTTTGGAAGCTTGCCAAATTTCTGGACCGATGCCATCTCCTTGAATAAAAGGGACAGTTAATTGATTGGGTACTTGTAGTTGTCCGTCTTTGATTGATAAATAACTCATCTTCTGACCTCTTTTCTTATTTCGTTGCTTGTTTTCTAATAATCATTGGTAAGATTCCGCCGTTTTGGTAGTATCGCAAATCAGCTGGAGAATCAAACCGCAATTTTGTGGTAAAGGTAATGGTTTTTCCGTCTTTATTTTGGGCAGTCACAGTAATAGCTTGATTGATTTGTGGTTTTTCAGGGAAATCAATACAAAAGACTTCTTCACCGGTTAAGCCAAGACTTTGAGCGGTTTCTTGATTGGTGTATTCAAGTGGGATTAAGCCCATCATTACAAGGTTCGAGCGGTGAATTCGTTCAAAACTTTCAGCAATGACCGCCTTCACTCCAAGTAATTGCGTTCCTTTGGCAGCCCAGTCACGTGAAGAACCCATGCCGTAATCTTTCCCCGCTAAGATAATCGTTCTAATGTTTTGCTTTTGGTAGTTCATCGCCGCATCATACATACTCATCACTTCATCAGTAGGTAAGAAACGCGTGAAACCACCACTAATTTCTGGTACAAGTTGGTTTTGCAAGCGAATATTGGCCAAAGTTCCGCGCATCATCACTTCATGGTGACCACGTCTTGAACCAAAGGAGTTAAAATCGCGGTATGGCACATTTCGGCTACTTAAATATTTTCCAGCTGTTGAATCTAAACCGATGCTACCGGCTGGCGAAATATGGTCGGTTGTGACAGAATCGCCTAATTTGGCTAACACTCTGAGATTTTCTAAAGCAGCATGACTGGGTAAATCAGCACTTAAATCTTCAAAGAATGGTGGATTGGCGATATAGGTTGAATTTTCATCCCAGGCATAACAATCACTGCTAGTCGTTTGGATTTCATTCCAACGTTCATTGGCATCAAATAAGTGCGCATAGGCCGCTTTAAAGGCTTCTTTTGAGACGTATTTTTGAATATAGCTTTCGACTTCTTCGCTACTTGGCCAAATATCTTTTAAGTAGACCGGCTTGCCTTCTTTATCCGTACCTAGGCTTTCTTTGGTTAAATCTTTGCGCACCGTTCCACAAATAGCATAAGCGACAACTAGTGGTGGAGAAGCGAGATAGTTGGCTTTAATTAATGGATGAATCCGCCCTTCAAAGTTGCGGTTGCCAGAAAGCACGGCACTTGCGAGAAGTTGGCTATCGGTCACTGCTTGAGTCACTTCTTCATCTAATGGACCAGAATTTCCGATACAAGTGGTGCAACCATAGCCTACGAGATAGAATCCTAATTGTTCAAAATAGGGAAGTAAACCACTTGCCTTTAGATAGCTTGTGACTACTTTAGAACCAGGTGCGAGAGATGTTTTGACATATTTAGGGACAGTTAATCCTTTTTCAACGGCTTTTTTCGCTAAGAGTCCAGCAGTCATTAAAACGGATGGATTGCTTGTATTGGTGCAGCTAGTAATCGCCGCTAGTAATAAATCACCGGTCTTTAAGGTATCTGTCGTGCCATCTTGCCATTGAATCGTAGCTTGTTTGGTTAATTCTTCTTCAGGTAATCCAAAGCCTTTAGGACCACTTGGCGCAGTGACAGATTGAGTGAAATTTTGGGCGACTTGGGATAGGCTGATACGATCTTGTGGACGTTTTGGCCCAGCAAGAGAAGGTTCGATTTGACTTAAATCAATTTCGATAACCTTGGTATAAGTCGCTTCTTGTTCTTCGTCATAGAATAGTTGGTTGGCTTTGGCATAGGCTTCTACTTGGGCAATCAATTCAGGTGTGCGTCCGGTTAAAGCTAAATAGTCTAAGGTTTCTTGGTCGATTGGACAATAGCCGCAAGTTGCCCCGTATTCAGGCGCCATATTTGCTAAAGTGGCACGGTCAGCAAGACTTAATTGATGGTAGCTTGGACCGAAATATTCGACAAATTTTCCGACTACTTTTTCATTACGCAAAGTTTCAGTAACAAAAAGGGCTAGGTCAGTGGCGGTTGTGCCCGTCGCCAGTTGACCAGTAAAACGGACACCGATGACTTCAGGCGTAGGAAAATAAGAAGCTTCTCCTAAAATAGCGGCCTCAGCTTCAATCCCGCCGACACCCCAGCCGAGCACACCTAAACCATTAATCATCGTGGTATGTGAGTCGGTTCCTTGCAGGGTATCTGGAAATAGCTGGCCTTCTTTTGCGATGACAACAGGGGACAGTGATTCGATATTGACCTGGTGAATAATCCCGGTTTCAGGAGGGACAACATCAAAGTTTTCAAAAGATCCTTGTGCCCATTTTAAAAATTGATAACGTTCCATATTGCGTTCAAATTCGCGCTCAGTATTTAAGGTGATGGCTTGCGGATTACCAAAAGCATCGACTTGAACAGAGTGGTCGACAACTAGGGTAACCGGGATTTCAGGGTTGATTTCTTTAGCTGAACCACCTAATTTGACCATCGCATCACGCATTGCTGCCAAGTCGACAACTGCAGGTACACCAGTAAAATCTTGCAAAACGACTCGCTCTACTTTAAAAGGAATCACCCCTGTAGGATTTTTCGCATCATAGTGAATCAAATATTTTAACGCTTCTTCGGTGATTTCTTCATTTTGATGGCGAGCGACACTTTCTAATAAGATACGTATGGCATATGGAAGTTTGTGGATATTTTCTTGATAATGTTCGGCAATTTTAGTTAAATCGATATAATCGAATGTTTGCTGATTGACAACTAATTGGCTATTAAAGGTCATGGCACTCGTCCTTTCTGTGATAAAAATACGTTATAACTAGCATAATTATACGATTTTCAGAAAACTTTGTAAACTTTTTTATTAAAATTATTTCATTTTCTCATTATCGTGTTATAATGATATTCAAATGGAATTGCCCGAATATTACGAAGAAAGAAGGGGTTTAGTGATGACGAATGCCGAAAATAAAGAAGAATATGTGAAGAAGCTATCATTGTTATGTCAGGAAAATGATAAGATAGAAATGCAACTTTATACAAAATATCAAGTAAAAAGAGGCTTGCGTGACGAAAATGGGAAAGGGGTTTTAGCCGGCTTAACGACGATTTCTACAATTTATCCGGATAAGAAAGTCAACGGAGAAGTGGTTTCTGAGCGTGGTGAGTTGCGTTATCGCGGGATAGATATCAATGAACTGGTAGAAGGTTTTGTTTCACAGAATCGGTATGGTTTTGAAGAAGTTGCATATTTATTACTTTTTGGTAACCTTCCAAGCGCATCGGAGTTGAAGCAGTTTAAAGCAGAGTTGAATGCCAGACGAACCTTGCCTACGAATTTTGTCCGGGATGTCATCATGAAAGCTCCTTCTGCTAATATTATGAATTCTTTAGCGCGTAGTATTTTGACATTAGCGAGTTATGATGAAAAGGCGGATGATATCTCGATTGAAAATGTCTTAGATCAATCCTTGATGTTGATTAGTGTATTTCCGATGATTGCGATTTATGCTTATCATGCGTATAATCACTACGACCAAGGGGGGAGTATGTATATCCATAATCCAAAAGGTGATTTGAGTACAGCGGAAGTCATTTTGAAAATGTTGCGTCCTGACCAAAAATATACTAAGCAAGAAGCGCAGACTTTAGATATGGCGCTAGTCTTGCATATGGAACACGGGGGCGGGAATAATTCTACTTTTACAACACGGGTGGTTACTTCGAGTGGGACTGATACGTACTCAACGATTGCGGCGGCTTTAGGTTCATTAAAGGGACCGAAACATGGGGGCGCCAATATCAAGGTAACGCAGATGATGGCGGATATGAAAGAACATTTACCCGAAAATTATACCGAAGAAGATGTTCGTAACTATTTAACGGCAGTCTTGAATAAACAAGCTTTCGATCATAAAGGGTTGATTTATGGAATGGGGCATGCGATCTATTCAAATAATGATCCACGGGCGTCGATTTTTAAACGCTATGTATCGAAACTAGCCGAAGAAAAAGGGAGTGCAGCATCGAAGGAATTTGAGCTCTATTCCATGGTGGAACGGATTGCCCCAGAAGTGATTGCCCAAAAACGTAAAATTTATAAAGGGGTCAGTGCGAATATCGACTTTTTTAGTGGATTTGTATACGATATGCTTGGTTTGCCGCAGGAACTTTATACACCGATTTTTGCAATTGCGCGAATTGTTGGTTGGTCAGCGCATCGAATTGAAGAATTAGTTAATGCGCAAAAAATTATCCGTCCTGCTTATATGGAAGTCACAGAAGATATCGAATATGTAGATTTAGACGAAAGATAAGGAAATAGACAAATGAATCTTTGGGAGATTTGTTTGTCTATTTTTATTTTTATTAAACAAAAAAGCCATCCAGTAAAAACTGAATGACTTTTTGTACTCTTGATAGAAAATCTTAAAGTTTTTTGTTGTAGAATTCGACAACTAGTGATTCGTCGATTTCTGGGTATAATTCGTCACGTTCTGGTAAACGAGTTAATGAACCAGCTAATTTTTCTTCGTCAAAGCTTACGAATGCTGGACGTCCAACAGTAGCTTCAACCGCATCTTTAATTACTGATACGTTTTGAGATTTTTCACGAACGCTGATAACTTGACCAACTTCAACATGGTATGAAGGGATATCAACGCGTTTGCCATCTACTAAGATGTGACCGTGGTTAACTAATTGACGTGCTTGACGACGAGTAGTTGCAAGACCTAAACGGTAAACAACGTTATCTAAGCGTTGTTCTAGTAAGATCATGAAGTTAACCCCGTGTTTACCTTCGCGGATTTTGCTAGCTTTCACGAATAAGTTACGGAATTGACGTTCATTCATTCCGTACATGTGACGTAATTTTTGTTTTTCAGCCATTTGTTGACCGTATTCAGAACGAGCGCCACGGCTTGATGGTCCATGTTGACCTGGTGCGTATGGGCGACGTGCTAATTCTTTACCTGTACCTGATAATGAGATACCTAAACGGCGTGAGATTTTCCATGATGGTCCTGTGTAACGAGACATTTAAAAATTCCTCCAATGTATGAAATATAGTATATCGTTGGAGTAAAATAATCCGTTTGAAAAATTCATAGTTCATGTAGTTTATTCTTCAATCTTCACCTTTGCAGCCGCGGTTACTCAATTGAACTTAACATTAAGCGATAAACTAGGGATGGTCTATTACTTTTCTGCTGCATTATTTTACACAAAGCACATTATAGCCGATTGGACAAGTGCTTGTCAACTGAAATTGCAGGCGTACAAATAAAAAGGGAGATAAAAGTAAAAGGTATCCTATTAATAATTAGACACAAAGCAGATAGTGAAAATATTTCTGAAAAAATGTGATATTTTTCATTAAATGTCCTTTACAAATGTCCATTGCATTATTAGAATAAGAATGATGTTGATAGAAGGCGTCAGATGAAAATTTAAGGAGTGAAAAGATGAATCCAGTATCCCCATTATTTGAGAAGATTGATTCTTCTATTGAAAAGAAATTAGACCTAATCGAAAGTAGTTATGCCCGCTATGCTGTGCGTGCGATGTTAGCTTGTTTATTCTTGACATTAGGGACAGCGATTGCCTTTGCAGTTGCGATGAATGGTGACAAATTGGTGCCAGGTTTAGGTAAATTCTTATTTGCCTTCATGTTCAGTTGGTCACTGGTTATGATTTTGTATATGAACGCTGAATTAGGAACTTCAAACATGCTTTATGCCACTGTTGGTGTGTTCCGTAAGAAAATGACCGTTGCTAAAGCTTTGAAATTATTATTTACCTGTGTATTTTTTAACTTAGTCGGTGGTATTATTTTTGCCTTTTTCGTATCTTTAACTGGTCCTTTCCAAAACTTAGCGCCAGATAACTATATGTATGCTGGGATTGCGGCTAAATTAGCAAAACCAACTTTACAAATTTTAGCAGAAGCGATGTTTGCGAATATCGTTGTAAATACTTCGGTTATTGTCAGCTTACGTATGAAAGATGATGCGGGTAAAGTTCCTGCGATTATCTTCATTATCTTTATCTTCGCATTCTTAGGTTATGAACACGTGATTGCCAACTTCCCTGCTTTTTCATTAGCATTCTTTGCTTCAGGTGGGAATATTCCTGGCATGGACGTGGCACATATCGTTCACAATCTAGTCTTTGCTTTCATCGGTAACTATATCGGTGGTGGCTTGGTGATTGGTTTAATCTACGCTTGGTTAAACAGCTCAAAATCAAAATATGTGGATTAATCATTTTCCCGTTACTTATTTGTAAAGGTAAGTAACGGGATTTTTTTGCATATTGTGTATAGTGTGGTGATTTTTAACGTAATTCAGGCAGAAGTCGCCCATCCTCTATAGGTGGGTGATGAATGCCATTCGGTATGAGGGTTACTGTTGGTAACTCGAAGACCGACAATAAAGTACATTGTCTTTTTATTTCGTTCTATGTTATAATCAGTCTATATTAGAAATGAGTGATATAAAATGGAATTAGATACAAATAACCATTCAGTGTTCCTTCTTTATTACCATCTTATTTTAGTAACGAAATACCGTAGACAAGTGATTGATGATGAAATATCTGATTATGCTAAAGCAACATTTGAAAGAATTTCAGAATCATATCATATTA
>CAMMST010000034.1:0-25877 GCA_946499615.1 Enterococcus cecorum | reverse complement strand
CTTTACATAGTTCAAAACCATGTTCAGTGCTGTTGGCTTTAACCATTGCTAAAACTGGTGATAATTTTTCACGTGATAGTGGATAATCAGGACCTACACCGTCTAATTCAACAATTAACATTTTGGTATCGCTTGGCACTTCAATTCCAGCCCATGCAGCAATTTCGCGAGCATGATGACCAACAATTTTTGGATTAACTGCAGTTTTCGCTTCGTTCATCACCACAGCTTCTAATTTTGCCACTTCATTTGGTTTCACAAAGTAAACATTGTGAGCGGCAAATTCAGCTTTCACTTCATCGTAAACTTCTTTATCAACAATAACTGCTTGTTCAGAAGCACAAATCATACCATTATCAAATGTTTTAGATAAAATTAAGTCATTAACAGCACGTTTGATTTTAGCTGTTTTTTCAATGTATGAAGGTACGTTACCAGGACCTACACCTAAAGCAGGTTTACCAGTTGAGTAGGCTGATTTAACCATGCCGGCACCACCTGTTGCTAATACAGTGGCAACTCCTGGATGATTCATTAATGTTTGTGTCGCTTCAATTGATGGGTGTTCAATCCATTGAATGCAATCTTCAGGTGCCCCAGCTTCAATGGCTGCATCACGAACAATACGTGCTGCTTCAGCTGAACATTTTTGAGCACTTGGGTGGAATGCAAAGATAATTGGATTTCTAGTCTTCAAAGCAATTAATGATTTGAAGATTGTTGTTGAAGTTGGGTTAGTTGTTGGTGTTACCCCACAAATAACGCCGACTGGTTCAGCAACTTCAATTAAACCTTTTTGTTTATCTTCGTTAATGACACCAACTGTTTTATCATGTTTAATATTGTTCCAGATATATTCAGAAGCATACATATTTTTGATTGCTTTATCTTCATATACCCCGCGTCCTGTTTCTTCAATTGCCATTTTTGCTAATAGCATGTGTTTATCTAATGCAGCAATGGCACCTTGGTGTACAATGTAATCTACTTTTTCTTGATCAAAGTCACTCATTTTTTCTAGTGCTACATTTGCCTTAGCTGCTAGTTCATCAATGACTGCTTGTACATCATTTGTTTTTACTTCTTCTACTACTGTTTCATTTTTCTTAGCCATATGGTTCCTCCTGCGCCTTCGCATATTTTTTTGTTAACCATTTCACACGTTTAATATACAACAGCAGAGAAGATTTGTAAATAGATTTCTGTGATTTTTTTCACGGTTTTTATAAATATATCAAAATAAAGTTATGTGATATCGTTATAGCGTTGATTTATAAGTATATTTAAACGAAATAAAATATCATAATATCTAATTGAGAAATGTTATCACTTTTATTTTTCTTTTTCCGTCTGTGTTTGAACAACTTATTTACAATTGAAAAACTTTTCACATTTTCAGGTAATTTTCAAAAAAATTACATCAATTAAAACACACACTTGGAGCTGAGCGAGCTACTTCACGACCTTAACATAAAAAGGCTGAAAAATTCTTTTATTGAATCTTTCAGCCTTTTCTACAGCACTATTAAGCAAATTATTCTTTTTCTTCTGTTTCTTCTACCGTTTCAGTAGTTGTTTCTTCAGTTTGAACAGCAGCTGGTGCAGTCACTGTACGAATCGCATTACGATCAAATTCTAAGATGACACCTTCACAGTCGATGTCCACAGTGTTTGCTGATTCATTAATCGCAGAAATCACACCATGTAAGCCACCGATAGTTACTACTTTGCTACCTGGTTTCATATTGTTTAGTAATTCTTCTCTTTGTTGTTGTTGTTTCTTTTGTGAACGAGACATGAAAAACATCATACCACCAAAAAGAATCAACATAGGTAAAATTGATAGTAAATTCAAATTTTGACATTTCCTTTCTTTTCACTGATACAAATTCATTCTACCATATCTAGAAATTTTTTGCATTAGCTTTATTAAATCCATATTCTTCAAAGAAATATTCTCTGAACTCCAATAAGTTATCATTCATAATCGCTTCTCGTACTTGTTTCATTAAGTTCAACAAGAAGTATAGATTATGATAAGAAGTCAAGCGTAACCCAAATGTTTCATCACATTTAATCAAGTGACGGACATAAGCACGCGTATAATTACGACAAGTATAGCAATCGCATTTTTCATCAATTGGACGGAAATCTTCTGCATACTGCGCATTTTTTACCACTAAACGTCCCTTAGAAGTCATACAAGTACCATTACGGGCAATTCTAGTTGGTAACACACAGTCAAACATATCCACTCCACGAATCACGCCATCAATTAAAGAATCTGGCGCGCCAACTCCCATGAGATAGCGAGGTTTATTTTCAGGAACTAATGGGGTTGTAAATTCTAACACACGATTCATTTCCTCTTTACTTTCCCCAACAGATAAACCACCAATGGAATATCCTGGAAAATCAAGACTGACCAAATCACGAGCACTTTGGCGACGTAAATCTTCAAAACCAGCCCCTTGAATAATCCCAAATAAACCTTGACGATCAGGATTCTTATGCGCTTTTAAGCCACGTTCTGCCCATCTTGAAGTACGTTCGATGGATTTTTTCACATAATCATAGCTTTCATTAAACGGCGGACACTCATCAAAACTCATCATAATATCTGAACCTAATTTATTTTGGATATTGATGGCTTTTTCTGGTGATAAGAAAAGCGGTGATCCATTTAAATGATTTTTAAAATGGACGCCTTCTTCTTCAATATTGCGCATATCAGCTAATGAGAAAACTTGGAACCCGCCTGAATCCGTTAAAATCGGTTGGTCCCAATTCATAAACTTATGCAATCCACCGGCTTTTTCAACTAAATCTTCTCCAGGACGTAACCAAAGATGATAAGTATTGCTCAAAATGACGCCGGCACCCATTTCTTTTAATTCTTCTGGCGACATGGTTTTCACTGTAGCTAAAGTTCCCACTGGCATAAACATCGGGGTTGGGAAAGTACCATGAGGCGTAATCAATTCACCTAAACGCGCTCCGGTATGCTTTTCTTTTTTAATCAAACGATATTTAATCGCTGGTTCTGACATCAAACATTTTCCTTTCTTTCTACTATTATTCTGTATTACCCTATTCCAAATCGTCTTAATCGGTAAAAAAACTTGCAAAACACCATTAAGTCCGATTGCAAAATTAATGATATCGGTTCTCACAATGTTTTGCAAGTAATATTAAGTAACTTTAACCTTCCCAGCCAAAACACTCTAACTGAATTAAAGCCGGAAATGGGGATTCGTCTTCGTGTTTAATCAAATCCTTTAACACTACTTTTTGCGTCACGTGTTCGGTCAAATCAATCGCTTGAATTCCTGATGATTTCTCCAATGGCAAGATTTCGGAGCCATCATCAAAAACCAAAGTCGCTTGCGTCCAATAAGAATCATGCGGAAAATCAGCACGCAAGACTAAATGGCAGCGATTAATCTTCACTTTTCGACCAAAGTCAATCGTTAATGCAGCATCGGCTTGTTGGTTAATGCCCCATGATTGGAATGGATACTTACCGTGTCCTAGACTTGCATAGCCGCCATCAATCGTATTTTTTGCAAAAAAGACAGACTCTCCTCGTGTTTCAACATTGGCACTAGCATGTGGATAAGCACCAGATACTTGCTCTTGGTCATGCGGATTATACGCAAGGTTTTTATACTGACTTATTTCAAAATCATAGGCTTTTCGTACATATACACTATGATTTTTAGCCATAAACAAATATTCTGGTGAAGCCAAACGTTTTTCTTCAGCAAAGAGTACTGGAAATCGCCAAGTACTTGATGGGATATACATAAAAGTAGGCGGTAAAGTTTCATCCATCTTAACAATAAAATAGTTCCCTTCATTTTCTAGCTCAACTTCAAAATAATCCCCTTCTTGAAAAGCATGCTCCTTCCAAGCTAAAACCGCCATATCCTCTGAAGTTGTCGTCAATCGTATCAAACGTTCGCCCTTATAATAGTATTCTACAATCTCATCTTGGTTATTTTTCAAATGAATTTTAATCACAGTTATTCCCCATTTCTTGGTATATTTATTAAAAAAAGGTATCTTGGCAAACCACCAAGATACACTTTACTTTAATTTCTAATATGTCTGACTTGATAGTGAAATTGATCAGCTCTAGCAACACTTAGCGTATATTCGATGACTTCATTATCAATATTATAAGTCGTACGTACCAAATTTAATACCGCCGAACCAGCATCTATGTCGAGATAAGACATATCTTTATTACGCACAATGCTTGCATAAAATTCTTCATCGGCAATATGAACCACTTGCTGATAATCCTGTGAAAACAAATCATATAGCGGCTTTGTTTCCAATAGCGTTTGGGTTAGATTCCAAAATTTTTTGACAGGCAAATAAGTTCGTTCCAACATCATCGGCTCATCATCAGCTAAGCGCAATCTTTTCATCTTATATAGCGGCTCACCTAACGAAACTTGCAATTTATTGGCAAAATATTTATTGGCTTCTACCGTTTCGAATTCTAAGATGACCGTTTTAGGCGTCTTACCTAATGCTTTGGTCTGTTCTGTGAAACTATAAGCACTCGAAATATTTCTAGCAGACTTAGATAAATCAGATACATAGGTTCCCTTACCATGCCGTCTGTAGATATAGCCCATTTTCTCTAATTCCTGCAATGCTAAACGTACTGTGGTGCGACTTAATCCATATCGATTGGATAGTTCACGTTCAGATTCTAATTTTGTATTTGGTTCTAATTCCGTTTCAATCTTTTCTTTTAATAAATCAACCAATTGATCATATAATGGCTGCTTACTATTAAACATCGCCACCATCTCATTTGCTCCTTTCTCCTCTATTCAACAGTAGTATAACAGATTGCAAGAAAAAAGTATAAGGCTATGTAAAGAAAAAAAGCTAATTTTCCTTTACAAACTAGAATGATAGAATGTAAACGAGAACTAGCTTTCCATCCTAATAAATTACAATTTCACCGGTGTCGCAGTTACTTTTAATACTTCATTTAATTCTTCAATATTTTTGCGTCCTTGCGTTTGTAACCAGGCTCTTACTTGTGCCTCGTCTCCTGTAACAAAAGGTTTCACGCCGTCTGCCCAAGTCGCACGTCCGCATAACACACCATTAAAGGTCGAACCTGCTTCATGAGCAAAACGTAAAGTATCCTGGAATAAACTAGCTGATACACCAGCACTTAAAAAGATAAATGGTAAGTTGGTTGCTTCACTTTGTTCTTTAAAGTACTTCGCAGCTTCTTCTTTCGTATAAACGACTTCACCTTTTGCAAAGCCCTCTACATATTTCATATTGACTGGAACTTCCACTTTCAATACATCCACTTGATAACGTGGTTTTGAAAATTCCTTCATCATTTCAATTACCTTATGTGGTTTCACTTTCGCAAATTCTTTAGAGCTGTTATCCGCATTGTTTGCATCATAAGAAAGCAATTCTAAGTAAAATGGCATTTCTTCTGCGGCACATTCACTACCAATTCTTTCCACGAAGGCATGCTTTTGTTCATTAATTTCTTGGTCTTCATCCACATCATAGTAAAGCAAGAATTTTACAGCATCGGCGCCTTGTTCTTTGATGCGTTTAGCTGACCAGACAGATAATAAATCTGGTAAACGTCCAGGAACCGTTGCATCATACCCGGTTTTTTCATAAGCAATCAGTAACCCACTATTTTCAGCACGCACTTTACTTGCTGGTAAACCATATTCTGGATCAAGCAAAATAGAGGAGGCATAAGGCGTCAATTCTTCACTGACTAACTCTTTAAAGCGTTCAATATCTCCTGCTTTAGGTTCAAAATCTAGGGCTTTCATCATTTTCTTCAAAGCCCCTCTTTGGTCAATAGCTAAAGCAGCGATAATTCCTTCTTCGCTCATTAAATTTCTCATTGCTTGTGTTTTTCCTGCTGTTAAAGTCATATTCTCGTCATTCCCCTTTTCAAAACTACTACACTTAGACTTGATATTCATGAATGGTGACACCTTTTACCACCCGATTGACGGTACCTGTTGGCGAAGGTGTATCTGGTAAGTTGCCAATCTTGACAGAAGTAAGTAAGGCAATCGTTTGTGCAAAAACAATATATGGTAATACTAAATAGCCACTTGGTAAGATTACTTTTGAATCAAAGACAAACGATTGACCTTCATAATTTAAGTCATTTTCTTGTGTCAACGCAGTTACTTGTTTAGCAATTCCATCGCGATAAATTTCATTTAACACATCCACATCGTATTGTCGTGTATAAGAATGATTGTTTACAAAACCGAATACAAGTGCTTTTTCGTTAATAAATGATTTAGGTCCATGACGAAATCCCATAGAAGAATCAAAGACGGTCGCAATTTTACCTGCAGTCAATTCCAATACTTTTAATTGTGCTTCTCTTGTTAAGCCAGCTAAACAACCAGATCCTAAATAAATAATTCTTTCAAATGGTTGATCGACAATCGCTTGTAAAGTTGCTTCATTATCATAAACTTGATTAGCCATCAAGGCAGCCTGGCGAACATACTCTTGTTTTTCTGCTAAATCTGTTTGGTCAAATAAGAGTAAAGTCGCTAAATACATACAACTAAAGCTACCCGTCATCGCAAAACCAGCATCATTAGAACGTTCTGGCATCAAGAAAACATAGCTGTGTTCATCCTTTTGACATAGTTGCGCTAGTTGGCCTTCTTTCGCACAAGTAATCGCCAAATGATAGCAATCTTTGACTAATTGATTGGCTAGATTAACCGCTGCAATACTTTCAGGACTATTCCCACTTCTAGCAAAAGAAACCAACAGCGTAGGTTCATCAGGAAATAGATAATCTAATGGACTAGCCACAATATCCGTTGTCGCATAACTATGGAAGATAAAGCGATTCGTATCGGCTTTTTGATTTAAATAAGGCACTAAGGTATCTCCCACATATTGTGAAGTCCCCGCACCAGTGAAAATCACCCGCACACGACCATTGATTTGACTAATAAATTCTTTTATTTCTTTTTCTTGAGCTGTAAAACTTGCTAATAATTCTTCCCATAATTCAGGCTCTTGATGAATTTCACGAGTCGTAATTTCAGCTCCTAATTTTTCTAATTCTTCTTTTGATAATTGGAACATAATAATCCTCCCACTCTTTAAAAATAAGAATCGCAGTTTAGAAAAAGGATGACTTGAATGCACAACTTTCTAAACTGCGACCTTTTAAAATCCTTTATTCATCCTCATCGTCTGAATCTTGTAAGATGATTTCATTAATATGATGAATATTATCTTTACCATATCCAACTAAATCTACTTCTTGATCAAGTAGCACGCCGTTTAAAAAGCCAATCACCATCGGCATGTTCATTCCGGCATAACATTGGATATCTTGTCCTTCTAAAATCATTTTCGATATGACATTTGCTGGTGTTCCCCCGAGTAAATCAGCTAAAACAACATAGTCATCAAGATCTTTAACCGTTTTTTCGAATTTTTCACGAAACTCAGCTTGTCCTTCTTCCGGTAAGAAACAAACCGTATGGATACAATCTTGTGGCCCCATAATCATTTCTGTTGATTTTTTCAATTCCTCAGCAAATTTGCCATGACTAATTAATACTAATTGCTTCATTATTTCATACCAAATAAGAAGTAACCTGCAGCAGAGCAACCTAATGCAAGCAAGATAATAATTAAGATTGCTTTGGTTGAAGTCATGCCTTTACGTCCTAAAATCCAGAAGATAAATCCTGTGAAGACTGCTGGCACTAAGCGAGGGAAAATCATATTAATTAAATCTTGAATATCAATGACTTTATCACCGATAGCAGGTTTCCATGAAATATCAAAGTTAATCATTGTTGCGATTAAAGCTCCGACCATGAATACCCCCATAACAGAAGCGGCATCCACTAAAGCTGATAATTTATCACGCATAGTGGTTACTAATTTAACCCCTTCTTTATACGCGAATTCTAATTGTTTCCAACGAAAGACGTTAATGGCAACCGTCACAGCTACCCATAATAAGACACCCCATGGTTGACCTTGGATGGCTAAAGTAGCAGCGATTGAACCCATAATAGCTGGGACTAATGATCCAAAAATAGAGTCCCCGATTGGTGCGAATGGTCCCATCAACCCAGTCTTAATACCGTTGACCGCGTCTTTAGATTCTACACCGTCTGTTTCTTCTAACGCTAAATCAATACCAGTGATGATTGTATGGAAGAAGTTAGACGTATTAAAGAATTGAGTATGCAATTTCATCATTTCTTTTAATTCTGGTGTACCATCGCCATACATTTTTCTTAATTGTGGCAAAATGATATATAGATAACTTGAACCTTGCATACGTTCATAGTTCCAACCTAATTGGAAAGTGAATAAACTACGCTTGTTAATTTGCGTAAAATCTTCTTTGGTTAATTTATAGTTAGATTTCGTCATCTTCAATTTCCCCACTTTCTGATTGATTTGAAGCAGTTGGTGCAGCTGGTGCATTATTCTTACGTTGTGTTTCATTGTAACGTAATACAGCTAAGAATAAACCAATGACAGCTATACCAATCATAGGTAATGTCTTGAATGCACCACCGTTGAAGTCTTTCACCACACCTGCTACAGCGCCACCTAAAGTTTGGATATTACTAAAGATGACTGTTAGCATAGCGGTTAAACCAAAACCTAAAGCTAAGTAGTGTAAGTTACGTTTAATTGGTAAGTAGTGAAGTAAGATAGCAAACCCTAGACCAGGTAACATTCTAGCAGCTAAAGTTAAACCATCTGCTAACCATTTCACATCATTGACAAAGTTAACCAATGTTTCTACTAAACCACTACCGAAAGCTAATGCAAGGAAGACTGGTAAGGCACGAGATAATGCCCAGGGAACCGCACCTAGCAAGTAATTCCGTTCAATTCCTTTATAGTCAAATCTTTCAACTGCAGCATCGATTCTATGTGCAAAGAATGTAGTTGAGAAACGTCCTAAGATATCTGTGTATACAAGTAAAGCAGCAACTGGTACGGCAATGGTTGAGATGGCGATTTCAGGATCAATTCCTTGTGCTACTGAAAAGGCTGTAGCTAAAACTGCCCCAGAAGTCGCATCGATTCTTGACGCACCCCCAAAAGTACCAACACCTAAAACTACGAGTTGCAAGCCCCCACCGATGATTAAACCAGTTTTCATATCGCCCATAATTAAACCAGAAATAAGTCCTGCGAATACTGGAGAACCTGCTGATGACACAATCGTCAACTCATCACAGATTTGATAAGCTGAGTACAACGTTAATAATAGAATTTGCCACCAATGAATCATAAGAAAACTCCTCCTTTATCATTTTCACTATTTCACTTTGGCTAACAATGGCATGAAGTCTTTTGCTGTATCTCCAGGAACCATTTGTGCATATAAATGAACTCCTTTAGCATCAAGCGCTTCAAATGCCTCAATATCTTTGTCCACGACATTAATACTACGAGTCACTTGTCTGGTTTCTGGCGTTTGTGACATATTGCCGACATTTAATTCTTTCAACGGCACGCCATATTCCACAAGTCTTAAGAAGCGGTCTGGATATCGTGCAACAATCAATAATCGTTGAGAATCATATTTGCCCGCAAGAATATTATTTGCTGCCTTTTCCACTGGCAAGATACTTAATTTAACTCCAGCTGGACATGCAAGTTTCAAACCACTTTTTTCAATGTCATTTTGAGCAACTTCATCATCAATTACCATAATTCGACTAATATTTAATTTTGTTGTCCATAAATTTGCTACTTGACCATGAATCAATCGTCCATCAATTCGTGTACCAATAATTGCCATTACTATCGCCTCTCTTAATTAATAATCAATAATTGCTACATTAGAAAAAACCAATTGCTCTTTGTATTTCCCTTCTGTCTCAAATAAGACAATTTCGTTTGCTCCCTCCTTTAGCCATTTTTGCGTCACATACAAAGATCGAAGTGGTCCTTTTTCCCAAAATCTACCAAGGTTATGCCCATTAACAAAAGCTACTCCTTTACCAAAGCCACGCAAATCCAAAAATGTATCTTGCAGATGATCAACGTGGAAAGTATAGCGATAAAAGCTAGGCAACCCTTCTTTAAAAGCACCTTGGAAATCTACTTTAGAAATATCTTCTAAAGGTAGCGGATACATTTTCCAATGACCTACAAAATGTAAATCCACCATTACACCTCGACCAATCCCTTTACTCTGGGTTGGTGCAGTGAGTTTATATCCATAATTTACGCGTCCCATATTTTCAACCAATACGCCAAGTGTGACTTTTTCACTTGGATAGGCAACCATAATATCTTCGCCTATTTCTTCTTGATATTGCGTCGCCACTAATTCTTGGTTGATAAATAATTGCATACGGTCACGCGCATCAATCACGCGAATCTTTTCTTCATCCTGCTTATCGCGTAAAAGTTCGGTTTGATAATAGATATATCCTGTATTTTGTCCCAAGCTTTCCATATTACTTGGATAAAAACTTTGGTGCACTTGACTAAGCCTATCTAATGTCGCTGTCAAATTCACACATTCCTTTAGCTGAGCTGCTGGATAACTTCCCATTTGCTTGACTAGCGGCTGCGCATAAAAGTTATCTGGAAATTCAGCTTGCATCGCCTTTTGAAGCAAGTGATATTTTGCTGTTGGATTACCTGCCTCATCTAAAATTGCATCATAATCATAAGACGTCACTTGCGGCAAATCTCTTTGACCACGCGCTGAACAACCATTCATAAAGCCATAGTTGGTTCCGCCATGAAACATATATAAGTTGATACTACCCTGTTTGATAACTTCCATTACCGACTCAACCAATTCTTGTGGATCACGTTTAATAATGGAATCTCCCCAACGATTAAACCAACCATCCCAAAATTCCATACACATCAACGGCCACTTTTTATGATGTAAGTCAAAGAAGGCTTGCATCATCTGAAAATTTTCTGTTCCTTTTGAGCCAAAATTTCCAGTAACTAATATATCCTCTTCTATCAAACTACCTGCTCTTAAGGTTGCTTGCCAGGGACCATCGGAGGTAAAATAAGGACTCGTGATCCCAAATTCATCCATCATCATCTTCAAAGCTTTCAAATAGGCCTTATCTTCCCCATAAGAACCATATTCATTTTCAATTTGAAACATTAAAATATTTCCGCCATGATTGAGTTGATGTTTGGCTAATTTAGGAATCAATTCTTTGTAATAATTACGAACCAGTCTTAAATAAGCAATATCTGAACTTCTCACACGCACATTTGCTTGTAGTAACCACGCAGGCAAGCCCCCAAATTCCCACTCTGCGCAAATAAACGGCGAAGGACGAACAATTGCATATAAGCCTAATTCCTGAGCCAAATTTAAGAAACGTTCAATGTCTAGCTGACCTTCCCAACAAAACTTGCCTGGCTGTGCTTCATGCAAATTCCATGGGATATAAGTTTCCACTGTATTAAATCCTAATGCTTTGAGATTATATAAGGAGTGGTACCAATCATCCGGATGTACCCGGAAATAATGAATGGCGCCAGATAGAATCTTAAACGGTTGACCATCTAAATAAAATTGATCGGCTATCTTAAATTCCCTCACTTTAAATCCTCCTAACTGGTAGTAACCACAATACAAATATAAGCGTTTTCTATTGTTTTTGCAAGGGTTTATCGGTGTTTTTTTGAAAATACTGGTATTATTTTTCATTGTGGAACCCATCCCAATATTATTTAATACAGTCTCAATTTTTGTCTATAGTTGAATTATATATCTTCATAGATTGTGATTATCCCGTAAAAGTTTTAAAAAAAATATTCTAAAAAAATCAAAAAAAAAATAGAGCAATTCTTGCTTGATTCACACAAAAATTGCTCTGATACTTAATAAGTGGATTCTTTCCAATGAATTTCGCAATCTAGTATCCGTTGATTCGTGGTATTATCTGTACCTTCTATTTGATCAATCAACATGTTCATCGCTTCTTGACCTTCACGATAAGCTGGCTGCACAATGGTTGTCACAGTAGGTGAAGAAAAACCACTCCATTCAATATTGTCAAAACCGATTAAACCAACTTGCGGCATCTTAAGTTGTAATTCTTTCATCGCCGAAAACACAATTGGTAAGGCCCAACAATTCGGTACAAATACTAAGACTTTCGTTAAATCATTGGTATGCTTTAATAAAAATGCTTTTATTTTCTCAATATCTGGATCATTATCCTCAATAATTAACTGCTCATAAGGCACTTTTAAATCCTCTACCGAATTAACAAAACCTTGCGAACGTTCAATACGCGTACTGAGGCGATTAGGATCTGCGGTAATCATCAAAAATTTCTGATACCCTTTTTCGTGATAGCAGACTTGCATGGTATCATACACGGCATCATAATTATTGGTCTTCACCCAGCTATTGCGATATTCATACAGCTGACTATCAAAAAAGACTAATTTTTTACCATTTTCTTCCATGATATTCGTATATTTTCTAAAATGACTAGTCGGCTGAATGATAAAACCATCTACATCTAGGCGCATCATGCTATCGATATACTTGGACTCATCATCTTGAGAATAATTACTGTTGCCCATAATCATTTGATAGCCACGTTTTTGAGCCACACTCTCTGCACCTTTGACTAATAAATTAGAAAAAGTGTTGGTAATATCCCCAATTAACACACCAATTAATTTCGTCTGTTTATCATTTAAACTGCGCGCTAAAATGCTAGGGACATAGTTAGTTTCACGAATCACTTTCTCAATTTTTCTGCGCGTATCCAAACTCATCCGATCATATTTTTGATTCAGGTAAAAGGAGACAGTGGTTTTTGAAGTATTGGCAAGCTTGGCAATGTCATTTATGGTTACTTTTTTCATCAGTTCATCCCCTCCCTAACAATCTTTCTAGATATATTTTACAAAGAAACCGTTATCATTTCAACCGGTTTACTAGATTTTTATGATGTTTTCTTTGCCTAATGTTCGGATATAGACTAATTGTTCAGAAAGCTTGATTTCTATATGTTCTAAGTGCTTTATACTACCACCAAACAAACCGATTAGGCAGTGTTTTCCTACTGCAATCTTGTTTTTTAATCCACACATCACCGTTCTTGGATACAACACATTCGTATTCGGTGCGTTGGCAATCAAAAACGCCTCCTGATACCCTTGGATATTCTCACAGCAAATATGACCCCTTTGACTGTGATAAGAGACTTTATTTGCCTCATGCTTTTCCGTAAAATGAGGTTCTTGCTGTACAGAAAAGCCCCCGTCATATAAATATAAAGGATAATCGCTTTGAATTTGATGAATACGCAAATGATAGGCTCCCAGTGGTATAATCGTTGACTTGATGCAAACACCTACATAGGGTTGCCAAACTTGAATAGTCCGATCTGGCAATAGATGAAACTCAGCTACTTCTTCTTTCGTGACAAAATGGTGATTGTCTAGACTTACTGCTAATGTGTTGTCAAAACCACCTTCTGCATAGCCGATAGCTGATTTGGTCACAGAAAAGCCAAACTGCGTCGAATATACAAATTTGGCATACTTACTTATTCCCTGACTTTGCGATAAACTCCATTGGGCCACAGGATAACCCAAAAGCTGCTGACCATTATCGGTTTGTTGCAACATCATTCTTGCTGGTTTAACTACGTATGGTTGAAAGAGGGTATTTTCATGGACTTCTTCTGACATAGACACTTGCCAAAAAGGATGATTTTTAGGAACAGCTAGGATTAAGAAACTCTTCAAGGCCCAATAAGGTGAACCAGGACCATTATAACTTTCCGCCATTACCAAATTTTCATACCCATAGCCGATACTTAAATAATGGTGATTCGTAAATATTTTTTCTTGCCACCAAAAAGAAAAATGACTGCTAATGATTTGTTTAATTTTTTGCCAGGGTAAAGCTTGAATATCGGCATAAACAAGCGCTGAAAAAAAGGCAACTTGTGCAAAGCGATAGGTCAAGCTACGTCCAAAAGGTAATCCACGTCCTTTATCATCAAAATAATACTGAAAAGTCTGAGCAAATCGAATCGCACGCTGTTTTATCTTTGCGCAACGCTGTGTATCTATCTCTTGCATTTCTTTATAATAAAGCAAACTATAAAAATGAAAAGCAAAAGCAATATAGTAATCACGTTTTTCTTGACGCCCATCAAAATACCACCCTTGCCCGTCATAAAATGATTCAATAGCTAAAAAGTCGGCATCAATTTGGTCTTGTGAAAAGGTTTGATGACATTTACGCATCGCAACATGAATCAATATCCTGAAAAAATGCCAATTATTATGTGGTATATCACACGTATCCGCTAAAAGTAACCAATCGTGAAGTTGCTTTTGTTCCTGTGGTGATAAGACGTCCCAAAATTTTTCTTTAGCAAGCAAGATAGAGGTCGCAATCGCCGCCATTTCTACAATTAATTGCCGATCTTCTTGTGGATGCCCCCAATACTCTGGCGCAAGTGGATTGACCCCTTTAATTAAACCGCGTAAATAACCGTGATAGATTTCTTCTAGCTCTTCATCTTCTTGTTGAGATAAAAGTGGCGCTAATCCCCATAACGGTCGTAAAAAAGCCTCTACCTCGCTTGTTTTTTGCATATAGGTTGTACCTGTATTCCCTAAATGAATACGGCCATTTTGTTGACTCATATATTTTTCTTTTAAAGGGATTAAGATTTCTTTTAATGCTAGGATATAATCTTGGCGCGTTTGAAAGTCTTGCATCATCCTATTGCCTCTTTTCTTTGTCTGTTGCATTGACCTGTTTCATGTCTGACCAACGCTTTAGATAGCCTCTAAATAAACAGAGAACTACTTAAATAGTAGTTCTCTGGATTTGCCCATTATGCTCTCTTTTTCAACGTAAACAACTGTGTTTTGTGAGATTTTTAATTCCACTAATGTTCCCTTAATGGAGACAATTTTACCATGAATGCCGTCTAAGAGAATGACTTCATCGCCTTTTTTCAAATTAGCGAGATATTCTTCTCTTTTTTTCATTTGTTCTTGCATTTCTTTTTGGTTGCGTCTTGCCCCCATCGCTTGTAAAAGACTAGGGATGACAGAAGTGACTGCAATGATAATTAATACAATAATTGTGAGCGTTTGTGTATTCATTATGCTAGGATTCCTAACCAGCTACCGATAATACCGATAACGATTGTTAAGAGCACAATTTTGTAAGTAGTCCATTTTTTCTTCTTAATTAACCAGTATACAAAGATAGTAAATAAAGCTGGTAATAACGCTGGCGCAATTTTATCTAACATTCCTTGAATAGAAACGATTTTTTGGTCAGCGCCTTCTTGAACTTTACCGGCAGCATACGTAATCGGTACAGTAATTTTGACGAAGGTTACGGCTAAACCAGAGATAACGGTAACCCCAATGATGTTTGCTACATGAGAAATAGTAGCCATTTGGTCGCTTAATTTATCAATAACTTTGGTACCAAATTTATAGCCATACATCCCCGTACCTAACTTGATAGAAGTTAAAATCAAGTTCATTGCAACAAAGAATAAGATTGGTCCTAAAGCTAATCCTTGTTGCGCTAGAGATGCAGCAATAGTTGAAAGTAATGGTGCTAATACGAATTGAGATAATGAATCCCCAATCCCTGCTAAAGGTCCCATTAAAGCCATTTTAATGCTACGAATTTCATCTTCTGGTCGATCATTTTCTAACATTACTAAGTGTAAGCTCGTAATGAATGGCAAGAAGTGAGGGTTTGTATTATAGAATTCACAGTTATCTTCTAACGCTTTACATAAGGCTTTTTGGTCATTACCATAATGTTTTTTCAAGGCTGGATAAATGACATTCGCATACCCAATCCCTTGATAGTTGCTATAGTTAAAGCCGTTTTGCAAGAAGAATGCACGTAAAGAAGTTACTAAATAGTCTTTTTTCGTTAATTTATTAGATCCAGTCATCTTGTTCGCCTCCTTGGTTATCTGTTGCAGCTACTGTTTTAGGTTGACGATAGTATTCCATTAACGCAAAGATTGTACCGATAATTGCGATTCCGATAATTGGAATTTGTAAGTATGCAGCACAAATATAGCCAAGTAATACGAATGGAATCAATTCTTTCTTCGCCATTACTGATAAAATCATCGCAAAACCAATTGCAGGAAGCATTTTACCTGCTAAACTTAAACCACTTAATAATACTGGTGGAATTAAATCAACTAATTTTAATAAAGTTTCCATTGAGTATGCACCCAAGAAACCAATCGCAAATCCCATCACAGCAAATACCCAAACAGTACCATTTGCATTCATTTTGAATTTGCTCATGTTACCACTTTGTAATCCTTTAATAGCAGATTCAGGAGCACCTGCACGAACAGTATAAGCAAAAGTTTGTAAGAATTGTACACCTACAGCGATTGGAGTAGATAACGCCAAAGCTGCTTCTGGTGTCACTTTACCGGCACTTGTAATAGCCATTAAAGTACCGAAAATACCAGGTCCAATTGGGTTAGGTGGTACAGTTCCCCCAGCACCAACACCAAATCCCATGTAAGCTAATTCACTGATTGCCCCCATCGCTAAGGCAGTAGGAAGATCTCCTAAGATAATCCCTACACCAAAGGAAAGGATAATACAACGGTTTGTGTAAAGTCCCAATAGTAAACCACTAAAACAGAATGCGGTCCACAAACCAATTAATAATGCTTGAATGATATTAATTTCCATCTTCTTTTTCTCCTATTCTTTAGATATAGTCTAAAAGATTTACTTCATGTGCTCCGTCGTTTCCAGAAGGAGTCGTTTTGGTATTAAATGTTACATGATAACTTTCACTAAGTTCTCGAATAATTTCTTTGTCTTTGTCGTCTAAATAAATGGAACGAGTCACTTGTTCTTTACCAGGAGCATTATGAATATTGCCGATGTTCAATTCTTTAATTGGTACGCCTCCTTTCACTAAGGTTAAGGCATCGGCTAAATCTTTAATGACAATAAAAATCGTTTGCGCCGGACTTGCTTTATGAATAATGTCAATCACTTTTTGCAATGGGAAAAAGCGCATCGCAACAGAACCTGGAATCACAGTTTTCATCAAAGTTTGTTGCATTTTATCGTTACTTACTGCATCATTTGCTACAATAACTGTATTACATCCTAATGATTTAACCCATAATTGTCCTTGCCCATGGATTAAACGTTCATCTACACGTGTCATTACAATATTTGGTGTTGCCATTTTCTATTCCTCCTAATTTTTTACCAGTATAATTCCCAATCTTTGTAGAATCGAATCAATGCCTCTAAATAATAATAGTCGCCCCAGATATTTCCTTCATCCACGCCTTTACCTGAGTGCCATGAATACACACCATGTAAAAGAAGTGGTCTACCTGGTTTGATTTCGCGATTGGCATAGTTGTCAATTAATGAACGTAACATCGCATGCATCGCGTATTTATAGGTTAATTTATCACTATCTACTTCAGGCAAGTGTTTCAACATTTCATGCATCCCACATACCGCTGTGGCGGTTGCTGAAGAATCTCTGGAATGACCTGACCCATCACCAAAAATCAAATCCCAATAAGAAACATGATCTTTTGGTAAACGATTTAAGAAATAATTCGTCATCCCCTTAAACAATCCAAAGCAATCTTCGTCTTTCACAAAACGATAAGTCAATGGAATACCATAAATCCCCCAAGCTTGACCACGGGCCCAGGCTGAATCATCACTATAACCTTGACGTGTCACACCTTTTAGAGGTTCACCTGTTTTTGGATCAAAGTAAAAAGTATGGAAAGCTGAAGCATCATCACGAATCACATTGTTTGCAGAAGTGTAGAAGTGTTGGGTCGCCATCTGCGCATATTTTGGATCCCCTGTTTGCTCACTTGCCCAGAATAATAATTGAATATTTAATAAGCAATCAATAATTAAACGATAATGTTCAGGCTTGCCTAACTCACCCCAGGCTTGGATGAAACCACCGACCTCTTGATAACGTTCAATTAATTTATCCGCTGCCAAGATTGCGGCTTTTCTGGCTTCAGGTGTATGCAAAAGTTTATATTCGGCCATACATGAAGGCGTATACAAAAAGCCTAAATCATGATGATCTAACTCAATCCGTTTTTCCACACGATCTAAGAAAGAACGATCATTGGCTTGTGCGAGCTCCTTCATCGCTTCTTCATTCGTATATTCATAACCTAACCATAATTCACCTGTCCAAAAGCCATTGGTCCATTCGGTATTGTCCATTTTTGGATAAAGATTATCGAAAGTAGCAGGTGTCGGAAATTCATCTTTAAAATATGCCATATTCACGCGAAGTTGCTCCATTGCTAAATCAATCGCAGCTTTCACTTCGGCTTTTGTAAGTAGAGGTTGGTCTAAAAAGCGCTCAGGATTTTTGATTTCTTCAATTGCAACCGTTTTAATTTTATTTGTCACTTAAATTCCTCCCTCGAACTCATCTTCTTGATCCTCTGCAGCAAATAAAGACTGTGCATGAACCACGCCATCTTTTGCAGTGTTTACTAATTTATCGACTAATTCATCAAAGTCTAACATATTACGTGCAAATACCGCTTCAATTAACATTGCCAAATTCAATCCTGAAAGCACATTCATTTTTCCGTTGAACGTTGTCATCAATTCAGTACTTACTTTAAAAGGTGTGCCACCCAACAAATCAGTCAAAACTAATACTTCTGATTGATTTTCCAGTTCAGCTGCAATTTTGTCTTTGACTGTTTGTGCGGACATTCCTTCAGAAAAATCAATCACTGCCACATCTTCTTGTTTGCCAGCAATCAATTCCAAAGCACTAGCCGCTCCAGTAGCAAAATGTCCATGAGCCACAACTACTAATTTAATCACTTTATCGCATCCTCTCTTTATGTTTACCGGTTTATCTGTTGATTAAACTATACCATTTACCATACCAATTGTAAAGGCTTTTTTTAAATAATTTTGATTTTTTATGAAAATGAATAATTGCTTAATTTAAGTTATACCAACAAATTTTTGAAAGCATAATATAAATTATTGGTTATTTTAAAATAGGTGGAGTGCTTGTATACAAAGGTTTTTCGTAATTAAAAATACAAGCACCCATACCTATATGAAAAGCGGTTTACTTTTTGGTCAAATAAGACTATGGTTGTTTACCAATATAAGCTAAGATACCGCCATCAACATATAAAATATGTCCGTTGACAAAATCAGAGGCTTCAGATGCTAAGAATACTGCAGGGCCAGCTAAATCATCTGGGGTCCCCCAACGTGCAGCAGGAGTGCGACCAACGATAAATTGATCAAATGGGTGACGTTCCCCATTTTCTTGTAATTCACGTAATGGTGCAGTTTGTGGCGTAGCAATATAACCAGGTCCAATCCCGTTACATTGGATATTGTATTGGCCATATTCAGATGCAATATTTTTCGTTAACATCTTCAATCCGCCCTTAGCCGCAGCATAAGCACTGACTGTTTCACGACCTAATTCACTCATCATAGAGCAAATGTTGATGATTTTACCTGCACCTTTTTCAATCATATCAGGAATTACTGCTTTTGATACGATAAATGGCGCATTTAGGTCAACGTCGATTACTTGACGGAAATCTTTAGCTTCCATTTCTACCATCGGGATACGCTTAATAATACCCGCATTGTTTACTAAGATGTCAATCACACCGACTTCTTCTTTAATTTGAGCAACCATTTTCTTAACAGCTTCTTCATCAGTTACATCGCAGACATAACCATAAGCTTTAATCCCTTCTTTTTCATAGTTAGCTAAGCCTTGATCCACTGATTTTTGATCCAAGTTGTTAAACACAATTGTTGCTCCAGCTTTAGCTAATGATTTGGCAATTTCGAAACCAATTCCATATACAGCACCTGTTACTAAAGCCACTTTACCATCTAAACGGAATTTATCCATTTCAAAACTCATTTCATCTCTTCCTTTCTGATACTTATTAATTGTATTATCTTAAATCATCCATTGCGACCATATCCATATCAGTATAGGTAATATTTTCGCCACACATTGCCCAAATGAAGGAATAATTGCTTGTTCCGACACCTGAATGAATAGACCAACTAGGTGAGATTGTCGCTTGTTCATTACCCATTACTAAATGCTTTGTTTCATCCGGTTTACCCATCATATGGAACACTTTAGTATCCGCTTCCATATCAAAGTATACATAAGCTTCCATTCGACGTTCATGTGTATGACATGGCATCGTGTTCCAAGAGCTACCTGGTTCTAAGATGGTATAACCCATTTGTAATTGGCAGCTTTGACAAACATTTGGATGAACATATTGATAAATTTTACGTTCATTCAACGTTAATTTTTCGCCTGTTTCTAATGGTTTAATCTGATCAATGCTAATCTTCACATTTGGATAGGTGTGATGAGCAGGCACTGAACTTACATAAAATTTTGCTGGATTACTTACATCTTGAGACTCAAATTTGACTTCTTTCGTTCCCATACCGATGTAGTAACCATCTTGTTTTTTCATTTCTTCTTTTTGACCATTAATCGTGATAAAACCAGGGCCACCAATATTAATGACACCCAATTCACGACGTTCTAGGAAGAAATCGACACCTAATTCAGTCGACAATACAATTTCGAGTGGTTCTGTCGTAGGGGTCACTCCTCCAAAAATCATACGGTCATTATGCGTATAAGTTAAACGAATATCGCCTGGTACAAAGACTTCTTCTACCAAAAACTCCTTACGTAACTGTTCTGTTGAATAATGACGGATATCTTCGGGTGCGTGTGCGTAACGCGTTTCCATCTTTTGCATTTCTCTTTTCCTCCTTGCACTTATTTCCTATAAAGAAAATATATTTTACATTTAAGAAATTTACAAATTCATTATACATAAGTAAACCGGTTTTGAAAAGGCTTTTTTGCAAATATTATCGGTTTATTTTACTAGAATCATTTTCAAGGTAGGCTTGCACTTCTGATAGCGTAAATTGATTACAGTCGCCATAGACCATATGTTTTAATGCCGAAGCCGCAGTTGCAAAGTCTACGATCGCTTGAGGCTCATATTCACTAAGCAAACCATGGATAATCCCTGCAGAATAAGCATCCCCGCCACCTACACGATCAACAATTTCAGGGATGTCGATCACTTTAGATTCGTAATAAGCATTTTGATAATAAAGTGTTCCCTGTAACTGATTGTGTTTGGCAGAAAGTATGGTCCGATTGGTCGAATAAATCACTTGAATATTTGGATAAAGTCTTTGCATTTCTTGGTAACATTGTTCTAGTGGTAGAAGTTCCGCATGCTTAATACCAAGTAAATATTGCGCATCTAGACGACCAGCAGATAAATAATCAACATAAGGCAAAATTTGTTTTAGTGCTTCCGCTGCTTGGGCTTGACTCCAAAGTTTACCTCTAAAATTAATGTCAAAACTGATTTTAACGCCTCTTGATTTTGCTTCTTGCATCAATTTGATTAACAATTCTAGCCAAGCAGGACTTAAAGCAGGTGTAATCCCAGATAAATGGAATAAATCAATCCCTGCAAACAAATCCATTCTTTCCCATTCATTTTCAGTCATCTGAGAAAAACTCGAAAAGGCACGATCATAAATGACATTAGCCGCTTTAATACCCACTCCTTGTTCTAAAAAGTAAACACCTAAGCGCTGACCACCAAAAAGCAGAAAATCAGTATGCACACCAAAACGATTCAAATGACGCTTAACCGCTAACCCTAATGCATTATCGGGAACTTTACTGGCAAAGTAAGCTTGGTGCCCAAAATTTGCTAAACTGATCGCTACATTGGCTTCTCCACCACCGTAATGTGCGAGTAGTTCATCTGTACAGACTAACCGGTTTTCTTTTGTCGAAAGCCTTAGCATAATTTCTCCTAAAGTAAGTACTTCTGCCATAATCATCCCTCGCGAATTTCTTGTAATTTAGCCATATATTGCTCTGCTACTTTGGTAATTGCAGGATAATCTTCATTTTTTAGAGGTGCTAATAAATTACCGCCCACACCGACAGCAACGACACCTGCTTTGAACCATTCCGCCATATTATCCAAGCTCACACCACCAGTCGGCATAATGTTTAACTGTGGCAACGGTGCTTTGAATGCGCCAACAATTTTCGGACCAAAAGCAGATCCTGGGAATAATTTCACGATATCTGCACCCGCTTTTAAGGCTTCCTTCATTTCATTAATAGTCATACATCCTGGTAGGTAAGGAATCTGATATAGGTTGCAAATTTTGGCTGTTTCTATATCAAAACAAGGACTTACAATAAATGCTGCACCTGCCATTATCGCTAAACGAGCAGTCGTAGCATCCAGAACCGTACCTGCACCGATTACCACTTCTTCATCATCAGCATACTTTTCAGACAAAGTACGGATGGCTTCTTGCGCATTTGGTACTGTAAAGGTTAGTTCGATTCCTTTCATGCCACCTGCAACAATCGCTTCACTAGCTTTGATTGCTTGTTGTGCTGAATCACCGCGAACCACTGCAATGACACCACAATTAGCCAGCTTGTTTAGAATATCCACACGTTTCATCTCTATCACTCTTTCTTATTTAGAAATTATAATTTATCTTTTAGAAATACAAGTAGAGTATACCGCAAAATCAAAATATTTGAAAGGGGTTTTATTAAATAATTTTCCACATAAAAAAAAAGAAGACTTAGTACCATGACTAAATCTTCAACATCTAATTATGTACATTATTTTAATTCTTTTTCAATGGCGGTCTTCGCTTCTAAAATAGCTTGGATCACCTTTTCTTGATAGCTATTTGTTACGCGGAATTTAGGTAAACTAATACTCATCGCCCCAACTATCTGCCCTTTGTTCATCAACGCTGTACCTATACAAAAAATATCCTTTTCCATTTCCTCATTATCAAAAGCAATCCCACTCGCTCTAATTTCTGATAATTCTTGCTTTAATTTTAGTGGATTTGTGATTGTATTTACGGTAAATGGCTTTAAATCATTTGTCTCTAAATAACTATCCACTTCAGATTCGCTCATCATCGCCAGAACTGCCTTGCCCATCGCTGAACTATATAGCGGGCGACTAATCCCAACTTTTGATGACATACGAATTGACTGAAATTTTGGTTCTAATTTATTGACGTAATAAATTTCAGAATTACTTAAAACGCCCAAATGAATCGTCTCATCAATTTTTTCTTGTAACTTTTCCAAGTATGGCAAACTTTGCTCAATCAAATCAATTTGTTCAATATTCTGATTAGCATAACGTACTAATTTTGCCCCTAATTGATAAGTTTTTTCTTCACTTTTTTTGACATAGCCTATTAAATTTAATGTGTCTAGGATTTTTAAAGTTGTCGGTATGGTCATTTGACATTGATGGGCTATTTCTTGTAGGCCGATATGGGGATTTTCAGCAATACAATCAATAATTTTTGCCGCCTTAATCAAAACAGTGCCATAAGGTTTCGTTTGTTCCATTCTCTCACCTTTTCCATTTAAGAAATCTTTTTTTCTTTATCATAAAACAAACAATTGACTGAATCAAGTGCAAAAAAAGGACCCGGATAAACCGAGTCCTAATTAGAAGGCCGAGCTGAGATGATTGGTAGCAAAGTCCTTGCTTTTTACAAATCGTTGTTTCATTTACAATCTCTACACTAAAATTATTCGGGCACTAATAAACTTTCTCACTACGTACCTCTTACACTACATTGCAAGTTGACTTTGCATACACTTTAGGTGAATCTTGTAGATTTAACAAATTTTGTTGCTCTTGCTACTACTTTCTCTTTTACTTTTTTTGTTTCATGCGTGCTATATAGTCGACGCCTTTTCCATTATTAGTAGTAAATCTTGGGTGTTTTATTGATTATTTACTTTTATCTCTCAGCTTCTTTCCTCCCTTACAATGATAGTATAGCACTAGTTGTAACCGTTTGCAACTAAAAAGCATGAATAACTTTCAGTATTTTTTGAAAACTTTTTTTGCTATAATGTCTGTAAAGGAGTGATTTCATGTCTCGTGCTGAACTAAAACTACAAGCGAAATATTTACTCAAAGGACGCTATACGCAAGCGATTTTAATCTGCCTCATTCCAACTTTATTATCCATTGGTATTACTTACACTGGCTTTTTAGCTAGTACTGTTTACGCTATGATTCATTCTAGCTTATTGCAAAACCGCTCCTTTGATTCTGTATTATCTTATTCTTTAGATTTCTCTGATTTACCTTCAAGTTGCTTTGTAGATCTAATTAGTTTTTATCTTTTAACTGCGATTTTTTGGACTTTTATTAATCTGAGTCGTGGCAAAAAAACACAAATCAGTCTTATCAACGATGGCTTTCAGACAATTTCTAGAAAGCATCTCATTCCTTTATTTTGCCTGTACATTTTAAGAGGAATTTTTCTTTTGGGATGGAGTTTGCTACTAATCATTCCAGGTGTTATCAAAGGTTACGCTTACTCTCAGGCTGAATTTGTCTATTATGATCTTTATGAAAAAAACGGAGAACGTCCTGATTTACTTGAATGTCTGAAACGCAGCGAGCAAATGATGAAAGGCCATAAGTTTGAATATTTCGTCTTAGATTTAAGTTTCATCGGCTGGCAAATTTTATGTTTTCTAACTTTAGGGCTTGGTTATTTATGGCTTAATCCTTACATGTATATGACTAAAGCAGTCTTTTATAATGAGTTGGCAAAGAAAGAACTTCTTATTGAGCCAGCTGATTTCCATTAAAAAAGCGGGGAGGCAAATAGTATGGCTTCCCCGTTTTATATTGTCTAGTAAATGAACATTGCATCTTAAAAATGTATTGATATATCAATAAAAATCAGATTTAAAATTAAAACATCCCGACTTTATCACGACAAATTTTATCGGACAGAATGCTAAAAAAGCCCTAGCGAAAAACTAGGGCTTAATTTTTTTAATCGAAGCTACCCCAATAGCTCGTGCGTTTGTTTCCTACACATTCGCCACTCGCAAGATAGCCATAAGTACCATCCGCCCGTGGCTGTCGTAACCACACATAGCCATCTTTGTAGCAATAAGCGTCGTATTTAATATACGTTCCGCTAGGTAGCAAGGCGATACTTGAAGCACTTGTACTTGGCGCGGTACGCAAATAGATAGGCGTATTCGTAACAAAGTGCCATTTTTCCGAAATCCAGTTAATGCCTGTAGTAGTTGGTTTTGAGACTTGAGAACTTGGTTTAGGCTGAGAAGTTGACGCTTGCTGATCTAAACGGTAAACATACCACCCCATGCTATAAGGACAGGCAGTCGCTTCATTTTCGACAAACACACCATTTACCGCATCACTTTTCCATGTACAGTGAATGATTTGAGTATTGTTAATAAAAATCACTACATGTCCAGCTGCATTAGCCGATTTACCTTTTTCACCAAAAATGACAATATCTCCCCGTTTCGCATGCCATTCTTGATTGCGTGCAATTAATCTAAAGCCATTTTTTAATAGCCAATCATGCATGCTATCCGTATTTAGTACCCATCCAGCATTAGTGGCACCTGCTTTTCTTAACGCCGCATAAAGTGTCCCACTACAATCGCCCGTACCATCTGCACCTGTCCGCGAATAATCCATGCTATAACGGATATTTCTTGCTTTTAATCCATACATATAATCAATAGCCGTATCTAAGTTAATAGCCATAGTAATCACTCTCCTAATCTACTAATTTTAGTGCATTAATCGTTGCCTGTGTAGATTGTTCCAAAGCCGATAAAAGCAACGTTAAAGCAACACCAGTAAACGATT
>CAMMST010000033.1:0-26803 GCA_946499615.1 Enterococcus cecorum | reverse complement strand
CCTTTCATCCGATTTTCTCAGCGGTAGGTAAGCACACGAATTTCTTCATGTCTAAACGAGCTGGTTCACAACCTTTCCTTCATCTATGGCTTTGAGTTGTTGGAAGCGTGCGTTGTTTTGGGCTAGGTCAGCGGGGGTGCCAGACATTTCTAGGCGGCCATCTTCAATGAAAATGACGCGATCCATAATTTCGATTCCTTGTAAATGGTGGGTAATCCAAATCACGGTCTTATCTTGCAGCTGACTAAAGAACGTATCAATTAAGGCTTGTTCAGTTAATGGATCAAGTCCGACAGTTGGTTCATCGAGTAAAACAATCGGGGTATCTTGTAATAAAATACGTGCTAAAGCCATTCGATGACGCTCTCCACCTGAAAAACGCAAGCCAGCTTCATCCACCATTGTATGTAATCCTTCTGGCAATTGTTCAACTAATTTTTTCAAGCCAACTCGTTCTAGCACTTGCCAAACTTCTTCTTCACTCTTATTCGTGTTTGCCATACGGACATTATTTAAAATCGTCGTATGGAATAAATAAGGCGCTTGCTGAATGACGCTGATGTAATGACTCATCGCATCCCCAAACTGATAAGTCGGCACACCACCAAGGGTTAATAGTCCACTTTTAGGTTTTAAATCCCCACGAATCAAACTGGCCAACGTACTCTTACCTGAGCCACTTTTCCCTAAAATCGCAATTTTTTCACCTGGTTCAATTGTTAAGTCCAAATGATCCAAAACCAGATGATGATCGTAGCTAAAACTTAAATCTTCCACTTGAATGCGTGTATCAGTCACTTCTATGGATTTTGGTGCTTCATCTGGTGTTTCATCTAAGGCATTTAAACGTTCGATGGAATCTTTATAGACATTGCTTTCTTGCATCGCTTCAGGTAGCACCACAAAAGCATCCACCACTGGAAAAGCACTTAATACAAACGCCGCAATCCAGTTTGCTGCGCCTCCATGATTTCCGACAAAACGCTGCGAAGTCCAAACAATTAAACCAATCACGACAAAACTATAAATCAATTGGAATAAGACATGCACTCGTCTGTTAAAAAGCCGTTTTTGATCTTGCACTTGATAGAGTTCTTGCTCGACTTGTAAATGCGTATCGACATACTCACTTCCACGTTGACTGAAAATCCAATCTGCAACCCCTAACACATTATCGGTCAAATCCGTATATAGTTCTGTTTTAAGCGTTTTTTCTCTTTCTTGGCGCGCCCCATTGACCACCACGGACCAAACAGGCAAAACAATAACCAAGATAAAAAGCAACAAGGCTAAATACAAGGCAAAAAAGATAGAGAACACACCGACTGCGATGACGATAAAGGCATATAAAATCAAAGCAATAATCAATGGGAATATCGTCCGCAAATAAAGGTTTTGAATATATTGAATATCTTCCGCTAATAAGCCCAAAATATCTCCCATACGATACTTTTGCTTAAAGACCATCGCATCTTTTTCTAAAGTATGGTACAGTTTGCGGCGAAGTTTAGAGGTCATCTTCAATACCCAGTTATGACTCGTTAAACGTTCGATATAGCGAAAGACCGGACGACTCACCCCAAAGGCCCGCGTTAAGACAATCGGCACATAAACGAGCAAAATATTTTCCGGTAATGAAGCCGACTTACTAATTAAGTATCCTGAGTTGAACATTAAAGCGCCGGCACTAAAGAACGTACAAAATCCTAAGAAAATCGCCAACATCAAAGGTGCTTTGTAACGTTGAAGGTATGGTTTGACCCAGGTATCCTTTTCGAAAGCTTTTAAGATGGGAATTTTAGACATGACGTTCACCTCGCATTTTCTTCGTTAGCTCAAAGAAGGCGCCACGTTTTTCGGTTAATTCGTTAAAGGTTCCCGCCTCGACTAATTTTCCTTCTTCTAAGACTAAAATATAATCCATTTGATGCATCCAGTGCATACGATGAGTCGCAAAAAAGACCAAACGATTTTCCATTAACGGTAGCATTCGATTTTTCAATTCGACCTCGGTTTCAATATCCAAATGGGCAGTTGGTTCATCTAAAATCAACACTTTGCGATTCTTATCTAAAAAGGCCCGCGCTAAAGCAATTCGCTGTGCTTGTCCACCACTTAGACTCCGTGCGCCTTCACCGATTAAGGTATCCAGACCATCTGGTAACTGCGCTAATAACTCGCTAAGTCCTGCAACTTCAATAGCTTGCATAATCGCCGCATCATCAGCTTCTGGCGTATAAAAGGCAATATTTTCTCGTAAACTTGCCCGAAAAACATAAGGGTTTTGCGGAATATAAATCAACTGCTTTTGCCAATCTTCTTGTTTAAAGCTAGTCGTTTCTTCGCCATTAAAGAGAATCGAGCCTTGCTTAGGGGTTAAAAAGCCACTCATGACATTCATCAGCGTGGACTTCCCTGAACCACTCATCCCAATGACGCCAATTTTTTGATAGCCGCTCACTTGTAAATTCACCGGTTGTAAGCCTGAACCTTGACCATAATCAAAGGACAATTCACTTAAATCAAGCGTTGAAGATTCATTCCAAAGAGCAATGGCGATTTGTTCCACTTCATTTTCCGGTAATTCTAAAATTTCACGAATCGCCGTCATCGCATTTTTCCCATCTAAAGTTGCATGATAATCACTTGAAAAATCACGAACCGGCAAGAAATATTCTGGTGCTAAGATGAGAACCGTCAAAGCTGGGAATAATAAAATTTCCGCATTTAACAAACGCAACCCTAAAAAGACCGCCACAATCGCTACTGATAATGTCGTAAAGAAATCTAAAGCAAAGGTAGACAAAATCGCAATTCGTAACGTAGACATGGTCGCTTTACGGAATTGCTCACTGGTTTGATAGATGCCTTTTTCATAAGATTTACTCATGCCAAATAGTTTCAACGTATCAATCCCACGCAAAGAATCAATGAAATGGTTCGATAAAATTTGGAAGGAACGATATTGACGGTCGGCCTTGGCTTGAGCAGCATATCCCAATACAATCATAAAAATGATAATTAATGGGAATACTAAAAGCAAAATCACGCCACTGACCCAGTCATAGTAAAAGACCACGACTAAAATCACCCAAGGCACAATCATCATATGCATCATCTTGGCTAAAATCAGATGAATATAATTTTCGACTTGACTGATACCATCTACGGTCATAGTCGTTACATTTCCTGTACCATGTGCTTGAACCACGGTAGGACCAAGTTTAAAGATTTTTTGCAATAACTGAGTTCGTAGCTTTTTGGCTTGTTCTTGCGCATAATTATCTAAAAGTCGTTCACGCAAGTAAGTAATCACATGTCGAGCCATGAAAAATAGGAAAAAACCAAGCACGTAAAGTCCGACTTCTTTAAGTGTGTGACCTTCCCATAAATGAGTAATCGCCGCACTTAACATCCATGCTTGGCCAATGATAAAGATTGCTTGCAAGAAAGCAAATCCTGCAAGCAACCCAAACATTTGTCTAATTTTTTCAAGGCGCATAATTGCCTTATCTATCATTCTTCATACCCCGCTACATCAGCAGTCACACGTTTTCTGAAGATATAATATGTCCAAGCAAAGTAAGCTAAGACAAATGGTAATAAAGTAATTGCGACAATACTCATAATCTTCAAGGTGTATGGCGTTGAAGAGGCATTTTTAATCAATAAGTCGAATTTAGAACTGATTGAACTAATCATCACACGTGGGAATAAACCACTAAATAGTAAAGCCACTAGTGAGACTAAAGTTAGACCACTGGCTAAAAAGGCTGCTAATTCTTTTCCCTTTAAGACTGAAATATTTGCAAAAACCGTTAATAAGACGATTAAGACCACTAAAGCTAAAGTAGTTGCAAAGTGTAGTTTAAAGAAGTCTGTTTGTAAGTATAAAAGAATCGCAAATACGACTAAACCTGCGTAAAGTACGTAATATAAAACTTTCGCATAATCGCGCGCACGATGACGAATTGGGCCATCTGTTTTTAGCGCGATATAGTTCAAGCCGTGTAAGTAGCAAAGTAAAGTTAAAGCAACGCCACCCACGATAGAGAAAATATTAAAGTAATCTGTAAAGTGAGCAGTCATATTTCCATTGGCATCTAAAGGCATTCCTTGAATCATGCTGATAAAGATAATCCCAAAGAAGAATGGCACGATAAAACTACCAATCGTTAATGTCCAGTTCCAGAAATTCTTTTTACTTGGTTCGACTTTGTGACGGAATTCAAATGAAACCCCACGGATGATTAAACCAAATAAAATCGTGAACAATAGTAGGTAATAACCACTGAACAATGACGCATACCAGAAAGGAAATGACGCAAACATCGCTCCACCAGCAGTTAATAACCAAACTTCATTTCCATCCCAAACTGGGCCGATTGTCGCAACTAATTGATCTCTTTCTTTTTCATTTTTGGCTAATGTATGCATAGACATGCCCACACCATAGTCAAAACCTTCTAAAAAGAAATAACCTGAGAATAACACACCAATTAAGAAGAACCATAAAAGTTGTAAATTATTCATGAACGGCACCTCCTTCAAATGGATCGACCGGACTTTCTACTGCGACTTCTTCTAATTCAGGACCTTTGCGCACTTCTTTGACCACTAAAGTCACCATCACAGCAGCTAATCCTGAAAATAGTAAGAAGTAAATCGTATTAGAAATTAATAATGAAGTAGTAGATACATTTGGTGACACACTATCCATGATGGTAAATACACCATATACTGTCCATGGATAACGACCTAATTCAGTAATTAACCAACCAGTTGTATTAGCTAAGAATGGGGCAAAAGTGGTTAAAGCCATGACCCAAATGACCCAACGTTTCTTAAATAAGCTTGGATCTGGTTTTCTTGTCATCACTAGTCCAACGATTGAAACTAAAAGCATCAATACGCCAAAGCCAGCCATCACACGGAAGCTCCAGAATAAGGCATTAACTGGTGGGTAGAAGTTCAAATCTTCACCCGTTGATTTTTTGTAAGCTGCTACTTGATCTTTGAAATCTTTTTGGAATTGTTCGTTTAATTCGTTCATCCCTTTGATTTCTTTATTTGGGTTATTGAAAGCTAAAATTCCTAACATGTAAGGTACTTTCACCCCAAAGACTTCTTGTTTGTTTAATTCATCTGCCCAGCCGACGATTGTCCAAGCATTGGTTTTTTCGTAAGCTCCTTCAGTGGCAGCTAATTTCATTGGTTGTGTTTCTACTAAGTCTTTCATTTGTAAGTCCCCAGCAAGTAACACGCCTAATGAACCGACTAAAGCAACAGTTAACCCGACACGAATAGATTTGCGGTAGAAGTCTTTGAATTTGTCTGTAAGATTTTTGTTGCGTAATAATTGGAAAGCCGTTAATCCAGCAACAATAATCCCACCCATTGTAATCGCCGCTGTAATGACGTGTGAGAATTCATACCAAGTTTGTGGGTTTTTAATTAAAGCGAAGAAATCAGTCATTTCCGCGCGACCATTACGTAGTGCATAGCCTGTTGGGTGTTGCATGAACGCATTGGCAATTAAAATCCACAAGGCAGATAACATCGAACCTAATGTTACCAACCAAATAAAGACTACGTGAAGTTTAGGACTTACTCGCTTCCAAGTAAACATCCATAGTCCTAAGAAAGTTGATTCCATAAAGAAAGCTAATAGGGCTTCAACAGCTAGCGGTGCACCGAAAATATCACCAACAAATCGAGAATAATCTGACCAGTTCATCCCGAATTGGAATTCTTGAATAATACCAGTAACGACACCGACCGCAAAGCTTAGAAGAAAAATATTTCCCCAGAACTTAGCCATCTTTTTGTACATTTCGTCCTTTTTAACAACATACAGTGTTTCCATCACAGAAATTACTAAAGCGGTACCGATAGAAAAGGGTACGAAGAAATAGTGAAACACTGTTGTCATCGCAAATTGGAAACGTGCTAATGACACAATATCCATTTCAAATCCTCCAATATAAAATGATTTGCTCGAAAAAATCAAGCAGTGACGAATAAAGCAAATCTCATCATCTGACATCGGACTTGCTACAAACAAACGACTTTTCGCTGTACTCACTTATTTCAAACGGCTTATCAGTGAAATCAACAAAAAGTTTGTCCGAGTGATAAAAATAATGAAAATACATTCACTCTATAGCCTTATTGTATACTTTTTTCTTATATTTTCAAAGATTTTATTTCGCACTTTATCATAAGTTTTTATTGAAATATCAAATAAAAAGAACAATTGCTATGTAAAAATTTTATCATTTGACCCATTTTCATAAAAATACAAAACAAAAGATATTTTAATGTACGTTATCTATTTTTTAGTTAGAATAATTATAAATTTTATCGACCTATCAAATTTATCCCCATTTTTCAACTTTATGGAAATTTAAGATAACATTTATTTATTTTTGAACAGAGATAAACATGTAGATATCAGTATTTAAATAGCAACCAGGGCCATTCTGATGGGGCTTTTCTCGTTAGGAGAGAATTTTTTCTACAATGTCTAGTTATTTCTCAAAAATTTGCTATAATGTGAATGGAAGCAATCGTCCATTTTTGACGGTCGCATATTTATACTTGGCAAAATAGCCGTTCTAACATCTGCGAAAAAGTTAGAGGACGGCTATTTTTTCTTGCCATTTTTTCCATATTTACACAAAAACCAGAGAGCAAGTCCCTGGTTTATGGTTGTAAAATTAAAAAAATCGACAAATAAAAAAAAGTATGCTAGAATACAAATGAAAAGAGGGACTGCTGGTACAATCCCCCTTATCAGAGATAGTCCGTTTTTGACGGTCGCATAGTTATTTAGGCAAAATAGCCGTTCTAACGTAGCGAAAAAGTTAGAGGACGGCTATTTTTTCTTGCCATTGTTGCCTAGGATTAAACCTATGATTTGGATCACTAATGATAGCGTACCAAAAATCACCGCAACTACGATTGAAATAATCGCAATAATGTCGCTGGCTGACATGAAAGCAAATCTCCTTTCTGATAGATTTTGCATAAGCACCACCTACTTCCAGTTGAATTTGCAACCGCCATAACTTCATATCTCAAAACTTATTCTATCACAAATTAATTTTAAATAAGAACAGAAATACCCCAATCATTTTCTCTTTTTTCGCTATATAATTTCACTTCATTTTGAGAATTTTATCTATTATTTTCCATATTTACACAAAAACCAGAGAGCGAGTCCCTGGTTTATTTTGATGGATGAAAATGTTGTAAATAGTCTTTCAGTCGCGTCAAAAAGCTTTCCGCCATGTCTGAAAGCACACGGTCTTTTTGATGAATCGCAATTAACTGGCTTTTCGGTGCATTGGCTAGCGGAATCAGTAAAATCCCCTGGGAAGGACCATCTTCTACCAAGCCAGAGCCAGAACCATAGGCATTTGTGCGTGTTAAGATTCCGGTTAATGTCGCACGGTCAGAGGCGTGAATGACCTGCACCACCTCTGGAAAATCCAATAAATCCTCTGAAAAATAAGTATAATGGTCACTTTCTTGTGAGAAACGAATTTGCGGATAAGGCATTAAATCATCTAAGGTAATCTCTGCTTTGGTCGCTAAAGGATGATTTTCACCTAAAAAGATATGCGTTTGAAACTCATGCAGCACCTCATAAGTCAGCTCACTAGCCTTAAACATCCGCTCTAAAGCTACTTTATTGGAAGCATTCAGATATAAAACACCCAATTCACTACGATATTCTTCCACATCTTTAATCACGCTCAAGGTCGTATTTTCGTATATTCGGAAAGATTCACACTCTGGAAAATCCTGAATCATCTCGCTTAGAATAATCGATAAGAAATCATAGTGTTGACTGGCAATCGAAAAATGCTTGGTATGATCGCTTTTCGTGGCATAACGATTTTCAAGCAACTCCACTTGCGATAAAATTTGTTGCGCATATTGGAAAAAATCGCTACCTTCTTTAGTCAGATAGGCCCCTTGACTCGTGCGTTCAAATAGTTGCACATTTAATTCTTGTTCTAATTCTTTAATCGCATGGGACAGACTCGGTTGCGATACATAGAGTTTTTTGGCTGCTTCTCGAAAACTCCCATTATTCGCAATCGCCGTCACATAACGCATTTGTTGAATATTCATCCTAAAACCACCTTTTTACCTTCCTTTTTTCCCATTATACCTTTTTATCTGCTCATTTGTGAACAACTTCTAGATTTTCATTTGATAGCCTTTATCTATCACGTTTTGCAACTTGAGGCTTCCCAAGCTACCTCATAACCTTTATCCAATCTGTGTTCAGCGACTAGCCACTTCGACGTATAAGCCAGCCCGTCTGGGAAAGTCTTTACTTTTCGGACTTTCCCGACGTTCTGGACAAACTTATCCGCTCGTGGCTGAGCAAGTCGCTTCACAACCTTTATTGACGGTATTCGGCAGCTAGACATTGTGAAATTCGCCCTACCACTTGCAAAAATCTCCTTGCATCCGATTTTCGCAGTGGTAGGTAAACACACGAATTTCTTCATGTCTAAGCAAGCTGCCTCATAACCTTTATCTCATTGTCACAAATTCTTCGGCGCCGGTTGGGTGGATGGCTACGGTGTTGTCAAAATCGGCTTTGGTTGCGCCCATTTTAATCGCCACCGCAAATCCTTGAAGCATTTCATCGACTCCTACGCCAATACCATGAAGTCCGATAATTTTTTCTTCTTTACCTAAGCAGACTAGTTTCATCACAGATTTTTCACGGAATTCACTTAACGCATAATGCATTGGTGTGAAAGTGGAGCGATACACTTTGATATTTTCGGCACCATATTTTTCAATGGCTGCTTCTTCGCTATCTCCAATTGTCGCAATAGCTGGATGCGTGAAAATCACAGTTGGTACTAAATTGTAATCCAAATGCGCATCGGTTTGACCATTGAATAAACGCTCAGATAATCTACGTCCAGCTGCAATCGCTACTGGGGTTAATTCTAGTTTGCCAATCACATCGCCCACCGCAAAAATATGATCCACGCTTGTCTTTTGATATTTATCCACTGCAATAAAGCCACGGTCATCTAGCTTGACATCCGTATTTTCCAAACCAATCTTTTCCACATTTGGCACGCGTCCTCCAGCAAACAATACATAATCTGTTGCAATGACCGCACCATTTTCAAAAGTCACTTCATAACCGCTAGCTGTTTTTTCGATTTTGGCTGGTACATGATTGGCCTTAGTCGTAATGCCGCGCGCTTGATATAAATTCACTAAAGATTCGATAATTTGGGTGTCAAACTGGCGCAAGGGTCGTGCTTTGCGATAAGCCCAAGTCACCTGTGATCCTAAACCGTGCATCACACCGGCCAATTCTGCCGCAATATAGCCTGCTCCTAAAATCAATACATGCTTAGGTAACTCAGTTAAAGCAAAGAAATCATCGGAGTTTTTTGCGTATTCGCCACCAGGAATCGCTAAGGACATCGGTCTTGCCCCGGTCGCAATCAAAATGTTTTCCCCATAAAATTGTTGGTTGTCCACAGAAATCACATGGTTATCCACAAATTGTGCATAACCGTGGATAACTTCAACTTTATTGCTATCAAGGCCTCTTTGGTACGCACCATGCAGAAATTCAATATATTTTTCACGGTTTTCCACAAGTTTTGCGAAATCAAACTTATCCACATGTGCATAAATACCGTAACCTGCCGCTTCTTTTTCCACAGCTTCAATCACATGACTCGCTTGCCACATCACTTTTTTAGGTACACAGCCGACATTCACACAGGTGCCCCCTAGATGACGACCTTCAATCAATAACACTTTGGCACCACGCATCGCAGCTCGGTTCGCAGAGGCAATTCCACCACTACCACCACCAATAACAATATAATCATAAGTTGGTATACTCATTTACATCACCTTAAAAAAATTATTTTCAACACTTTTTAGCTGAATATTTGCCTTGAGTATAACATAACCTTGAAAAATCCCCAAAAAATCTGCCATTCGCAAAACATTTACAACTTTCATACACGATTTGTAACTATTTTGTAAATACTATTTGAATTCTACTGTAAACACTTATCCTTTCACTCACCTTCTGATAGGATGAAGTTAAGAAAATAGCAAAGGAAGAGGTACTATGTCAAAAATTATTTTTCTCGATGTTGATGGGACTTTAGTCGATTATGATAACACGTTGCCTGAATCTGCCAAACTAGCTATTCAAAAGGCACGGGCAAATGGGCATCTGGTCTATGCATGTACCGGGCGAAGTAAAGCGGAAATGCCGGATTATATATTAAACATTGGACTTGATGGAATGATTGGTGGGAATGGCGCCTATGTCGAACATGATGGTAAGGTGATTATGCATCAAATGTTGTCTGCCAAAGATGTCCGTGAAATTGTCGATTGGTTGCATGAGCGGCAATTAGAATTTTACATCGAGAGCAATAACGGTCTTTTTGCGAGTGAAAACTTTCGTGAAGTGGCGCGTCCAGTCATGAAAAAATACGCACTAAAAAAAGGCAAAAAGCTAGAAGAAGTAGCTGATCAAGAAGTAGAAGACGTGCTACATGGCATCGTTTTCGGTGGGGAGCTATATCGGGATGATGTCAATAAAATCAGCTTTATCCTCAACTCTTATGAAGATCATGAAGCAAGCAAACAAGCCTTCCCACATCTCAAAGCTGGTACATGGGGTGGTGTTGGCGAAACAGCTTTGTTTGGTGATTTAGGTGTGAAAGACATTACCAAAGCGCATGCCATTGATGTTTTACTTGACCATCTGCACGCTTCAAAGACAGATACGATTGCCTTTGGAGATGCGAAGGTCGATATTCCGATGCTTGAATATTGCCAAGTCGGTGTCGCAATGGGCAATGGTGGCGAAGAAATCAAAGCTATGGCCGATTTTATTACCGATGCAGTAGAAGACGATGGACTTGCCCATGCTTTTGAAAAATTAGGTTTAATCTAACAAAAAACGCTCAGCCTTGAAAGTGAGGTTGAGCCTTTTTTGCCTTAATATTGCGCTTGAATCGTGACTTGATTTTGCTTTAAACCTGTTTTTTTGAAAAAGTCCTGAATAAAAAGTTGTGAATGGGTATAAGGACTTTCTGCATCTGTTAAGGTCAGTACGTAAAACTTATCATAGGGATTCATCCAGACGCCAAAATTCTTCAAAGCCACGATGTCGATATTGGGTGCATCTGCGGTTAATTCGATTTTGTATTGGCGAACATTATGCATATTGTTGAAATTCATTTTCTGCCTCGATTCTATGGTTTATTTGTTTATATGATAACACTTTCACAAAAAGAAAGCTATTTTCTGAAGTATCAATCAAATAAATCATCATGTTTACCCGTTCTAGTTAACACCAAAGTTATACTTTCTTTCTCTATTTTATAAATCAAAAGCCAATCATCTTCAATATGTAGCTCTCTATATCCTTGCCAATTTCCTTTTAGCGAATGGTCCTTATAGAATGTCTTTAACTTATAAGTATCCTTTGAAATAATGCATTCGACAGCAACTTTAACTTTAGTAATATCATAGTGCTTCTTTTTGTATCTTTTCAAGTCTCTTTTAAATGCAGGAGTTTGCCTAATCTTCATTGATACTCTGCCACCATTCTTCTACACTATCAAACGCTTCTGTATTTCCGCTTTCTACGTCTAACCGTGCTTTGATGTTTTCTAAATCTTTTAGTGTATAGATATATTCAATAATTAAGTCAAGTTCTTCAGCATTGAGACCATTAATCATCCTAGTTAATTCATCCACTTTTGCAGACATTTTCATCGCTCCATTCTTTTAATAAAAAAAGCTGATTTCAACTATAATATATCATTCATTGTGATAAAAGTGAATGAATTAGTATGAAACTACAAATGAAAACAGAGATTATTCTTTATTTAGTTTTAATCGCAAAGAGTTAAAAATGTGTAGCAAGAACATTTTACCTTACTACACATTTTTGAGTTATTTCACTGTTTTCATTAATTTGATGGATTGTTTGAAAGCCGCCAACACCCCACGGTCATTGTAAACAAGAACATTGGCTTTATACATTTTCGCTGATAAGACCATCACAATGGTACTGATCACGATATTTAGCGCTAAACTGATGAAAGCACCTGGATAGCTCACCACTTCATTGACAATTCTAAGTGGCATCGCAAAACTAGACCAATACGGAATATAAGAAGTAATGGTTAAAATCGGACTTTGCGTATTGGTAAAGCTAAAGACCAAGCCGCCAAAATAGCCAATCATCGCCAAATACATCACCGGCATAATGGCTTTGGAGGTTTCTTCTGCGCGATTGACAAGAGAGCCTGCCACCGCTGATAAGACCGCATATTGGACAATTCCCGTCAAGACAAATAGCGCCACTAAGACAATATTTAAAAATAAAGTCCAACTAAAGTGCGCCCCAAAATCCACACTTGCTAAAAATGGCGCCAGTTGCTCATTATCCTTGAATTGATATAAACCAAACAAAAAGACGGGAATGTAAACAGCCATCTGCGTCAAACCAACCAAGATGACCCCCATGATTTTTCCATAATAATGCGTGCTTGCCTTGGTACTCGATAAAATAATTTCCATAATCCGACTACCTTTTTCCGTCGCAATTTCTTGGGCGATAATATTGGCATAATTAGCAATAAACAAGAATAAAATAATCGTGCAGGCAAATCCGATAATCATCTGAACCGCTGCGCCATCTTCTTGTTTTTTCGTTAAGTGGCCTTGATCATTGACGGTCACTTTATTCACCGTAAGTGGCACTTGTTGGTCAAGTTGGGCTAATTGTTGGGCACTTAACCCTAACTTTTGGGCAGAGACTTGGCGTTGGATTTGACTTAACATCATGCGCAATTTCAGCTGCGTACTTGTTTCCACACTATCTTTGGCCAATAATTTTGCTTCGAGGACCTCTTTTGAAGTATCTAAAATTAAGAAGGCATCAATTTTATCTTCTGCCAGTTGCTTTTCACCGGACTTTTCAGATTTCATCGCAATAAATTCGAATTCCTTTGATTGGCTCAAGGCGTTGGCAAGCACCATCTGTTGGTCATACACGCCAATTTTGTCAATGCTAGACGCGTCACTCATAAATTTCCCCATGCCATAATACAAAGCACCAATTACAAGTGGCGCCAACACCATAATCAAAAAGGCGGCCGAACGTACTTGTTTCTTATAAACATTGAGGGCAATAATCCAAAACTTACTCATTTTCCGCACCTGCTTTCATCTTGAAAATCTCTTCTAAGGTTGGTGGCTGCTGAATAAACATCGGAATATAGCCGTCTTTAGTCACCATTTGGAAGATTTCTTTTCCTACTTCAGGATCTGACAAATGCAAAATAGTGCGATTGGCTTGATGGCAATCGACTTTGGCCACACCTGGTAAAGTTTCAAAATGATACTCGGTATAATCCCCTTCTAAATACAAACGGCTGCGACCAAAGGATTCTCTGATTTCATTGACTTTGCCATGTAGGACGGTTTGCCCATTTTTCAGCATAATCAGCTGGTCACAAATTTGCTCGACATTGTCCATATTATGACTTGAAAAAATGACACAAGCATTGGATTGGCGCAATTCGATAATCGCATTTTTCATAATTTGGGCATTCACCGGATCCAAGCCGCTAAATGGTTCATCTAAAATCACTAACTTCGGCTGATGAATTAAGGTCGCGATCAGCTGAACTTTTTGCTGATTCCCTTTTGAGAGCGTCTGAACTTTATCGGTTTTCTTGCCTTTTACTTGGAATTTTTCGAGCCAGCCGTCAATTTGTGGGGCGATTTCTTTCCTTGATTTGCCCCGTAACTCTGCAAAAAATAATAATTGCTCTTCTATCGTTAACTTCGGATATAATCCACGCTCTTCAGGTAAATAGCCGATGAAATTATAGTCTGCTTCCCCGATTGGATGACCGTTGAATAACACTTCACCTTCATCTGCTTGTAAAAAATCTAAAATCAAGCGGAAAGTCGTGGTTTTCCCTGCACCATTTTGACCAATTAATCCTAAAATCGAGCCCGGTTCAATGGTAAAGGATAGCTGATCCAACGCTTTGTAATCCCCAAAAGTCTTGGATAAATTTCGTACACTTAACACAGCAAACACCTCTTTAATGAATCATCTTTCAATTTAATTTTTGTTTACGTAACTTCAAATAATAAACTTGGAATAAAATATTAAACGTCCCAAATAACGCGGTAACTATCAGTATTGCAAAAAATCCTGTATCGAAAAGTAATTGACCGATAAACGCAAGAAACATCGCAATAATAAAAACGATTTGCATTTTACTAAACGTTGAATAGGCGCTTTGGTAAGTGAGTTCTTTTTCGGCTTCATCACTATAGGATAACCATTGCTCTAAATAATTCATCGAAGTCGGATCAGCCTTACTTTTTTCAGGATAAACCTTAATGGATAAACGATACAACTGGATAATAACATAGTCGGTATAGAAAAAATTGAAAATATATAAAACTGCAATGATAAGATAGATATCTATCTCAATAATTGTATTTAATAAGCACGCACCCAAGATGAAGAAACAGATACTCACAACCACCAAAATCTGACTACGAGCAAACTGTATTTCAAATTTATCTTCTAAAAAATCTAATGCATCTTCCTCTGCTTGGACAATCCTTTGTACAGTCCGCTTCGTTTTTCCATAGTAAATCCCCAACACGATATTCGCAACGATACATCCAAACAAAAAGAGATAAACAAAAGCTTGTTGTAAAAATAGTTTGAGCTGATTTAAATCGAAATGCCAAAAGCTACGATTCAATCCTCCGATAATTGAAACCCCCAAACCGATTACAGCGCCTAATAAAGCAAATTTCATCGTTTTGCCTACCCATTTCTTCAACACCTTATCCTTTTTCATCTTCGTCATCCTCCTCTAATTGAAAAATGTCTTCTACTTTGACTTGGCAGATTTGAGCAATTTTTATGGCAAGAGCCACAGAGGGTGAATAGTCACCACGCTCAATGAGACTAATGGTTTGCCTGGATACTCCCGCTAATTTACCAAGCTCGGTTTGATTCAATCCTAAAGAAGAACGATACTCTTTTAAATAGTTAATCAACCCCATCTTTTTCCACCTCGATATTCTTTTTTTTGAATCATTTTTGACAAATATCCTTGTCATCTACACTCTAACATTGACAACTATTCTTGTCAATTGTTTTTGACAAGTTTTTTTGTCATTTTTGGTAAAGGCGGGAGAAAAGGGAGGAAGGTTCGTATTTTTTTCAACCTTTCTCAAAGCAAAAAAACCAGCCTAGCAACTTTACTAGACTGGTGAGATTATTTATTTTGCATAGTCCACAGCACGAGTTTCGCGGATAACCGTAACTTTGATATGACCTGGATAATCCAATTCATCTTCAATTTTCTTACGGATGTCACGAACTAGGCGAACTGCGTCTAAATCTGATATTTCTTCTGGTTTAACCATTACGCGGACTTCACGACCTGCTTGTACAGCAAAACTAGATTCCACTCCTTCAAAACTATTAGAGATGTTTTCTAGATTTTCCAAACGGCGAATGTAGTTTTCTAATGATTCACTACGAGCGCCTGGACGGGCAGCAGATAAAGCATCGGCTGCAGCTACTAAAACAGAGATGATAGAAGTTGCTTCGGTATCACCGTGGTGAGAAGCAATGGCATTAACGACCACTTTATTTTCTCGATATTTCGCTGCTAATTCGGCACCAATTTCCACGTGTGAGCCTTCAATTTCATGATCGAGCGCTTTACCGATATCATGTAAAAGACCGGCACGTTTGGCTAATTGGATATCTTCACCTAATTCAGCAGCTAAGACGCCTGCTAATTTAGCGACTTCAACTGAGTGATTTAACACATTTTGACCATAACTTGTTCTAAAATGTAGACGACCTAAAATCTTGATTAAATCAGGATGTAGGGTATGTGCACCCACCTCAAAGGCAGCTTGTTCTCCATATTCACGAACTCTTTCATCCATTTCTTTGCGTGATTTTTCGACCATTTCTTCAATACGCGCTGGATGAATACGACCATCTTGAATGAGTTTTTCAAGTGTCATGCGAGCAATTTCGCGACGAATCGGATCAAATCCGGATAACACCACTGCTTCAGGTGTATCATCAATAATTAAATCAATCCCGGTTAATGTTTCAAGGGTACGAATATTACGTCCTTCACGACCAATGATGCGACCTTTCATCTCATCATTTGGCAGATTGACCACAGAAACTGTCAATTCTGAAACTTGGTCAGCGGCACAACGTTGGATAGCCAATGAAAGTAAGTTTTTCGCCTTACGATCCGCTTCTTCTTTGGCACGCTGTTCAGATTCTTTCACCATCATTGTTAACTCATGGCTTAATTCTTCTTCTGTTTGTTTCATGATGACTTGTGCGGCATCTTCTTTAGTTAATTCAGCAATGCGCTGTAATTCTGTTTGTTGTTGTTCAATTAACTTTTCAACTTCTTTTTCTCGCTCATCGATAACGTGTTGTTTTGCTGCAAGTTTTGTTTCCTTGCCTTCTAAAGTGTGCTCACGTTTTTCTAATGAGTCATCTTTGCGATCTAAAAGCTTTTCTCTTTGAAGCAAACGATTTTCTTGTGATTTTAATTCTTGTCTGCTTTCTTTGAGTTCGCTTTCAATCTGACTGCGATATTTTTGATTTTCTTCTTTGGCTTCTAATAGAGCTTCTTTTTTCAAAGTTTCAGCTTCTTTATTCGCCGCGTTGATAATCCCAACAGCCGAATTTTGCGCATCAGCAATTTCTTTGGTGTGACGAGTATTCGCAACAAAAATTCCAATCCCTAAACCGACAACCAACCCCACGATGATAGCGAGGAGAATGTAAAGTACCATTGAATCACCTCCATACTATCGTTTTTTTAATGTAGTTTTAAATCTTGTTCAGAATAAATGAATCTACTTAGGTGCATAATAATATACACAGTTTTATTCTAATGTTTCCAACTTAGTGTGTCAACTTAAAAATCGCTATTCTATAAACTTGTGCTTTGTTACACAAAAAAGACCTCAAGCGCCAAAAAATCAAGGCTGTTGAGGTCTGTAAAAATCCATTATTCTAAATCTAATGTTTCTTGTTCGGCTTCTTCTGTCGCTTCAATGGTCGTACCATCACCAATACCATAGGCATCACGAACTTTGGCTAAAAGCTCGCTAACCATTTCTGGGTGATCTTTCATATAGTTTTTGACATTTTCGCGACCTTGTCCAATTCGCTCACCATTGTACGAATACCAAGCACCACTCTTATCAACTAAATCAACATCGACCGCCATATCTAGTAATTCCCCTTCTTGAGAAATTCCTTCGCCATACATGATGTCAATTTCAGCGACTTTAAATGGTGGCGCCACTTTATTTTTCACGACTTTAATCTTGGTACGGTTACCGACAATATCGCTTCCTTGCTTCAATTGTTCAGAACGACGCACTTCTAAACGCACAGTCGCATAGAACTTCAAGGCACGTCCACCAGGTGTGGTTTCTGGATTACCAAACATCACACCGACTTTTTCACGGATTTGGTTGATAAAAATCGCAATAGTCTTAGTCTTGTTAATCGTACCAGATAATTTACGTAGGGCTTGAGACATTAAACGGGCTTGTAACCCAACGTGTGTATCCCCCATTTCGCCATCGATTTCGGCACGTGGCACTAAAGCGGCAACTGAGTCAATGACAATAATATCGACCGCGCCACTAGAAACAAGGGCATCGGCAATCTCTAGACCTTGTTCACCGGTATCTGGCTGTGATAAAAGTAATTCGTCAATATTCACGCCTAGCTTTTTGGCATAGGCTGGATCTAAAGCATGTTCGGCATCGATAAAGGCTGCAGTTCCGCCTTGTTTTTGAACTTCGGCAATCGCATGTAAAGCAACCGTTGTCTTACCAGAACTTTCTGGGCCATAAACTTCAATAATTCTGCCTCGTGGATAGCCACCTACTCCCAAGGCAACATCTAAGGCAAGTGAACCACTTGGCACGGTGGAAATCTGTTGGTCGGCTTTTTCACCAAGCTTCATAATAGAGCCTTTACCAAAGTTTTTTTCTATTTTTTTCAATGCAGCATCTAAGGCTGTTTTACGATCATCGGCCATAATTCTTCCCCTTTCATGAATCCTTCTACTCGATTCAAACTCATTTTTATCATAAACGTTTCTAGGTAAAAATGCAAGCAAAAACGAACAAGCATTCGATTTTATTTCAAACTCTATGCTTCAGCTAAAAGCGCACGGTAAACGAGATTTAACCCAAACATGACAGCGGCTTGGCGGATTTCATTGCGACCATGGGGGAACTGTTTGCAATAGGTCTGTACCCCATTTGGAGTCGCCAAAGCTATCCAGACCGTTCCGACTGCTTGGCCTTCTAATGGATCAGGTCCTGCCACGCCACTAAAAGCAATGGCATAATCTGTTTGCGCTTTTTGCTGCATATTTTTCGCCATTAAGGTAACACAAGCTTCACTCACCGTCCCGACTTCTCGTAAATAATCGGCATCAATATCTAATAAAGCCGCCTTCATCTCAAGGGAATAAGTGACCACACCACCTTTAAAGACTTGTGACACACCCGGATATTGTCCTAAAGTGGAAGCAAATAGTCCGGCTGTCAAACTCTCAGCCACACTGATTGTCCGATTTTTCTCTTTTAATTGGGTAATCATCGCCTCGGCTAAAGAAAAATCATCGCCATAACCATAAAAGTAAGCACCGGCCAAAGCTTGAATTTTCTCCTCTAATTCATCAAGCAACACATCCGCTTGATCTTGGCTAGGTGCATTGGCTGTTAGGCGCAACGTCACTTCATTGGTTTTGGCATAAGGAGCGATCGTTGGGTTAGTCTGATGGTCAATGAAATCAGCTAAAAGCGTGACTAACTGCGATTCGCCAATCCCATAAAAACGCAATACCCGAGAATAGAGTTTCGTATCTTGTGGGTTAATTTCACGCAAAAGTGGCACGACATTTTGACGAAACATCGCCTTTAACTCACGCGGTGGCCCAGGCAATAATAAATAGTGGGTATGATCGTTATCTTCATAATAAATCCCGACCGCTAGCCCATTTGGATTGGCAATACCCCGACCATCCTTAAAAGTGAGGGCTTGTAATAAATTATTTTCGGTCATTTCGCGCTTGGTCTTGGCAAAATAATCCATCAAACGTGCATGCCCTGCTGGATCATAGACTAACTCTTGATTGACAAATTTGGCTACGGTTTGCTTGGTTAAATCATCTTGCGTAGGCCCCAAACCACCACAAAGCACGATTAAATCACTCCGACTTTTGGCGCGCTCAAGACAGGCCGTCAATCGCTTTTCATTATCCCCGACTGCGACATGATAATAAACATTAATACCCAAATTGGCTAATTGCTCTGAAAGATAGGCCGCATTAGAATTCACGATTTGCCCCATCAAAATCTCTGTTCCGACTGCAATGATTTCTGCATTCATGCATTTTCACCTCTACTTATTAAATACGAAAAAAAGGCCAGAAAACTTCTGAACCTTTTTTAAATTACATTGAACCTTTAAATACATCCTTGTTTTTGATAAAATAATCTGCCCCTGAATAAATGGTAAACACTAGACATGCATATAATAAGATTAAGTCTACCGGAATATTCAAAGCCGCAAAAGGAATATTATTCAATAACAAGAAAATAATCGCAAACATCTGCGTTGCGGTCTTAATCTTGCCTGGCCACGCTGCTGCCATGACCTCGCCGTGTTCGACTAGCAAGAGACGTAACCCAGTCACTGCTAATTCACGACACACGATAATCGCCACGACCCAAGCTGGTGCCTTACCTAACTCGACTAATAAAATGAAGGCTGTCATCACCAACATCTTATCAGCTAGTGGGTCGGCAAATTTTCCGAAGTTGGTCACTAAGCCACGCGCTCTGGCAATCTGACCGTCCAACCAGTCTGTAAAGCTCGCCACCGCAAAAATAATGGCCGCTAATAAATGCGTGATTAATAATGTTTGTCCCATGACTTCGATACTGCCTAAATGAATAGGCGCAGCTAACATAATGATGAATAACGGAATCATAAAAATACGTAAAACCGTTAACTTATTAGGTAAATTCAACACTTACACCGTCTTTCTAAATCCTTATTGGCATCCCTTTAATAGATAATTACATTTCCAAATTATACATGAAATGCATGAATTTTTCCATTTTATTTACAAAAATACGTTTATTGTGCTTGTGTCGTTGTTTGGTCGGCTTGCGTGCCTTGATTTTGATAGCTGATGATAAAGTCTAGATTCTTTTTCGTTGCCTTATAAGCAGGGTTCTTGAAATCTAACTTTTGACTGTTGACTTGAACCTCGACATTGTCACTTGCGCCTAACACAATCGTCCCTTGTGTCACTTGATCAGGTAGTGTGTAGGTTTGTTCGACACCGGCTTGCAAAGTGTATTGATATAAATAGCTACCATTGACCATCACCCCTACCCAACAAGGACCATTGACGCCTTTAAATTGGAAGGTAATCGGTGCTTTGGCTTGATTGATAGCCACTTGCGCTTGGACTGCCGAAAGTTGGGTCACAGACATTTCAAGCTTATTCTTCTCTTCTTTCGTTGTGCTAGTCGTGCTGCTTTCTTTAGTACTTTCACTTGTGCTACTACTTGAAGAAGTATGACTAGTAGAAGATTTGCTGCTTGCTTGCTTTTCCACACTGCTTGGCGCTTCAATCATCGACGTACTCTTATAATCTTGTAAAGTCGTATAACCGACAATAATCAAGATAACTAAAGCGATACTACCTAATACAATAATCGGAATATAGTCTTTTTGTTTGCCACGACGGCTCATTTGGGTGTGCACCTGTGTTCGGGTACTTTGAACTTCTGCCACTTGTTCACGCTTTGGCAATTCTGGCAAAAGTTGGTCCTCATCGCCATCAAAAGCCGCCACTAATTTCTCACCATTAATCCCTACCGCTTGAGCATATTGACGGATAAAGGTCCGCACATAATAATCTCCTGGCAAGCGGTCAAAGGCACCTTGCTCCAAAGCCTCCAAATAGCGCTTTTGAATCTTGGTCATTTGTTGCAATTCATCTAATGATATCTTTTTATTTAAACGGGCTTCTCTCAATGTTGCACCAATGATTGTTTCGTTACCCACGTACTATCTACCCCAGTCTGTTAAAAATTCTTAGCTCTCTTAGAATATCACAAATTGCAGCATTTTCCTGTAATTTTCCATCAAAAATTTAAACTATTTTCAAAAAATTTAACATTTCGCTTACTGTGTGCCATCGATGTACCAAAAAAAGTGACCTCTTTGCAATGAAAGACGCCACTTATATAGCTTATTCTGGAATTAAATCAAAGCGACTAAAACCGGCTTCACAGATAAATTGATCCGCTGCTTGATAAACATCCTCTAAGGTAATGCCTTTAATGATGTCTGGCATATCAAACAAGGTCAACTCTCCAAATAAATCTTGAGTAAATTGGTTGGCAATATGCTCTAAAGAATTCAACGATTGGAAGTATTTGCCAAGTGTTTTCTTCTTCAAGAGTGCCAGATTTTCCTCGTTAACGGTCGGATCTGTGCGATAATTTAGGACGATTTGCTTCACTTCTTGCTCGAAAGCATCTAACTTGTCCGTATCTGATGAAAAAAGCGCACAGTGAAACTCGCGGTCTAAGTTAAACTCAAAACCGAACGTATCATCAATAATCCCTTCATTATACAAACGAAGGAAATTCTCAGAAGTATTGCCCAAAAGCATTTGGAGTAATAGATGGAGCGCACTTCTAAAAATCATTCTTTCTTTAGGATCTTGCGGCAAGTTTTGTGGCAAGCCTTTGATTCCTAACACCGACTTACTGCGATTCACCGGCATTTTTAGCTGGCTGTAAGAGACGACTTCTTCATAGGTTTGCTCAGGAAAGACGCGGACAATCTCTTGAATCGGCGCAAAAGTTTTTGCTTCTTGATTGGCCTTAATCCAAGCGAATGTTTCCTCCACATCAATATTGCCGACCACAAACAAAGTCATATTGCTTGGGTGATAAAAGGTTTGGTAGCACAAATACAAATCATCGGCCGTAATTTGGGCAATACTTTCTTCTGTACCTAAAATATCAATTCCCATTGGATGATTGGCATAAAGGTTGCGCAACATACCATAAAACTGTTGACAATAGACATCATCATCGTACATCTGGATTTCTTGACCGATGATGCCTTTTTCCTTTTCAACCGTCTCAGGCGTAAAATAAGGCTCTTGCACAAAATCAAGTAAAGTGTCTAAGTTTTCCTTGATATGATTGGTTGCCGCAAAAAGATAGCTCGTTCTCGTAAAACTCGTAAAGGCATTGGCTGAAGCACCGAGCTCGCCGAATTTTTGGAACACATCGCCTTGTTCTTTTTCAAACATCTTATGCTCTAAAAAGTGGGCAATCCCGTCTGGTACCTGATGCAATTCTTGATTCTTAAAGCCAAAATGATTATCAATCGAACCATAATTCGTACTAAATAATCCATACGTCTTATGAAATCCCTCTTTTGGCAATAGATAGACCTTCAAGCCATTGTCTAAACGTTCATAGTATAACGTTTCATTGATTTGTTCGTAGCGTTTTTTATGCATGCTTTTCACTTCCTTCTAAGAAAAAGACCGCTTGGAGACGCAGTTTTTTCGCGATTTGTTGTACCTCTTCTTTGGTGACTTGCATGACTTTTTCGATATATTCTTCTGGTGTTTTACGTGTATTAGGCAGCCAAGTGTAGAGATACTCCATTTCGGTTAACGCCTGAGCATTATCCAGTGAAAGCAAGAGATGGTTTTGAATCATCGCCTTGGTTTGTAGTAAAGCTTGCTGAGAAAAGTCTCCTTGGGCTAAAGCGGTTAATTGCTCACTAATTAAATGCATGACTTTGTCCCGATTTTGGCCATCAATGCCGGTCTGCACAGTCACAAGCCCTCTAAATGAATCGATACTACTTGACGCATAGTAAGCGAGACTCTCTTTTTCACGCACATTCATAAATAATTTCGAATGTGGGAAGCCGCCAAACAAACCATTAAACACCGTTAAGGCATAAACCTCTTCATCTGTGTAGTAAATATCGGTGTGATACGCCAAATTCAATTTAGACTGAGTAACATTTTCGCGCAAGACTTGTTCAGAAACGACTGGACGAAAATCTTGGTGGTAAAAAATGTCTGGTTTGACGCGCTTGGTTTGACTGAAGTGCCACTTGCTAAATAATTGCGCCATCTCTTCTTGAGTGACATCGCCAACTACAATGATATCCACTTGATCTTCTGTCATCATTTTTTGATAAGCTTTCATCAAATCGGCATTGCTTGTTTCACGCAAATCTTGGGCCAAACCAAAGCTAGGTACGCCTTGATCACTAGAAGTATCAAAATACAACTCTTGTAATTTCAACCCAGCTAAGGCCTGTTTATCCTCTTGTACACTTTCGATATATTCGATTAAATTCGCTTTTTCTAACTCAAAGGTCGCCTCATCAAACAGCCCATCTTTGGTTAATGGCGAAAAAAGCACCTCTTCTAAAAAATCCACCCCATCAGATAGTAAGTGCTCGTCTGAAAGATACTTCCCATTAACTAGACTCATCGATACATTTAATTGATGTAGATTGCCTTTTTTCGTCACATTCATGCCAAAACTAGCCCCATACATTTGCGCTAATTGGGCACTTAAATCCGTTTGGCGCGGATATTTGGCACTGCTCGTTTCTAACACACTAGTAAGCAAAGTACGCTGACTAGCTAGACGTCTTTCATGCGTAGTCGTAAAACGAATAAAAATACGTACAGTCTTGAATTTTTGTGTCGGAATCACACTTAAAGTAACTCCCTCTTGCAACTCAAGCATAGAACCCCTCCTAAATCGGTTTCTTTTAAATAAAACTATTACAAAACGATATTTGGATTAATTATAACACATTTTTTATAAAACCTCGCCTTTTGTGCCTTAAATCTGAAAAAATCTTGTATCTTTAAGTCTACTTGGTTGCAAAATTCCCCAACATTCTTATATAATGCTTTTGTAAAAAATTATTGAAAGAGGTTTGAAAATGAAAGGTATGTTAAAAGAGTTTAAAGAGTTTATGATGAAAGGCGACGTTTTAGACATGGCTGTTGGTATCGTCATTGGGGGTGCCTTCACTGCTATCGTGAAAAACGTGGTTGACGGTTTAATCACACCTTTAGTCGGTTTAGTCGTATCTTTAATCACTGGTACGAAAGATCTTGAAGGTGCCTTATCAGTGCTTGACTGGACTCCTGTTAAAGGTGTAACTTTCCAATTTAGTTTAGTAATCAGTGCAATTATTACATTTATTATTACTGGTTTTGTGTTATTTACAATTGTGAAAGCTGCCAACAAAGCGAAAAAAGCCCGCAAGAAAGAGGAAGAAGAAGTGGCTGCCGATCCAGCACCGACTGCCGAAGATTACCTTGCTGAAATTCGCGATTTATTAAAAGAACAAGCCAAATAATCCAGACGAAAAAAACCTAGCCCAATCATTACGGCTAGGTATTTTTTATTGCTTTTTACCATTGGTGGCGAAAATCCAGGCTGCTCTTACACTTTGTCTGCCGCTAAACGCATATCAATATGTTCGATGCCATCTTCTAAATAAGCTTTGGAAATCGCCTCAAAACCAAACCCTTCATAAAATTTGCGCGCATAAGTCTGGGCACTGATATAGATATCCTCGCCTTTATACTGATACGAACTGTAATCAATCGCCGCACGCATCAATTGCCATCCCACACGCTGATGACGCACTTTCGGATGCACCACGACACGTCCGATTCTAAGTTTCTCGTCTTGATGATAAATCCTAGCATAACCCACCATCTCATCATCTATTCGTAAACAAATATGATAAGCTGACAAATCGTATGCATCAATATCTTGGTACGGACAGTTTTGCTCGACAATAAAGACTAGATTACGCAAACGATACAGCTCGAATAATTCCATCGTAGTTAAATCACTAAATTTCTTAGCTGTAATATCCATGCGATCCCCCCTCGCCTCTATTATACGGTCTATTGAAACAAATTGCAGTAAAAAAGACTGACCCTATGTAGAATCAGTCTTTCGTGTTACTTGTTTCTAAATGGCTGGTAGATACTCGATTTCTACCGTCTTCGTCAAAATATCAGAGTAGCTATAAGATACACGCTCAAAAGCATTTTCCTCAGGATCTAAATCCACGACAAACACTGCTGGATAAGTCTGTGTCAAAATCCCTTTCCGCTTACTTTGACGCTTACGACCTACCTGAACGATTATTTGTATCTGGCTACCAATATGCGCTTGAAGATCTTTTTTAATGCTGGATACCGTTGCTGTCATCGCATTCACCTCGAACTCCATTGTAACACAAATAGATAAAATTATCAATATACCACGTTCAAAATCAAATTTCAACTAAGAATGTTAGAAAATGAAAGAGATTTAATGAAGAAAATGATGAATGCGGTTTAGACAATCACTTGTTGGCAGCTTACGTTAAAAAGGTAGATATTTCACCCACTCACGCAAGAAATTCCCCCGCTGTAGATGAAAGGTCTGTTCCTTTAGCTTTTCGATTACTTTTAGATTGTAGTAAGTCTTAGGAATCTCTAAAAAGGTCTCATAACTATGGCATTTTTGATACACATTCTCAGAATCCAAATCACGCTTGAGAATGGCTTGCCCGAGATACGCAAAATAGCCGTATTTGATCAGTTTTTTTCGATTAAATTGAGTATCTAATTGACATTTGCTATTTGACAACTGGATACCATTTTGTGATAAATGATCAATGACTTTTGGATTCACCCAGATACTGTAATCTTTATGCGACACTACCGGAATAAGCACTAAATCTCTGGTTATGACTGGAACGGAACAAAGACGTATTTTAAACATCTGGCTAAAAATTTCTTGCTGTTCTTTTCTAGTTAAGTAATAGTCTGCCGTAATCAATTGTGTAAAAAATAAATCTATACCTATACGAAGATAACTGACATACTTTTCAGATAGCAACACTGTATAAGATACGCCTTGAATGGATAGCCCAATTACTGCCAGCATTTCTCCATCATCCTCTGGAAACGCACAGCCATTAATATAGAATCCGTTTACAATATTTTCAATGGACACACTTCTTTCAAGCCTATCCATTACCTTTGCTAAGGGTAGCTGCTTTTCAACTCTCAATCGTTCATCTTTCATTTTTACCTCTAATATTCATCCATTTGCTAAACTGCCAATCATTATAACGAAAATAACTGGGGTATTCAATACTTGTGAAACAAACACCTGTTCATTCCATAACGATACAATTCATTAGTAAACATTGAAAATACCTTGCCAATCCTTTATTATTTTTTTCTAAAAAATGCAATTCTGAAAATTCTTTAGACAAATAATCCCAACCCATACTACAATTTTCGGAAACAGGCTGATCAGAATTCAAATTATATATTGATACATATTTTTGATATAAGTGAATGCGACATAACAACTGACAACATCGATCTTTTTGAATAATTTTCAGCGGATAGTTTTCTTCTAAATGCATGAGTCTCTCTTCCAATTGCTTTTTATTTTGACTATCAATGGCTAACTGTTCTAGCCCAATGATTTGTTTTAATAAAAGGCTCTGTCACAACAAATGGTTGATTTTTGACGAGAAATAGCGTATAAT
>CAMMST010000032.1:0-27301 GCA_946499615.1 Enterococcus cecorum | reverse complement strand
AGAGCACTTGGTTTGGGACCAAGGGGTCGCAGGTTCGAATCCTGTCTTCCCGATTTATTTTTTTATTCTATTTGTGAAAACTCGAACAAACCTCTAAAATAAATAGCGTGAATGATTCGCAATGTAAATGTAATAGAGAGATTTTGATGATCCTAGAAAATAGGTAAATCAAAATCTCATTTTTTATGATTGGGCGCAGTGGCCGATAAAAAATGAGAGTAGTAAACCTGCCTAATTTTTGGTAAAATGTACTTATAATTGAAATGAGGGGGGTTTCATTTTTTGCAAGGACAACTAAAGAAGGCATTAAGTGGATTTTATTACATTCAACATGAAGGAAACTTATACCAAACACGCGCACGAGGTAATTTTAGAAAACGCAAAGTCAAACCATTAGTGGGTGACTTTGTTGAATTTGAAAGTACGAGTTTAACAGATGGCTACTTACTCGAAATTTTTCCGCGTAAAAATGAGCTGGTTCGTCCGCCTGTGGCTAATGTCGATCAAGTTATTGTGGTGGCGAGTCTAGTCGAACCGGATTTTTCCTATCATTTGCTGGACCGTTTTTTGGTGAGTTTAGAGCAAAAGCAAATTGAGCCGGTGATTTATTTAAGTAAGGTAGATTTACTTGGCGATATGACTTTGCTTGAAGAAATTAAAGCGACTTATCATTTAGCGGGTTATCGGGTGATTATCGGTGATGAAGATGGCTTGAATCAAGTGAAGGCTTTGTTGAAAAATCGTTTGACGGTATTAGCTGGGCAATCAGGGGCCGGCAAGTCGACTTTATTAAATCAATTAGTGCCTGGTCTTGCTTTAGAAACTGGGGAAATCTCAGAAGCGTTAAATCGAGGCAAGCATACGACGCGTCATGTGGAATTAATTGATGTTGCTAAAGGATTGGTAGCTGATACTCCAGGCTTTAGTTCGATTGATTTCTTTGACTTGGAAGTAACTGATTTGCCAAAGATGTTTCCAGAATTTGTGGTTTTACAAGATGCGTGTCGCTTTAGAGAATGTAGCCACACCCACGAGCCAGATTGTGCAGTGAAAGAAGCTTTAGCCGAGGGAAAAATTGCCCAGATTCGGTATGATAATTATTTGTTGTTCTTACAAGAATTGAAAAATCAACGTCCGACTTATCAAAAGAAGAAAAATAAGTAATCACGCAAAACATAGGGGGAATTTCAGATGAAGATTGCACCATCAATTTTAAGTGCTGATTTTGCAAATTTAGAAAAAGACGTCAAAATGGTCGAGGAGTTTGGTGCGGATTATATCCATATTGACGTGATGGATGGTCAGTTTGTGCCAAATATTACGTTTGGTCCGAATGTGGTCAAGGCATTGCGACCAGTGACGAAATTGACTTTGGATGTCCATTTAATGATTGTTGATCCAGAGCGTTATATCGAGGAATTTGCAAATGCGGGTGCGGATATTATTGGCGTGCATGTAGAAGCGACCAACCACATTCATCGCGCATTACAAATGATTAAAGCAAAAGGTGTGAAAGCAGAAGTCGTGCTAAATCCTGGAACCAGCGTCTCAGCGATTGTTCCTGTATTGGATATGGTCGATCAAGTGCTTGTGATGACGGTAAATCCTGGTTTTGGTGGTCAAAGCTTTATCGAATCCACACTGGACAAAATTCGTCAAATTGCCCATTTAAGAGCAGCAAATAACTTAGATTTTGATATTCAAGTGGACGGTGGAATTGTACCTGAAACGGCCAAATTATGTAAAGAAGCTGGGGCCGATGTATTTGTGGCCGGCAGTTATATCTACAATGCGACCGATGTCAAAGCTAGTATCGATGCATTAAAAGAGGCGTTAGAATAGATGAAAGTATTAATCGTTGGCGGGGCTAATCCTAAATGTTGGCCGGCAAATTTATTTGAAGAAGAATACGTAGCTTATATCGGCGTGGATCGTGGCTCACTTTACCTATTGGAGCAAGGAAAGTCACTCGATGCGGCGATTGGTGATTTTGATTCACTGAGTCAAGAAGAATATGAAAAAGTCAAAGCACAGGCAAAGTTTTTGAAACAATCTCCAGCCGAAAAAGATGATACGGACACGCAGTTAGGCTTATTATATGCGATTGAACACTTTCCCGATGTGCAATATCGCTTGGCTGGTTTAACGGGAGGACGCTTGGATCACTTCTTGGCCAATTTTTGGATGGTCCTTGAACCACGCTTTACCCCATATGCACGCCAAATTGAGTTAGTCGATGCGCAAAATATCATTGAATATTACTTGCCTGGCAGCTATACGATTGAAAATAAAGCCAATATGCGTTACTTAGCTTATGTTTGTATGACGCCGATGCAGGAATTAACGCTCAATTTAAGCAAGTATACCTTAAATAAACAAAAGATTGCCTATCCGATTTCTTATGCAAGTAATGAATTCGTGGGCAAAACGGCGGAATTTAGCTTTAGCGATGGCGTGATGGCTGTTATTTATAGTAAAGATCATAAATAAGACCGAAGAAGGAAGAGGCGAATGGTTGCGTCTTCCTTTTTAATTGCAAAAAAACCATTAAGAGTGTGTAGGATGCTTTTTTTTAGACAAAAATAGTGGTACAATCGTATTTGTTAGTTTATAAGCTAGAGGTGCCTTTGTGAAAAAATATAATTCGAATAAAAATATTATTATCGCTTTGATTATTGTCATTGTGGTTGTGGCAGTCTTGAGTATGACGATTGCGAAAAGAAATACGCAGACTAAAACCAACATCTTACAGTCTACGGTCAATGATACAATTGGTTTAGTCGATAAAGTTCTGACTGCACCTTTTAGATTCTTACACCAAACCACTGAAAATATTAGCGATTTGATGAAAACGTATGAAGAAAATCAACAATTAAAGTCAAAAATCGACCAATATGACAATTTGGTTCAAAAAAATACGAATCAAGAGCGTGAAATTGCGCAGTTGAAAGAAGAACTTGGCTTAAGTGAGACATTGACAAGCTATGAAACCCAAGTAGCCAACGTGATTAGCCGCTCTCCAGATACTTGGCAAGATGTTTTGGTGATTGATAAAGGTGCGAGTGCTGGTATTGAGGTTAATATGGCAGTGATGGCGAAAAAAGGCTTGATCGGACGCGTGCTAGAGGTCAATGCGCATACTTCTAAAGTGGAACTATTGACTTCTGAAAATGAATCAAGCAATCATTTCCCAGTCCGTATCTCTTCTTCTGATGGCGAAGTTTTTGGTATTTTGAAAGATTATGATCAAAAGCAAAACTTGCTGATTGTAGAAGATTTGACCGGGAATGCCAATATCAAAGCAGGCGATGTCGTGCAAACTTCTGGTCTTGGTGGCAATTCACCAGCTGATTTGATGGTAGGTAAAGTGCAAAAAGCTGTGACCGATTCTTATGGTCTAGCCAAGAAAGTTTATGTCAAACCAATGGCTGAAAGTACCGATTTACGTGTGGTAACTATTGTAAAACGTTCCGCAGGGGTGGGTGAATAATGAAAGAAAGAGAATTTCCGCTTTATTTAGCCCCGGTCTTATTTTTATTGATGTTGGTGGACACGCATTTAACCGCCTTTTTATCAAACTTATCAAACTTTCACTATATTTGGAATGTTCATTTAGTCTTGATTGTCTTTTTGTGGGCTGCTTATTCCTTACCAAAAATGCCAACAATCGCGCTGAGTTTTGTCCTAGGTTTATTTTATGATTGTTACTATCTTGGGATTATTGGTATTTATACGGTTTGCTTGACAGTTATGGTATGGCTGTTATACGTCTTTCATGGTGTTATCTATCAAAATTTATACACAATGTTTTTTGCCCTGGTTATTTTTGTGACGGGTTATGAAGTGATATTATTAGTAACTCAAATCCTTTTTAAATTAAGCACGACGACCTCGGTATTCTTTATTTCGCGTTATCTTGCGCCGACCTTGTTAGTCAATATTATCTTGTTTGCAATTACACTAATTCCATTAAAGAGGCTTTTTAAGTAAGAAGTCTCTTTTTTTTATTTATCGTATTTGAAATATATTTGTAACATTACTATTATAGGAATGACATCTCACTATGTTAGAATAGCAATTGTCAGAAATAGGACCTTAGACTTAGAAAAGGTCACAAGTGTTAAATACACACACTTAATTGGAGGAATTTATGGTGAAGAAACGTTTATCTTCAGTCGTAATCGTATCTACAGTCTTAGCAGGGACTTTAGTGGCACCAATTGCTACCTTTGCAGACAATTACGATTCTCAAATTGAACAGAAAAACAGTGAAATTAACGACTTGAAATCTAAACAATCAGAAGCACAAGACCAAATTGATCGTTTAGAAACAAGTATTAACAAAATTAACAAAAAAGCAGATGAATTATTAAAGGAACAATCAACTTTACGTGAAGAAACTGTCCAATTACAAAAGGACATCGAAGTTTTAACTGAACGTATCGCTAAACGTGAAGAAGCGATTCGCAATCAAGCACGTGACGTTCAAGTAAACAATCAATCATCTGTTTATGTCAAAGCTTTATTAGATGCCACTTCATTTACTGATGCTTTAGGTCGCTTGAAAGCAATGACTACAATCGTGAATGCGAACAACGATTTAGTGAACCAACAAAAAGCAGATAAAAAAGCAGTAGAAGATAAAAAAGCTGAAAACGAAGCAAAACAAGAAGAAATTGCGAAAAACCAAGCAACTCTTGAAGAACAAAAAGGCACATTAGAAGCAAAACAAGCTGACTTAAATGTATTAAAAGCTTCATTAGCAGAACAACAAGCTACTAAAGAAAGCGAAAAACAAGCCTTGGCTGAACAAAAAGCAGCCTTCGAAGCAGAACAAAAACGTGTGCGTGAACAACAAGCACAAGCCGCTGCAGTTCAACAAGCTGCACAACAAGCACAAGCAAGTGCATCTACTTCATCAAATGCAGCTGCTTCAACAAACAGCAATGCAGGCTCAAGTTCATCTCAAGCAAGTAGCTCAAATAGTGCAAGTTCAAACGCAAGCTCAAGCAATGCTGGCGTATCAAATGTGGTGATTCCTAGCAGACCAGCTCCTGCACCAAGTGGAAATGGTTCAGCTATCGTCGCAGAAGCATACAAACACATTGGTAAACCTTATGTATGGGGCGCTAAAGGACCTAATACATTTGACTGTTCAGGTTTCACTCGCTATGTTTACTTACAAGTAACAGGCCGTGATATTGGTGGTTGGACAGTTCCTCAAGAAGGTGCCGGTACTGTAATCCCAGTTAGCCAAGCACAACCTGGTGACCTTTACTTCTGGGGTTCACGTGGAAGTTCTTACCACGTAGCGATTGCCTTAGGTGGCGGTTCATACATCCATGCACCACAACCAGGTGAATCAGTTAAAGTTGGCTCAGTTGCCTACTTTGCACCAAGTTTTGCGGTTCGCATGTAATCAACATTCAACTGAACATCTCAAGACTCTCACTGATGAAGTGGGGGTCTTTTTTTGCCTCTAAATCAAATCATTTGATCTCTTCATATAAGCGATGCCTTTTCTCTTTCCCTTTTCTCTTCGTGTTTTTATATATCTAGTAAAAAAAACTATAATGATAAATATTTTCATAGAATAAATAACCGAAAATTTTATTCATAGAAAGCTTGATTTTTCAATTCCTTTCATTTTTTTTGAAAATACTATTTTTATGAAAATTATTTTCGTTAATAATTTTCTTGAAAACACCTTTCTTTTACAAAAAGATTGTGCTATATTTACGTTGTTAGCGGTTACAAAATAAAAATGAATAGAGGTGATGCGTTATGATTTTAGATACTATTCAGCAAAATTATCATTCATTTACACCTAAAGAGCAGAAAATTGCAACCTATATCATGCAAAAAAAGCATTTAAAAAACATGAATATTACAGAGTTAGCAAACATTTTAAATACCTCTCCTGCTACGATTACACGTTTTTGTAAGAAAATAGATTGTGCTAATTTTGCTGAGATGAAAATTAATTTGGTTGATGAAAGTACACAAGAATCCATAGTTAATAAAGATACAATTTTCGATGCTATTCATACTTACTATACAACAGTAATGGATAATACAAACAAATTAGTGAATCCTCAAGATATTGAAGAAACGATTGAAGCAATTATACACGCAAAGAAAATTTATATTTATGGTGTAGGTAGCTCAGGATTAACAGCGCTCGAATTTATGCAACGATTAATTCGAATGGGGTTCAATGTTTCGTGTTTTACGGATACCCACATGATGCTAATTAGTCAAACCTTGCTTACTCCAGATGATTTAGTAATAGGCATTTCTAGTTCTGGTCAAACAGTAGAAATCGTCAATATGTTGGCTATCGCTAAAAAAGTTGGAGCCAAGACGATTTCGATTACGAGTTTTATTGATAGCCAAATTGTTCAGTATAGTGATATTAGCTTAATTGTGTATAGCAGTAAGTTTGTTAATAATACAAGTTTTGTAAATTCACAATTTGCGATGATGTTCATTGTTGATATTCTGACTATGATCTTACTGGATGATAAAGATTATAATACAATGATGCAAGAAACGATTCAAACAATTTTAGATAGGAAGTGAATGTCAATTGATTATTAGTAAAGTAGAGAATTTAGGTACGTACCAAGAAGTGAATCCTTATATGAAGGAGTTGGTAGCATTTTTTGAGAATCATGATTGGCGAGAGTTACCTGAAGGAAAACTTCCAATTGCTGGTGATAAAGTATTTGGCAATTGCTTTGATTATGTTGCTGATGGTGTTGCGGGTGATTTTTTTGAAACCCATTACAAATATTTGGATGTTCATTTAGTTATTGAAAATACTGAAGATATGGCAGTTTCAACAAAAGATTCGACGACAGTTTCCAAAGCATATGATGAAGAAAAAGATATTGAATTTCATCAAGGCCGGGTAGAGCAATTGGTTCATTTAAAACCTGGTGATTGTTTAATTACATTTCCTGAAGACCTACACCAACCAAAAGTCAGAGTAAATGACGAGGTTGTAAAAAAAGCAGTATTTAAATTGGCAATAAAATAAACAGAAAAGAGGAATTAGATTATGAAAAAGATTGTCAAACTATTATGTACAGTTGGGTTAGCTGCATCAGTATTTGCAATGGCAGGATGTTCTTCTGATGATAAAAAGGACGATTCTCAAAGCTCATCAAAATCTGGTGAATTATCTGGTGACATTGTTATGTGGCACTCCTTCACGCAAGGTCCACGTTTAGAAAGTATCCAAAAATCTGCGGATGAATTTATGAAAGATCATCCAAAAGTAAAAATTAAAATTGAAACTTTCTCATGGAACGACTTTTATACTAAATGGACGACAGGTTTAGCGAATGGTAATGTCCCTGATATCAGTACCGCTTTACCAAACCAAGTAATGGAAATGATTAATTCAGATGCAATTGTTCCTTTAAATGATACGATTAAAGAAATTGGTCAAGATCGTTTTAATAAAAAAGCCTTAGATGAAGCAAAAGTAGGTAAAGATTATTATTCAGTGCCATTATATTCTCATGCACAAGTTATGTGGGTACGTACTGATTTATTGAAACAACATAATATTGAAGTACCAAAAACTTGGGATGAATTATTTGAAGCAAGTAAGAAATTAACGGCTGATGGTGTTTATGGAATGTCTGTACCTCTAGGAACGAATGACTTTATGGCAACTCGTTTCTTGAATTTCTATGTTCGTAGCGCAGGAGGTAGCCTTTTAACTAAAGATTTGAAAGCGGATTTAACAAGTAAATTAGCTCAAGACGGTATTAAATATTGGGTGAAGATGTACAAAGAAGTTTCTCCTAAAGATTCACTAAACTTTAATGTATTGCAACAAGCTACATTGTTCTATCAAGGTAAAACAGCATTTGACTTTAACTCTGGTTTCCATATTGGTGGGGTACAAGCCAATAGTCCACAGTTATTAGATTCTATTGATGCTTATCCAATGCCAAAAGTTAAAGAATCTGATAAAGATTATGGTATTGAAACTTCTAATATTCCAATGGTTGTATGGAAAAATTCAAAACATCAAGATGTTGCTAAAGCATTTATGCAATATCTATTTAAAGATAAAAACTATGTGGAATTCTTAAATTCAACACCAGTGGGTATGTTGCCAACTATTAGCGGAATTACAGATCTACCTGAATATAAAGATAATGAAACACGTAAGAAATTTGCCCATGCAGAAGAAGTTATTTTAGAAGCTGCTAAAAAAGGTACTGCAATTGGATATGAAAATGAACCTAGTGTCCAAGCTGGTTTAATGACAAATCAACATATCATCGAGCAAATGTTCCAAGATATTATTTCTAACGGTACTGATCCAATGAAGGCTGCGAAGAGTGCAGAAAAACAATTAAATGATTTGTTTGAAACTGTGGCAGTAAAATAAAAAATTGAGATTGGGGCTTGTTCTTTAAGCCCCAATTCATTTAATAAATTTTAAAGAAGGGAGTATGAAAATGGCTAAAGATCGAAATTTAACACGTTGGATATTTGTTTTACCAGCAATGATCATTGTCGGATTACTCTTCATTTATCCGTTTTTTTCAAGTATTTTCTTTAGTTTTACAAATAAAAATTTAATTATGCCGACCTATCGTTTTGTCGGTTTAGATAATTATAAAGCAGTATTATCTGATCCAAATTTTTTCAATGCATTTTTTAATTCAATTAAGTGGACGGTGTTCTCATTAGCTGGTCAAGTCTTTGTAGGATTTATTTTAGCATTGGCATTGCATCGTGTTCGACGTTTTAAGAAATTATATCGTACCCTTTTAATCGTTCCTTGGGCGTTTCCAACGATTGTTATTGCCTTTTCATGGCAGTGGATATTAAATGGTGTTTACGGCTATCTTCCAAATATGATTGTAAAACTTGGCTTGATGGATGCTGCACCACCGTTTTTAACTGATACTACTTGGGCCTTTGTTTGCTTGGTATTTATCAATATTTGGTTTGGTGCACCAATGATTATGGTCAACGTACTATCGGCATTGCAAACAGTACCTCAAGAACAGTTTGAAGCAGCCAAAATCGATGGCGCTTCTTCGTGGCAAGTCTTTCGCTATATTACATTTCCACACATCAAAGTTGTTGTTGGCTTGCTAGTCGTATTAAGAACAGTTTGGATTTTTAATAACTTTGATATTATCTATCTAATTACTGGTGGTGGGCCATCTAACGCAACAATGACTCTTCCTATTTTTGCTTATAACTTAGGTTGGGGAACGAAAATGTTAGGTCGTGCATCTGCTGTTACAGTATTGCTATTTATTTTCTTATTAGCAGTTTGCTTTATTTACTTTAGTATCATTAGTAAATGGGAAAAGGAGGGACGTAAATAATGAAGAAACGCTCAAATATTTTTCTAGATCTTGCTTCTCATCTTTTATTGATTATTGCGACGATTATTGCAATATTCCCGCTTGTTTGGATTTTCATTTCTTCAATTAAAGGAAAAGGAGAACTAACTCAATTTCCAACAAGATTTTGGCCTAAAACATTTACCTTAGATTACTTCACTCATGTAATTAATGATTTACATTTTATTGTGAATATCAAAAATAGTTTGTTGATTGCTTTATCAACTACTGTTATTGCGATTATCATTTCCGCGATGGCAGCTTATGGGATAGTTCGTTTCTTCCCTAAATTAGGAGCGATTATGTCTCGTTTATTAGTTACAACTTATATTTTCCCACCAATTTTGTTAGCGATTCCATACTCGATTGCAATGGCTAAAGTTGGATTAACAAACAGTTTGATTGGGTTAATGGTCATCTATTTATCATTTAGTGTGCCATATGCAGTATGGTTACTTGTTGGATTCTTTCAAACAGTACCAATCGGCATTGAAGAATCAGCAAGAATAGATGGGGCAAATAAATTTACAATATTTTATAGAATTGTTTTACCAATTGTTGCACCTGGGATTGTTGCTACGGCGATTTATACATTCATTAATGCATGGAATGAATTTTTATATGCATTAATCTTGATTAATGATACCAGTAAGATGACTGTAGCAGTGGCATTAAGATCATTAAATGGTTCAGAAATATTAGATTGGGGCGATATGATGGCCGCTTCAGTGATTGTTGTATTACCATCAGTTATCTTCTTCTCAATTATTCAAAATAAAATTGCTGGTGGCTTATCAGAAGGTTCGGTTAAATAAAATTTTCATAATGGAGGAATATAAAAATGACAAAATATGGAGTTGTAGGTACAGGATATTTCGGTGCGGAATTAGCACGCTATATGTCTAAAAATGAGGGAGCAGAAATTACTCTATTGTACGATCCAGAAAATGCAGAAGAAATTGCCAAAGAATTAGGAGCCAAAGTAGCTTCGAGTTTAGATGAATTAGTGAGTAGTCCAGAAGTGGATTGTGTGATAGTTGCGACACCAAATTATTTGCATAAGGAGCCAGTAATTAAAGCAGCTGAGCATGGCAAGCACGTCTTTTGTGAAAAACCAATTGCTTTATCCTATGAAGACTGTCGAGAAATGGTGGATGCATGTAAGAAGAATAATGTAACCTTTATGGCTGGACATATTATGAACTTCTTTAACGGTGTGCATCATGCAAAAGAGTTGATTAACCAAGGTGTGATTGGCGATGTATTATTCTGTCATACTGCTCGTAATGGTTGGGAAGAAGAACAACCTACTATTTCATGGAAGAAAATTCGTTCAAAATCTGGCGGACACTTGTACCATCATATTCATGAATTAGACTGTGTGCAATTCTTGATGGGCGGTATGCCTGAAAAAGTAACAATGACTGGTGGAAATGTAGCGCATAATGGCGAAAACTTTGGTGATGAAGATGACATGATTTTCATTAATATGGAATTCCCTAATAAACGTTTTGCATTACTTGAATGGGGTTCTGCTTATCGTTGGGGTGAACATTATGTATTAATTCAAGGAACAAAAGGTGCCATTAAGCTTGATATGTTTAATTGTGGGGGAACTTTGAAATTAAATGGTGAAGAAACTCACTTCCTAATTCATGAATCTCAAGAGGAAGATGATGATCGCACAAGAATCTATCATAGTACGGAAATGGATGGGGCGATTGCTTATGGAAAACCAGGTAAACGTACACCATTGTGGTTATCATCCGTAATTGATAAAGAAATGAAATATCTCCATGCAATTATGCAAGGTGCAGCTGTTAGTGAAGAATTTGAGAAATTATTAACTGGTGAAGCTGCTTTAGAAGCAATTGCGACTGCAGATGCTTGTACCCTTTCCATTAACGAAGATCGAAAAGTACATTTGTCAGAAATTGTAAAGTAGAAAAATGATAAGTAGGAAGAGGGCGTAAAGCGATGGATGAAAAAGTTAAAAATATAAAACATCAACTAATTGTATCGTGTCAAGCCTTGGAAGATGAACCATTACATTCTTCTTTCATTATGGGAAGAATGGCCCTAGCTGCACAAGAAGGTGGTGCCAAAGGGATAAGAGCAAATAGTGTGGTAGATATTAAAGAAATTCAAAATGTAGTAGATTTACCAATTATTGGCATTATCAAAAGAGATTATGATGACTCAGATGTTTTTATTACAGCAACTATGAAAGAAATTGATGAGTTAATGAGTGTTCAACCCGAAATTATTGCATTGGATGCTACAAGTAATATCCGACCCAATGGACAGACCTTAGCTGACTTATTTGCACAAATTAAAGCTAAGTATCCAGAACAATTGCTAATGGCGGATTGTTCAACGTACGAAGAGGCTGTTTATGCGGATGAGTTAGGTTTTGATTTCATTGGTACAACATTAGTAGGTTATACGAAACAAAGTAAAGGAGCAAAGATTGAGGCGAATGATTTTGAATTAATTCGTAAAATCTTAGCGAAAGTGAAACATCCGGTGATTGCTGAGGGGAATATCGATACCCCTGAAAAAGTTAAAAGAGTTCTTGACTTAGGGTGTTATAGTGTTGTTGTAGGTTCGATTATCACACGGCCACAATTGATTACGAAACGATTTACAAAGGTATTAGAAAACTAGAAAGAAGTAGATAAGATGAGAGATTTAACGAAATATCATGGCGTAATTCCGGCATTTTATGCTTGCTATGATGATGAAGGAGAAATTAGTCCTGAAAGAGTGCAGTCATTAACCAAGTATTTTATTGAAAAAGGTGTCAAAGGTGTATATGTCAATGGCTCCTCAGGGGAATGTATTTATCAAAGCGTTCAAGATCGCAAAATTGTATTGGAAAATGTAGTCAAAGCAGCGCAAGGAAAATTAACCATTATTGCGCATGTAGCATGTAATAATACTAAAGATAGCCAAGAGTTAGCACGTCATGCGGAAAGCTTGGGCGTAGATGCGATTGCGGCCATTCCTCCGATTTATTTTAGATTACCTGAATATGCGATTGCTAAGTATTGGAATGATATTAGTGATGCAGCACCAAATACGGACTTTATTATTTACAATATTCCACAATTAGCAGGTGTCGCTTTAACACCAAGTTTGTATGAAAAAATGCGTGAAAATCCTAGAGTTATCGGTGTAAAAAATTCATCGATGCCTGTTCAAGATATTCAAACATTTTGTAAAGCTGGGGATGATTATATTGTCTTTAATGGGCCAGATGAACAGTTTATTTCAGGTCGCCTAATTGGTGCACAAGGTGGAATTGGTGGTACTTATGCGGTAATGCCACAATTATTCTTACAGTTGGATTATTTCTTAAAGACTAATCAGTGGGAAAAAGCCAAAAAGTTACAAGCTGAAGTCAATGAAATTATCGCACAAATGTGTAGTTGTCATGGTAATATGTACGCAGTGGCTAAAGAAATTTTACGAATCAATGAAAATCTTAATATTGGTTCTGTGCGTGCACCTTTAGCAGAATTAATTCCAGAAGATTTGCCAAAAGTTCAGGCTTGTGCAGAATATATTAAACAAGTAACGACAAAATTCATTGATTAAGGTGGCGATGATTCATGTCAACATATCTATGTTTTGATATTGGTGGGACGAATTTAAAATATGCTTTAGTTAACGAATCAGCTGAAATCCTTCAACAGTGGGAGCAACCAACACAAGCCCATTTAGGCGGTCCATTTATTTTACAGACGGTTTGCGATATTATCGAACAGTTAAAACAGGAAAATGAACTAGTTGGTGTGGCAATCTCAACTGCAGGGATGGTGGATCCTAATGAAGGTTCTATCTTTTATGCCGGACCTCAAATTCCTAATTATGCAGGTACCCAATTTAAAAAAGTGATTGAAGAAAAATTTGCGCTACCATGTGAAGTTGAAAATGATGTGAACTGCGCAGGTCTTGCAGAAGGGATTTCAGGTGCAGGTAAAGAAGCAAAGATTTCCTTATGTTTGACGATTGGCACAGGGATTGGCGGTTGCATATTATTAGATAAAAAAGTTTTCCATGGATTCAGTAATAGTGCCTGTGAAGTGGGCTATATGCATCATGGTAAAGTGAGTTTTCAAGATTTAGCCTCTACAACAGCTTTAGTGCAACGAGTAGCCCAACTTAAACAAGAAAATATTAGTGAGTGGAATGGTCGAAAAATATTTGAACTTGCAAAATCTGGGGATGTGCAATGTGAAAAGGCTATTCAAGAAATGGTGAGTGTTTTATGTGAAGGTATCTCAAATATTTGCTATGTGCTGAATCCACAAGTAGTGATTTTAGGCGGTGGGATTATGTCCCAAGCTGAGTATTTAGAACCATTATTCGCAAAAACGTTGCCTCAATACTTGGTTTCTAGTATTTTAGAAAAAACAACATTGACATTTGCCACACATCAAAATAATGCTGGATTCTTAGGAGCATTTTATCATTTTAAACAAAAACATGAGAAATAACCACCCACCCCCAATCTAAGCTATTTTAGGTTGGGTGTTTTTTTACCAGAAATAGCTGATGTAAAGGCCGAGTGTCATAAATGGAATAAAGGGAATCGGGGCAAATGGTTGATGACAAAGGCAGTATTTCAATAAGAGATACAAAATACCACTGCCACTCGCTACGACTAAAAGGATGCTGATTTGCTCAAGGGTCAGCCAGGGAAACCATGCACAAGCCAACAATAAATCTCCCTGACCGAGATAATGCTGACTCGAAAAATGTCCCACAATACAAAGCAGTAAAAGCACGATAAAATGCATCGGATAAAAAGTTAATCCAGTACAAAATGCAAGAAACCAAAGCAATCCACTCCCACTAAAAAAAACAAAAGGATCCAATATTAAATAGAGGATATCCGTAAAACTCAAGATAAAGGCACAACTTAACCAGCAAAAGGCGAGCAATTGTTGTGAAAAAATAGGCAAATTGGTTATTTTTACGAACATAAAACCAAAGACGACCTCCGCACACAGACTACTCCAGGGGATTTTTGCCTTACAATAACGACAACGAAATCGAAGGAACAAAACAGACACTATAGGCACTAAATCCTTTATTTTTAAGCGCTGATGACAATTTGGACACTGCGAGGGTGGGGCGATGAGTGATTCTCCTTGGGGCAAGCGACAAGCCATACAATAATAAAACGACCCTAGACAACTTCCGATAATAAATGCGAACATACTAATCCTCCTTCAAGTAAAAAATGACCCTTCATGAGAATAAATACGCAAAATTTTCGAAAAAGCGTTGCTAGATTAAAAAAACTTAATAATTCTAGAAAAATAAACCATTATATTTTACTTTTTTTTTGAAATGGATTATCCTAAACATGTAGTAAAGATTAGGAGGCTTTTATTATGGCAGTAGAAAAAACAAAAAACGTATTAAATCAATTAGTTGCGGACTTAAGTCAATTTTCGACAGTGATTCATCAAGTTCACTGGTACATGCGTGGGCCTGAATTTTTAACTTTACACCCATTAATGGACGAATACATGGATGAAATCAATGGACAATTAGATGAAGTGGCTGAACGCTTAATCACATTAGGTGGCGCACCTTATTCAACATTGAAAGAATTCGCTGAAAATACAGGTATCAAAGATGAAGTAGGTAGCTATGATTTATCTATTCCAGAACAAATGGAAAAATTAGTCGCTGGTTACCGTTATCTTGCTGACTTATATGAAGAAGGTATTGAAGTGTCTGGTGAAGAAGGCGATGATGTGACACAAGATATGTTCATCGAATTCAAAGGCGCTGTAGAAAAGAAAATCTGGATGGTTCAAGCCAAATTAGGCCGTGCCCCAGAATTAAACTTAACAGAAGGCGTACATCACTAAGATTAGGCATAGAAAATAAAATAAATTTTTTACCGTTATCCAATTTTGGGTAGCGGTATTTTTTTTATTTGCTATAATAATGGAAAGTTGGGTATTCAAAGGAGTGAAAAAAGTGCTACAAAATCAATCTTTATCAAGGTTATTATTGGGTAGAATCTTAACAAATATAGCAGACAGTTTTATAAATATCTTGATTATTTGGTATTTTAATGAACAATATCATTCGCCGGTGTTGCTTTCAGTGGTTTTTGCTGTAACTTCAGGAATCGATGCATTGTCATTTTTACTGGGTCCGTTGGTTGATCACATGAAAGAACGAAGACTATTAATTACTAGTAGTTTATTTCAAGTCATCATTAGTGCGGGCTTGCTAGGAGTGGTGTTAGCTAAGAATCAATTACCTAACCATTGGCTAGCAAGCATTTTAGTCGTGGGATTAGCTCTCATTTATCTCTTTTCATCTATTATCTATCCGTTAGAAACCAAAATATTACCCAAAATTGTAGATAAATCACAATTGGTTTCAGCAAATAGCTTATTTCAGCTAGCCTATAAGGTGTTGGATATTTCCTTTAATGCATTGGCTACGTTATTTGTGGCTTGGTTTTCTTTATCAGTGAATTTTCTATTGATTTTCTTTACTTTCTTTCTTGCTACAGTCATGTATCGCTATTTTAAAATCAAAGCAGATACGATAACAAATGTCCAATCCATTGCTACTTATCATGATTATTTTCAAGAATTGCTTTCGGGAGTACGGGTCTTAAGAAAAGCACCGCAAGTCTATCAATTATTTTTACCCCTGGCATTTGTTAATTTCTTTTATGCAATATCATTAGTTGCCTTACCGATGTTCTCCAAATTGTACATTTCAAGTTCGTCGATAGGTTATGGGATTGTTCTAATGACGAGTTCCTTAGGTGGGATTGCCGGGGCATTTTTTCTCAATCGTCTCAAACTTGATATTGCTAAACCTGTTCGTTTCATTGCTCTCATGATGTTGCTTTCAGGATTGAGCCAAATTGGATTTTCATTTTTGGCACCTGTTCAGCCGATAGTCAGTTTGTCCTTGTTTTTCATGAGTAGCTTGACTATGAGTATGATGAATATTGTTTTTGTCACCCTAGAGCAGCAAAGTATTGAATCAGCCTATCTTGGACGCGTATCGATGCTTACTGAAAGTCTGATATCCATTATGATTCCATTAGGGAGTTTGGTAGCTGGATTATTATTAAAATTTGTCCCTATTTTGTTGGTAGAATCCATGGAAGGTTTCGCACTCGTTTTAGCCTGTGGTTACTATCGCTTTATTTATCAAATACCCAAAAACGAACCTGCTCGCTGATATTTACCAGCTGAGGAGGTTCGTTTTTATTTGTATGAAGATTAAAGTTGCGCTTTGGCTGTGTCAATTTGTTTTTGCACTTGATCAAAACCAGTACCGCCCAATGAATGACGACGTTTAACCGCAGTATAAGAATCTAGTTTTTCGTAAATATCTTCCTCAATCAACGGGGTAATCGCTTGGTACTCCACTAAAGGAATATCTTGCAAATAGTGGCCGTTTTGAATGCATTGTAAGACCAATTTACCAACGATTTCGTGCGCTTGTCTAAATGGTAGCCCCTTGCTTGCTAGATAGTCAGCCAGTTCTGTTGCATTCGAAAAATCTTTTTGCGTAGATTCTAGCATCCGTTCCTTATTGACTTTCATCGTCGCAATCATGCCACTCATAATATCTAGACTGGTCAAAATCGTTTCGGCCGTATCAAACATGCCTTCTTTATCCTCTTGCAAATCTTTATTATACGCAAGCGGCAAGCCTTTCATCACCGTCAATAAGCCAAATAAATCTCCGTAGACGCGTCCTGTTTTTCCACGAATTAATTCGGCCATATCTGGATTTTTCTTTTGTGGCATAATCGAACTACCCGTTGAAAAAGTATCGGTTAGCTCCACAAATTGATATTCATGACTGCACCATAAAATGATCTCTTCGCAAAAACGGGACAAGTGCATCATTAAAATTGAAGCATTACTTAAAAATTCTAAGATAAAATCGCGGTCACTCACTGCATCCAAGCTATTTTGATACACTTGGGAAAAGCCTAATTCCTTGGCAGAAAACTCGCGATCAATCGGAAAAGTCGTCCCCGCTAAAGCCGCCGCCCCAAGTGGTGAAATATCTGCACGTTGCATATTTTCAGTAAAGCGTTGTTCATCACGCGTTAACATTTGATAATATGCCATTAAATGATGCCCAAAAGAAATCGGTTGGGCATGCTGAAGGTGAGTGTAACCTGGTGCGATGGTTTCGATGTGTTCTTGCGCTTTTTCAACCAATACTTCACGGAAATGATGGATTTTTGCCACAACTTCAGTCAGTACCTCTTTAAGATAAAGATGCATATCGGTCGCCACTTGGTCATTACGACTGCGCGCAGTATGCAATTTTCCCGCCACTGGACCAATTTCTTGATGTAAAAAAGTCTCCATATTTAAGTGGATATCTTCATTTTCGATGGTAAAGGTCAGCTCATTTTTGGCCAATTTTTCCTGTAAAGTTTCAAGACCTGCGATGATTTGCTCGCCTTCTGCTTTCGTTAAAATCCCAGTATGTATCAACATTTTCACATGGGCTAAACTACCAATCAAATCTTGCTTGGCTAATTTTTGGTCAAATGGAATCGACGCCCCAAAAGCATCAATCCAGGCTTCGTTTTTCCCATCAAATCGGCCGCCCCATAATTTCGCCATTTTCTTCATCCTTTCTAAAAAACAACCCCCACCTGGCAAAAGACGAGGCAGGGGATAAAATCATTATTTGTCTAAACTTGCTTGTACTTCAGCATGGACTTTACTTGGTAGTCCCCAAAGTTTGATAAATCCAATCGCTGCATGTTGGTCAAAGGTATCGGCTGAAGTGTAAGTCGCTAAGTTTTCGTCATATAAACTATTCGCTGATTTACGTCCTTCAACAATGATGTTTCCTTTGAATAATTTCACGCGAACCACACCGTTCACATAGGCTTGGGTGCTCTTGATGAAGGCTTTTAAGGCATCAGTTAATGGGTTGAACCATAGTCCGTCATAGATGACTTGTGCTAGTTGTTGTTCCACGATTGGTTTGAAGTGGGCCAATTCACGAACAAATACTAAATCTTCTAATTCCTTATGAGCTTTCATTAAAGTTAAGGCAGCAGGACATTCGTAAACTTCACGAGATTTAATCCCAACAAGACGGTTTTCGATATGGTCAATTCTACCTACACCATGCTCACCTGCGATATGGTTTAATTCCATGATTAATTCTGCTAGGCTGTACGCTTTGCCATCTAGAGCGACTGGTTTTCCTTGCTCAAAGGTAATTTCCACAACAGTTGGCGTATCAGGCGTATCTTCTAATTCTTTGGTTAATGCATAAGCCCCTTTTGGTGGAGCAGCCCATGGATCTTCTAACACGCCACATTCACAAGCGCGTCCCCATAAGTTTTGGTCAATTGAATAAGGGTTATCAAGATTCATTGGGATTGGAATATTGTTTTTCGCTGCGTATTCGATTTCTTCTTCACGCGACCATTTCCATTCACGAACAGGTGCCACGACTTTCAAGCTAGGATCTAAAGACTGAATGGCCACTTCAAAACGTACTTGGTCATTTCCTTTACCTGTACAACCATGTGCTACAGTCGTTGCTCCAACTTGATGCGCTAATTCCACTAATTTTTTCGAAATCAATGGACGAGAGAGTGCAGAGACTAATGGATAAGAATTTTCATAGAAAGTATTTCCTTGTAAAGCAATCAAGGCAAACTCTTCGGCAAATTCTTCTTTAGCATCGATCGCATAAGATTCCACTGCCCCGACTTGTAAGGCTTTTTCTTTAATGGCTTCGATATCTTTTTTCTCACCGACATCTAAGCAGCAAGCCACCACATCATATCCCGCATCTGATAACCATTTAATTGAAACAGAGGTATCTAACCCTCCAGAATAAGCTAAAACTAATTTTTCTCTCATATTCATTTCTTTCCTTTCATCATTGAACTTCATCACGTGACCTATCTTAACAAATAAACTTGCACAAATCAAGCGTAAAATTAAATATTTATGCAACAATTCCTGAAAAATAATCAGTTTTGTGTATAAATAGTATAGGTGTGTTTATGAGAAAGTTATTTAGATTCCGCTTACAATGATTGCTTGTTCGCATTTTTATGCATTTTTTTGTATGGAAATAATTATTCAAACCTATCTGATAGAAAATGAATGGACAGCAAAATTTTTTTTACTATATATATGGAAAATCTGTTTGTTTGAATGCTGCAAATGGGCCTTTCTGAAAAATATTGTTCGTAACAGCTGTTTTTTTCATTTTTTCGTAGACTTTTTGTTGACAAGGCTTGCTTTTATCGATATTATATTAAATGGTATTGTTTGCCCCACGAGAGCCCCGGAAACTCAAGTGTATGTCAAACATTCAAATCGAATTGGAGGAAAATAAAAGTGCGTACAACATATATGGCCAAAGCTGGCGAAGTAGAACGTAAATGGTATGTCATCGATGCTACTGATGTTCCTTTAGGACGTCTTTCAACTGTAGTAGCTTCAATCTTACGTGGTAAAAATAAACCAACATTCACACCTCATGTGGATACAGGTGATTTTGTAATTGTTATCAATGCTGATCAAGTGAAATTAACTGGTAAAAAAGCAACTGACAAAGTTTATTACCGTCATTCAAACTACCCAGGAGGATTAAAATCAATCACTGCTGGTGAATTACGTGCGAAAAACTCTCGTCGTTTAGTTGAAACTTCTATTAAAGGTATGTTACCTAAGAACACTTTAGGTCGCAAACAAGGCATGAAATTACATGTTTATGCAGGTGCTGAACATCCACATGCTGCGCAACAACCAGAAGTACTAGATATCACTAACTTAATTTAATAGGAGGGAATTTCATTGGCTCAAGCACAATATATCGGCACTGGCCGTCGTAAAAATGCAGTAGCTCGCGTACGTTTGGTACCAGGTACTGGAAAAATTACTGTTAATAAAAAAGATGTTGAAGAATATATTCCACACGCTGACTTGCGTGAAGTAATCAACCAACCATTTGCTGTAACTGAAACAAAAGGCGCTTACGATGTATTCGTAAACGTAAATGGTGGTGGTTACGCTGGACAATCAGGTGCAATCCGTCATGGTATCGCACGTGCATTGTTACAAGTAGATCCTGATTTCCGTTTAGCTTTAAAACGTGCTGGTTTACTTACTCGTGACGCACGTATGGTTGAACGTAAAAAACCAGGTCTTAAGAAAGCGCGTAAAGCTTCTCAATTCTCAAAACGTTAAAACATTGTTATATCAACGTTTCAAGGCACTTTGCAGATTTGCAAGGTGTCTTTTTTTCGGTAAAAAATACAATGTTGTACTAAATGTTGCACTAGTTGAAATTTTTTAGAATTGAATTGTCAGCGATTTTTAAAAATAAAATAAAGAAAATTAAGAATAAAAAAACAATCTATTTGTTTTTTTGTTTATAGTAATTGTTGTAGAAGTAAAAAGTGTCCGTTACTTTGTTACTTTTCAAAAATGATTGTGTAAAATCCGCTCATGACAAGAGATTCATAGGAGTGTGTTAGAAACTAACTTGTTTGTTTCGCTCTTTGATACTCCGTTACTTCTGATGTGTTTAAGATATTAACAAGGGCATTATTTATTTGCTCACTTCCACGGATTGTTGAGTGAGTATAGGTTTTTAGGGTCTCGCTCTCATTTGCGTGACCTAATAATTGTGCAATTGAAACGATATTAATATTCCTTTCATGTAATAAAGTCGCGATTGTATGTCTAAGTCCATGGACGGTTATTCTTCTCAGGTTTAGCTTTTTGCAGATTGTTTTTAATCTGTGATCAGCATACTCGGAATATATAGGTTTTAATTCATTGTTTTTATTAACGTAGGTAAAAAGATAATTTTTAGCATCAGATAAATTGAAGTATGGATCTTGTTTAAAAAGTTTTTCCTGCTCTACTTTCCAAATTTTTAATATTTCGAAAGTTTCTGAGGGTAAAAGAATTGTTCGGTCTGAAAATTTATTCTTAGGTGATTTTTCAAAAAGTTCTCCATGGATGTGGGCTAGATTTTTATTGATACTTATACAATTGTTAGTGAAGTCAATATCGCTCCATTTTAAAGCAGCTATTTCTCCTTTCCTTGCTCCTGAACTAGCTAATAGGTGAAAAAGTGCGTAAGTTTGTAGATCATCTTGCGTACGTAAATAATTGAGAAATGCTGTCAATTCATCTATATTCCAAAAATTTTCTGAGGAAGGTATTCTCTTTCTAGTCCCTTTGATTTTGTCTTTGTTTGGAAGTCTAACTTTATCAAAAGGATTGGGATCTTTGCGGAAGTTCATATCTATTGCATATTCCATGACTTGACTCCCATAGGATTTTAACTGCTTGATATTCACGAAGTTTTTGGAATTAATCCATTTTTGACATTGAAAAGTAGTGATTTCATTAATTTTTAAATTTCCAAATTCTGGTAATATGTGAAGTTTGAACAAGTCTTTCGTGCGAGAAAATGTCGTCTTTTCAACAGTCTTCTCGTATGATATTAACCATTGTTTATATACTTCTTTAAAAGTTACTTCGTTATTAATAGGATTTTTTTGTGTAAGATAGTTGTTTTCGTCATGTTTGTATAGTTCTATCTGTTTCTCTGCGTAAAGTTTAGCTTCTTTCTTTGTTTTAAACCCTTTTTTTCGTATAGTCACTACTTTTCCGTCTTTATTAGTTCCTATATACTCAAATACTCTCCATCGTTGTCCTGATTTTGTATCATATTTTTCTAGCTTCATGTTTAGTTCCTCCTCGTCTTGATTGAGGAACTGTCTTAAAAGTAAGTTTATGATTTACCTATTCCTCATCATTTGGTCTTAATTCTTGGACTAGTTTTACGATAATGTCAACTTTATGGTTGATATAATCGTCTAACTCTAATCGATTATTGTTTTCATCAAAGAAATAAAGTACTTCCTTAACTCCTGGGATATTAATTTTATAAGGATCATTTTTCTTGTATAGCGCCAAACGTAACTCGTAAAGGTTTTTCAAGGTATCATCGAATGTCTTTTCTTTTTCAGTCGATAATTTTGGTGAGTTTGACAATTTTCCATAAATTCCCGATTTCTTTAATATAAATTTCTTTTTAGGGACTTCTGAGTAATATCTATCTGTTTTTCCAGAAATTGGATCGACACCTGTTAAAAGATACTCTACAGTTGTATTTCCCATTTCAGCAATTTTATTTAGTCTTTCTTTTTGGGGTTTATAATTACCTTTCTCCCAGTTAACGACAACAGGTCTAGCTGCAGGGGGCGTAAATAATTTTCCGAATTCTTCTTGTGTTAATTTTTGCTCTAATCTAATGTTTTTGATTCTTTGCCCTATTGCTTGGTTATCAAATTTTTTTTTCATACCAATCACTCCTCGTAAGTATTCTAACATATCAAATAATAGTAAACAATAAAATATTAGTGTCCTTTCCGTAAAGTTAATATCAAATTTTAAAAAATAGTGACTTCACACTTGATAAATGTATTTTTGTGATATATTATCTAAATGTAACGTTAATAAAAATAAAAACATTACTAGTAATTAAAAAGAGGTGGAATTTCCATGAAAGATTTAAATGGTGTTATGAAAGTATTATTTGATGAAGCTGCGCAAATGCAAATACGTAGTGCAATGTATGAGATGTTAACAGAGGAAATTAATAGGGTCAGAGAGGATGCAGGGTTATCTAGACCTATCTTAAATCAAAAACAAGCAGCTAATTACCTAGGGGTTTCAATAGCCACTTTTAGAAAGCTTATCATAGCTGGTATGCCAAGGATTATAATTGGAAATACAGTGCTATATTCAAAAGAGTCCATATACAAATGGTTGTTATCTTATGAGGATGAGCATGAAGAATGAGTTATCAGAAAGTAATGAATCAGAAACAGATGGCTAATTTCTTAGGTGTTTCAGAAAATACACTGAAAAAACTAGTATCTTATGGTATGCCTGTGAAAAGATTGAAAAATAGGCGAGAGTATCGTTCAGAAGAGGTAATTTCTTGGATGATGCAATATGAAAATTATGGTAAATAAAAAAGAGCAGCAAGAAATGCCACTCCAACAAGCAATTTTATTTTACCATAAAATCTATAAAAATTAAAGGAGCTTGTGGTGAAATGGCTAAAAATAATGCAATTAATTTATCAATAAGAAAAAATGAACTTTTAAGAGCAATTGAAAAAGTTCATTTTGAAAATTTAGCTCAAGTAAAGGAGTTAATTTCTAAGATTTTTTTCTGCGATATATTGACAGAAAATATGTCCATTTCAAATAAAGGATCACTTATACATATAGATATAAATGATAAACAACATATAGTTTCAGGAGCTAAAGTGCAGTATTATATTGAAAATATTCGTATTGATAACGGTAGAGTTTTGGAATGTGGCGTTGCATTAGCGGTTGGAAATCTGGAAGAATACGCAGGTGTAGAAGATGGTCTGAAGTTTTCTGCTGATAAAGAAAATAATGGCTATGCGCGTTTTATTGCAGATTTGCTATCTGAAAAAATAATTTTTTTGCCTTCAAACGAGCGGTTTTACAAAGTTGAAGGAAAGGAGGTAATTCCTGTTACAGATGAATATTTTTCGATAAAGTATGAAAGTTACGTTAATGTAAAAGAAATAATCCCTGGGTTATTGCCATTTTTTGTAACGCTCATGAAAGAAACAGCAATTCGTTTTGATTCATATGAAGTCAAAATGGACTGTATTGCTGGAAAAGACTGGATTTATGATTTAATAAAGCTAGAATTATTTCATAAATCACTGTCTAATGATGAATTGGTAGCTAATTATTTTGATATTTGTTTAAGCGATATAAATGATTTGATGGTGAAAACATTAATTGATTTAGTTGCTTATAACACAAATAGTAAAAATAATTTATTATTATTACCAGCCTATATCATGTTGAGAAAACATGATTTGCTCCCACCAGAGAAGTATTTCATTTTTAAAGATTTTGGACGGACGGGTAAAGGGTTGATTCTACATATTTTAGAGTCAATATTTACTGTAAAGAACGTCGATTTAGATGCTTTATCAGCAAGTGGATTTGAGGCTAGTAATGCCTGGATGAATTTATCTGGTGCCGATGTGTGTCATGCAAATGAGTCAGGTAAAATTACAGCCAAACAATCAAGGCCACTAAGAAAAATCGCGACAAATGAACGCGTTCGAGGACGTAGAATAGGAACGGATAATGTAGATATCTCCTTGAATAGTGTACTTATCATTGATACTAATGAACAAGTAGACATTCCGGATCTGGCTGCAAATAATTCACGAAAAGTCGCTATTCGCTTAAAGGATCGTCCTAAAAACGAGACCGATAATGAAAGACATGCGATATTTGCGCCATTTTGGGAACACTTTTATCCAAATGGAAAAGCGAATGTTGCTGCAGGTGTTTCGTTATTACTTTATTCTTTAAATTATTTGAAAGAAAAAGGTGGTAGATTCGACTTCTTTGATGTAATTTTTCAAGATATTTATGATGTATCACAATTAAATGGGTTGCAGATTTATGTAGTAGATCAGTTGAAAAAAGGTGAAGTGGTAGTTCCTGGCGATTTAGAATTATTGAAAAAAGAAGAGTGTAACAATAATAATAAGTTGTATAGTTCTAAGTTAAAAGACATTGGTGTGGCATTTAAGACTGAACATAATAAAAAGACTAAGATGAAAGAGAGAGTGGCGGTTATAGTTGATAGAGATAGGTTTAATTATGTATGTCAGTTACTTGAATGAGAAAATAAATAAGCAAATAAGGTTCAGTCAAGATTAATTACGGTTGGCTGAACCTTGTTTTTATATGCTAAGTATGGTGCACTTTCTTTTTGGTGTAAGTCCAGATACAGGTATTTATCGTCAAGTGTAGCGAACCGCAAGTCGACATCAGTAATCGGGCTAGACAGAAAAAAAGATGAAATGATTAGGGGAGAACTTGATAAATTAATGTGACAGAATTGGCTATATAAGTTTTAAATTAAATTTCGCATGCTAAAAACAGCCTTAATGCTATAAATTGTAAAATAGCACTAAGGATATTTTTTACTATTTAAATCTCATCAATAATATAATCAATCCCTGATATTCATGTAAGTATCGATAAACTTATTTTCGATATCATTTGTATTAGGACGCTTATTAATATTGTATAAATCATCTAATGTCCAGTTGAACTCTTCATTTTTTGCTAGCATTGCAATGGCAGCGTACATACCTAGCTCACTATATACTTTTGTCTTGTGTAGCTCTTTCATTATCTGAGTAAATCCATCTTGCAAATTATCATAACGTTTAGCAGTAGTAATCTTTAAATTGGCATTCTTAAGTATGGTTTGTCTTTGAATATATGATTTTTTTCTATTGGACTTTACAAAAAAGCTATAGAAAACATTGATTAATTCTTGCATAACACTAGAACGATTATCAGGCGAAAAAGTAATGTCATTTTGATTCTCTTTAAAATATTCCTGAATAGCATCCAGTTGATTTTTTGATTCTCTGCTTAAATATATTGTGGTTCTCATTTGTTATTCCTCCAAAGAATTAAGTTAATTTTGTTTTAGTACACGTATCTACTAATAATAGGATACATTCTGAATAGTAGTATACTCGGTTCTCGAGCTTGTATTGCATAACTTGTAGATTAAATAGTCTTTCATTTGTTTCATGCTGTAATTTCTTTATAGCGTATATTTCATCTGCTAGATCATTATTAAGGGTATTCAAAGATTCGTTTTCTACAATTTCAAACAACTTAGAAAGTAAAAACTGATTGATACTAGGATAATTATATTTTTCTACAATACGTTCTAGTTTTGAATAAATTTTATTATCAATATTCCGTATTCGTATCTCGTGTTTTTTGTCCATCTGTTTTTCCTCCATCTTTAATTAAATTCACTCTCATCATCAAAATCAATTCCAATTGCCTTGCAGCTCTTTTTAATTTTTTCTGCCATTCGATCATTGTTATGTTGTAACTTTATGATTTGTGCTATTGCCATTTTTTCAAACTCTAACATGTCCAGAAGTATTTGATGATAGTATCTGTTCAATGTTTTTGTTTCACTATTTATTAAATGATCTCGCAAAACGGATAATAGATATTGATTTAAAGAGGTCTGATTTTCTATTTTGGCTAGACGCTTTAGTTCAGTCATCTCCTCTTTTGAAAGTCCTCGAATCATAACTTCATGTTTCTTCATTTATTTTCACCTCCAATCTTTTATATCTTCACTTTATATGAATTTCAAAAATTAAAAGAATAAAGTATAGAAAAACAACACTAACAATTCCTTCACTTTTATTTATGAGCTTCCTTAAATTTTTATCATTTTTGCTATTAGAATTTATCTCTGTATTCGTTATTTAATTGAGTGTTACATAAGTAATTATCTGAATTTTGATTGAAAAAAACCATAGTGGCAAATATATCTTACTAGGGTTTTATCGTTGATGTAGAGCGTTGTACATATGTAACATAAATAGGCTTGCCGAGAAAATTTGTACCCACAGGAAACGGCGGTACTACCGCATCCTCGCTAGTTGCGTGGACAGTTTCCCTTATGCTCTTCTGGAAAAAATAGAGGGAATTTTAGGGTGTTGACTACATGTTGAAATCTAGATATTCCAGGATACTAATTGTTATATATTTTTTATGAGTTAGAGATATCTAAAAACAGTATTTTAAAATAGTTTGAATTTATCAAATTAGTATACTTGAGATTTGCACTTATGAATATTCAATTCATGGCACAAGAGGAAATTATTGATTCGAGTAACTTTAGAATTTTTTTGTTTAATTGTACTTAAATCTTTAAACTGAAAAAACTTTAGTATATTGGACCCGAAAAGTTCGATTAAAAGCGGAAGTACAG
>CAMMST010000031.1:0-27642 GCA_946499615.1 Enterococcus cecorum | reverse complement strand
AAATGCTTAGGGATGTTATTTAACCCCCTTGCACTTACTAGTATAATTCACCCTACCACAATCTAGACAAGATGAAAACAGGTAAGTAAATTTCACGATTTATATTATTTTGTTATGTTTGAAAGATAACATTTGGAGATAGTTGCTATTTAGCGGTATAATAAAAAGTTGGAAAGAGTATTTAAAAATAAAGAGGGTGTTTGTTTGTTCGATAGTCTTCTAGCTAATATTAGTATCTTGACTTTGGCGGTTTACTTATATTTTCGGATGAATGATTATTTAGACCAAAAACGGGCTGGACCGCTCAAAAGAAACTGTTTTTATTGTCTTTGGGTAGTGTTAGTCGGCACGGTTTTGATGAAGTATTCCATTGTCGCGTTTCAAATTCATTTTGATTTTCGCTTTATTTTAATTGCGCTGGCTTGTATTTATTTCGATTGGTCCGTGGTCATTGCTAGTATCTTTTTCCTTTCATTGACGCGGTTTATCTTTGAACCAAATCTGATGAGCGTGATTAATTTGTTTTTTAATTTTTATTTAATGGCCACTTTACCACTGATTAGCAAGTACAGCAAAAAGCGTTTGTCGATTTTTCATCAGATGAATGTGACGATGTGCTTTATGGTCATCAGCTCGATAATCCTACACTTCATGCTCGGTCGCTTGAATCCAACTATTATCCTGGATTGCTTGATATTCCTATCTTCTGGTGTAGTTGGCAATGGCTTGATGAGCTTATATATTGAAGATTTGTCTGAGGTGTATCAAGCGAGCAACTTTGACCCACTGACGAAATTGCAAAACCGCCGCAAGCTCAATCAACTCTTGCTATCCCTGGAAAATAGTGGCGAAGAGTGTTGTATCGGTATTTTAGATATTGATTATTTTAAAAAATTCAATGACACCTATGGACATGCAGTAGGAGATCGCGTATTAAGATTCGTAGCGGATTATCTACGGCAAATCGAAAGTCCAAACGCACGAATTTTTCGGTTTGGCGGCGAGGAAATGGTGATTGTGCTCTTTGGAAAAAATCTTAGCGAATCATGCGAAAACTTAGTGCAGCTACAAGAGAATTTACCTGCGTTTTGTCAGCAACAAATCGATTTTCCATACACCGTGACACTTTCACAAGGAATTGCGCATAAACAAAGAAACGAAAATCTGTTCAAAACACTCAATCGGGCAGACCAAGCTTTGTATCGTGCCAAAGAACAAGGAAGAAACCAAACAATTCTTAATGATTAAAATAACTAATTTTAGATATTAAACGAATATTGAATAACAATAGAAGGTGGTATTTTGAGTTTAACAAAACGTATAATTTTTACCTTAGCATTTTTGCTTTCTGTTATTTATTTAGCTTGGCGGGGGCTCTTTACCCTGCCATTTCACCAAGCTTGGTGGGTATTGGTCTTTGGGATTTTGCTATGGTTGTGCGAGGTGGTCTCGACCTTTACTGGGATGATTTTAATCTACAATAAGCAAAAAGCCAAAAAATTAAGCAAACCACAGGCCGATGCAAAAGACTTTCCGGATGTCGATGTCTTGATTGCTACACATAATGAAGAGGTCGCGCTCCTTAGAAAAACTGTCAATGCCTGTGTGAAAATGAAGTATCCGGATAAACACAAGGTACATATTTATCTTTGTGATGATAGTAACCGCCCCGAAGTCAAAGCACTGGCAGAGGAATTCGGCATCACTCACATCGGGATGACAGAAAATAAGCAGGCCAAATCCGGAAATCTCAATCACGCTTTGAGTCAGACTACTTCTCCTTTAGTGGCAACTTTTGATGCGGATATGATTCCTTATAGTAATTTTTTACTTGAAACGGTTCCCTTTTTTGTGGAGAATCAAAACACACGTAACCAAGATGAGAAAATCAAACCACTGGGCCTTGTGCAAACACCACAAAGTTTTTACAATGCGGATCTTTTCCAATTTAATCTCTTTGTCGAACAAAATGTAGCCAATGAACAAGATTTTTTCTCAAGGGAAATCAATATTTTAAACAATGCCCATGGTGCGGCGATTTATACCGGATCGAATACCGTTCTTTCGCGTGAAGCGATTATGCAAGCGGGCGGATTTCCAACCGATACGATTACGGAAGATTTCGAATTGGGGGCACGGATGAATATTGCCGGCTACCAAAATCTATCTACGCTTTCACCCATGGCTAGCGGACTGACTCCTGTGGATATTCCAAGCATGATTAAACAACGCGTTCGCTGGGCGCAAGGGGTGGTCCAAAGTGTGCGAAATATTCATCTCATCACGAATAAAAACTTATCTTTTGGCCAAAAAATTGTTTATCTAAATAGTTATTTATATTGGTGGAGTTTTTTAAGGAGATTGGTATTTATTTTAGCGCCGATTTGTTATACATTACTGGGCTGGGAAGTCGTGGATACTAACTTTTGGACTTTGTTGTATTTTTGGATTCCTTGCCAAATTTTCCAAAAACTCGCACTAAAAGAAGTCTCTAGCAAAGTGAGCACACCACGTTGGGGCGAAATTCAGGAAACCATTCTCGCGCCATTTTTAACTATTCCAGTATTCAAACAATGGATTGGCCTGGGCGAACATCGCTTCAAGGTGACCGATAAAAATGCCAAAGCGAGCAAAAAAGACATTCTTTATGGTTGGCCCCATTTTCTACTTTGGCTACTCGCGCTAGTTGGTTTGATTCGCTTTAATCTTGGTAAAACGCCCACGGAACTTTTCTATGGTAGCGTGATTAGTTTTTGGTTATTGAGCCATTTATTTAATTTGACTTTTGCATTGCTCTTTTTCGTAGGGCGCCCAAGTTATCGCAGTTATGAACGATTTAAAGCAAGTTATCCTTTGAAATTTATGCTTAACGGACAACTTTTTCAAACTCAAACGCACGATATTTCTGAAGCAGGACTTTCTTTTATGAGTGAACAGATGCTTAATGTAGCGCTCAATCAAAAAATGGCCTTTACTTTAATGCGTGACCAACAACCACTGACTTTAATGGGTGAAGTGGTGCGCGTGGTGCCTCTGGGGAATCAATATCTCTTTGGGGTGCATCTGGATTTGACCAACAAAAGCCAATATCACGAATATTTGAGCTATATTTATGATGGATTTAATCAAAATTTACCGCAATATTATGACCATCAAATCAGCTTGTTTAGACGGTTTGTCAATATTTTTTATCAACGCACGCGCTTAGTCCAAACGAAAATGACGCGAGAAGAAGCACAACTCAAAGTACCGATTTTCCAACAAATTCACACTACAGATGGGACTTTGACACTGCAATATCTAATCGCCAAACACTTGATTATCCAAGCAGAGTCACTGTTATTTGCCCCTAAACTAAATATTTCCTATCAGGGCATTGATTTTCAGTTAAGTTTAGTGCGGGCTTTGTCTCAGGATACTTTTGTTTACCACATTGATAATTGGCAGCAAGTCTTGCACCACACCAATTACCGCCAACTTTTCAGCACGCGTAACAGTTAAATGTTCCACGTGAAACACAAACAGCCAGCTGACAGTTTAGCTATCAGTTGGCTGTTTTTTCTATAATAAGTTTTCTTCTAAAATTTGCCGTACAATTTGATGGCTCACACTGGCTAGTTGATTTTTACGTGAGAGTAATGAAATATGAAATTGTGGCTGATTTTTATCGGCAATCGACAAACAGACTAGCTCATCTTTACGCTCATCCACCGCTATTTCAACAAAAAAGCCAATCCCCACTCCTTCTTTAATCATCCCTTTTAGAATGTTCAAATCACTATTTTGATAAATCACTTTTGGGGTAAAACTCGCTTGCTGGGCTAATTTTTGCATCGCTTTGGAGTGGATATACTGCTCGTTTAACACCACGAATTTTTCCTCTACTAACTCACTAAAGGCAACTGATTTTCGTTTAGCGAGTGGATGATTGCGCCCTACAACAATTTTAAACTGTTTTTGATCAATCGGTAAAATCTCTATTTGGTCATCATACAAAGGATTCATCATACCAACAATCGCTAAATCTAGTTGACCTTTCAGTAAAGCGTGATATAACTCCTGCGAACCGGCATTTGAAATCTCTAGTTTGGCTAATAATTGCTGGGCGGCTAAGGCTTTGGACACCTTTGGAAAATAGAAATTACCGATAATTGGCGGTAATCCTAAGCGCACCTGGACCTCTTGCAAATGATTGATTTCCAGCTTAGCCAAAGCGAGTTCTTTTAAGATATTTTGGGCATGTTTGGCTAAAATTTTGCCCGCAGGTGTCAATTGAATTTGTGCATGCGACTGATTCCGCACAAGCAATTCCGTCTGTACTTCCTCTTCCAAACGCTTGACGGCATAGGTAATCGTTGGCTGCTTCACCTGAAAAAAGGCCGCCGTCTTCGTATAACTCTTCAACTTTGCTAACTGCTGAAAATACTCCAAATCCTTAAACTTCACCACCATCGCCCCCTCATATAAATATAATTTATTATAAATCATCTTTTTGACTATAACAAATTTTTCCGTTAAACTGCCACTGTAAATAAAAAAATATTTATTTGGAGGGAACTCTCATGAACGGATTTGAAATTTTAAACAACCCATTTTTAAACAAAGGAACAGCATTTACCAAAGAAGAACGCCAAAAATACGGCTTGACCGGAATGCTTCCTAGCGCTGTCCAAACCTTGGAACAACAAAAAGTCCAAGCATATGGTCAATTTTTAAGCAAAGAATCACGTCTTGAAAAACGAATCTTCTTGATGAACTTATTCAATACCAACCGCACCTTATTCTATGCTTTAATGAATGAACATTTAGTAGAATTTATGCCGGTCGTTTATGATCCAGTAGTAGCTGAAGCAATCGAGAACTACAACGAAATTTTCTTAAAACCACAAGATGCTGCCTTTTTATCCATCGATGAACCTGAAAATATCGAAGCTACCTTAAAAAATGCCGCAGCGGGTCGTGATATTCGCTTAATCGTCGTCACAGATGCAGAAGGAATTTTAGGAATCGGTGACTGGGGAGTCAATGGTGTGGATATCGCTATTGGAAAATTAATGGTCTACACTGCCGCTGCCGGAATCAATCCAAGCCAAGTATTGCCTGTTTCCATCGATGCCGGTACCAATAACCAAGCTTTACTGAACAATCCATTATATCTAGGAAATCGCCATGAAAGAATTTACGGTGAAAAATATGATGCTTTTATCGAACAATTCGTGCGTACAACGGAAAAATTATTCCCTGAAATTTTATTACACTGGGAAGACTTTGGCCGAAGCAATGCCGCAAAAATTTTAGATAAATATCAAGATCAACTTACGACCTTCAATGATGATATTCAAGGAACTGGACTTGTTGTAATGGCTGGAATCTTTGGTGCGTTAAATATCTCTAAAGAAGACTTAAAAGACCAAGTGATTTTAAATTTTGGTGCCGGAACTGCGGGTGTAGGGATTTGTAATTTGATTTTTGAAGAAATGGTAAGAAGTGGTTTGAGTGAAGAAGAAGCGCGCAAACATTTCTATCTCGTGGATAAACAAGGTTTGCTATTTAGTGATACCAAAGATTTAACACCTGGTCAAAAAGCTTTTGTCCGCGAACGAAGCGAATTTGAAAATGCTGATGAATTAACCAATCTAGAAGCCATTGTGAAAGCTGTACACCCAACGATTTTAATTGGTACTTCAACACAACCAGGAACATTTACTGAAAGTATCGTCAAAGAAATGGCTGCACATACGAAAAGACCTATTATCTTCCCATTATCCAATCCAACCAAACTGGCTGAAGCTAAAGCCGCTGATTTAATCGCTTGGACAGATGGACGTGCGCTAGTTGGAACGGGTATTCCTGCTGATGACGTGACTTACAAAGGGGTGACTTATCAAATCGGGCAAGCCAACAATGCTTTAATGTACCCAGGATTAGGACTTGGATTGATTGCTTCTACTGCCACTCGCGTCAATGGAGAAATCTTAGCCAAAGCAAGCCGTGCCCTAGGAGGAATTGTTGATAGTAGTAAACCAGGAGCAGCCATTTTACCACCAGTTGCTAAAATCACAGAATTCTCCCAAAAAATTGCTGAAATCGTGGCGCAAAACGTGGTCGATCAAGGCTTAAACCGCGAAGAAATAAAAGATGTCAAACAAGCCGTGGCAGACATGAAATGGACTCCTGAATACCGCGAATTGGACATATAATGAGTGGAGATGATGGAATTGACTCGTGAAAAAAACAAACTTGAATCATGGATGTCGGTCAAAATTGCCGGCATCTCCCTTCCAGTTTATCTTATTTTATTACTTGTTTTAATCTTAGCGTTAAGCGTAGGTAAATTACCACAGAATATTTTAGGTGCTTTAGCCGTCTTAGTATTATTAGGCAATCTCTTTCATTTTCTAGGGACCAAAATTCCTATTGTCAAAACATACCTTGGCGGCGGTGCGGTCTTTTGTATCTTTGCTAGTGCTGCCATCGCCACTTTCCATATTTTGCCAGACAGTGCGGTGGATTTAACCAAAGATTTTGTCAACCACATGGGCTTTTTGGACTTTTATATCGCCGCTTTGATTACTGGGAGTATTTTAGGAATGAACCGTGATTTATTAGTAAAAGCAGCGGTACGTTTTATCCCGGTCGCCCTTCTTTCAATGGTTAGTTGCTTTTTTGCTGTCGGTCTAGTGGGCATGCTTTTAGGAAATGGCTTCAAAGACTCAGTGATGTATGTAGCTTTTCCTGCGATGGCGGGCGGAATCGGTGCTGGTGTCGTGCCACTCTCTAGTATTTATGCAGGTAGCCTACACGCTTCTTCAGCAGCGGTGATTTCACGTTTGATTCCGGCTTCTGCTTTATGTAATGTACTGGCGATTATTTTTGCGGCTATGACCAGCAAAATTGGCGAAAACTTTCCTAAACAAAATGGCCATGGAATTTTGATGAAGATTGATGTTGATTTAAATCAGCCTGCACCAAAATTAGACATTGCCAAAATGGGTGTGGGACTTGCCTTATCTATCGCCTTTTTCTTAAGTGGTAGTATTTTGAATTATTTTGTACCGAAAGTTCATGCTTATGCGTTTATGATTATTGTTGTTTTTATATGTAAAGCTTTTAATTTTATTCCTAGTTATTATCAAGAGTCAGCTGTTATGTTTAACCAACTAATTGTCAAAAATTTAACCGCGGCGGTCTTAGCTGCGATTGGGATTGCCTTATTAAACTTAAATGTCTTAGCTCAAGCGTTAACTTGGCAATTTGTCGTACTTTGTGTCGTAAGTGTGACGGTAATCTCTGTAGCAGCCGGTCTATTCGGTAAATTATTCGGTCTTTATCCAGTTGAGTCCATGATTACTGCTGGAATGTGCAATAACAGTATGGGCGGTACCGGAAATGTCGCGGTGCTATCTGCTAGCAATCGTATGGAACTCATCGCCTTTGCACAAATGGGAAACCGACTTGGCGGTGCGATTATCTTAATTCTATCCGGTATTTTAATCCAATTATTTATGACTTAAAAAAACGAGAACCTCTTTTTGATTCGGAGGTTCTCGTTTTGTCTATCTATTTCAATTTTCATCAAAGTTAACCGACCCGGCTCACATCCTTTTTCTAATCTGTGTTCAGCGACTAGCTACTTCGGCGTATAAGCCAGCTCGTCTGGGAAAGTCTTTACTTCTCGGACTTTCCCGACGTTCTGGACAAACTTATCCTTCTCGGTATCAATCAACTAAATACTCGGAAAATTCACCCTCCTGCTTAAGAAAATCTCCTTTCATCCGATTTTCTAAGCAGTAGGTAACACATGAATTTTCTCGTATTTGCCCAAGTTGATTGATAACCTTTTTCTCGTAGCTGATCGAGTCACTTCACATCCTTGATTTCATCATTCCTACTAGGTCGTGGGCGTGGTAATTTTCTTCTAAATATTGGCATTCTTCTGGGGTTAAGGAGATGCCATCTAATTGTGATAAGGTAGTCAAATGTCGGTCTTTGGTGACACCCATAATTGGGAAGGTGCCTTTTTGCATTAACCAGGTCAAAGCAATAGCACTCATGCTTGTATTTTTCTTTTCGGCTAATTCCGCGACTCGTTGGACTATTGTTTGATCTTGGTCTTTAGTCGCTTCATATTTTCCTTTGGCATAAGTATCTAATTGCGCACGTTTAGAATCAGCAGTCAACCGAGCCAAACGACCAGAAGCTAGCGAACTATAAGGTGTATAGGCCATTCCTTCTTTTTGGCAGTACGGCAACATTTCACGTTCTTCTTCTCTAAAAATCAAATTATAATGACCTTGCATCGAAGCAAACGGTGTCAACCCATGTGCTTTGGCGATTTCATTAGCTTGAGCGACTTGCCAACTCAACGCGTTAGACACCCCGATATGACGCACCTTGCCACTTTTGACTAAACCATCTAAAATCGTCATCAATTCAAGAGGCGCAATACTTTCATCCCAAGCGTGCATAATATATAAATCGATATAATCCGTTTGAAGGCGGCGTAAACTATCTTCCAAACAGCGTTCAATATAAGCTTTTGGTGCTAAATCCGGATACAATTGGCTATGTATTTGCGGCATGAACTTAGTCGCAATCACACTTTTTTCACGGCTATTATTTTCTTTCAAAGCACGCCCTAAAAATTCTTCGCTCGTACCATTTTGATAACTCATTGCGGTATCAAAAAAATTGATGCCTAGCCCTTGAGCCTCATGAATTAAGCGCGCAGAAGTTGGATAATCCACCGTCCAGGCATGCATCCCACTATTTGCCTCACCAAATCCCATACAACCAAGACAAACTTGCGATACCATTAAATCTGTTAAGCCAAATTTTCTCATTTCCATCATCTTTCCCTCACTTTGTCCTTGATAGCTTTAGTATAACGCAAGAAAAGTGCAAAGATAATAGACAATTTCTCGAAAAAATCAAGTTTTGGACATTTAAGCAATCCGTCTGGGAAAGTCTTTACTTCTTGGACTTTCCCGACATTTTGGAAAAACTTGTCTGACCGAGTCGCTTCACATCCTTGGTTTAATACGGCTCTGGTTTGTTGTGTTTTTTAAATAGGGGGTTGAGGCTGGCTTTGCGGGTGTTGACGATGCTTTCAACAATTTCTTGGTAGTCGTAAGTGCCGGCTTCTATCCATTCTAGTGTTAGATGAGTGCAAGCGTGGGCATGATATTGACAAGCCAGCAGTACTTCAGTTGGGAGCGGACCTTTAAACAATAATTGGTACCAAGCTAAGTCAAAATTATAGCAGTGATAAAAGATATATTCTTGCAAATTATTTTGATCTTTGAACCGGCAAGCTTGCTGCATAAATTTTCGATGATTTTGCATGTTTTGATAAGCAACCAACATATTCGCCGTAAAATCAAAATCTGCAGACAAATGATCAAAAGTTGGGATAATCATTTGCTTGTATACATATTGAATCAGTTCATATTTATCAGCAAAATGATTATAAAAAGTTTGACGACTAAAACCAGCCTTCTTTAAAATATCTGAAATTGTAATTTTATCTAAATCTTTTGTTTCATTTAATGCAAGTAAGCTTTCTCCAAAAATTGTTTTTGTATCCATATTCTCAATCCTCTCATAACCTATACTTTGAGTTCATTATAACACGACAAAGAGAGACAGGTTTGACTGCCTCTCTAAAAAATTATTTATCGACACTAAATAATGGTGTTTCGATCGTTTCTACGTAGCGCGCACCGGCAACTTTGGTGTATAAACCGTACTCATCTTTATGGAAAATGCCAAGTCCAGCCATTTCATCCATTGCTTGGCGTACCACATCAGCCTCTAAATTTTCCGCAAAGACTTTAGGTGTGATGCTTGTTTTTTTGCCATTTTCATTTTCAAAAGTTAGGTATAATTTTTTCATGTTTGATTCCTCCAATATTTCTTATATTCTAAGCCATTTTTATTTGGCGATAATCTTACGTTGCGTGGTTTCGATGATGCTGACAACTTCGCTATTTGCTGGGGCTAATTTCACCAAAGCTTGGGCAAATTGTTGGGCTTTTGTTTCATCATAAGTTTCCACGACATTTGGAAAAGTTTGGCTAATAGCCTTTTCTTGGTTAGGATCATTCACTAAAATAGTTAGTTTGTTGTTGATAAATGCTTTCATGTTTCTTCATCCTTTGCTTGTTTATTGAGTAATTCATACGTATGTCTTACACCTCTTATGTTTTTAACTAACAATCAAAAATAAACAAACACAAACAAACCCATGATACAAGCACATTTCTATGATTTTTAAATAAATAAACACAAATACAATATAATAGGCTTTTTGTTCAAAATGATGTTCAAAAAGTGGTTCAAAAAAATAACTGTCGGGCGTATACAAGAAAAAAGTGGAATGATATAATAAGCGTATCCACAAATTTATTACTTCTTTGTCAATGGCTGTAATTTGTTTTCTAAGTTACACAAACTAGACTGTGTATTTTACACGGTCTTTTTTATTTGCTAATTTAAGTATATTTTTTACAATGCTTTTTTTATGCTCTCATATAAACAATAAAACACGTTTCTAGGCGTTTAAATGCTTAGTGGTATAAATATATTGCTTAGCTATTTGAATGCTCTCAGCGTTGCAATTAATCAGCAATCTAAGGCAAAAACAAGCAAATAAAAAAGCTCAGTCAGAAAATACCAACTAAGCGAAAAAATATTTCAAAAACTATTGCGTTTATTTACCGTATACATTATAATAAGCTCATAAGGTTAGTAAAGTTAAAGACGGTTAGCAATTCTCATTTCTGGGGGTGGTGCTTATGAGTGTAACAACTCTTACTCACATTCTGAAGAAAGGAAATTGCACAATGTCAGTTTATGAAGCACTAAGTTTAATGATTGCATTCGCGACGTTAATCGTGCTAGTGAACAATAAAGACAATAAAAAATAGCCGTCTAAACTTTTAGCAGGGTTTACGGCTATCTAGTCACAAAAATTCCGCTACCGTCTTCAAACGGTGCTAACCTTTTTCTATTTATAATATATCATGTTTAGAAAAGAGGTGCAAGCGATGCAATCGGAAAATAAACAAACCATCGCTAACCGTAAGTATAGAGAAAAGAACAGAGAAAAGACTAATCAACAAGCATATAAGCGATCTGGTAAATTATTCATTTTAAATTATGCGACTGAGGAAGATTTACAACTATTTGAAAGTTACATTCAAGAAAGACGCGAACAATTAAAGGGCTAGCCTGTCAATTGGCTAACCCTTTTTATATTCCACTATGTCCAACTCTTGGCAAAATTGAATAATCGCTTTTCTTATTTCTTTTTGAACGCTATCCTCTGAAGTGTAATGTCTAAGCGCTGTTTTAACTTGGCTATATCCTCTTATCATATTATCATAAAAAATCTTCTTCCTGCGTTTTGTTCGTTCCTTGCTGTTTTTAAAAGATGAAGGAATGGCGATGTTATCAAACCCTTTAATATACAATTGATGTAAATAATTAAATTCTTTTGCGTCGATTTTTCTAGGTAACGCATCATCAGAATAGTTTTCAATGTCTGCAAGTGGTTCATTTATCAATTGTTGTATCGTAACTTCCATTGGTCGCCTTATAGATTGCCTCGCTGTCCAATAAGCCAATATAAACACACCAAAATTTTCTTTAGTCTTTTCAACGTTTACATTTCCATATCGCATGGCATTTCCCCTCCAGCTATGATAAAATAGTCTTGTCATTAATTTACCTAGTCGGTAATCTGGCTTTTTATTTTCGTTAGTCCTAGTGATATGCTAGGGCTATTTTTTATGCTCAAAAAGTCGCGTGAGAAAAAATGTGCATTGACGGCGTGAAGGTCGAAAAAATAGGGGTAGGGGGTAGCATCGCCCCCTAGTCTATTTTTGTTAAATCTTCACTAACTCTTGAGAAAAATTCTTTCCAACCGTCAATCTGTAAAAGTCTGTAACTTTCTATTGCTTCAGTTGTTTGCGAAGTAACAGTTAATTCAAATTCTTGCAGATCAACCAAAACCTTGTTCATGCCTTTTATAATTCTGTCGCGTTCGTTTTTTGATGGCAGCGATAAATACAATGTTTTAGCGTCTTCATCGTTGCTATTAGATAAATACTTTCTAATTGACTCAATAACCGCTCTATCTTCTTTGAATTGTTCAATTAATGCTTTACCTTGTTCATAATCAATAGCACCATCTCTAAACATATCTAAGGCGTTTCTTACTTTTGTTTGATAAGCTATATCGTTGCTTGTAATGAATTTAGAGGGCGCTTGTAGTTTGTTTACAAAGTCTTGTACGATGTTCAATAATTTATCTTTTGGCGTTGCTAAACGACTATTATAGCTAGCAACTAGAAATTTTAATTCTTGTTCTACGCCTATGTCGCTTAATGCGTTATTTCGTCTTACTTCCTGCGCTTTATCTTTGTATTCTGATACAATCATTCTCATACTGTCCAAATTTTCTTCAATTTGTTTATTATTCATAATTATCTTATCTCCTTTAATGCTATTAATTTTTTAAAAGTAGTATTTTGTAGTAGTTGTAAAGTGATTTATTAGTTGCCATCTTCCACCGCCTAGACAATCATAAGCAACACCCCTTTCAAATGACAAGTTTTTACAAGTTTTCAAAATATTAGGTTTTATTAGGTTATTCCTCCATCAGTTGCAAAACCTGCATGAGTAACGTTATTTGATTATCTGCAATATATAGCAATTCTTCTTTGTTCGCTCTTTGTTCATCGTATAATGTGGCTCGCTTCAATTGTTCTGCAAAGTCAAGCGCCTTTGTGAGTTTGTCGCTGATTAGTTCATTCATCTTCTGCATTCCTCCACGTTGTAAGGTTGATGGCTTCAAGTGCCTTTTGTCGCTTGATCATCTCTTTAATTTGGTTAGTAAACGAACGCAAGCCGTCTTGTCGCTCTTCCTCTGTTCGTGGGATATAATAGCCTGACTTTCTACCATCTACGCCCCTACCGCCTAGAATAGGGACGCCCTTCAAAATTAGGCTATTGATAACTTTCTTTGTTGTCCTTTCTGTAATGCCTGCGTTACTTGCTATATACTCGCATGATGTTGGCCGGTCTGCGCTATATGAAATTAATTCAAGTACTTTTGTTTCAATATCGTTTAATTGCTTCATCGCGTTACCTCCTTGTTTAAAAATCAATCTTGACTCGTCTATCTTGCGTTCTAACAAATCTAAATGCTAGTAGTTGCCCTTTATAGCTTGAGTTGTTCACAATTCTTGAAAAGATACGTTCGCCGTATGCTAAACGCAACTCCTTAGAATTAAAGTTGCTTGTGAATAGCGTTGCCTTGTTTAAACGTGCTTCTACAATGCTTTGTAATGTATCTAAATTGTATTGTGTGGGTGTTGCTCGATTTTCTATTGCTCCCAGCTCTGCCCCTAAATCATCTATAACCACAAAATCAGCTTTTTTTACTTCCTGCATGAGATAACCTTGTAATTCCTTGTATACTTTCGGATCGTTAAAACCTATCTTCAATTGTTCTAGAAGCTCCCTATAGTTGATTACTATAACTTTCTTTGTATAGTCTGACTGTTTGAGGTACTCGTTGGCGATGGCTACCGCTAAATGTGTTTTACCTACTCCGGTGCCCCCAGTAAGCACAATATGCACGGGGCTTTTCTCTAATGCCTCAAGCCAAAATTTAGCATTGATTTTCGCTTGTTCGCTTTCTCTGTTGTCATTTTTGTAAGTTTCTAAAGTATAGTTCAATGTTATATTATCATTCACAATAGAATTGCGTTTCATGTAATTTAATTGTTTTTCTTTTTGCTTTTGAATATAAATTTCTTCATCGCGCTTCTGCTGTTCGGTTGCTTGCTGAATATATTTGCATCTCGGACAAACCGCGCCATCTCTTTCCGCTGTCTTGGTAGGTTTTGCCCACTTGTACATAGTGTTACCACATACGGGGCAAATACCTGCTTCAACAATGCCCCCGTACATATTCTTGAATTGTTCCAAAATTTCCAAAATGCCCACGCTCCTTTTTTACTCGTCTTTTCCCTGTAGTTAGGTTTTAAAATCAACTTGTCAGCTTAGGGGGTATAATTACCCTAGAGAGATATTTCATTTCGTTTTTCTTTATTCCGTGATTACGTTTGAGAGAAATTAGAGCATTTTGCTATCTAATTTCATCTCTAAGGCGTTTTAAACTCAATCTAGTATAAAATTACACTCAGACAATTCAAAACGCCTTAGAAACGATTTTAAGCACTAAAACGCATTGTATATGCTGTTCGGGTTCTCTTTTGCTTCACGCTCTACCTTCTCCATCGCTTCACGCTCTTTATCTGTCATATCTTTTCGCATATCTGCACTTGTTTTACGATCTGCGTTCACTTGCTTAACGTTTGTATAGCGTCTTGCTTCCCAGTTCTTGAGAATGCCGTTCACATAGTTATAGCGTCGTGCATTTGCATTAATAGCAAGGTTCAAAGCCTCTTGAATGAGTTCAATAGCTTCTTTCTCGCTTGCTCCTATTTCTTGAAAATCTTTAACCCAGTAAGCAAGGTCTTGCCTTGTTTTTGGTGCAAGCATTCCAAAACCGTTACACTCCCAAAATTCAAACAACAACGACAACCCTTTTTGATTTTTATCTGTCTCTTGTTGTAGTTCTTTCTCTTTCTCTATCTCTAGTTCTTTCTCTAGTTCTTTCTCTGTCGTTACATTTTTGTTACTTTGTAACGGTTCAGCGTTACAAAGTGACGTTTTTTCTTGCAAAACCTTATTCTGACGGTGTTTTCTAACTCGTCTCGCTGACTCGGATTCACTACCAATCATTTCTGGAATTGCTGTGAGGCTTGCACTGTCTTCTGTGTCGTAAATCAACAAGCCTTTTTGTTCTAGAAACTTCATGCAAATAGCAACATTTTCAATATCTTCATCAATTTCAAGGGCGATTTCTTCAAAAAAGTTATCTGTAACACCTTCAAAATATACCTTTCCATTGTTTTTTAAACTCAACAATAAAATCTTTAAATATATTATTGTATGCGTATCTCCTCCTGCTATTTTTCTCAATAGCTTAATTTCTTTTTGTTTAAAAAAATCCTCTTTTAATTTCAACCAAAAAAATCTTTTAACACTAGCCATTATAAATCTCCCTCAAATCATTCAAGCTTACGCCACAACTTTCGTATTTTACAATATAATTTTCATGTTCTAATATTTCTAAATCTTCATCATCAGCTTCTAAAAACCTTTGAATTGCTTTAGGGTTTTGTACAAAATTATCTTTGTCGGCGTTGATGAATAAATGAAAATAATACGCTTGTGTTGATAGTGGCATTTCTGTAAATTTAATTGATATTCATCAAAATCTAGTATCAATAAAAGCATCGCAACAATAGCGATGAATAGAATAATTTTAGGTGTTGTGATGGTCGCGATGCCTAGCCCCACCAACAACCCTAGTAAAATATTTCGTTTATACATTGAAATGCCCCCTTGTCTTTGGTAAAATAAGGGCAATAAAAGCATTTTATAGCTTGTAAGGCTTCCTCTCTTGGTCGGGTGGTTGCCTTTTTTATTGCCCTGAAATTCATTTACTCGATTACCTCTATCTTTCTAATTCAGTAAAGCAAGCTATTTCGATTACTTCCAATTCGTCAATTACTTCTTTTACTGTATTTCTAACAACTTCATACTTATTCAAATGAATTTCTTTGCCATCTTTCCATTCAATGCACTTTGTAGACTCGTCAAAGCTTGCAAGCGTGGCAAGTTTATCAATGGCTTGCGTTAGTTGTTTGTGATAGTATTCTAAATCTGATTTATTCATGTTTAGCCTTCCTCTCTTTTCTTGTGTACGCTCGATATAATTTTTCTATTGTTCAAATTGCATCATAAACTTGTCTATATCTGACTTCTTGTAAAATGTCATGCGTGGGCTAGTCATCTTGTAAGACTTTAAACCAAGCGCTTTAAATTCTTCCAGCGTCTGCGGTGCTATATTGTCTAGCAATTCTTTTCTAACTCTTTCCGCCTTGATATATCCTTGTGGCTGTATCTGCTCCCTGACTACCTCAGCAACCACAAGAGGCAATTCTTTTCTAATTATTTCAGTTATCATTGTTTGTAATTCCTGCGTTGCTTCTTGGCTGAATATATTCATGATCTGCACCCCTTTCTAAAATATCGGCGATTAATTCGGGTGTTAGGTTGTATTTCGATAAAATTTCTCTAAAGCTATTCAAGAACACCATCGCCCCGCCGTATTCATCTAACTTCTTCATCAATTCGCTGTAATTCATCATCTAGCCCCCTTACAAAATCAATAATGTTTTGCTCGCTTGTTCCAAAATGCTTAATTAATAAATCAACGATAAACGCATTTTCTTGAATAAATTCGCTTGCTGTGATGTGGCGATGTCTTAACTGTTGCAATAATTCTTCTCTTGTTTGCGATGCTTGCTGTTCATTGTTTGCCATTATCTGCGCCCTTCCTTTTCCTTTTTAATCTTTTCATCAATGCTTTGTAATTCGTCTGCTAATGTTCCACCTTCTTCACTGATTAATACTTTCAATACTCTGTATAGACTTAGTAACTCAAATAAGCATTGTTTCAAACTTTGGCATTTATCAAAGTTCTTCACTCTCTGTTTGATATAGCTTAACTCTGGGCTTTCCTCTAAATTCAATTTCAACTGTTTAGGTTGGTTGTGGTTGGTCGGGTGGGTTGTTGGTTTATCTTCAGATTGCAAAGCCTCTTTCATGCGATGGAACTCGTTGATGTACCAAGCTGTAAATAATGCGCCTTTTTCTCCTGAAAGTTTATTTGCTAAAAACTCGCAACCTTTTTGAGTGATTTGATAACATGGATAAGTACGGCGGTTGTTAGCTACTTTATAAGTATCTGGAATGAAATAATTAAGAGAATGTAAATGCTCGTTTTCTAAATTCATGCCTAAATCATCCGCCTTACTCCTAATTGCTTCACTTTGTAAGTATCCTATATACGTTTCTATATTTCGCATCAAATCGGCGTGCCTTACGTCAAATTTTTCTGCAACTACTCGGCTATCTAGTGTAATTTCAATGCTTGCTTGTTGCGTCCTTACCATGTTCAAGAAGTCTTTAACTCTTTTTAGGCTGTTCTCTGTAATATTATTCACACCTCTTACCCATTTATTGAATGATTTTCCATCTATCCCGCTTACTCTTTCTAATTCTGCATAACTCATGCCGTGAGTTACTCTATACGCTTCTAATTCTTTTACTTCTTCCGCTACTTGATAGACTTTTGTATTCGGCTCTTTTACTAATTGTTTAATTTTATCTAAATTGTTGCTATCTGGTGTGTATTTTCCATTAAGCCAATTGTTAACAGTCGCTACCGATACGCCTAACATTCCGCTTAATTCGTTAAATGATAAGTCATTTTCTCGTTTAAATTCTTGTAACTGTCTTACTGCTTTCAGTTTTCTTTTTGTCATCTTCTTACTTCCTTTCTGGTCGGGTGGTTATTGTTTTGCAAGTTGCTTTGTTGCTTCTGAAATGCTGTATCCTCGTTTCAGATAGTAAATTGCTAAATGCTCCAGCGTTTCAAACTCTGCTAGCTCTTCAGCGTTTAACTCAGCTTTCTTCATGCGTCTATCGCCTGTGACTAGCTTAATAATGTTACTGTTCATTGTGGCTATATTCACGCCTAGCCTTGCGCTTCCTTTATAGCGTGGGTGCTCTGCGATGGCTTGAGATAGTGCCTTTTGTGTTGGCTTGCTCGCCTCGTATTGTTGGCGGTAGTTCGTCAACTCTTTCTTAATGCGTTCAAATTCATCAAGTAACGCCATCTTGTACGCTATAAACTTCTTGCCATTGTATCCCATCGCTAAGAGGTTAAACCCTTTTTCGGTCAATAGATACATGGGATAGGTTCGCCCCTTGCTGTCGATATACTCGGACTTGATGAAATATTGTTTTAGTTTGTTTTTAGTGATATGAATGTCCTTATACTTTTCGTTTAATCTCCTAAAATTTGAGTTGGTTAATTTTTCACTAGTAACTGTTTTGATGATTGTTTCAATATCTTTCAAAACGTTGTCGTGTCTTTTCTCAAACCCTTTAGCAACTGTCAAACTGTCAATAGTTGCCGTATCTTTGGTTACTTGAATGTTAAATTGGTTTGTTGGTAGATTCATCGCGTGACCTCCTATTCTGTTTCTTCTTTGAAAAACTCATCAAGAGAAACTTCCAGCACCTCACAAATTTTATTTACTGTTTTCAAAGTGATGTTCTCAGCTTTCAAATAGTAAATATTTTGTAATGTGGTTCGGTTAATGCCTGTTAACTCTCTCAACTCTGAAAGTTTCATTCTTTTTTTTGCTAAAATGATAGCTAGATTGTTGTACATTTCAAAACCTCCTTTGATTTATACAAGTTTCTTTGTACAAAATGAACTATACAACGATTTTTCGAAAAAGTCAACTATACTTGTATAAATATCTGTTTAGTTGTAAAATACAAATTGTAAAAGGGGGTGCAAAAAATGTTAATTAATAACTTATCTATCCTAATGAAAGAAAGGAATGTAAAAAATGCCGTCTTATCATTAAAGACTGGCATTTCAAAAAATACTATTAGTCAATTAAGCAACAATAAAAATTCGATGATACAAATGGAAACAATAAACAAAATATGTCAAGTTTTGGATATTCTTCCTAATGATTTTTTTGAATATTCGCCTTATGATGTGTCTTTTGGTTATGAAATAGAAGAAGGATATAATTACGATGATGGATGTAGAAAAGTTGATGTTTATGCCGTTATACTGATAACTAAAAACAACAATGCCGTTGATGAATTTGTTTTGGAAGGTTATCAACAAGAAGAAGTGTATAATTTTGATAATTTTTATATTTCAGATGAAGATTATTTAATAAAAAAAGTAGATTTGCAACTTAACAAATCAAAAAAGCAAAAATTAATAACCGATTATTTTTCTATACAACTTGTGACCTATATAAAAAATCAATTATCTGAATTTATTTTTGAAGAGCTTAATTCAATAGAAAAACAGTCAATCAGTAACGGTTTTCATGTTGAGATTAATTAAAAAAAGTCTTAACGGTGAACAATTCATTCAGCGTTTCTATTTGATAACTGTTAGTCAAAATTGACTTATAGTTTTTTTTGCGTGACGGGTTAAAATATCCTGTCATGATGTGTTTTATAGGTTTTTCCGTTTTTTCGGATAAAGTCAATTCTTAGGTTTTCTGAGGTATTGCCCTGATGTCTCACCTACCGTTTCGGTACTTTAGAATTTACCTGATGTACTAATTCGGTGCATGGGTGTAGCGTTTTGCGACTCCCTAAAATGAGGACTCATGTTTTAACCTGTACCCTAAAATAGGGTGGTGGTTGCTATGTACTTATAACTACACACCAATGTAGTTACAACTACGGGGGTACAAGGGTAGCTATAACTACGGTTGTTCCTAAATGTTGCAACGTGTCAACATTTGAAATTATGCAACGTTACAAATTTCCCAACGTTTGGAAATTATGCCAATTGTCACATTTTCGGCATAAGTGTCGAAAAGATTTTCGCAAGATGTTGCGATGTCTATCATTCCCCAACTTATCGGGGAAACCTTTCCCAGCAAATCGGGAAACTTCTCCACTCGTGGGGAATTATTTAAAAAGTTAGGTTTTGTTAGGTTGTCCGTTCATTTTCTCACGGTTCGTTCACGGTTCGTTTTGATGCCTGCATTTGATTGCATCGCGTTGAATTGTTATTATATATGTCAATTTCTCGCTGTTCACTCGCTGTTCAATTCTCGATGTCGGTTATTTGGTTTCTCGGGCTTCACTCGGGCTTCAAGGTTTATGATCTGCGTTAATTGCACCATCGCCATCAATTAAATATTTTAGTCATTCCACTTTTTTCTTGTGTACGCTCGATTTTAAGAAAGGACTGGAAACAATGGCAACTTTTAAAAAGTATCAAAAAGGCGATGGCACTTATTGGCAATTTAGGGCATATCTAGGCACTGATGAAGCAACTGGGAAACGTATTTCAACCACAAGAAGGGGATTCAAGACTGAGAGAGAAGCAAAGAAGGCATATAAGCAACTGTTGATTGACTACGAAAAAAACGGCGGTCTAAATAGCAAACCAACCGTAAATATAAAGACTTTTGAAGAGCTTTATAATTTATGGCTAGAAAGCTATCAAACCACCGTAAAAGAAAGTACGTTGAACAACACTAAGCACTTCTTTGATAAGCACATTTTGCCATCTTTAGGCAAATACAAATTTGATAAAATCAGTATACCACAAGCGCAAAAAGCTGTTAATGAATGGGCTAAAAAAGTCAAAAGCTACGGTTTATTTTTATCTTATTGTAAGTCTGTAATGAATTATGGTATTTCTTTAGAATTGATTAAAGTAAACCCTTTTAACCATGTTATCAAACCTAAAAAGAAAGATACCGATGTGTTAAAAGAGTTAGAAAAAAGCGACGAAAATTTTTTCACTAAAGATGAGTTACAAAAGATTTTGAATTATCTAGACGAACAAGCAAAACTAGACGATGAGTTACAAAGGCATGATAATTACTTAAATTATGCTATTATTCGCTTACTTGCTTTCAGCGGTTTGCGCATCAATGAAGCTTTAGCGTTGCAATGGTCTGATGTTAGCTTTACTGATTACACGATCAGCATCACTAAATCAATGTCTAGGTGTAAAGGTGGGTTCAAACCATCAACGCCAAAGACAAAAGCAAGTATTAGAACAATTCCAATAGATAGCACCACCATTCAAATATTAAAGGCATGGCGAACCATTCATAAGAAAATACTGTTCATGAATGGGAAACGGTCTGAATATATTTTTTCTAGCTTTGAAGGTGTACCCCGTCATATTCGCACGATTGAAATTATGCTAGATAGAACAATTGAAGCTGTCGGGGTTAAGCGCATCACTTTGCACGGCTTAAGGCATACTCATGCTAGTTTACTTTTTGCTAGTGGTGCAAGCATAAAAGAAGCACAAACAAGGTTAGGGCATTCTAACATTGAAACAACTATGAATGTTTATACCCACGTTACGCAAGAGCAACAAACAGAAACAGTTGAGAAGCTAGCCAAATTCGCAAACTTCTAGCAAACAAAAAAATATCATCGCCATACCTAAGTTTTAAGGCGTGGCGATGGTGTGAAAATACTCGTGATGTTCAAAATGATGTTCATTAGTTGGAAAAGTGTTTTTATTGCTGATATATCAATAACCGTGAAATGTAATTCGTCTTACACCTCTAATAACGGATGGAAGAAAGAAAATGTCAAAAAAATTTGAAAAAAAATAAAAAAAACCTCAACTAGCATCAAACTAGCTGAGGAAAGTTAGGATAGATTACGCTTCTGGTTGAATTTTGGCAATTTTTCCTTGTTCGATATAAACCATCAAAATAGAGATATCAGAAGGGTTGACGCCACTGATACGACTCGCTTGGGCAATGGTTTCCGGACGAATTTTAGATAATTTTTGACGGGCTTCGGTTGCTAGACTATTGATTGCATCATAGTCGATATTTTCTGGAATACGTTTGGCTTCCATGCGTTTTAATTTTTCGACTTTATCTAAGGCTTTCTTGATATACCCTTCATATTTGATTTGAATTTCGACTTGTTCGATTTCTTTATTGGTTAACTCAGGACCCGCTGGAATAAATTGCGTTAATTCTAAGTAGCTGACTTCTGGACGGCGTAAGAAATCCAGGGCTAAGACGCCATCTTTTAAGGCCGCTGCTTGCTTTTGGGCTAAAAATTCATTGATTTCTTTAGTTGGTTTTAAGCGAATTTCACTTAAACGTTTGATTTCTGCTTCAATATTGGCTTTTTTCGCTAAGTAGGCTTGGTATTGGTCTTCTTTGACTAAGCCGATTGCATGCCCCATTTCAGTTAGGCGCAAATCTGCATTATCATGACGCAAAATCAAACGGTATTCAGCACGTGAAGTCAATAAACGATAAGGTTCATTCGTGCCTTTCGTGACTAAATCATCAATCATCACGCCGATATAGCCATCTGAACGACTTAATACGAAGGGATCTTTGCCTTGGACTTTCAATGCAGCGTTAATGCCGGCAATCAACCCTTGGCCAGCTGCTTCTTCATAACCACTGGTACCGTTTGTTTGGCCAGCCGTGAAAAGATTGGCGATTTTTTTCGTTTCAAGCGTTGGGCGCAATTGGTGAGGGACCACCACATCATATTCAATGGCATAACCCGTACGCATCATTTCCGCTTTTTCTAATCCGGCAATTGAGTGCAACATTTTCAATTGGACATCTTCAGGTAGCGAAGTAGAAAAGCCTTGTACGTAAACTTCTTCATTTTCTAGTCCTTCTGGTTCTAGGAAGAGTTGGTGGCGTGGTTTATCGTTAAAGCGCACAATCTTATCTTCAATCGATGGACAGTAACGCGCACCGACCCCTTTCACAATCCCGGTAAACATAGGCGCACGATGTAAGTTTTCTTCAATAATTTCGTGGGTGCGTTTATTGGTATAAGTCAACCAACAGGGTACTTGTTCTTGTTTATAGGCACTATCTGGCGTTGAGAAACTGAAATGGTTAGGGGTGGTATCGCCTGGTTGAATTTCAGTCACTGAGTAATCAATCGTGCTTGATTTGACGCGTGGTGGAGTACCAGTTTTAAAACGTGTGATTTCTAAACCTAATTCTTTCAAATGATCAGCAAGGCCAATCGATGGTTGCGAATTGTTTGGTCCGGATGAATATTTTAATTCCCCGATAATAATTTCTCCGCGTAAAGCCGTACCAGTCGTGATGACCACCGCTTTGGCATCATATCGCGCACCTGTTGAAGTCACCACGCCTTTGCAGACATTATCTTCAACAATTAAACGTTCGACGATGCCTTGACGCAAAGTAAGGTTTTCTTCTAATTCAATGGTATGTTTCATCGCGCGGTGGTAGGCATGTTTGTCTGCTTGTGCTCGTAATGCGCGGACAGCTGGCCCTTTCCCGGTGTTTAACATACGCATTTGGATATAGGTTTTGTCGATATTTTTCCCCATTTCGCCGCCGAGTGCATCGATTTCGCGCACGACCACGCCTTTTGCTGGGCCACCGACAGAAGGATTACATGGCATAAAAGCGACCATGTCTAAATTGATGGTAACTAATAGGGTTTTATTTCCCATACGACTACTTGCTAAAGCTGCTTCACAACCCGCATGACCGGCACCGACAACGATGACATCATACGAACCTGCTTGATATTCTTCCATTAATTTGTTCACCTCTTGTTATTTTCCTAGACAGAATTGACTGAATAATTGTGTGATTAATTCATCTTGAACACTTTCACCCGTGATTTCTCCCAATAGATCCCAACAACGGGTTAAATCCATTTGTACTAAATCGACGGGCATCCCTGCATCAATGCCATTTTCCACTTCTTTTAGACTGGCTAGTGCTTGTTCTAAAAGGGAAATATGACGCGTATTGGAGACATAAGATGCTTCTTTGGATTGGGTTTGACCGGCGAAAAATAGGTCTTTAATGGCTTGTTCTAATTGCTCCAAACCATCTTGGGCCAATACGGAAATCGCAAAAACTGGACTGTCTTGGGCCACTTCTTGTAATTGCGCGCGGTCTAAAGCACTTGGTAAATCTGTTTTATTGAGCAAAATGATACGCTTGGATTGTTTGGTTAAATCTAATAGCGCTAAATCTTCTTTGGTTAGTGCTTCGGCTTGGTTTAAGACTAACAATACCAAATCGGCTTGTTGGAGGGCTTTTTTACTGCGCTCCACTCCGATTTTTTCCACGACATCTTCTGTTTGACGAATGCCAGCTGTATCAATCAGTTTCAGTGGCACGCCATTGACATTGACATATTCTTCGATGACATCGCGCGTCGTTCCGGCAATGTCCGTGACAATCGCTTTTTCTTCGTCCAATAAATAGTTTAATAGACTGGACTTTCCGACATTTGGCCGGCCGATAATCGCTGTCTGCAAGCCTTCACGCAAAATTTTTCCTTGTGTGGCGGTCTTTAGCAGCTGTTCGATTTTTTCTTCTATATGTTTGGCCGTAGTCAGCATCAACTGGCTGGTCATCTCTTCTACATCATCGTATTCTGGATAATCGATATTGACTTCAACTTGCGCCAGGGTTTCCAAAATTTCTTGACGTAAACTCTTAATTAAGGTCGATAAACGTCCTTCTAATTGTTGATAAGCCATTTGCATCGATTGGTCGGTTTTGGCTTGAATCAAATCCATCACCGCTTCAGCTTGCGATAAGTCGATACGGCCATTTAAAAAAGCGCGTTTGGTAAATTCACCTGGTTCAGCAAGGCGTGCCCCTTTGCGTAAAACCAGTTGTAAAATTTGATTGGTCACGACCATCCCACCATGACAATTGATTTCGATAATGTCTTCGCGGGTAAAAGTTTTCGGTGCTTTTAAGACACTGACCATGACTTCATCTAGAAATCCTTCTCGTTTGTCGTCATAGATATGGCCATAATGAATGGTATGGCTGTCGACTTGGCTGAGTTTTTTCTTGCCAGCGACAAATATTTCATCGGCAATCTCTAACGCTTGGCTCCCACTTAGGCGCACCATGCTGATGGCTCCTTCGCCGGGTGCTGTCGAAATCGCCGCAATCGTATCAAATTCTTTGGTAATCTGATTCATGTTCTCCTCCGTTAATGATAAAACTACTACAAACCTACTAAATCAAACAGACTCAAGCGCATAAAAAAGGCTATCAGCTAGGTAGATATTAGGGACTTTCCCGACGTTCTGGACAGACCTTATCCGCTCGTAGCTGATCGAGTCGCCTCACATCCTTTGACTAATCTGTGTTCGGCGGGTAGCTCCTGTGCATCTAAGCCGGCCTGTCTTGGAAAATCTTAAAACATAATGGATTTTCCTGACATTCCGGAAACCTTAGCTGCTTGGAGCTAATCGACCCGCCTCACATCCTTTTAATCGGCTTTCAGCAGCTAGACATTGTGAAATTCGCCCTCTCGCTTGAGAAAATCTCCTTTCATCCGATTTTCTCAGCGTGAGGTAAACACACGAATTTCTTCGAGGCTTTCCGAGCTGCTTTGCGACCTCAATCTGTGTTCAGCGACTAGCTACTTCGGCGTATAAGCCAGATCGTCTGGGAAAGTCTTAACTTCTCGGACTTTCCCGACGTTCTGGACAGACCTTATCCGCTCGTAGCTGACCGAGTCGCCTCACATCCTTAATATAAAAAAGTGCCCACTCCACCTATTGTTTTCTCATAAATGAAAAGTAATAGGTAGACGAGCACTTTGACTGCCTGTCTGATTGAATTCGTTTGTAGATTATCATAATTTCAGGCAAAATTCAAGACAAAAGCGAAAAATAAAGATGCTTATCGGTAAGGTTGGAATCTGTTCATAGCAAAATGATACCTCTGAAGGTGATTTCTAACTATTTTACTAAAGTCCATATTACAAGAACGGCTAGAAAAATCATCAGGCAAACTTTTGGGTGAAGTTCCTTATTTTTCAAAAAAGTACGCAATAATCTTCATCTACAAAAATGCGAGAAAAACTTGATTTCATCAGGTTTTGACGTTTCCTTAAACTGAGCAATTGTAAAACTTAGATGTTGCTTGTCAATTTGAACAAAAAGTCATAAAATAAAGGTAAATCAAGGAAAGTGAGGGATTGCTCATGAATGAAGAATCTCATATCTTATTATCTACTGGCAATGTCAATCGGCCTTATATTGTCCGTGATATCGCCTTTGCTACGGAAACTTTCGATAGCGATGTATTCAACAAATCCGAGGACTTAAATGCTTTATTAGCAGGCGTCAAGGAACAATTAAAAAAACGTGCGGATGAATATGGTGCCAGTGCGGTAATCAACTGCCACTTTGACCACAACCACATCAACACGCCAGACGGTAAACAATATATTAAGATTTTTGCCTATGGAACCATTGTACAGTACACACAAACAACAATTGGTTAATGACTAAAAAGCCAGAGGAGAACCCTGTAAATCGGCGTTTTCCTCTGGTTTAATTTTTTATGTTTTCTCCTCATTATTTTTGATATAACGACTGAATTTGTACCATTGCAAAATAATTTGCGCAGCTAATAATCCCATCATCGCAAAGTAGTACCAGCGTCTATCTTCCTGAACCACACGATAGATGAGCAGCGTAATCATGATTTGAAAAAGCAGAATAGACAAAAATGACGAAAAGATTTGTTTTTTCATGGCAACTTTCCCCTTTCTGAAATAAAACCGTTTTCAACATTATATCATAACTACTTTTTATCTGTCACGTTAAAACACAAGCGGCTTTACACCATTGAAATCAGGGAAAATAAAAAAACAGAGAATGACTCGTACGATACGGTCTTCCTCTGCCTTTTTTGAATGGAAAAATTGCCCATCCATTGATAAGAATGATTACCCTATGAATATACTGACTTTTCCTTTAAATGTCAAACCTATCTGAAAAATACCCGACAAACCATCTGTGCTTGTCTAGTGATTTGCGTTAAGGTGTAGTCTTTATCCATCGCCTGAGCTAACGGGACCAACTGCGAGTGGATGCTAAAACTGGCCAAAAGTACCTCTGACATTTGCCCCAAATCTTCACCTAAAGCCCCACATAGCGCAATCGTAGGGACCTGGTATTGGTTGGCTATCTGTGCCACACCAAATGGAACTTTACCAAAAGCGGTTTGTGCATCCATCTTGCCCTCGCCAGTAATCACCAAATCAGCACCGGCAATGTGGGTGGCTAATTGCGTCAACTCACTGATTTTTTGAAAACCTGGCGTAATTTGTCCGCCTAAAAGCACCAAAGCACCTCCAAGCCCGCCTGCAGCTCCAGTCCCAGGAATTTGCTGCAAATCAATGCCTTTTGTTTGCTTAAGAAAATCAACGATCCTTTGTGCTTGTTGGGCTTGTTGACTCAAATAAGTCGGATTTCCCCCTTTTTGCGGACCAAATATCATACTAAAACCCGAACGTCCGGCATAAGGATTGGTCACGTCGGATAAAATCGTCAGCTGCACCTGGCTAAAATCTGCCATCTCGCTAAAATCCAGCTGCGAAAAAGCCATCAAATCCGCGCCCTTCACACCTAAACCAGCCAAAAGCCCCATCCCGCCATCAGAAGTCCCACTACCGCCTAGACAAATGATGATTTCAGTGACCTTGCGTTTCAAAGCGTCTAATAATAATGCCGCCAAGCCAAATGTACTGGCTTGTTGAATCGTGTCCATGCTTGGAGTAATTTTATCAATGCCAACTACTTCTGCCACTTCAATTACCGCGATATCTTGACTCAATAAATAGCTGGCCGTGATGGGACGGTTTAATAAATCCACCGTGGCCACTTGGATGAATTCACCGCCTAATGCCTCATAAATCGCCTGCATACTTCCTTCGCCACCATCGGCAATCGCTTGGCAAGTCACGCTTATTTGCGGATTATATTGCGCAATGCCTTGTTTGACCGCTGCATTTAATTCTGCACTCGTCGCACAACCTTTATATGAATCAATCGCCACTACAACTTTTTTTACCATCGCTATGTTCCTTTATCATCTATAATTTCTTCAAGGCTTC
>CAMMST010000030.1:0-28052 GCA_946499615.1 Enterococcus cecorum | reverse complement strand
GTGTTCCTCCACCAATAATATCTGCTACTTCCCCTAACTTCCGCTGTTCCCAATCGGAGGCATTTTCACCAGTAAATTCCCTAAATCTCACTTTAGGTTGCATTTTTTTCTTTTCATTCATTTACAATTTTCCTTTCATTACATATTTAAATAGATAGTTACTCACCATTTTCATTGTCAGTAGATATATTTACAACTTCTTCAATCAGTTTGGACATATCAATTGCATTTTTTGGAGTAATTACCGGTTTTCCAGTCTCATTTTCCAAAGTTTCTCTTGCTACTTTTGCAACATTTCCACCTCTCTTTGCTACTTTTCTATTATCATCAAGTCCTTGTGGATGAGTAACATTAGTAATATCTTTAGTTGCAGTTTCAGCAAGCATATTTAGTATTAGTTCTGTTGTTGACATATTGTCTCTCAGATTTTGTTTTTTCAATCCTTTGAAGTTTTTATATTCGCGGGTAGTCATGCCACTCCAAGCTTTAGAAATTTCATTCGTTAAAATTGCATATTCCCTACCTTCTTTGATTCCGTGGTTGTTCCAAGAGTCTGTAAGCTCTTTTCTTACTTGAATAGCTTGAAGGCGCTGATTTATCCACTCTCTTGAATAACCTTTGTTTGCATAAGTTTCTAGTGCGCGTTCAATCGTAAGTTCTGGATCAATTATTTCATCAATTCTTTCCTTACCAACTTCCGCCAACCACATCTTGAAAGGCTCAGCTTTAGGAGATGGTATTGATTGGATAATACGGAATATACCTTGAATATCAGCAACATCTGTTTCCCTCATTTTTCCGTCAGTTGCTTCTAATTTCAACTGTCGACAAATTGTCGACAGTTGACTTTTTTCTTCTTCCGACATTCTTTTTTTCACACGATACCAATAGTCACGAGGATTTTTACTATCAGTTAAAACAGCAACAACATCTATTACACTAAAATACCATTCTTCATTTTCTTCATCCCATATCGATCTAATGTGACTTCCCTCAAATGTTTTTAGTTCACTATCCATTCCACTTGCATTCCTTTCTAGTAAAAATATTAAAAATATAAAATATCGTTGTAAGAATCAATTCTTTGTTATTTGATTATACCATTTATTATATAGTAATACTTCCATTTTATTACTTACGCTGATGAAGGGTAATTAGCTTTTCAACATTAGATAATAGTTTGCTTATTAGTAGTTGCTCATCATAATTTGTAGTAAAAGTTAAAGAGGTCTTGTTGATATTTGATTTACTGATTGATAATACCTTAATACCTTGAATATATTTTATTAACTGCTTTCTGTAAGGGATAGAATTAAAGTAATATCCTAAATATCCACTAGCAAATTTTGTATTTGGTCTAAAAGCCATAGTATGAAGTCCTGCAACAATTTTATTTGTGGAATCTACTATTTCTATAGCCTTACCAGTTGTATAGTCTTCAGCAGTATCAGCAATTACAATATCTCCATTTTCTAATAATTCATCCTGACTAACAAAATCATCATCTTTACTAATTGATGGCAGACGAAAATCATTTGATGAAATGCAGTAGTCAAATTTAGTTAATATATCTCCGTAATGAATATTTTTAATTCCACCTTTATCATATGTTAAATCCGCCCTGGATAAGGTATTATTTATAATGGATTTAGTAAAAATTTCATTGAACTTTCGCTGTTCCCAAACGCATGCAATATTGGCAATATCTATTCAGAATTAAGCATATGTTTTCGGTTATTTCATTTATTTTCAGAGTTTATCTTACCTTCCAGGATTTGGATTGTGAATTGGTCAAGATTATCAATTTGTTGATACATCTTCTTTTTCAATTGTTGTAATTTTAGATATATTTGACCGATTTCTTGTTGCTTTTCGAATGACACCATAGGCAATAACAATGAATTCAATCCTGATTTAGTTAATTTTTGTACCAGGGTTGTTCCTTGTAACTGCTTATTTTTTTCTTTTAATACTTCTCTATTTTCATTATATAAATAAACAAAGTAACTTTTATCTATCGTATGGTTCAAAAAATCAACCTTAAAAAAATTTCCTGTTAACAACTTTCCTTGGTTTTCTGAACTAACAATAGCCGCACGTTGATTCATATTATTAATCACCACATCGCCCGGTTTCACATACAAATCAGCATTTTCTTTATCAAACAATAATTCATTTGGCTTCGTTGCACTCATATCATCAATTTCAAAAGATTTTTGATCATATAATTTATCGACATCAGAAGAAACTCTACTCGTATTCATTCCTTGTGTAAGATGTACAATTTCTATTAATGGAATCATATAAACCATCCTTTTCTATTCTTTAAAGCTATCTGGTATCCATTCAGTACATTTCATTTTCATCTACTTCACCTTACAAATTCTTTCCGACTAATTACCTTCTTTTGACGTTGCCGCAATCTAAAGGTAAACAAATCCCGATATAACTCTAACTCTTCTTCTGTTTCAGCTTCTTCGTAGGCACGTTTTAATTCCAACATATCCATCTTCATTACTTCTTGGTAAATTCGTTTTAACTCTTTTTCTATTTTCATTTTACTCGCCCTCCTAATTTGTATTTTAGCTAAATTACACAATTATAATACTGCCAAAAATACATTTTGTAAATAGCTTTATAGTAATTTATTTAAATTTCAAAAAGAGAGCTTCTGAATTTTAGAAACTCCCTTTTTATTACTCTCTCTATTTTCTTGTACGCAACGGCAAAATTTCCTTTTCAACAACTTCTTTAATGCCACGTTTTAATTGATTCTTATACTTCATCGGATTGATATCTTCTGCATGGTGTAATTCTTTATATTTCTTATAGTCACCAGATTTACGTAATTCAGATTCACCTAATTGTTTATCAATATGTGGACGATAATTCGCTGCATAATAGGCCAGCGCTTCTTCTGATACAGCCCAATCATTCGCAATTTGTTTCAACTTTTCATTCTGTGTTTCTTGAATTTTCTTTTCAAGTAAGTATGAAATAGATTCTCCACGATATTTTTCCGGGTCTAATTGAACTTCGAACCAAATTTGATTGATCAACTCAGCCAATTGAGGATTATGTTTCGCCAAATCATCAATATAGCCACTGATTACCTTAGCTTCTTTTTCCGTCATTTCATTATTAGAACCATCCTCTTCAGGAATAAAGCTTTGAATTAACCGTAAAATATATTCATAGTTGATTTCATCTGTACGAATGCTTTCTAATTCATAATATACATCGAATGGTTCATCATCATCATTATTATCATCGTCTTTTTTACGTCGTCTTAATTCATCAAGGACATTTTCATATTTTCCAGCATACTTTTCAATTTCTTCTTTCGTTAATTGAGCTTCTTGCATGACAGTTTCTTCATCATAATCAGCATAGACTTGAATCGATGAAAAATATTTATCAAACTCTTGGAAGGCTTTAGCAAATCTGCGCAATTCTTCGTCTGTAGCTGAATCAATGTTTGGTGTATCATCCGAAGTCGGTGCGATATTTTTAAGATTTTTTAATACATCATCAAAGTTAGCTTTTTCTTCTTCCCAACTTGGTGCCAATACGTGATTTTTCCCACCACTAGAATATAAAGTTAATGCATTATCTACAGCTTCTTGAAATTTGTCAGGCATTTGGAAAGTGACGATTTGACCGTGCTTTTTATGATTATCAAACAAACGATTTGTACGGCTAAATGCTTGAATTAAATCTTGTGGCTTCATCGGTTTACGATCAATAAATAAAGTTGATAAACATGGTGCATCAAACCCTGTTAACAAACGATTGACCACGATAATTAAGTCTAATTGTTCTGAACGAATCTTATATCTATCGCGTTTTCTTGCTAAACGATCATTGACATTGGTATTATAACTCACTAAATCATCAACGGAGAACTTAGTATCAAATTCTTGATTATAGTAATCGATAGCTTCTTGCATTTTTTCACGATTAGATTGACTATCTTCATCATTTTCAGTGACCGAGTATGTAATCGCAATTTTGGGAAAATCTGGTAAAAACTTCTTAGTACGTTCACTAATTTTTAATTCACTTTCACCATTCTTGATTTTCACGAGTAACTCGAAATATTTCTGTGCCATTGCTATGTTTTTTACCGTTAGCATGGCTTCATATGCTTCACCTTCACCATTTTTCATTCCCAATTTATTTTGTGATTTGTTTAATATTTGGTCTAAAACAGCTAGCATATGTTCTTCGTTTTCATAGGCTGCATCTGGAATATCTTCTTCCTTAACATCAGGCATAGTTGTCATATACTCGATTTGGAAACCTAACACAGCTTTATCATGTATAGCTTCTTTAACTGTATAAGCATGTAGCTTTTCACCGTATTGTTCTTCCGTCGTTTGTGCTAAATCCCCTATCTGTTCGCGCTTATTCTCCGCAAAAATCGGTGTACCGGTAAAACCATACCATAAAGATTTACGCATAAATTGTTTAATATGATGCTGTGCTTGTGGCGTAACTGCACGGTGGCACTCATCCACAACAAAAGCCACTTTTTTATCTTTAATCTTATTCGCTTCTCGTACATATTTTCCATCTTCAAATTTTCGCAACATGGTATTGATTTTTTGAATCGTCGTCACAACCACGGTTTGATCATCTGAAGAAAGACGTTTGACCAAATGATCCGTATTTTCAGTTTCATCAATATCTACAGTATCATTCGCTGCATAACTCATAAAGCTAGAAGTTGTTTGCTGATCTAAGTCTTTTCTATCCACGATAAAGATTGTTTTATTAATAGTTGGTTCTTGTAATAAATTTCGTGCCACTTTATAACTCGTCAACGTTTTACCAGACCCCGTCGTATGCCAAACATAGCCACTTTTTTGCTCACGACTAGCTTGTTTCACCGCTTCAATCGCATGTACCTGGTAAGGGCGTAAAATAATTAATGCTTTTTTCTCATCATCAATCACTGAATACTGCATCACCATCTCATGTGCCCAAGGGATTGAAAGGACATGTTCGGTAAATGAAACCAAATCTTTGACCGGATGATTATTTTTATCCACCCAACCAGTTAAGAATTGTTCATTGATTTTTCCATCTCTAGCCGCCGCGATATATTTCGTTTCTACTCCATTTGATACGACAAACATTTGTAAAGCCGAATAAATTCCTCGAAACATTCCTTCACGGTCATACTTACGAATTTGACGGAAAGCATCCATAAATGGTGCAGAATGATTTTTTAACTCGATATGAATCATTGGCAATCCATTAATCAATAATGTCACATCTAGTCTGCGGTCACGCTGATTTTGACGTACGACTTGATTCACTACTTCATAGACCGATTTTCCTCCAGCAATATGATTTCGATGCAATACTTCTAGACGGATAGTACCTAGACTTGCATCTTCACGCTGGACTTGCACTTTTGCGATACCATTTTCACCAGCAATCCATTTAGCTGCTTCATAAAAGTTAGGAAACATCAATTGGTTTTTGATTTGTTCTTTTTCTTGAGCTGTTAATGGATGATCATTTAACGCTTTAGTATTATTTGATTCTAATATCTTAAAGAAATTTTTCCATAGTTCTGCTTCTGTATGAATATCCCCACGGTATTTCCATTGGCTAATTCCATTTGTTAATTGATGAATTAATCTTTGCTCCATCTCATTTTCAAGTGTATACTCTATCATTACTAAACCCCTTTCGTCACTCTCTCAACGTCATTTTATCACGAAAAACACCTACAAAAAAGTAGAAAAACAAAGAGTATAAAAAAACGGTAGCGACCACACTTTTTTTGTGCGGATCACTACCTTTTTTATTGTATTTATTTATTTTGGCTGTCGATGATGATCGTTACGGGGCCATCGTTGACGAGGTGACATTTCATATCAGCACCGAAAATTCCCGTTTCAACCGGAATGCCTGCTTGACGCAATCCTTCATTAAAAGCCTCGTATAAAGGAATCGCTGTATCGGGTTTAGCCGCCTGTACAAAACTTGGTCGATTGCCCTTTTTAGTGTCCGCAAATAAGGTAAATTGAGAAATACTCAAAATTTCCCCACCGACATCAATGATAGAACGATTCATTTTTTGCTGATCATCTTCAAAGACGCGAAGTTTGCTGATTTTACCTACTAAATAATCAACATCAGCTTGTGTGTCTTGTTCGTGAACACCCAGTAAAATCATAAAACCTTTACCAATTTGACCTACTGTGTTGTCATCCACGACTACTTTTGCTTGGCTGACTCGTTGAATTACCGCGCGCATGGACTCATCCTTTCATCCGACGTACAGAGTAGACATCGGGAATTTGTTTGATTTTATCGACAATTGATTTCAAATGATTTAAGTTTTGAATACGTAAAGTTAGACGAATGGTAGCTGTTTTTTCCTTATTCGATCTCGCTTCTACGCTACTCAATTGTTTCGTCATAGAGTTAACGGTTTGTAAGATGTCATTCAATAAACCGTTACGATTGAAGCCATGAATTTCCAAATCAACATCGAATTCCATATTCATGACTGCAGTATCTTCCCATTCCACTTCAATCATGCGGTTTTCAAAGTCAACGGCATGACGGACATTTGGGCAGTCTGCTCGGTGAATCGACACTCCACGTCCTTTGGTGATATAACCAACGATTTCATCGCCTGGCACCGGATTACAACAACGGCTCAAACGAATAAGTAGATTATTGACCCCTTCAATGACAATACCGCCTTCATGACGCACTTTCATCTTTTCAGGTTCTTTTTTCACTGGATTGGTCAATAAATCCTCTACTTCTTGCTTTTGTTTTTCTTCTTGTTGTTGCTTGCGTTCTTCTTCGGTCAAACGATTCACAAAAGTCGTGGCACTCATTTCGCCAAAACCGACTGCTGCATATAAGTCTTCTTCGGAATGGTAATTAAAGCGTGACATCGCCTCTTGAATTTTAGCCTTGGTCAAGATTTCTTTTGGTACAAAGCCTAAATCTTGAATGACCTTGCTGACCATTTCACGCCCTTTTTCGATATTTTCATCACGATCTTGGACTTTAAAGAAACGTTTAATCTTATTTTTGGCCTTAGATGTCGCCACGAATTTCAACCAGTCACGACTTGGCCCAAATGAATTAGGTGAAGTCAAAATTTCGACAATATCGCCATTTTTCAATTTGTAGTCAAGTTGCACCATTTTCCCGTTGATTTTCGCACCGACTGTTTTATTTCCAATATCAGTGTGGATACTATAAGCGAAATCAAGTGGACCAGACCCTTGAGGCAGCTCAGTCACATCGCCTTTAGGAGTAAAGACATAGACCTTATCACTAAAGATATCACCTTTGACCCCTTCCATAAATTCAGAGGCATCATAGCTTTCATCTTTCAGTTCCAAAATTTCTTTAAACCAACCCACTTGTTTGGTCATGCTGTCTGGTTTGACTTTATCGGTTTTTCCTTGTTTATATGCCCAGTGTGCCGCAACCCCGAATTCGGCAATTTCATGCATTTCATGGGTACGGATTTGCACTTCAAGGGGATTTCCTTTTGGCCCGATGACCGTCGTATGCAAGGATTGGTACATATTGGCTTTAGGCATCGCAATATAATCTTTAAAACGACCTGGCATCGGTTTCCATTTGGTATGGATACTCCCTAACACTGCATAACAATCCTTGATAGAATCAACAATCACGCGAATCGCCAATAAGTCGTAAATTTCATCAAATTGTTTCTTTTTATCGACCATTTTACGATAAATCGAATAAATATGTTTTGGCCGACCGTAAATTTCTGCATAAATCTCTAGTTCTTCAGTCGCTAAACGAATGTCTTCCACCGCTTCAGCTATATAAGCTTCTCGTTCATCGCGTTTGGTCTGCATCAAATGAACAATACGGTAATACTGACTAGGATTAATATAACGTAAGGAACGGTCCTCTAATTCCCATTTAATCCGGCTAATCCCTAAACGGTGAGCCAATGGAGCATAGATTTCCAATGTTTCTTGTGCAATACGTCGTTGTTTATCTTCTCTTAAATGTTTTAACGTCCGCATATTATGCAAACGGTCCGCTAATTTTACCATGATGACTCGCAAATCTTTGGCCATCGCAATTAACATTTTGCGGTGATTTTCTGCTAATTGTTCTTCATGAGATTTATATTTGATTTTACCTAATTTCGTGACACCATCTACTAACATCGCCACATCTTTACCGAAGTCTCTTTCTAAATCTTCTAAAGTCACATCCGTATCTTCTACAACATCATGTAAAAATCCTGTGGCAACGGTATGTGGATCCATATGTAATTCCGCTAAAAGTCCAGCTACTTGAATCGGATGAATAATGTATGGCTCGCCTGATTTACGAAATTGATGGGCATGGGCTTTCGTCGCATAATCTAAAGCTTTTTGGACAAAGGCGGTTTCTTCTTCGCTCATATAATCTGCAACCATTTTGATTACACTTGGCCCTGAAAGTACGATATCTTTTGCCATTTCACTCACCTCGCTTGATTTTCTACTATTATAGCAAAAAATTTCCATCCATTACAATGAAAGTCGACTATTCAAACGCTTTTATCTTATTTTTTTCGATTTTAGCTATCTATTTAACCTAAAAAAAGAGCATCTGACACTAAAAAAGCATCAAATACTCAGCGAAAATTATAATAAAAATTCAATAAACTCATCCACAGCCATCTGCAAAGAATTCTTAAATGAAAAGCCACAGTAATGAGCCAAACTAGCCAACAAATCAAACATATCCGTTAACAGAGCTTGATCTAATGGTTCATGCGTTGTCTTACTATGAATGATTTGGCTTGAAAGTTGATAAATCGCCTTATCCGCCCGATTAAATAACTCAAACATATCATTAATGAAGAAGTAAGTTTCTTTCACTTGATACTCACTTAAAGAGGGCAAGCCTAAAGTATGGTTAATCTGAATTAATTCCACCGCCATATCTCCAAATGCCGAGGCCATCATCAATTCCTCAGGGTCAAATGCAGCTGCTTGCTCCACTTCCTTTTGCACAATTTGGTTTAAATAAAAGAGATTTAATGAACCATAGATATAGCGAATTTGAGCTACATTCATATTGGGAACAGAGACAAATTCATTTTCTGTCAGTGCTGCTTCTAATTTTGTAATTGCTTGTTGCATCTTATTCACTCACTTTTCTTGGTTTATCAATTCAAAAAAGAAACTACTGCTTGCTAATAAATATAAAGGGGCAGTCTCCGTGCGTAAGATTCTAGGCCCTAATCCGCAGCATTTGCCACCTAATTGCTTGAATTGCTCAATTTCTGCAGGCGTAATGCCCCCTTCTGGACCAAAAATCGCTAATAGTTTCTCATTAGGGGCAAGCTGTTGAAAGACTTGCACCAACTGACTATCTTCGCCTTGTTTGGCCGATTCTTCATAAGCAATAACGATGTGATCATATTCAGCTGCGCGTTTTAATAAATCTGTAAAACGTTCTAACAGCTCAATTTTAGGTACGACTTGACGATGCGATTGTTCCGCAGCTTCTTGGGCAATTTTTTCGAGACGTTCTTGTTTCTTTGCTAGTTTTTTATCATTCCACTTCACAACCGAACTAGCAGCTGGAAAGCCAATGAATGCTGCCATGCCTAGTTCAGTCGCTTTTTGGACAATCCACTCTAGCTTATCCCCCTTTGGATAGCCACTAGCAATGGTAATATGAACAGGTAATTCTTTTGCTTGTTCTTCTTTAGCCACTTCCACCAAAGTCAACGTATCTGGCGTGATTTCACTAATTTGCGCCATAATGACTTGTTGGTCGCTAAAAGCTAGATAGACTTGACTGCCCACTTTCATCCGCATCACGTGCACCATATGATGATACATTTCCTTGGTTGCCTGATAGCTTTCTTGTACTTGATAAGGTGCATCAACAAAATATCTTTGCATTAGTCTTCACCCAAGTCTTTTTTCAAAATTATCGCATACCAGTCTTTTTGGTTCAATTGTTGTTCCACGACAAAGCCTGCTTTCTCACATGCAGCTAAGAGCATTTCGCGTTTGGCTTCGATGATTCCAGAGATAATTAAATGCCCATCCTCTTTTAATAAACGCTGTGCATCCTCTAACATTAAAACAATAATATCTGCTAAAATATTGGCCACGATGACATCCGCTTGTATTTCGATTCCTTTTAGTAAATCATTGGCACTGACCTTGACATCGCTGGCAATCGGATTTAAGTCCATATTTTCTTTCGCTGCTCTAACCGCGACTTCATCCAAGTCAAAAGCATGAACCTCTTTTGCCCCTAAATATTTACTTGCAATACTTAACACACCTGAGCCTGTCCCCACATCAAGCACCGTCTCATCTCCGTGTAGCGTCACTTCTAAAGCCTGTAATGTCAGACGAGTAGTCGGATGTGTCCCTGTACCAAAGGCCATTCCTGGATCTAAAGTGATAATCTTTTCTTCTGGATGGGTTGCTTGATAGTCTTGCCAACTTGGGACAATCGTTAAAAAGCGACTAATTTGCACAGGATGATAATATTTTTTCCACGCCGTCGCCCAATTTTCCTCTGAGACTTCAGAAATTTCGACTTCATTTTTACCAATGGCTAAACCAAATTCAGCCAATTGCGCAATTCTGGCTTGAATGGTTGGCATAATTTCAGGTAAGAAGGTTGTTTCAGGGAAATATGCCGTAACAACCGCCCCCTCTGTAATCATTTCATAGTTCTCTTTGTCTAATAGTTCTCCATAGGCATCTGTTTTATAATTTTCGATATCTAAGCTATCTTCAATCATCACGCCACTGGCACCGGCTTCCATTAAAATATTAGACACCGCTTCGATTGCTTCACTTTCTGTTGTGACTTTTACTTCATTCCACTTCATCTTTTCACCTTCTTAAAATTTAGGATAAGGAATCCAACGGGCAGATCCTTCATTTTCAATGATTTCTTGTAGTCTTGCTTCATCAAAAGTTAATTCAAACACTTCAGCTTCTTCGTCTTCTAAAAAGTCGAAAATATCAGACATACCTTGGTCTAATACTTCATTTAAATACGTGATAAGACCTGCTAAAGTCGTACTTTCAATCCCTTTTTTACGATCAAAAGGCATTGTATATAAGTAATCATTTGCATCAAATTGAGATTTTTCAGTGTAAAGTAAAATCCCATCTTCAAATTCTATCGCTTCGACTTCCTCTTCACCAGCTAACTCTTCATTGCTAGCTAAATATAGTCGAAAAATGATTTCTATCGTATAGTTTTTAGTATTCCAATCTAATGCGACATCATAATCAGTCACTTTTTGATCAATTTGTTGGTCTAAAAAAGTTAAAATGTCTTCTTTGGCCACTGATTTCCCTCTTTTCTGAATAATTTCCATCACTTTCATCATACACAATTCTTTTACTAAATCATAGCTAAAACCATCATTTGCGCAAAAAAATGTTTCAACTAGCTTATTTTGCGCGGATAATGCTATACTATGTAAGCAAAGCATTTTTTGATAGAGAGGATGTATCGTATGAAACCATTAGCTTATCGCATGCGCCCCACTCAATTATCCGAAGTCGTTGGGCAAAAGCATCTCGTGGGACCAGGACAAATTATTGACCGAATGATTACAGCTAAAATGCTATCCTCTATGATTTTATATGGACCCCCAGGCACAGGAAAGACAAGTATTGCCTCAGCCATCGCCGGAACGACCAAATATGCCTTTCGTATGCTAAATGCCGCGACTGACAGCAAAAAAGATTTACAAATCGTTGCAGAAGAAGCCAAAATGAGTGGTACGGTGATTTTACTTTTGGACGAAATTCACCGTTTAGATAAAACCAAACAAGACTTCCTATTGCCTCATCTGGAAAATGGCCGCATTATTATGATTGGCGCAACAACTGAAAATCCTTATATTTCCATCAATCCAGCCATTCGCAGTCGTTGTCAAATTTTTGAGTTAAAACCACTGACCCAAGAAGATATTTTAGCAGCGATTGACCGAGCATTGGCAGATACGGAAAAAGGATTGGGCGAATATCCCATTCATCTAGCTGAAAATGCCCGACTTCATCTATCGCGGGTAACCAATGGCGATTTACGTAGTGCCTTAAATGGGTTAGAATTAGCCGTCAAATCTACCCCCGTCGATGAAGCTACAGGAAAGATTGAGATTACCTTAGAAATTATTGAGTCTTGCCTACAAAAGAAAGCATTGACCCATGATAAAGACGGAGATGCCCACTATGATGTGATTTCTGCCCTACAAAAATCTATCCGAGGGAGCGATGTAGATGCGGCACTGCACTATTTAGCACGGTTAATTGAAGCAGGAGATTTGCCTATTATTTGTCGGCGTTTAATGGTAATTGGCTATGAAGATGTAGGCCTGGCAAATCCACAAGCCGCGGCCCGTACTGTTTCTGCTATCCAAGCTGCTGAAAAACTAGGATTTCCTGAAGCACGGATTCCTTTAGCCAATGCTGTGATTGATTTGTGTTTATCTCCTAAATCCAATTCAGCTATTAGCGCCATTGATGCTGCCTTAGCCGATGTCCGAAGTGGTAAAGCAGGTGATGTTCCAGATCATTTGCGCGACAGTCACTATCAAGGGGCAAAAAAATTAAATCGTGGGATAGACTATAAGTATCCTCATGACTATCCGAATCAATGGGTGAACCAACAGTACTTGCCAAACAATCTTGTGCATCGTCATTACTATCAACCAAAAACAAGTGGCAAATACGAAAAAGCCTTAGCCATGAGATATCAACAAATCCAAGAATGGAAGCAACATTAATAAGTTATCTAATAACGAGTATAGTCATTTTTAGAAAACGTTATCAATTTTTAAGTGTTTCACTTGCACTCTTTGAAAAACTATGCTAGTATTAGTTATGGGAAATCTGTGATGTGCGAATTCTCCCTTTAGTGTGTTGACCGAACATTGTTATTGATTTATTGGGATCTAATTGAATCTATGCGGGTAACATGCCTTTTCATTTGGTAGTTCAAAGGATAGATAGAAGAGCCCACCTGCTAGTTTGCGGGATCAATACCTCGGGATAAAAAACGGCATCTACGGATAGTACCCATGATAACCAATATAGGTTGAGCCTGGCTTTATGGTCAGGCTTTTTTTCTTGCCAAAATTGAGTATAATAAAGCTGTGAAAAATATCAAAATCGAAAGGAAAATAGTTCATGTTAATCCAAATCTTATTATTTATCATGGCCTCGCTATTATTAGTGATTGGTTATTTCTTAATTTTCAAAACAACGATTGCCCTACAATTTTTAAAACCTAAAGAAGATTTAGCTTCTGTATTAAGTGATTATGGTAAATTTTTTGTAATCGGTGGTATTCTAGGGATTGTCTGCACTTTTATGAATGATCGCTTCTTTAGTGTTTGTTTTATTATTGCTGTTTTTATATTAAGTGGGGTTTTCTCTTCTTTTTTAGCAAAAAACTTAAAAATATAATAGAAATTTTGTGACAAATGCTAGGTTTTGTTTTAAAATAGAAATAGATATAACAGAGAGGATGATTCTTATGTTGCAAGAATATAAAAAAATTATGGTCGCTGTAGATGGTTCCAAAGAGGCAGAATTGGCATTTCAAAAGGCGGTGAATGTTGCACGACGGAATGATTCTGAATTGTTATTAGTCCATGTCATTGATACGCGTGCTTTCCAAACAATCTCTTCTTTAGATGGTATGATGATGGAACAAGCAAGTGAAATGGCTAAACAAACCTTGGCTGATTATCAAAAGGCTGCTAGTGAAGCAGGGGTAAATCAAGTCAAAACAATTATCGAATACGGTTCTCCTAAATCAGTGATTGCTAAAGAATTACCTGAGAGTGAAAAAGTAGATTTAATCATTCTAGGCGCTACTGGTTTAAATGCAGTTGAACGTTTATTTATCGGTTCTGTATCTGAATATGTTATCCGTCATGCAATTTGTGATGTCTTAATTGTACGTACCGACTTGGATAATAAAGTGCCAGAAGACGAAGAAGAAAAATAATATATAAATGAATGAAAAAAGCGAAGGTCACTCACATTGTGACTTTCGCCTTTTTTTATCATGTATATGGTTGTTAATTATTGATTGTTTGTTTTGCTTGCTTATAAACAGGTGTCTTACGTTGATGCCACTTGCTATAAATAAATCCAAGTAATCCGCCAAGTACTGCTGGCATAACCCAACTAAAGCCAAGATTACTCAATGGCAAATCAAGCCAACTTAAGAACTCAAAATGAGGATTTATCGCTTTACAGGCATCATTTAAGCCGATAATTGAAGTGAATAACACAGCCCCCACATACATTCCTTGACTACAGTGGATGACTTTACTTAAAAATCCTAACAAGATTAATACAATCATAATCGGATAAATGAAATTTAAGACTGGAATCGACACTTTAATCAGTTGGTCCAATCCGATATTTGCGACAACAGCACTAAATAAAGTAAAAGCAGTCAGAAATTGCTTATAGCTCACTTGTGGGAATAAACGGTTGAAATACCACGAACAAGCAGTTAATACACCTGATGCTGTAGGTAAACACGCCAATAATACCACCACTCCAAATAAAATGTTTCCAAAGTTACCAAAATAATGATGACTAATCGCTGATAAAATCACCGCACCATTGACGTGTTGACTCATCCCGCTTGTTGCACCAATCATCGCAATCCCGGAATAAATGATTCCTAAACAAGTGGCTGAGACTAAACCAGCTTTTAAGATAATCATTCGCGTTTGTTTAGCACTCTTGATTCCCATTGCTTTGGTCGCATTCATAATTAGTGTTGCAAAAATGACCGAAACAATCGTATCCATCGTCAAATACCCTCGTTTAAGTCCAGTGGCAAAAGGTAAAGTCGCATAATTTCCACTTGGCTTAGCTTCTTTGGCAATGGGATGTAAAAAGCTAGTAACAATAAATAAGCCTAATATGACTAATAAAAACGGCGTAATTAATTTGCCAAAACGATCCACAAAATGATTCGGATAAAGGGCTAAATAATAAACAATCCCAAAAAAGAGCATGCTAAACAAGAATAAAAATAAGGCTTTTGGGCCACTAGGTAAAAACGGCACGACCGCTATCTCAAAGGAAACTAATCCTGTTCGTGGTGCAGCAAACAAAGGACCAATCGCCAAATATGTCACGCAAGTTAATAATAAGGCAAAAATTGGATGTACCTTGATGGCGATATCTTCAGGTTGACCTTTTTTACTGACAAAAGCGAGTGATAATAAGCCAATCGTCGGTAACCCAATACCCGTAATTAAAAATCCACCCATTGCATCAAAGACTGACTCACCAGCTTTAGCACCTAATTCTGCTGGAAAAATCAGATTTCCCGCCCCAAAGAAGAGCGAAAAAATCATCAATCCAATAAAAAATATTTCTTTAAAACTTAATTTTTTCTCCAATAAATTTTCTTCTTTAAATTCACTTGATTATTTTTATTTTTCGAACAATTCAATCAATTTTAGTTTAAAAGCGAACTCTCCTCTTACTTTTTGGAGAGTTGCTCAATTTATGGTTGAAAACGTAAGCCCTTAGGATAGAAATTCTTAATAACGCCTTGGACTTGTTTGCCTAAACCTACAGGAACTTGATCAACAACTAGCACGACCCAGCCTTGGTTGCCGTCTTTCAAAATCGTTTCGCCACGCACATAACGTTGCCAATCTTCCAAAGTAATCTGACAACTAGGGTAAGCCGCAACATCCGCAATCGCCATCGTCCAAGCAAATGCTGGTTCAAAACGATTTTTCTTAAATACCCCTAATTGCAAGCCTGGTTTAAGCACTTTTAATTTTTCTAAACTTATCATCTCTTGCGGTAAAAGCCACAAATTATCCTTAAAAGTAACTAGCTTACCAGCAAAAGGAAGGGGCCAGTGCTTGGTAAAATCTTGCATCACTTTTTGCTGTTCTTTATTCAATCCATCATTTGACGTACTTTTCCCTTTTTTGGCTTTTTTTGCCTTTTGTTTAGGTACTTCATCAGAAATAATGGCTTCTTTTAATCGTAATTTCGCCACAAAATGTCCTTCACCCTCATTTAAATGCGGCCAAATTCGCACCGTATCTTCTAAATGCGGCACACTTCCCCACTCACTACGGCCAGGTGAGGTACCTGGAATCGATAATGGCACAATTTCAAATGGATAATTTTCTACCAAGAAGCTCACCATTTCTTCATTTTCTTCTGGCGCAAAGGTACAAGTCGAATAAACGAGTATGCCGTCTTTCTTTAACATCCGTACCGCTGCGTCCAAGATTTCTTTTTGACGTGTAGCACACATTTCTGGGGTATCTGCTTGCCACTGTTGGATAGCTTCTTCATCTTTACGAAACATGCCTTCACCTGAACAAGGCGCATCAACCACAATCGTATCAAAAAATTGTGGGAAAAAGTCAACCAATTCGATCGGAGCGTGATTGGTGTCTACCGTATTTTGGGCACCCCAACGTTCTAAGTTTTCAGCTAAAATTTTCGCTCGCTTTGGATAGATTTCATTCGCCACTAATAAACCTTGGTTGGCTAGACTTGCAGCGAGCTGTGTCGATTTGCCACCAGGGGCCGCACATAAATCTAATACACGCTCACCAGGTTGTACATCTGCGACACTGGCAACAATCATCGCACTAATTTCTTGAGAATAGACATAACCTGCTTGGTGCAAGATAGATTTTCCGCTGATTTCACCTACGTAGCCATCCTTTGCAAAAGGGGCTTGTGGTATGGTGCGACCATCAAACTTGGCCAACATTTCCTTAGCATGGGGCTTTAATGGATTGAGTCGAAATCCTTTTTGCACTTCTTCTTGAGTTAAAGCTGTCAAAAACGCCTCGGCTTCATCACCAAGTAAGTGCTGATATTTATCGATAAAAGCTTGAGGTAAATTCACTTTACTCCTCCTTTGTTTTAATAATTATAACAATAGCTAAATTCATCGGTCAACCATTCATTGCATCTTTTTTCAAAAAAAATAAAATATTTAGATAATTTTGAAAAGTTTAGAAAATTCAAGAAACATTTGTGCGATTGGTAAAAAAAATCAAGCTATGATAGAATACTTATTAGAAAAAAATTGAGGAAGTGAAGCATTTAGATGTTAACAATGAAAGATATTATTCGTGAAGGTAACCCTACCTTACGTGCTGTCTGTGATGAAGTGCCTGTCCCTTTAACAGCAGAAGATATCCAATTAGGTAAAGATATGTTAGAGTTTTTACATAATAGCCAAGATCCTGAAATGGCTGAAAAATATGAATTACGTGGTGGTGTTGGTTTAGCTGCCCCCCAATTAGACATTAAAAAGCGAATCATCGCGCTTTTAGTGCCTAGTAATAATCCAGAAAAACCAGAACCAATTTTAGAAACCGTCATGTATAATCCTAAAATCGTCAGTCACTCTGTCCAAGATGCTTGCCTAGCAGATGGCGAAGGTTGTCTATCCGTTGACCGCGAAGTACCTGGATATGTGGTTCGCCATGCACGCATCACTGTTACTTATACTGATATGAATGGTGAAACACAAAAGATTCGTTTAAAAAATTATCCAGCTATCGTCGTTCAACATGAAATCGATCATTTAAACGGTGTCATGTTCTATGATCATATTAATGCTAAAAACCCATTTAGCTTAGATAAAGATGTATTAGTTTTAGAATAAACCAAAAGAGGCGTTCAAACCAATAGTGATTTGAGCGTCTCTTTTAACATTATTCATTATCTTCAAGTAAGATGCCGGCTTGCGATAAGGCATGTTTAATCTTGACTAAAGTTTCTTCACTTGGATACTGGATGGTGTGTAAATGGATGCCTTCTGTTAAGATAGAAAGTAAAGTCGCGTGTGCTTGTTCTACCTTATTTAAAAAGGCCGTTACCTCCTCTTCATTTTTGATATCCACCGTACCTTTGATTTCACCATATATTTCATGTTCAATAATCACATCAGCTACGATTCCGCCATTTTCAACAATCAATCTCAATTCTTCTTCTACTTGATCAGGGCCGTGTTTAACTGCTAATTTCGTTTCTAACATACCAGCAGATTTATTGGCTAAGCGATAACCTCTAGAATTAGAAATAATCTCAATGCCACTTGCTCGTAACAAAGCAATATCACCCACCACTATTTGGCGACTGACACCAAACTTTTCAGCTAGTTGGGTCGCATTGACATTTTTAGTGGCTTTGGATAACTCCTCTAAAATAATTTCTCTTCTTTTTTGACCTTCAATCATTGTCTTTTCCCTCCATACGTTGCATTTGATAATTTCTTGAATGCTTCATTAAATCATCAAAGCTATCACGAATGACTGCTTGATATTCTTCTTTGTGAACTAATTTAGAAACTTTTTCTAATAAAGCCTTTTCCCTATTCTCATCTAAGACTGGTAATTGATGTTTTTCTTTATAATCCGCAATTGACGAAACCACATCCATCCGTTCTTCTAATAATTTTACGATTTGCCGGTCGATTCGGTCAATTGATACGCGTAAAACTTCAAGATTTTCTACATTATTTTCAACTTTCTTAGGAATTTCTTTAAGGATTTTCGCAGGATTTCCCGCAATCACTACATTATCTGGAAAACTCTTAGTCACTACGCTACCTGAACCGACAACGACATTATCTCCTAATGTAACTCCAGGTAAAATCACTGAATTGCCACCAATCCAGACGTTATCACCTAATGTAATCGGTGCGCCATTTTCATACCCACTATTTCTCTCAATGGGATCTAGCGGATGGTAAGCTGTATATAATTGAACATTAGGGGCCAACATACAATTATCGCCAATCGTTATCGGACAAATATCTAATAACACCGCATTAAAATTGGCATAAAAGTTCTCACCTACATAAATATTATAACCATAATCAAAATGTACATTCGGCTCCATATATAAGTTTTGTGCTGTTTTGCCAAAAGTTTGTTTTAATAATTCGCTGCGTTTTTTTCCATCTGATTCTTGATTAATGGCGCGCATCATTTTTCTTGCGTATTTGCGATCTGCGACTAACTCGGCATCTCCTGAAAAATAAGACTCGCCAGCAATCATTTTCTCTTTTTCTGTTCTCACAACATCACCTTTTTCTTATAATTTTTCAAATACTTCTACTGCATTCTTTTGTAACATAAAAGCTTGGATTGGTAAATAGATGGGGGTTTGATTAATCACCAAAACTTTAGCATCTGACCGTTTGTAATGGATTAAATCGCAAAATGGATGTACTTGGAAAGTCGTCCCCACAATCACGATTAAATCCGCATTTCTCACTGCATTCACGGCACTATCCAACACATCTTGGGTAAAACCTTCTTCATATAGCACAATCCCTGGACGAATTTGACCACCACAGTCACGATGCACATCAGATTGCATATAATCTTGATAATCAACTTTTTGATGACATTTTCGACAATAGCAGTCATAAATATTGCCATGAAAATTCACACAATGTTGACTTCCAGCCTTTTCATGTAGCCCATCAATATTTTGCGAAACCACCCAACAATCTTTCTCTTTTTCCATCGCGGCAATTTTTTCATGAATGACATTAGGTTTCGCATCAGGATGATATAATTTTTGGACAAATTCATAAAACTTTTCTGGCTCTCGTAGCATACACGTATGACTCAATAAATACTCTGGTTGATCAAGTCCATGATACACACCTTTTAACGAGCGATAATCCGGAATCCCTGAAGCCGTCGACACCCCTGCTCCGGTTAGAAAAGTAATATGTTTGGCTTGTTGCATCATCTTTACTGCATCTTCTATCGTAATTGCTACCATCTTACTCCCTACTTTCTCTTCTTTTCTCTTATTATATCATTGATTATCTATCTTGACAGAAATTTCAGAAAATAGTTCGTAAAAATTATTATCTATTATGAAAACGTTTAGATGAAAATTTGCTTTACATTTCTATTGACAAAACACAACTTTTCAACTACCCTATAAAAGAATTAATTGAATAGTTTCCTTCACTTAAAAAGTAGAGGTCGCAGGATTTATTAAGCTTATGGAGTCAAGCAAGACGTGGAAGTAAGTCTAGGAAATACTGCCGAAACCATTCTTTATTGCTTGAAAGAATGTGTTGGGGTGCAAGTGAATAATTTGCACACTGTCTTAGTTTTCTAAGATGAGCTATGTTTAGTGAAAAGGATTGTAGTCATTTCAGCAGTCGTTTTCTAAGCATAGAAAGGGCTGCTTTTTTGTTTAGCTAAAAGATGTAGTAAATTTGCCTTTCATTATTCAAGTACTTCTTAACAAGAGAAATTATTCAAAAAAAGAAGAAAAGAGGAATTTCAAATGAAAAAACGTGCAGGCTTATTCTTTTTACTGACACTAATTACACTATTTGTCACTAGTTTACCAGTACTTGCCGATGATAAAACTCCTGCCAATGAATTTAGAGTCGGAATGGAGGCTGGATATGCACCATTTAACTGGACACAAACCAACGATAAACATGACGCAGTCGAAATCGCCGGTCAAAAAAATGCCTATGCTGGCGGTTATGATGTCGAAATTGCCAAACGCATTGCAGAGGGCTTAGGTAAAAAATTAGTGATTGTCCCTACTTCTTGGGATGGTCTAATCCCTGCCTTACAATCTGGCAAACTAGATGCGATTATTGCAGGGATGAGCCCAACTGCTGAGCGTGCCAAACAAATTGATTTTACTGACCCTTACTATGAATCACACTTAGTTATGGTAACGCAAAAAAATGGGAAATATGCCAATGCTAAGTCGATTGAAGATTTTAAAGGGGCAAAAATTACTGCCCAATTAAATACTTTCCACTATACAGTCATCGATCAAATCCCAGATGTCCAAAAACAACAAGCTTCAAAAGATTTTTCAAGCATGCGTGTGGCCTTGGCTTCAGGAATTATCGACGGTTATGTGAGCGAAAGACCAGAAGGCGTCACTGCAAGCAATGTCAATAAAGATTTCAAAATGATTGAGTTCGCTGATGACAAAGGCTTCAAAACCAATCCAGAAGATGTACAAGTCGCTGTTGGAATGCGTAAAGGAGATAGCGATGTACAAAAAGTCAACCAAATTTTAGCGACTATTTCAGCTAAAGAACGCACCAAATTAATGGATGCTGCGATTGAAAACCAACCCTCTTCAACTGATGAAAATGAAGATACTGGTTTAATCGCTACTTTCAAACAAATCTTAAGTCAATACGGTACCCTATTCCTTAAAGGCGCGGGTATGACTTTATTAATCGCGATTTTCTCAACTTTTGTAGGAACGATTATTGGTTTGTTAATCGGGGTATTTAGAACGCTACCTACTTCAGAAAATCCTGTCGCGCGTTTCTTCCAAAAAGTCCTAAATGTGATTATTACCATTTATGTGGAAGTTTTCCGCGGCACGCCAATGATGGTACAAGCGATGGTTATCTTCTATGGTTTAGCCCTAGCTTTCCATATTGATTTGAACCGTGTCGTTGCCGGTCTATTGATTGTTTCAATTAACACGGGGGCTTATATGACCGAAATCGTGCGTGGGGGGATCTTCGCTGTAGATAAAGGTCAGTTCGAAGCCGCACAAGCTATCGGGATGAACCACCGTCAAACCATGATGAAAGTCGTTTTACCACAAGTATTGCGCAATATCTTACCTGCTATTGGTAATGAAACAGTCATCAACATTAAAGATACTGCGGTGCTAAGTGTTATCAGTGTGCCGGATTTATTCTTTGCAGGTTCTACAAGTGCCGGAACTAACTACATGTTCTTCCAAACGTTCACCATCGTCGCTGTGATTTATCTAGTGATGACCTTAACTTCAACAAGCTTATTACGCTTATTGGAAAAGAAAATCGATGGACCTAGCGCTTATGTACCAATGGATGAAGAAAAATAAGGGAGGATTTAGACATGTCTGCAATTATTCAAATTAACCACTTGAAAAAAAGTTTTGGAAATAATGAAGTCTTAAAAGATGTTAGTTTAGCAGTGAAAAAAGGTGAAATTGTCACGATTATCGGTTCTTCTGGTTCAGGTAAATCCACCCTTTTACGCTGTATCAACTTACTAGAAAAACCAACCGATGGCGAAATTCTTTATAAAGGTGAAAATGTCTTAAGTCCAAAATACGATTTACCAAAATATCGTACCCATTTAGGGATGGTTTTCCAATCCTTTAATCTATTCAATAATATGAATGTATTGGAAAACTGTATTGCTGGACAAGTCACTGTATTAAAGAGAAATCGTGAAGAAGCGAAAAAAATTGCTTTAGAAAACCTTGAAAAAGTCGGTATGTCACGTTTTTTAAATGCAAAACCAGCACAATTATCAGGGGGCCAAAAACAACGGGTGGCGATTGCTCGTGCGGTCTCTATGAATCCAGATGTGATGCTCTTTGACGAACCTACTTCTGCCCTTGACCCTGAGATGGTCGGCGAAGTATTAAAAACCATGAAAGACTTAACAAAAACTGGTTTAACCATGATTATTGTTACCCACGAAATGGCCTTTGCGAAAGAAGTTTCTGACCGTGTCATCTTCATGGATAAAGGAGTCATCGCTGAAGAAGGAACTCCAGAGGAAATCTTCAATACACCAAAAGAAGAACGTACGAAAGCCTTCTTACATCGTGTACTTAACGATAAATAGGCAATTAAAAAGTAAGGCTAGTCGCATTTGGCTAGTCTTTTTTCATTAATTTAATAAATAACTCAGAATATTTAGTTAAGACATTGTGCTATCAATTAACAAATGAGAATAAAAAATATTAAGTAAATGATATCAACACATTTCATTAGCATTTGATGAAAATATCATTAAAATTAACTCTATCTAAAATAAATAGGATTGTCATTTTTAGCAAAATTAGATACAATTTATTCAATTCTTTTTGAAAAGAGGTTTAAAATGGAAAAGAAATTATCATCAAAAGATTATTTGTATCTTGGTTCCATGTTATTCGGATTATTCTTTGGAGCAGGAAACTTAATCTTCCCTGTGCACATGGGACAAGAAGCAGGTGCCAATGTTTGGCCAGCGATTATTGGCTTTTTAATCACTGGAATCGGTTTACCATTCTTAGGGATTATTGCTATCGGAATTTCCGGTGAAAATGGCTTATTTGACTTAGCCTCACGCGTGCATAAAGGCTATGGGTACTTCTTTACCGTCGCATTATATTTAGTGATTGGGCCGTTTTTTGCAATGCCTCGTCTAGCAGCTACTTCCTTTGAAATCGGCTTAACCCCATTTGTCGCGGAAAACCAAAAGACCTTATTTTTAGCAATTTTTAGTATTCTATTTTTCGCTTTATCTTGGTGGTTTTCACGCAATCCAAGTAAGCTATTAGACTGTGTAGGTAAATTTTTAAATCCGTTATTCTTAGTACTTTTAGCTATTTTAATCGTGATGTCCTTTGTCAAACCAATGGCTAATATTCACGATATCACAGTACTTGGAAACTATCGTAACCATGCCTTCTTTACTGGTTTCCAAAATGGGTATAACACTTTGGATGTCTTGGCTTCTTTAGCTTTTGGGATTATCGTAGTGAATACCTTAAAAAATAAAGGCGTCACTAAAAAAAGCACCATTACCGCTGACACCTTTAAATCAGGTGCAGTAAGTGTACTATTAATGGGAATTATCTATTCTTTCTTAAGTTTAATGGGAACAATGAGCATGGGTAAATTTGACTTAAGTGAAAATGGTGGTATTGCCTTAGCGCAAATCGCACATTACTACTTAGGAACAGGTGGAAGTATCATCTTAGCTTTAATAGTTGTCGTGGCTTGTTTAAAGACAACTATTGGCTTAACCACCGCCTTTTCTGAAACTTTTGCCGAATTATTCCCAAGCTTAAGTTATTCGACTTTAATTGCTGGTGTTTCGATTATTCCATGTATTATCGCGAATGTCGGCTTAACAAGCATCATTTCTTATAGTACGCCAGTGTTAATGTTCCTATATCCTTTAGCCATTATCTTAGTACTATTAGGCGTTAGTGGCCCCTTATTCAAAAATAATCCAATCGTTTATCAAACAGTGACGATTTTTACGATTATTCCAGCATTAATCGATGGCCTAAAAAGTTCGCCGGCGTGGATTCAAAATGCTAGCATAACCCAAAAAATTATTGAATTTGCTAAAAATACTTTGCCATTCTTTGGTATTGGTATGGGCTGGATTGTGCCTGCAGTATTTGGTTTGATTCTTGGTTTAGGCATCTATCTTATCAAAGAAAAATTATAAAACGCAAAAAGGTTGGGATTTCCCAGCCTTTTTACCTTTCCTTTAATAAAAGTCAAAAATTTCTTAGCGTTTTGTTCATATATTTTTCACAACTCTTACCTATAATAAAAGCATCCCAATAAAACAACCCTTAAACATTTTTTCATTTTAACTCCTTTCTATGAGCTAGTTGGCACGTCCGACTAGCTTTTTTTCTATAGGAAGAGATAGCTATTCGTAGACAGCTTTTTCCATTCTTTTTAAAAACGTCTTATTCTCTTCATAAAAAATTCACGACTTCTAGGTATAGTATAGATATCCCAACAAACAACCCTATAAAAACACTTTTTCATTTTTAACTCCTTGTAAAAACGGACGAGCCTATCCAATGGATAAACTCGTCCGTTTTTCTTATTTTATCTTTTCATACCAAGGTTTTAACCCTAGTGATAATAATCGATACGTCTCTTCAAAATCACCTGTATACCATGGATCGGGTACCTCTTTTCCTTGGTAGCCATCCACGACATCTAAATACAAATAGATTTTATCCTTACAATCTTGCGGGGCTCTAGCTAACAAATCTTTCACATTTTGATGATCCATCCCGATGATATAATCATATTCATAAAAATCTTGTGTCGTAATTGGCGTGGAAAACATCTGTGAAGTATCAATTCCTAAGCGAGTAAGCACCTTTTTAGTCCCTGGATGTACAGGATTACCATGTTCCCAAGTACTCGTCGCTGCAGAATCCACTTTAATATCTGGACGCTGATTTTTAGCTAAATAATCACGCATCAAACCTTCAGCCATGGGAGAACGACAAATATTTCCTAAACAAACCATTAATATCTTTGTCATAAGGACCTCCTATTCTTTTTCCTGATAAATACGATAGGCAAAAAATTCAATATCCGTTGCTAAGCGATACAGTTGGACCGCAATTTCAAAAGCTGATTGCGGAAAATCATCGCGAATCCACGTTTCCAAAATTCCTGTACAACCATAAGAAAAGAAGCGAGAATAAAACTCCATATCTTCACGAGACAACTCTTTATTGACGTCCATCTGCATAAATAAGCGCACGAACGCAGGTTGAACTGTCTGCATGAAATTTTCTAAAAACAAGTGATGATGTGTCTTTAAAATTGTTTGATAAAAACGTCCATCCGCTTGAATTACTTTCAGCATTTTTAAAGCCTGTTCTTCCCAATTATCCAAAGACAGTGAATCAATTCTTAAATGAACCAATGCCTCATTCACATAAACCCAACTAAATAATTCCTCAATATTTTTAAAGTGATAATAAAAAGTTTGGCGGTTAATGCCTGCCATTTGTGTTAAATTTTGAATTTTAATTTGATCTAATTTTTGTGTCTGACAAGCTTCCTTTAAGGCCTGTGCTAATTTTTCTTTCGTATTCACTGTTTGTTCCTCTAATCTTCTTTTATCGGGTAGCCAAAATGCTCATATGCTAAATGTGTCGCCATCCGTCCACGTGAAGTGCGTTTCATCAAGCCACATTGAATCAAATAAGGCTCATACATATCCTCTACCGTATCAGGCTCTTCACCGATATTCACCGCTAAAGTGTTCAAGCCAACCGGACCCCCATGATAGACTTCGATTAAGGTTTTTAATAATTTTTGGTCAATATAATCGAGTCCAATTTTATCTACTTGAAGCAAGGTCAAAGCCTGGTCAGCAATTTGACGTTTGATTACACCATCTGATTGCACTTGGGCAAAATCACGTACCCGCTTCAATAACCGATTGGCAATTCTTGGGGTACCACGCGAACGTCTAGCAATCTCTAACGCCCCTTCTTCCACGATTTCAGCTTGGAAAATATCAGCCGAACGCAAGACAATCTCTTTTAATTCGCTTTCTTGATAATACTCCATATGTGCAATAATCCCAAAACGATCACGCAAAGGTGCGGATAACATCCCCGCCCTAGTCGTTGCGCCAATCAAGGTAAAAGGAGGGAGTGGAAAATGAACAGGATGGGCTGTGGTGCCTTGTCCAACCATTATGTCAATATAAAAATCTTCCATCGCCGAATACAACACTTCTTCAGCAACTCGCGGTAAACGATGAATTTCATCAATAAATAAGACATCGCCAGGCTCTAATTCATTCAATACTGCCACTAAATCACCAGGCTTTTCAATGGTAGGACCACTTGTCGTCTTGATATTTACCCCCATCTCATTGGCTATGACCATCGCCATGGTTGTTTTCCCTAAGCCAGGCGGACCATATAATAGACAATGATCCAAAGCTTCTTCTCGTTGTTTAGCCGCTTGAATATAAATCTGTAACTGTGATTTGACTTTTTCTTGGCCGATATATTGTGTAAAATACTGCGGTCTCAAAGATTTTTCCAGATACATTTCGTCATCCATCATTTCCGGTGATATCATTCTCTCGTCCACATCTTCACCCCTTTACCTTTATTTTTTCATTAATAATTTCAATGCACGGCGTAAATATTCATCCGTTGTTAACTGTTCTTCTGCCAACGCTTTTTTCACTTTTTGCGCATCTTTTTCTTTATATCCTAAGGCAATTAATGCTTGCAAGGCATCTTCTAGCGCTTGATTGCCATCTGCAGTTTGGACTACTTCTGGCGTAAATAGCGTGATTTCTTGATTCAACTCGCCTAGCTTGCCTTTTAAATCGAGCACCATTTGAGAAGCGGTCTTTTTACCCACACCCGGAAATTTCGTCAAGTAGGTCACATCTCCTTGCTCAACCGCTTGAATCAATCCATGCATATCATCGCCTGCCATAATCGCCAAGGCACTCTTAGGACCAATCCCTGAGACTTTGATTAATTGTAAGAATAAATTTTTCTCTTCAATCGTTTGAAAAGCAAAAAGTAAATGGCCATCTTCGCGAATAATTTGTTGGACATAAACCTTTACCTCTTCTTCGCTCACATGGTAACGATACGGATTGCTAGATAACAATTGATAACCGATTCCATTCACTTCTAAAACGATATATGCCGGATAAATACCTGTCACCCGACCAATAAAATACTCGTACATAAACGTTCCTTTCTTGTACATATGTTCTTGTCCATTTTAGCACAACGCCCATTAAAAAAAAAGATTGGTGCCCATATTTCAAAGTGCTATAATGGAAAAAAGTGAGGTGACGACAATGGAATTAGTCGAAGTGAAAAACAAAAAGGATTTAGCTGTTTTGATGCCGCTATTAAGAGAAATTTGGTCAGAGGTCTTTACACCCATTATCGGTGCAGATCAAGTTGCTTATATGTTGGCTAATTACCAATCGCAAGCCAATATTGAAGATGAAATGAAAAACGGTGCCCACTATCTTTTGCTCGTTCACGAATCAAAACCAGTGGGATATACGGCCTATGAAGAAAATGAAGAAGAAGTCTATCTTAGCAAACTTTATCTCCATGCTAATACGCGCGGAAAAGGATTCTCTAGCCAAGTATTTGACTGGTATGAACAATTAGCAAAAGGCAAACGACTCTACCTCAATGTCAATCAAGGAAATACCCTAGCTATCAGTGTCTATGAACATCGTGGCTTTACCCGTTGCGGTGAAAGATATGTGGATATTGGTCAAGGTTTTATCATGAATGATTATATTTACGAAAAACTTTGCTAAAAAAATGGGCAAACCCCTTTACAAGACAAGAGTTTTTTAATAAAATAGTTCTTGTCTTAGGCCAGCTTAGCTCAGTTGGTAGAGCAACGCACTCGTAACGCGTAGGTCACAGGTTCGAACCCTGCAGCTGGCATAT
>CAMMST010000029.1:0-29904 GCA_946499615.1 Enterococcus cecorum | reverse complement strand
TGATGGAACGTGTGCATCGTCAATTCAAAGAGTTATTGAAAGATTATGTGAAAACTCCTGAATTAGCTGAGTACATCGTTATTCCAAAGCTAAAAGATAATGCTGCAACAGTTGGTTGCTTAGCATTAGCAAAGTCTAAGAAGATTTGATGTTATATACTATGAAATAGAGCCTCCATTATTGACTATTTATCCTGAATTAAGTTTTGGGATAAATAGTCTTTTTTTATATGGTTTGTTATATTAATATTTACATTTTTGTAATTATGTAAAAAAATTATTTAAAACGCTTTAAAGAGAAAGGAAATTTGATATATAATACTATATGGAGATTAATAGTTGAATGTGAGAGGAAGTTAAACGATGAAAAGAATTGATAAAGTATATCATGAATTACTAGCTCAAACTAAAAGTGGTTTTTCATTGTATGGTGATGAATTTGTTGGTGTTACTGCAACAGAAATTTCTCTCAAATTAGATTTGGATCGTTCGAATGTGAGTAAAGATTTAAATAACCTAGTAAAAATAAATAAAGCTGTAAAGACTAATGGAAGGCCTGTTCATTTCTTTGAAAGTTCTCTGTATTCTAAAATTTTTATGAAATTTAATTATAACGATGAAAAAAAACAAGGTAATATGGATGTTTTTCAAAAAATAATTGGGTCGGATATATCATTAAAAGATTCAATTAATAAAGCAAAAGCTGCATTATTTTATCCTGGGAATGGGTTACCTATTTTGATTACTGGGAAAACAGGGGTTGGTAAAACATATTTTGTTGAAAAAATGTACGAATATGCATTAAAAAAAGAGGTAATTTCTGAAAATGCTCCTTTCATTACTTTTAATTGTGCTGATTATGCTGATAATCAACAATTGCTTTTATCTCAACTTTTTGGATATAAGAAAGGTAGTTTTACTGGAGCTGAATCAGATAAAGATGGAATAGTTCAAGCTGCAGATAATGGTTTTTTATTTTTAGATGAAGTCCATAGGTTGAGTTCTAAGGGGCAAGAGATGTTGTTTTATTTGATGGATAAGGGAGAATATAAAAGATTAGGTGAAACGAACAATAGTCATAAAGTCAAAACAAGAATAATAATGTCAACAACTGAAGAGCCATCTGAGGTTTTATTGAACACATTTTTAAGACGTATACCAGTTCATATACACATTCCTTCCTTATCAGAACGTAGTAATTATGAAAAATTATCCTTAATATGTTCGTTTTTTTTAAAAGAACAAAAAACACTAAATAGAAATATAATGATAAGTTCAGAGATTTTAAATACAATTTTGTTATCTGACTATCAAGGAAATATTGGTGAAATGAAAAGTACAATACAGTATATATGTGCAAATGCGTTTATGAGTTGTATGTCGAGTAATGATGATAAAGTTTATATTTTGTGGCAGCATCTTCCTCAGCAGATGAAATCAATAGGGAATGTAGATAAAGTAAGGCTCACGGGACTATCTCAAGAAATTGAATTTTCTCCAGGATTTAGTTTAGATGCAATAATATCAAAATATAATTTATTGGAATATGAAAATACTATGAAGTTAGCTTTAGAAAACTTATTCAGCATATCGACAGCTACTAATAACGGTATTAATGATTATGCAAAGGATATTTTATCATATTTAAGATTTTCTGATAATGATTCAACAACAATCGAGGAAATGATTATCTCTAAAGAAATTGAAAAGATTTGTGATAATGAATTAAGTGGTTATAGGAGAGACAAGAATTATAAAGAAATTATTCGCTTATTAGCCATGCATTTTTCAACAATTATAAATAATGAGGTAGTTTGTAAAAAAGTCACTGAACCAAATAATCAAGTTTACTTTCAGTTTTATAACCATATTAAGAAAATTTCTATGCAAATAAAAAATACATTTGGATATAAGATTTCAGAGAGCAATCAAATTATTATTTCAATATTAACAATGTACTTATTTGATTCTGAAAAATATAATCGTGTCGGCATTGTAATAATTATGCATGGAAATGGAATTGCTAAGTACATGGCTAAAACTGTGAATACTTTATTATCAACGAATCATGTTGGTTATGCTGACTTACCCTTAAATTTAACTGTGGAACAATCATATACTAATGTAAAACGTCAAGTGATTGAGTCGGATAGTGGAAAAGGTGTTTTATTGTTAGGGGATATGGGTTCTGTAAAAGGATTTGCAAATAGGATTCAGGAAGAGACAAAAATAGAAATTAAGTTTTTAGATTTAGTGAGTACCCCTATAGCATTAGAAGCTACTAAAATTGTATTGACTAATAATTTGAGTTTAGAAGAATTATATTTTCAGTTATTAAATCTAATTGAGAGCCATTGGAAATCGCAAAATGTAAGAAATATATCAGCTAATGATTATAGGTATTTTGAGACTGTTGTAATTGATTATCTTAACAAGATATTGACATTTGTAGATGCTAAAAAAATTTATGATGTTCTTGCTATTGTTTTAGAAAAATTAGAAAAGAATTTTAGTTTTAGAGCTACAGATCAGTTCTTATTGAAATTCATGTTTCATAATGGATGTATGATTGAAAGAATATTGCTGAACGATATCTTAGATTTTAAAATTAATACTGATGGATTTAATAAAAATGATTTCATAAGTGTTAAAGAGGCTTACAACGTTATAGAAGAGAGTTTTGGGATTCAAGTTCCAAGTGAAGAATTATGGGCAATTATTGAGATGATTCAATTTGAATATCCAGATGTAATATTAATCAAACGATAACACACTAGTAACCCACTTACATTTAATTGAACCTTAAAAGTTGAAAATTTAACTTTTAGGGTTCTTTTTTTTTATAAACGCTATCTTTATAAGGTTCAAAAAAATGGTATGAAATTTGCTAATAGAGAATTGAGGAGGGATTTTAATGACGAACATTTTAATTGTAACACATGGCTTATTTGGAAAGGAGCTAAAAAAAAGTACAGAGTTAATTACGGGACCAATTCAAGATTGTTTGGCATTATCTTTAAACAGGGATGATAGCATTGATGGCTTAGAAAGTAAAATAAACGAATATCTGAATAATACAGAAGGAGACACAATTGTATTTGTAGATTTAATAGGTGGGTCTCCATTTAATGTATCTACATTTTGCTTGAAAAAGCGAAAGGATTTTAAGCTTGTTTCTGGAGTTAATCTATCTATGTTACTCGAATGTGTAATGATGAGAGATAATCTAACAATAGGTGAATTAGCTACACATTGTAGAAATATAGGTAAAGAAAGTATCAAAATCATCGATGAATCATAGGAGAAGCATATGTTTTATTTAAGATGTGATGACCGATTGTTACATGGACAAATATTTTATAAATGGCTAAAGTATTTGAATTTACAACGAATAATTATTATTGATGAAATGTTATATCACAATCAAGTTGAAAAGCAGATTATATTAATGGCAAAACCGAAAAATTGTGATATTTCTTTTTACGATATAAGTGATTTAAGCAAGGCAAAACAAGAAAAGCAAGATTGTTTGGTATTATTTCGCTCAATTATAGATTCAAGTAGATTAGTTAATGAATTTCAAGTAAATGAAATTAATATAGCTTTTAAAAAAGGAGGGATTGGAAAAAAGAAAATATTAAATAACGTGTTTTTGAGTGATAAAGAAATGGAGGTGTTACAAAAACTAATAAGCAACGAAATAGAGGTTTATTCACAAATATTACCCACTGACGAAAAATATTATATTAATTTGGATGATGTAAAGAAATGAAAAAAATAGTAATGATTACTCATGGTGAATGGGGAAAAAGTTTTATAAATGATTTAAAAGAATATTTCGGAGTAGTAGATGATATACAGTGTTACTGCATTTTTAAGGATACAGATATTGATAGTTTACTTGAACTGATTTCCAATGAGTTAAGCAATGATTTACCTTCAACAGAATATATTTTTATTAGCGATTTAGAAGGGAGTTCATCTTATCGAATGTCTATTTTATTGGCATTAAAATATAAAGGTAAAGCATACACTAATCTATCATCAAGTCTAGTTCTGAAAATTGTGAATGAACAAAATTGTGATGGAGAATTGGAAAAAATTGAATTAATAAATAAATTTAATAATCAGAAAGAAGAGAGAAAAATGGAAACTATTAAATTTGCTAGAGTTGATCACAGACTGATACATGGTCAAGTAATTACAAAATGGTTAAAAATATATCCATCAGACATTATTTTAATTATTGATGATAATTTAAGCAAAGATTCATTTATGGGAGATATATACCGTATGGCAGCTCCTGGTGGAACAGAGGTCAAGATTTTATCTGTAGAAGATTCTGCTAAATATATCGAGTCATTAGAAGAAACAACAAAATTATTTGTATTATTTAAAAATTTGAAGTCGGTTCAAAAATTAGTTGATTTAGGAATAAAAATTGATCATTTGCAATTAGGTGGAATTCCATATGAGGACGGACGCAAGAAAGTCGCCTCAGCAGTATCACTTTTAAATGAAGAGTTAGCATTTTTAGAGCAACTTTCAGATTCTCATACAGAAGTTTATATACAAATTATTCCAGAAGAAAGCAAATTATCTATGGATGAAATTAAGAAAAATTTTTAAAGTAAAGGAGATTTATTATGCATTCGACATTTATTTTAGCTTTATGTAGCGCGTTGTGGTATTGGTTTGCGGCTGGTCTTGCAGGATATACACTTTATCCCATGTTAAAATCTCCCACTTTTATAGGATTTTGTCTAGGACTAATTTGGGGTGATGTAACAACTGGATTAATTGCAGGAGCTGGGATTGAAGTTATCTATTTAGGAATGGTTCCAGCTGGAGGTAATATTCCTTCAGATAAGGCGTTAGCAGCGTTAATATCTGTTCCTATTGTTTTACAAACAGGTGTTAGTACGGAGATAGCAATCAGTATTGCGGTTCCAATGGGGATTATTGGTGTATTTATTAATAATATTCGTCGTACAGGAAATGCCTTTTTGGTACACTGGGCTGATAAATATGCAGAAGAAGGAAATCTTTCTGGAGTTTGGCATTGTGCAACAACGTATTCATTAATTTTTGGTTTTGTTCTTAGATTCCCAATAGTATTTGTAATTAACTATTTTGGTGCTGATTTAGTAAATACAATATTACACATTATTCCAAAATGGATTATGAATGGATTAACGGTTATGGGTGGCGTACTTCCAGCATTAGGATTTGCTACAACAATCTTTATTATCGGTAAAAAACAATATATTCCATTATTTATTATTGGATTCTTTGTAGTGAAATATTTTGAATTACCAATTATGGGAGCAGCGATTTTTGGAACATGTATTGCATTAATGATGACTTTTGGAAATAAATTAGTCAAGGAAGGTGCGTAGTATGGAAAATAATACAGAAAAACATTTATTAACAAGTAAAGATGTAACTATGACCTACCTAAGATGGTGGTGGACTGCAGAGTTATCAAACAGTTTTGAAAGAATGCAAGCTTTAGCAGTAGCAGCATCTTTTGGTAAGGTTCTAAAAAAATTGTACCCAGATAAAGATGAGTATAAGAAAGCTTTAAAAAGACATCTAACATTTTTTAACACTCAAGCAATTTGGGGTGGACTTATTCATGGTAGTGTATTAGCTATGGAAGAAAAGAGAGCACAAGGCGAAGAAATACCTGAAGAAGTTATTACTGATTTTAAAACTGGGCTTATGGGACCAATTGCAGGTATTGGTGATGCAATTGATGCAGGTACATTTTTAGCTATTTTTTCTGCTTTAGGTGCTTCCTTTGCAGCTCAGGGAAATATTATTGGTGCATTCTTTATTGTGATTTGGTGTTTTATTAACTTTTGGGAAGGTTTCTTCTTCTTTAAATATGGATATCGATTAGGGAGAGACTCTATTTCGAAAGTTCTTCAAGGTGGAATGGTAAAAAGTATCATCAAATGTGGTAGTATCCTAGGCATGTTTATGATGGGAGCATTATCTGCTTCTATGGTTAAACTAGATACGATTATTTCTGTGAATATTGGTGAAAAGAGTATTAGTTTACAAGAAACGCTTGATAAAATTGCACCCGGCTTACTCCCTCTTTCATTAGTATTCTTCGTATATTGGGGAATGATTTATAAGAAATGGAATGCTTCCAAAGTACTATGGATATTAATCATTTTCAGTTTAGTTGGGGCACTATTAAAAATATTTTAATTGAGATGAGGAGTGTATAAAGTATAAATGGAATTTGATACTAAATTAATTCATGGTTATAAATATGTTGATCCTGTAACTGGAGCAACCTCTATTCCTAAATATCAGGCGTCTACATTTCAACAATTGAATTTTCCAAATAATCAGTCATACAGTTATTCCCGGTTCGGAAACCCGACTGTTGAGTATTTAGAAAATGCATTGGCCTCTTTGGAAAACGCAAAATATGGTGTTTGCCTGTCTTCTGGCATAGCAGCAATTAGTTCTGTACTACTGACGTTACATTCTGGAGATCACATTGTTTTAGGTAATAATGTATACGGTGGCACAAAACAACTAGTAGAGGAATTAAATGAACGATATGAAGTGAATTTTACTTGTGTTGATGAAACAAATATTGATTCTTGGAAAAAGGCAATAAATTCTCGTACGAAATTACTTTATATTGAAACACCATCAAATCCTTTACTTTCAATCACTGATATTAAGGAAATCGTAAAGTTAGCAAAAGATAAAAATATCCTTACTGTAGCAGACAATACATTTATGACACCTTATTATCAAAATCCATTGAGTTTAGGAGTAGATATTGTTATCCAAAGTTGTACAAAATTTTTAGGAGGACATAGTGATATTATTCTAGGCTTTGTTGCTACGAATGATTCACAATTATACCAGTTAATTCAAAATAATAGAAAAGAATTTGGATTTACACCAGGTGTTGAAGAATGTTGGTTATGCATGAGAGGGATTAAAACGCTAGCGGTGAGGTTAGAAAAATCATCTAAAAGTGCTGAAAAATTAGCAACATTACTTCAAAATGTAGATGGTGTAAAAAAAGTATATTATCCCGGATTAAGTACGCATGATGGTCATGATACGCATTTGTCGCAATCAAGTAATGGAGGAATGGTTGTTTCTTTTGAATTAGAGTCAGAAGGATTAACAAAACAACTATTAAAAAATGTAACTATTCCGATTGTTGCTGTTAGTCTTGGTGGGGTAGAAAGTATTTTATCGTATCCTTGGTCTATGTCACATGCTTGTATTAGTGAAGAGGAGAGGTTAGCGATGGGAGTCACACCAAATCTTGTACGACTTTCTGTGGGAGTTGAGAATGTGAACGATTTATTTTTAGATATTAAGAACTCTATAGGAGGAAAATAAAAATGACACAAGCTGACAAAGTCAGAAATTTTATTCATACACATGAAGCAACAGAAATTTTTACAGGATTTTGGCACCACTTTCCTAAAAGCGTAATAGAACTGGGAGTTGATTCACAAATTAAAGCCCATATGGATTTTGCCAAAAAAACTAATGTAGATATTTTGAAAATAATGAACGAAAATGAAATGAGAAGTTCAAATAAGATAATCAATTTAAGTGACTGGGAAAATATCCCTAAATTAAATTCAAATAGTAAATTAGTATCAAATCAAAAAGAAATCTTGGAAAGAATTGTATTCGAAAATAAGGGAGATAGATATTTACTAGCAACTATCCATGGCTTATTAGCATCCTTATCACACTCTTCAGGGTATAGTTATTCAGTTTCACCTGAGATTATCAGAGAACACTACTCTAGAGATAAATCAGTTATTAAAGATGCTATTAAACAGATTCATGAAAATACACAATATATGGTTGATATTGCACTTTCGTCAGGAGTTGATGGGATTTATTATGCTGCATTAGGTGGAGAATCTGATAAGCTAACAGATGATGAATTCTATGATATTTTATATGAACCAGAAATATCATTATTAGAGCAAGTAAAGGGAAATAAAGATATTTTTCTCCATATGTGTAAAGAAAAGGTGAATTTAAATCGCTATAAAGACTATCCTACAGATGTGGTAAATTGGGCGATGCATGAAAGTGAATATACTTTAGAAGAAGCTAAAAAGATATTCAATGATAAAATAATTCTAGGAGGTTTTGATGATAGATCTGGTGTATTAGTTGATGGCACAACTAATGAAATAATTAAAGCTTTAAATAAAATAGTTAGTAATTTTAATGATACTCCATTTATTATAGGAGCGGACTGTACATTACCTACAGAGTTTGATTTAGAAAAAATTAATGTAATCAAAACTGAACTATTAAAAGAAAAAAATAAATAATAATCATTTGAATACTACTTTAGGTTTGAACATTAGCTTCCCCGATTGCTTCATTGCAATCGGGGTTTTTTAACGATTTATCTCCTCAATTAACTTGCGGCTGTTGTAGATTTTTTCAAAGTATTGTTCGTTGTTTTGTAAAAAGTTGTAAAAAATCGTATCGACAACGAGCAATTGGGCAAAAAGTGAGTTCGTCGCAGCACTGCGCAGAAAAGCTTCTTTAGGGATAGAGGTTTGGATGAGGTGATCAGCAAGTTTTGACAATGGATTTTTTCCTAGCATAGTTTGGGCAATAATCGGAATATTGATTTTTTTAGCGATTTGGGCGGCTTTAACGACTTCACGAGTTTGACCAGAATTGGAGACCAACCAAATAGCGCTATTGGCTTGATGGCTAGAAAGCATGGCTGATAAAATGTGTAAGTCTTTTTCGAAAAAGATAATTTTACCAATTCGTCCCCATTTTTGATAGATATCTTCAGCAATCATAGAACTAGCCCCGATGCCAAAAACGAATAGGACTTCTTTTTCTTCTAATAACTGAACAATGGTTTTGATTTGTTCCTGTTTTAGTACTTCGCTTGTTTCTTCCAATGTTAAAATCGCGTTATTGCATAGTTTGCGCTTGGTTACTTCAAAAGAGTCAGCCAAATTAACATCATCATACTTTTGATCTCGTTTTTCATTTTTTTCACTATTGATAGACAGTTTGAATTCGTTTACGGAACTATAGCCGATTTTCTTTATGAAACGAACCACGCTTGGAGCACTAGACTGTGTTTGTTCGCCAATTTCTTTTGCAGTAGCATTAATGACTTCATCCGGATGCGCCAAGATATATGCGGCAATTCTTTTTTCTACATCCGTCAATTTATTGTCAAGTAAGTGAATTCTAGATTGTACGCTCATATAGATACACCTTTCTTATTATTTGTTGAAACAAAATTTCATAAAATTTATAAATATATTGAAATAAAATTTCTTTAGGTATATAATAATTATATCATAAGAAAGCGGTTGAAAGGAGATTAGTGATGGAAAACTTGAATTTATCTGCGCTAGGTACTGAAAAGCGCAATCCTAAAAGTCTTCGTCTTGATGAATTGTCAACTGAAGAGGCGTTGCAATTAATGAATCAAGAAGATGGTCATGTCCCTGAAGTCATTGCTGAAGTGATACCAGTGATTGCTGAAGTGGTACAAAAAGTGACTAAGGTATTGGCTGAAGGTGGTCGTTTGATTTATATGGGTGCAGGTACTAGTGGCCGTTTAGGTGTTTTGGATGCTGTTGAGTGTCGACCTACCTTTGGAACGAGTGATCATCAAATTATCGGCTTGATTGCTGGTGGAAATGATGCGATGTTTCGCGCCCATGAAAATATTGAAGACCAGGAGCAATCAGGTGTGTCTGATTTACAAAGTATCCAGCTCACTAAGCAAGATATAGTGATTGGGATTGCAGCGAGTGGCCGAACCCCTTATGTTATTGGTGGTTTAAAATATGCAAACGAAATAGGTGCACAGACGGTTGGCCTTGTTTGTAATTTGGATTCACCCATTAAAAAAATTGCTCAAACGACAATAGAAGTTGATTGTGGGCCTGAAGTTCTCACCGGATCTACACGTCTAAAAGCTGGGACCGCTCAAAAGTTGATTTTAAACATGATTTCAACAGTAAGTATGGTTGGACTCGGCAAGGTTTATCAAAACTTGATGGTCGATGTACAGCCGACAAATGAGAAATTGCGAGAACGCTCTTTACGGATATTAATGGAAGCAACCGATGTTACACGCAATCAAGCACAACAAATCTACGAACAAGCGGACAAAAATCTAAAAGTCGCTATTTTGATGCAATTGCTACACATAGATAAGCAAGAAGCGCAAAAAAGACTACAACGAACACATGGTCATGTCGGTCAGGCGATAGTTACTGAGGTACAGCTATGATAGGAATTGGTCTAATGTCAGGCACGAGTCTAGATGGCGTGGATGCTGCTTTGGTTGAAATTACGGAAACACCGCAACTAGATGTTCGTCTGCTAGGTTTTACCTGTCTTGCTTATCCTGAGGAAATGAAAGCTCGCATCAAAGCGGTGTGTAGCAAGCAAAAGATTGATATACAGCAGATTAGTCAGTTAAACAAAGACTTGGGTGATTATTTTTTACAAGCTTGTCAAAAGATTCTAGCTTCTAAGCCGCAAATTCAAACGGTTGATTTTATCGCTTCTCATGGACAAACTTTGTGGCATGAAACGCAAAATCCGACTAATGCGCACACCTTACAAATGGGGGAAGTCGCTCAAATGGCGTATACCTTAAATACGACGGTGGTTTCTGATTTTCGCGTCATGGATGTTGCTGCAGGTGGGTTGGGTGCACCGCTGATTCCTTTTAGTGAACAACTGCTATTTCAAAAAGCAGATAAAGTTCGTTTGCTACAAAACATCGGTGGCATAGGCAATGTCACCTACTTACCAATGAAAGGTAGTCAGCAATCAATTTTTGGTTTTGATACTGGACCAGGTAATATGTTGATTGATGAAGCGATGAGACATTTTTATCAGCTGGAGTTCGATGATCAAGGGATGTATGCCAAACAAGGAAATTTGGCTGATGATTTATTTGCATTTCTTTGTCAGCATCCTTATTTATCAAAAAAAGTGCCTAAAAGTACGGGGAGAGAAGAGTTTGGTAAGCCTTATTTTGACAAGTTGCTTGCAGCCTTTCCGAAAGTGTGTGCCAATGATTTTATTTATACGTTAACGAAATACACTGCATATACGATATATCTTCATTATCAACGAGAGATTTTCCCACTTGTTGAAGATAAGCAGTGTATAGAAATTATTTTAGCCGGTGGAGGAGCCTATAATTTAACCTTGGTGAGTGAGTTACAGCATTATTTTTCAGATATTCCGATTTATACCCAAGAAGATTTAGGCTTTTCTAGTGAAGCGAAGGAGGCGATTGGTTTTGCATTGATGGGATATTATACGCTACAAAGAAGAGCAAATAATATTCCGGCAGTTACCGGGGCTAAAAATCCTGTTATCTTGGGAAAAATCACCCCAAAACCTAGACAATAGAAGGGAGAATTTTCATGTTAGAAAAATTTACTGCATTTATTGAAAATCATCTAGCTGGTCCAATGGAAACACTCGGAAATCAGCGTCATTTACGTGCCATTCGTGATGGTATCGTAGCCACTTTACCCTTAATCGTGGTGAGTTCATTCTTTATGATTGTTGCCTTTCCACCTATTCCTCAATCTTGGGGACTCTATAAATTCTTATCTGAAAATGCGGCAACGATTTTATTACCTTATCGGATGACGATGTATATCATGAGTTTGTATGCTGCATTTGGGATTGGTCATAGTCTTGCCAAAAGCTATCATTTAGATACTTTATCTGGTGGTATTTTGGCTGCAACTGCCTTTTTACTTACTTTTACACCGGTCAATATTGCCCCAGACTTAGCCGAAAAAGCTGGAGTAGCGGGCTTTGTACTACCGATGGGCAATTTAGGTGGTGGCGGGATGTTTGTCGCTATCATCACTTCAATTATTGCGGTGGAAATATATCGTTTAACCGATCGTTCAAAATTCAAAATTACCATGCCTGAACAAGTCCCACCAGCAGTTGCGCGCTCATTTGAAGCTTTAACACCAACGTTAATCATTATTTTAGGTATGGGTTGTATTACTTATTGGTTGAAATTTAGTTGGCATACTGCAATTGCCACAGTGGTCGGTCCATTAGTGAATGCCGCGGATAGTTTACCTTCTGTATGGCTATTAGTCTTCTTAACTGAATTCTTCTGGTCATTTGGGATTCATGGGGCTTCTATTGTAGGTTCCATTGCGCGTCCGATTTGGTTGCAATTACTAGAAGGAAATACGACTGCACTAGCAAATCATCAGGCTTTACCAAATATTGCAGCTGAACCTTTCTATCAATGGTTTATTTACATTGGCGGATCTGGGGCTTCTTTAGGATTGGCGATTTTACTAGCATTTAAAGTGAAATCTCAATATGCTTCTAAATTAGGGAAAACCGCGTTGGCACCAGCTATATTCAATATCAATGAACCTTTAGTCTTTGGTACACCGATTGTCTTAAATCCAATTTTGATTCCACCATTTATTATTGCACCTTTAGTGAATGGTACGATTGCATGGATTGTTACTTCGCTTGGTTTAGTCAATAAGGTCACTGTAACTGCACCATGGACACTACCTGGACCAATTGGCGCATTCTTAGCAACGGGTGGCGATTGGCGTGCGATTGTGTTAAATGTATGTTTAATTATTTTATCAGTGATTATTTATTATCCATTTGTGATGGTTTATGATAAGAATGAGTTAGAAAAAGAACAAGGACTAGTAAAAGAATAGATTTGGAGGATGTATCATGTATTGCTTAGGGATAGATTGTGGCGGCACTAAAAATCAATTGATACTTTATCATCAATCAGGTGAGGTAGTCTTTCAAAATGAAAATCAAGGTATTACGATTTTGCTAGATGATCAATTGTTTATTCAAAACCTACTTGAACTGTTAGCAACTATCCCTCAAGCTTACTTAAGTTCAATCAAAAATATCCAAATTGGCATTGCTGGTTGGGGCGCCTATACTTTCAAAGAGACGCTTTATCAACGTATTTACGCTATTTATCCAATGTTTCAAGGTAAGTTAGAGATTCAAACAGATGTGGAATTGGTACGTAAGGCGTATTTCGGTAACGAGGATGGCGTAATTGTATTGGCAGGTACGGGATCGGTCATCTATGGATATTTGCAACAGAAAGTGATTCAGATTGGTGGCTGGGGCTATCTTTTGGGGGATGAAGGTAGCGCTTATTGGATAGTTAAGACCTATATTATCAAATTGTTGGCAGATTTTGATGCGCGTCAAAAGTTACGTGCAGATCAAGCAGCTTTTTTGCGACATCTGAATCTAAAGAGCACCAAAGAGTTAGTGGGTTATTTTTATACATTGGAACGTCGAGAAGTTGCGCAAAAATGTTTGATTTTAGTTGATTTGGCTAAAGAATATCCAGAAGTGGTAGAGATTTTTAAGCTAGCAGGTCAACAACTTGCAAACCAATTGCTAACTTTACACCAAAGAATATCCCTACCTTTTTCAGTGGCGTTTCATGGCAGTGTGCTTTTAAAAAATGATTATGTCAAAGAAGCGTTAATTAAATGTCTTCAAGATTTTCCAGAGATTCAGCCAGTACAAGCAATGATTAGCCCTTGTGCAGCATGTTTAAAGCAATGAGGTGAAGAAATGTATCGAGAATTAGGGATTTCAATTTATCCGAATTACAGTGATTTAAAAGAAGATTTAGCTTATCTCAAGTTAGCACATCAATATGGTTTTTCTAGACTTTTTATTAGTATGTTGGAAATCAATTCTGATGCTGAAAAATTAATTGAAAAGTTTAAGCAGACTATCCATTATGCCCGTGAATTAAATTTTGAAGTGATATTAGATGTCTCTCCACGAATTTTTAGTGTTTTAGGGATTTCTTATGATGATTTGACTTTCTTTGAACAATTAGGGGCAAGTGGTATTCGCTTAGATCAAGGGTTTGATGGCAATAAAGAGGCTTTACTTTCCTTTAATGAGCAAGCTTTAGTGATTGAGTTGAATATGAGTAATGATGTGAAATATTTAGACAATATCGTTTCTTATCAACCCAATTTGCCATTTTTATATGGATGTCATAACTTCTATCCTCAAGAAGGCACGGGGTTACCTTATGATTATTTTGTAAAATGTAGTCAACGCTTTAAACAATATGGGCTGAAAACCGCCGCCTTTATTACGAGTCCATCAGGTAATTTAGGGCCTTGGCCAATTAATGACGGCTTGGTTACTTTGGAAATGTGTCGTAAATTACCGATAACGACGCAAGCCAAGATTCTCTTTTATTCTGGTTTGGTTGATACAGTCATTATTGGCGATGCATATGCTAGTGAAGCAGAATTAAAAGCATTGGCCGAATTAGATCGATATCGTTTGACTTTTGATTGTGTACTTGATCATCATATTTCACCAATTGAACGACAAATTCTTGATTATTCTCGGCATTTTCGTCGTGGGGATATCAATGAACGAGTAGCTCGCTCCACCCAGACACGTGTGCTGTACAAATCAGAGGCCAATCCAGTACGAGCTTATCATCATGAATTTATGATTGGTGATATTGTTGTGGGCAATGAAGATTTCTTGCAGTATAAAAATGAATTGCAAATTGTCCTTACGCCACATCATGATGCTCGCAAAAATCATGTCGCACATATAGTGGAAGAAGAGCAGATTTTACTTCAGTTTTTACATCCATGGACGAAATTTAAGTTAAATATAGTCGAATAAAGTAACTCCCTCAACGATTAGTGAAATGTCGCTAATGGTGAGGGAGTTTCTATTTATAAATATGAGTGAATTGTCGCATAAGGCCTAAATAATTACCATTTATAATGTAAGGCTTTACATGTTATAATGATTTTAAATATAAGAATAATGTGCAAAAGATTTGAATAAATCGCAAAATTCTACGTTCAAAATCGAGGTGATATCGCGATGGATGTTTATGATTCAGTATCTGAAAAACTTGGATGTGACTTAATAGAATTTATAAGGAAAACGCATGAAAAGAATTTGGACCCTAATATAGTTTGGACAGAGGATGATAGAGAGAAGGAAAATCCATTTGCTATGTTAACTAAAGAAGAACTAGATACAGTAAATGAGTATGCTATGTTATTGCATGAAGAATATTTTGGCAGCTTAAATTAAATTTTTAGTTGCATTCTGGAATCTCTAGTTTTTTTGCTAAAAAGCTTTAAAAAAAGAATTAGGATAGATTAAAAAAAGCGTAGTATAGTTCTAATATAGAGGAATTTTATATAGCTTAAATAGGGTATAAATTAGTTTTACTATTCTCCAATTTTGATGTATAAGTAGCAAAAAAGCATCGAACACTGATGAAGTATGATTGGATTTGTGGATATATATAGGTTAAAATATTATTAGGATAGACTGTAACAGTTGTATATAGATACGATTAAGTAGCCACTATCACAGCTTATTTTAAGGAATATGTAGGTAGTTTTGGTTGATTAGCGAGTAAATTATCGAATGAATGGCTTAAGCGAGAATTTTAAGCTTTAATCGTAAGGACTTCAAATGGATTAATAAAGTAAGAAAAGTTGGTGCGACCATGATTATGGATAAATTAAATATGATGATAAATTATAGTGATGAATCGAGTACTAAATACATTATTAGTAATTTTATAAAAAATAATATTATCAAGATTCCTAATATGACAATTACACAAGTAGCTTCTGCCTGTTACACATCAAAAGGTCAAATTTCAAAATATATCCAATCGTTAGGATATGAAACGATGCAAGATTTTAAATTAGACTGTATTGAATATATTGAAAGTATTCCAAGGACCGATAAAACCATTTATTCAATAGAAAAAAATATCAAAGATCAATATGAGTCGTTTACCAAAGATATTATTTATTCATTGCAGTACACTTTGAAAACTATAGACATAAATTTATTAAAACAATTAATAGAGGATATTCAACATAGTAAAAGAATTTTTGTTTATGCTCATGGACATGCAAGGACGCTATGTACTTATATCCAAAATGAATTGTCAATAAAGTTAAAAGAGGTTATTATTTGCGATGTTGATTTTATGAAAACTTACCATTTTGAGGAAATAGATTTGTTATTACTAATTAGCGTGAATGGTAATACATTTTATTTTGATCGAAACATTGTTCATAATATTTTAGAAAAAAATGTCAATACTTGGTTAATTAGTTGCAATCAGCAATTAAAGTTTTCTAAAAATTTTTTGTATGTTCCCACTGAAAATAATCAATATAATGATTACATTTTAAGACACATTATAGATTATATACTACGTTATTAAGGTTTCCATTTTGGAAACTTTTTTTGTTAAAGCAATTCTTTTTGTATAATTGAAAATGAGAGGTGAACAATTTGACAAAAAAAGTTATTTCAAGTGAAATCCTGTATATTATCGCTATTACTAGTCTATCATTTGCAGTGAATATCATGGAGCAAGCAAATTTCGGTATGTCCATGATTGTGAGCCCAGCTTTTATTTTAAGTAAAAGTGTTAGTTTTTTGACTTATGGACAGGCAGAATACATTGTTGCAGGCTTGATTTTTATTTTGTTTTGCATCATTATGAAACAATTTAAGATTGCTTATCTAAGCTCGTTTATAACAGGTGTTTTATATGCAACTATGGCTGACATATGGCAAGCAATTTTGCCAGTTTATCCAGTTGAATCCCAATATGTTTTTTTTATCAGAATTATCTATTTTTGTATAGGTTTGATATTATCAGCATTAGCAATTGCAATGTTTTATAAAACTTACTTTTATCCACAAATCTATGATTTTTTTGTAAAGCAAGTTGCCATGAAATATAATATTAGTTTACAAAAATTTAAAACAGGATTTGATTGTGTATTTTTAATTTTTTCAGTTATTTTTTCTTTATTAGTATTTCATAAATTAGTAGGTGTAGGTATTGGCACAGTTATTATGGCAATATGCAATGGAACACTAATTAGTTACTTTAAGAATCAGTTAGATAAGCATTTTGTCTGTGTCTCAAAATTGAATAAATTAGCCAATTATTTAGAAAATGAAGGAGGAATACAAGATGGCGTTTAAAGAAAACTTTTTATGGGGTGGAGCAACAGCTGCTAATCAGTGTGAAGGTGGTAGTAACGAAGGAAATAGAGGATTGGCCAATGTTGATTTAATGCCTTTAGGTGAAGATAGATATTTAGTAGGAATTGGTCAAAAGAAAATGTATGAGTTTGATGAGAAATATTTTTATCCGTCACTTACTGCTGTTGATTTTTACCATCACTATAAAGAAGATATCGCGTTATTTGCTGAAATGGGATTTAAAACCTTTCGTCTTTCAATTGCTTGGACTAGAATATTTCCAAATGGTGATGAACAAACACCAAATGAAGAGGGCTTAAAATTTTATGAAGAAGTATTTAAAGAGTGTCGTAAATATGGGATAGAGCCATTGGTTACGATTAATCATTTTGATTGTCCTATGCATTTAGTTAAAACAATTGGTGGATGGAGAAGTCGAGAAATGATTAATCATTTCTTAAAGCTATGTAAAGTTTTATTTAACAGATACCAAGGATTGGTTAAATATTGGTTAACATTTAACGAAATCAATATGATCTTACATTTTCCATTTGTTGCAGCAGGTCTTTATTTTGAAGAAAATGAGAATAGAACACAAACAACTATCACTGCGGTACATCATCAATTGATTGCCAGTGCATTAGCAACTAAAATGGCACATGAAATAGATCAAGAAAACCAAATTGGATGTATGGTTGCAGCAGGTTCTTACTACCCAGAAACATGTAAACCTGAAGATTATTGGCAAGCAATTTGTGATAATAGAGAAGTCTACATGTTTACGGATGTTCAAGCGAGAGGTTATTATCCTAATTATGCTATTAAATGGATTGAAAAAAGAAATGCCAAAATTCCATTTGAAAAAGAAGATAAAGAAATTTTGAAAAATAATACTGTAGATTTTGTAAGTTTTTCATACTATTCATCAAGAGTAAGTAGCAGTGATGAGAGTAAAGGAAAACAATCTGAAAGTAATATTTTTTCTTCTGCAATAAACCCTTATCTAAAAACTAGTCAATGGGGCTGGGCAATTGATGCCTTAGGATTTAGAAGTACGATAAATGAATTATATGACCGCTATCAAAAACCATTATTTGTTGTTGAAAATGGTTTAGGTGCAAAAGATACTGTAGAGGAAGATGGCAGTATCCACGATGATTATCGTATTGAATATTTAAAAGAGCATATTCAGGCAATGAAGGATGCTATTGAACAAGATGGCGCCGAAATTATTGGCTATACGACATGGGGCTGTATTGATTTGATTTCAAATGGAACAGGTGAATCGGCTAAAAGATACGGATTTATTTATGTTGATAGAGATAATCATGGTAATGGCTCTTATCAGAGAAAGAAGAAAGACTCATTTTATTGGTACAAAAAGGTGATTGCGACCAACGGCGAACAATTATAAAAATAAAAAGACCCACTGCCGAATGAATGGCGAGTGGGTTTTTCGTTATTGTGAAGGTTGGTCTAGAATTTTGCTGACAGTCGGCGGTGTGAACAAAAAGCTCATCATCGGGTTGGTAAAACGAAAAGAAATCTGTTTCACCGTGTGAGAAGCGCTTTGTAAGGTCTGCTTTTCCTCAACGGTCATCAAGCGCTGAAACTGCTCAGGATGGTTGAATAATTCAGGGACCAACGTAAAATTAATTTGGATAAAATGAAAGCGAATGGCCAGATAAATAACAATCAGCAAAATGAAATTGATGACTGGGTGGCCATTTGTCATGAGTAGGGCTTGTTTATATGGATCAGCTAATGTATTAAATGGCGAAAGTAAAATCAGTGCCACGAAATTTGTCGTATGAACCAAGGATAAGATGCTGCCTTGCGAGGTCAGTAAGTATAATTCATATAAGACGACAGATGCCAAATAAATGAGGCTCACTGTCTGATACCATGAAGTCACCGCAAAGAGATATTCTTGTGGTAGATAGTGCTTGGTCATGGCTTCTAATCCTAATGTCAAAATACCGGCTAACCAGATTTTGGATAAAAAGGTGAAGAAAAAATAGCGTCTCAAGAGTTTCATTGACATCATCCTTTCTATTTTGTGACCTATCTATTCTAACACTAAAGTCCAAAAAAATCATGAAAAAATGCCTATTTACCACAAAAATATAGAATAAGTAGATAAATTATTTTATAAACAGTTTCAATGAATGAAGCGTACCCGTTAGAAAACGAAAAATATATCTATCGTACACTTTTGAGAACGTTTTCTATTTACGCAAGGAGAGAATAGGTGAGTTATTGAGAATTTTCGTTATTCGTCATAAATAGATTATTAAACCACTGAATAAAATAGATGAAATATTATTTAAATAAAAGGAAACACAGGAATATCAGCTAATTTTTCAAACATTATGATAGGAAGTGTATTTTATAGGTTGGTGATGACATTTTTTATTATGTAGTGATTCAGTTTGTTTTATCGCAAAATACATTATTTAAAAAGAAAGGGTTTTCATATCCGAAAAGTACATATATAATAATCATATATTTTGCATGTGAAAAGTGTATAAAATTGATGATAGGAAGTGAAGTTTGAAATTTTGTTTTTTGAAGCGACTTGGTTACAGCAAATAAAATTTTTTTGAAAAAGTTTGCGGAATTTTTTTGACATTTTACTTTTTGAAAACGTTATTATAGATGAAAGCAAAATGTTGTGAAGTTTCGCCAACTGATATGCCGGCTTATCCAGATGGGGGATGGATGCAAAATAAGGAGTGAGAAAATGAAGGATAACAGATTAGATAAACCATTTGCAAGTTATGTCATCATAAAATATGAAGCGCTCGAACGAAAAGTGCTGTGGAATCTGCATATTTATCCGACACACAATAATTATGATGATTACTTTCAAGAGGTTTGTATCGCCTTATGGAAGCTGGCCTGTGAATATGATTCTTTGGAGGAATTTGAGCTAAATTGCCCTTTGCCGTATATTTATCAGCGTTTGAAGTGGCGGATTTTGGATTGTATCCGTCATGAGAATGTATCACACGAAGATCCTTGCGAAGATGAGCAATTATATTCTTTTATTGAGTCGTTGAGTTTTGAGGATGATTCGGATTTTCATCTTTATTTGGATAAATTTTGTGAAGAACTATCAGATAAACATCAGAAATATTTAAACTGCCTCTTAGCAAAAAATCAAGGTTCGCGCCAAAATCGGTCGTACTATCGCAAAAAGTTACGACCGGTCTTTCAGGAGTTTTTCAAAAAGCAAGGTTAAACCACCAACAGCCTACTCGAAATCGTTCGGGTAGGCTGTTTTGGTTGACTAATCAATTAGTATAATATTTTTTTGATTATAGGCTCTCTTAATTTTAGAAGGGATATTTTCAGAGATTAGTACGCTTAAATCTTCAACTGGTCCGACAATGGCATTACTAACTGTTTCGAACTTATCGTTAGTAATCATACCTAATACTTCACTTGAAATATTACACATCTGTCTTTTTATTTCTGCTTCTAGAACTGTTGGTACACTTGTTCCGTTTTCTAGATCAATGTTATAAATTCCCATTATATATAAATCTGCTCTTAAATGTTCAAGCTCTTTATAAGTCTGTACCCCTACATTGATCATAGATTGCTTATAAAATTGACCACCAATGTTGATAACGTCGATATTCTTAAAATTTGCTAGTTCCATAGCAATAGGTGGACTGTTAGTAATGATTGTAGCTTTAAAATCTGTTGGAATAGATTGTACTAAAGATAGATTAGTGGTACTTCCATCGATAATAATGACACTATTTTCTTTCAAAAAAGGTAATGCTTTACTTGCCAGATTGTTCTTTTTATCAGTATCCAAGTTTTGACGGTATGAAAAATCTGTAACGGGTGGTCCTACATTAATAGCACCACTATGCACTCTTTTTAATAAGTGTTGTGTATCTAACTCTCTTAAATCTCTACGAATAGTATCTTCTGAAACTGATAATCGTTGACTTAAATCACTGGCTATTACTTTTTGTTCTACAGCGAGAATTTCTAATATTTTTTTTTGACGTTCCTCTTTTAACATACATCCTTCACCTCAATTATTATTTTCTCATTTATGCTTTACTTTGTCAAAAACATTCTAAAAAATACCTATACATGCATAAACGTGCAAAAAAAATAATTATTTTTGCGTGTTTATGCTTGACTTTGTGTTGTGTAACGTTTACAATGTGCTTGTAAATTAGAAAATGTGATTGCGCAATACAACTTCTAATATGCAAAATATTTAGTAGGAAGTGGTTCTTTTGGATAGTCGTATTACATTATCGCCTTCCATCATGTGTGCTGACTTAGTTAACTTAGAAGAAGAAGTAACAAAACTAAAAGATGCAGGATTAGATACTCTACATATTGATGTGATTGATGGAAGTTTTAGTCCTAGCATGCCTTTGGGAATTGAGACAATTAAACGGCTTCGTGAAGTAACTGATATGAACTTTGATATTCATATAATGTCAGTAAATAATGAGTATTTTATTCAGGAAATGTTGAAAATTGGTGTACAAAGCATTACTTTCCATTTTGAGACAAGTTTGCATATTGATCGTTATATTCAATTAATTAAACAATCTGATACAAAGGTAGGAATTGCATTAAATCCAGCAACTTCACTTAATGTATTAGATTATATCTTACCTCAAGTTGATTTAGTTTGCTTAATGTTAATCAATCCTGGGTTTGCTACGAATAAGAATGAAAAACAAGTTGCATATGCTTTGACAAAAATAAATGAATTGAATCAAAAAATTAAAGGTTCGAATCTAAATGTTGATATACAGGTTGATGGTAGAGTTTCAACAGATACGATTGCTAATCTAGTTCAAGCTGGTGCAACAAATCTTGTTTTAGGTAGTACCAGTTTATTTAAAAAAGGATTCACTTTAGAAGAAAATATTAAATCTGTTTTATCTGAAGTTGAGAAAGGGATTGATAGCAAATGACTTATCAAGAATCACATAGACAAATTATCGATGAATTATCAAAGACTTTAGATAGTGTTTCAGAAGACCAAGTATCAAAGTTGATTGAACTAATTGAAAATGCCGATAAAGTATTTTTTATTGGTGTAGGAAGAGTATTGTTATCTTTGGAAGCAATCGCAAAAAGATTAGCTCATTTGGGTGTTCGCACTTATGTTGTTGGTCAAATTACTGAGCCTGCAATTACTGAAAATGATTTATTAATTGTTGGTTCGGGTAGTGGTGAAAGTGCCGTTCCTCTGGCAATTGCAAAAAAAGCTAAAAAGTTCAATGCAAAAGTAGCTCATATCGGATCAAATCCGAATAGTAGCATGAAAGAGTTTAGTGATTTGTTTGTCAGAATTCCTGTACAAACAAAACTATATTTGCCGGATGAAATTTCTTCAGTTCAACCAATGACAAGTTTATTTGAACAAGCGCTACTGTTATTAGGTGACACAATTGCACTTCAAATGGTTAAAGAAAAAAATATTGATATGAAAGACTTATGGCAATATCATGCAAATTTAGAGTAGGTGAGGATTTTGAAACTTGCAGTTCATTTTGGCGCTGGAAATATTGGTCGAGGTTTTATTGGTAAAGTACTTTGCGAAAGTGGGTATAAAGTTGTTTTTGTTGATTTAAATGAAAGCGTTATTCAACAAATAAATGAAGACCATTCATATCCAGTAGAAATATTAGACAATCCTAAAAGAATTGAGCTTGTAACTAATGTTTCGGCTTTAAACTTGATGAAAGAAAAGAAAGAAATCTTTGATGCTATCATTGATGCAGATATTATCACTACATCAGTTGGAATTCAAAATTTTGAATCAATTAGTAAATTTCTGAGAGAAGCACTAGTAAATCGCTCAAATTATAATTCTACTAAGATAAATATTTTAGCTAATGAAAATGCAATCAATGCTAGCTCTAAATTAAAGGATTTAATTTATTCATGTTTAGGAGATGGGGATAAGCGGTTGTTTGATCAAAATTATCGATTTGTTAATACTGCAATCGATCGTCAGTCGCTTTCTAGAATAGAGAATGAAAAGAGTATAGCAGTTGTTGAACCTTATTTTGAGTGGCTAATTGATGGAAGTTCATGGCACGGTGAAGAAAACAAAATTGATGGTGCAACATATGTAGATGATCTAAAGCCATTCATTGAAAGAAAACTATATCTTGTAAATGGAGCTCATGCAGCAATTGCTTATCTAGCAAACCTAATCCATTATCAAACAGTACAAAATGCGTTAAATGATGAACACATTATTAATACAGTGAATGGTTTTTTAGACGAAAATTTGACTTATTTTGTGGAAAATTATCAGATGGATAGAAAGGATCTAGAAGAATTTGTAGAAAAAACACTACGCAGATTTTCTAATCCACAATTATCTGATGATGTATCTAGAGTAGGAAGATCACCTATTCGAAAACTTGGTATGAATGAGCGGATTGTGACCGTGCCGAATTGGTTGTCTATACATGAATACCCTGTACAATTTGGAGTAAAAGTTATTGCAGCTGCATATCGCTTTAAGAATGAAAATGACGAAGAAGCAAAATTATTACAGGAAGATATTCATAGTAATGGTGTTTCATCAGCTATTGATAAATATTCAGGTATTGATTCAAAATTAAAAACAAAAGTAGTAAAGCAAATAGAATTGTATAAAGGGGACTTTGAAGATGTTAAGTGATTATTTAAAAGATAATATTCAATTTGTTTCAGCTGTCTCCGATTGGAAAGAAGCCATAAATTTAGCTGCACAACCTCTATTGAAGGCGGATATTATAGAAAAATCTTATATAGATGCAATGATAAATAATGTCATTGAAAATGGTAGCTACATTATTATACTACCTAATATTGCAATGCCTCATGCTAGATTTGAATATGGAAGTCATGGTATAGGAATAAGTTTCTTAAATTTATCTGAGCCTGTTATATTTCCTAATGGGGATTCTGTTTATCAATTTTTTGTTCTAGCAGCAAATTCGTCTGATGGTCATTTAGAGTTGATTTCTGAGTTAGCGATGTTACTAAGTGATGTGGATATATACAATAAAATATTAAAAGTTCAAACCAAAGAGGAACTGATAAATATCATAGAAGAAAATGAATAGAAGGGGATGTATGATATGGAAATGTCTCAAAAAGATAAAAAATCCAATGCTAGAGCAAAAGTCCAGGCATTTGGTGGGTTTTTGACTAATATGGTTTTACCCAACATTGGTGCTTTCATTGCTTGGGGGATTGTAACGGCTTTATTTATTCCAAAAGGTTGGATTCCAAATAAGGAATTTAATCAACTAGTAAGCCCAACTATTACTTATTTGTTACCTCTACTATTAGCATATAGTGGTGGACGAATGGTTGGGGGTCAACGTGGATCTGTATTAGGGACTATTGGTACTATTGGTTTAATTATTGGTTCAGATATTCCAATGTTTATGGGCGCAATGATTGTTGGGCCACTTGGCGGATGGATTATGAAGAAAACTGATAAATTTTTAGAAGACAAGATTCCTGCTGGTTTTGAAATGGTTATTAACAACTTTACAATTGGAATTATTGGTTTTGTTTTGATGTTGTTTTCTTTCAAAATAATTGGCCCAACAATTCAAGTTGCAAATGAATTTGTTACGAATGCAATTGAAGCGTTGGTATCTACTGGTTTCTTACCTTTACTTTCATTGATTAATGAACCTGCAAAAGTTCTATTCTTAAATAATGTAATCGATCAAGGGGTATATTATCCACTTGGTATGCAACAAACACTACAGACAGGCAAATCTATTTATTTCATGGTAGCTTCAAACCCTGGCCCTGGTCTAGGATTGCTATTGGCTTATTCGTTCTTTGGTAAACGTGCCGCTAAAAGAACTGCCCCAGGTGCGATTATTATTCACTTTTTCGGTGGTATTCATGAACTTTACTTCCCTTACGTTTTGATGAAACCGATTACTATTTTGGGTATGATTGCGGGTGCTATGACTGGTATTGCTACATTCCAGTTATTTAATGTTGGTTTGGTAGCAGGTCCAAGTCCAGGTTCAATCTTTGCATATTTAGCTTTAACACCAAAAGGTAATTTCCTAGGTGTAATTGCTGGTGTAACAACCGCAGCACTTGTTTCATTCTTAGTTACTTCAGTTATATTAAAAGCTGATAAGTCTACAGATGATGACGATGATGCATTAACATTAGCAACAGAAAAATCTAAAGCGATGAAAAAAGAGGGTAAGGATATCTTAAACAACACAAATAATGTGCAAAATGAGTCTTATCATAAAATTTCATTTGCTTGTGATGCCGGTATGGGTAGCAGTGCATTAGGAGCTACAACTTTTAGAACAAAACTGAAAAAAGCAGGTATCCAGGACGTTGAGGTTAAGAATTATCGCATTGAAGAAGTTCCGGAAGATAGTGATATTATTGTTGTTCATCAAGATTTATTTGATAGAACCAAACAAGCACATCCAAATACAAGGATTGTTACACTAAAGAATTATTTACAAGATCCTGTTATTGATGAATTAGCTAATGAAGTAATTGAGCATAAAAAATAAAACGATGTAATAATTAATACTGAAACGAATACTCACATCAATAATTCACTTGAGTATTCGTTTCTTTTTTTATTAAACTTTATATGTGGTTTATTATACAAGCAGATATAAAATATTTACGGCACTTTCTCCACTTTTTCGAGGTATTGGCTGCGCTCTTCAAAGAGTTGGTAGAGTTTTTGCTTACCAAGCGTGCCTTGTAGATTTTCGGCTTCATCGTATAGGGATAGAATCTGATCGCAGGTTTGGATACTTAGAATTTGTTCGATTTGGTGTGCTTCTTTGGCGTTGACCGGTGTTTGCTTATACTTTTGCCGTTGCTGATTGTATGTTGCAATCAGGGCTCGTGTGTTTTGCTGAATCTTGGGTGACAGATAAGCATGACAACGTTGGATAATTGCTTTTTTGCCACCGCCTTGTCGATGAGCGAGGATAAAGCACTTGATGGTTGTCGAATGCGGGATGGTAAATTTTTGATACATGTTTCTTTTCCTTTCAAATTCCTACCTGAGAAGTATAATACAAGAATATTCGTTCGGTCAAGTTGTAAGATTAAAATGATTTTAGTTGTTACTTTCATAAGAGGAGGCAATTGAAGCATCATGTTTTTTGACAGTTGAGGAAAAATACCGCTGAATTTTCTACCCATAAAAGAATAGATAATGAGTTAAATTTTAATAATTAATATCCTGTTTATGAGAATGAAAGGCGTGCTGATATCTGTATGAGTGCTAGTTATCTAACAAATTTACCTTAAAAATTAAAACGATTATGATAACTTAATGAGAATATAGAAAGCGCATAAAAGATTATTATATTGAATTTTCTAAATATTTTTAATAACTAGATATTATTCATTTTTGTTGACTTTTAGAAAACATAAAATTATAATTTTCTTAAGTAATCTTAATGATGAAAATGCTTTATCGCGTAATTGAGAATATGAAAGGGGAACGAAGCGATGAACAACAAAATGAAAAAAGTAGTTGTTCCTGCACTTTTGCTTAGCTCGACAGTCTTGTTAGCAGCATGTGGTTCAGGTGACAAAAAATCAAGTAGTGGGGAGAATGGTTCGACTTATAACTATGTGTACAGCACAGATATTAATAGTTTAGACTATACTTTCTCTGCTCGTAATACCAACTCAGACCACTTCACCAACTTTGTGGATGGTTTGTTTGAAAATGACCAATACGGGAACTTAAAACCAGCTTTAGCCAAATCTTGGGAAGTGAGTGAAGATGGATTAACTTACACTTACCATTTACGTAAAGGTGTGAAATGGGTAGACAACGAAGGCAATGACTATGATGAAGTGAAAGCTCAAGACTTCGTAACTGCTTTAAAACATGCGGTTGAAGTGAAATCTGAAATGCTTTATGTCGTTCAAGGTAGTATCAAAGGATTGGATGACTACATTAAAGGGAATACCAAAGACTTTGCTTCAGTAGGTGTGAAAGCAGTCGATGATTACACCTTACAATATACCTTAGCGAAACCTGAAACATTTTGGAATTCTAAATTAACTTACGGCATTATGTATCCAATTAATGAAGAATTCTTAAAATCTAAAGGCAAAGATTTTGGTCAACCTAGCGCCGATAGCATCCTTTATAACGGGGCTTATATCTTAGCAAACAACACTGCTAAATCTGTTATCGAATATCGTAAAAATGATAGCTACTGGGATAAAAAACATGTATATATCGACAATGTGAAATTCACTTACTACGATGGAAGTAACCCAGATGCATTATTTAAAGAATTTGACCAAGGCAACTACTCAATGGCCCGTGTCTTCCCTAACTCAGGTGGCTATAAAGATGTGGAAGCAAAATATGGCGATAATGTCTTCTACTCTCAACCAATGGGAACCACTTATAATGTAACCTTTAACTTAGACCGTCAATCATACAATGCGACATCTAAGAAAACCGATCAAGAAAAAGCAGATACGAAAAAAGCTATCTTGAATAAGAATTTCCGTTTGGCGATGGAATTTGCCTTAAATAAAGCTGACTACTTAGCGCAAAACGTTGGTAAATCTGGTTCTGAAAAAGGTATCCGCAATATCTTAACGCCTTCTGAATTCGTGATGGTAGGCGATAAGACTTACGGTGAAGTGGTTCAAGAAAAATTACGTGCCTTAGATCCTGAAACTTTTGGCGATGTGAAATTAGCCGATGGTCAAGAAGGTTGGTATAACGTAGATAAAGCTAAAGCATTGTTTGCTAAAGCGAAATCTGAATTAGAAGCGCAAGGTGTGAAATTCCCAGTTCATTTAGACTTACCACAAGCAGAAACTTCAGAAATGTTAGTAAACCAAGCAAAATCATTGAAACACTCTGTTGAAAGTGCGTTAGGTAGCGACAATGTGGTAATTGATATTAAATTATTAAATGATGATGCTTATAATGCAGCAACTTACCAAGCAACCACAGCAGCCGCACAAGACTTTGATATTTCGACTGCTTCTGGTTGGGGACCTGACTATCAAGATCCATCAAGTTATCTAGATATTTATGATTCACGTACAGGGGCTCAATTACAAAACTTAGGTCTAGAACCATCTGAAATTGCTAAAGATAATCCATCTGCAGCAGTTGTAAAAGAAATTGGTTTAACAGAATATGATGCCTTATTGGATAAAGCTGATGCCATCACAGCAAACGACCAAATCGAAAAACGTTACGAAGCTTATGCCGACGCTGAAGCATGGTTAGCTGCCAATGCTTTACAAATTCCAGTGCAAGCATTTGGTGCAACGCCTCGTGTCTCTAAAGAAGTGCCATTTACACGTCAATTCAGCTGGGTTGGTCTAGCAAATCAAAAATATAAAAACTTGAAATTACAAGGCGATGCAGTCACAACCAAACAATATGATAAAGCTTTGAAAGATTGGGCAGCGAAAAAGGTTGAAACTGCAAAAGAAAATACGAGCAACCAAAAATAATTGATTGTGTCCTAACTACTCATCCTAAATTTAGGGTGGGTGGTTTTTTGCGTATAAAAAAACTTCCAAATTTGTATCATTTACAAAGGTGGAAGTTCATTGATTTCTTGATTTTCTAAAAGGCCGGTATAGTATTCGTACCACATTTGCGCCACATGGTCTTCTGAATAAAACTGGGCCGCTTGTTTGGATTTTTCAATGTAAGGTAGTAACTTTTCGCGATGTTGATAATAGTCGTTGAGCTTGGCATGCATTTCATTCACATCGCGTGTCTCAATATATTTATCCGCAATGACGGCATCATATAGGTCTAATTTACGCAACATCACCGGCAAATGGCAGTTGAAACTTTCCAAAATACTCATTGGGAAAAGCTCATTAAAAGAAGGTAGCAAGAACAAATCTGCCAAATTATAATAATCATTAATCTGATCACGGTCGACAATGCCAGTGAATTTCAGATTGGCAGGTGGTTCATTGACGATTTTTTTGTACTTGTCATAGCCATCGGTAATCATCCCAAATGAAAAGCCACCGACCCAAATAAATTGAATATGTGGGTTATCGATAGCAAGCTGAATAAAATCATCGACACCTTTACGCTCTTGAATCTGACCAATCCCTAGCACGATAAAATCATTTGCTTGGTAGCCTAACTCTTGGCGGAAACTTTGCTTAGTCTTTTCCTCTTGTGGATAGAAGGTCTGACTAGATACGAAGTTAGGAATATAAGTAATTTTTTCGCGATTTAATCCAAAACGCACCAAATCATCGATAAAGCTAGGGTTCACAACTACTAATTTGTCCATCCGCTTGTAAAAAGAAGTCACATACCAGTTAACGATTGCTTGGATTGGGCGGAGTAATTTGATACTACCTTTTAATGTTTCTGGTAAAAAATGCACATAACCCACACGCACGCCACGAGTTTTCCTTAAAAAAGTAGAAAGATAAAAGAGTGGATCGATGGTATGGTAATGTGAAATATCAGAGGCTTGATAATTGTTGATACGAATGATAAATGTATCGCTAAATCTTTTTTCTAGCATATTAATCAACTCACGGTAAGCACTAGCCACTCCTTGACCTTTGACTTTTTCCGCTGAAGAGAACATATTTATGCGAATCAAACTATTTTCTACCTCTTTTCTGTATTCTTAAATTTACTATACTGATTTTGTGGGCGATTTGTCAACTAGACTTTAGACCTAGATGCGATTTGTAAAAAAATTGTTATAAAAAAGGGGCTGACCCAAAAGTAGCTCCTGTATGAAAAAATAGAGGTCTTTCCATTTAG
>CAMMST010000028.1:0-30078 GCA_946499615.1 Enterococcus cecorum | reverse complement strand
AAATGGTTTTATAATAAATCATATTGTGGAGCCGCAGCCGCCGGAAAACATGATGAATATTCCAACGATGCAGGATGAAATGCGCCGTCCAATGATGCTGATTGTATCGGCGAATAAAAAAGTGGATAGATAGAACTAAAACACTTATAAGGCATCAAAATGGAAATATGAAAACCAGAAGTAAATAGCCCATGACTCTGAAGTAGAGTTGTGGGTTTTCTTTTGCTTGCTGATTATAATAATATTTTAATATCTTTATGAATCCTATCATGTAAGAAATCATGCTCAACATGGAGATTAGAAGAATAAAAAAATAACCACCTCAAGTGAAATGGCTATTTTATAGGATATCAATCCAATTTTGTCTTGTATGAAGAATTCTATGAACCATTACAGTCTTACTTTCTTCATGAATTTTATAGAAAATAATGTAATTCTTAACAAGACATTTTCTAAACTCTTTCCCGCAAAGATAGTTATCATTGACCAATCCATAGCGCTGTGGCATGGTAGCTAGACTAGAAACAGTAGATTCTATCTCATCAAGTAAGTCAGATGCAGTAAACGGTGCATCTAAATTATGAGAAATATAATGTATTATACTTTTTAGGTCTCTGTGATAGCTTTCAGAAACGAGTATCTTATATTGTTCCATTTTTTAGCTCCTCCCTTAAACTTCTCATGGAATCATCAAAAGTTAGGGTACGGCTATTTGCGAAATCAGATTCACTTTGTTCTAGTAGATGATACAGTTCATATCTACCCATGAATTTGTTGAATACATCAATGCTCATAACAGCGAGGTCACCACGACCATTTTTTGTAATGAAGATAGGTTCACCTGTTTCGTGACAAAATGAAGAGATTTCATTATAATTATTACGTAAATCTGTACTGGATTTAATGTTAGGCATGATAGCACCTCCTTTAATCTAAAGAAATTATACTATTATTTCTTTAGATGGTCAATTTTATAAAATTAAGGGTATGTCAAAATTTCTAAAATATATTTGTCCTCAGCAAATGTGCGTGGGCCTCACTCACGAAAGCCGTAAATCTGTGAATGCAAATCCTATTCTTTTACAGAAAATATACGCTCATGTAGTTTCGCTTTTTGCAAAACAGAATAAAATCACATTGGAGAAAGCACTGGATATTTTTTATCATTCAGTGCTTTACGAGCTAATGAGCGAGGGTGTATCTGATATGCATTGTATGAGTGATGAATACTTAGTACAGGAACTTGAGGAAGAGCAAAAACTTAAATATAACCAATAATGTGCTTAATTACAGATTCAGAAGGATAGTCATAGAAAAAATCTGATTATGATACATGTAGTATAATAATAGTAATATGTTTCGAATAAATCATATAATTTCAAAAATGGTGGTTTTTATGGATAAATTTTCAGAAAAGAGTTTACTTTCATTAGGAGAGTTTTATGTATACGCATTAATTGATCCGCGAAGTAACGCTATTTTTTATATCGGAAAGGGAACAAAAAATAGAGTATTCGAACACGAGAAAGAAAGCTTGACTAGTCCTGATAGTGAAAAATTAAAACTACAAATCATTTCATAAATTCATGCTGCAGGGCTAGAAGTTAAAAAAATAATTATCAACTCAAATTTAACTGAAGACCAGGCATTTGCATCAGAAGCCTCTTTAATTAATGCATTTAATTATGTGAACGATATCAAGTTAACCAATATTGTTTTTGGTGATCATTCTTCTGAGGCGTTAATGGTTGAAGAATTTGAACAAATCAACGGAGCAATGGAATTAACAGAACAAGATATTAAACATCACATTATGGTTATTAAAATCAATCAGCTTTATCAAAGAGAAATGGATGAAAAGATACATTATAACAGTGTTCGAGGGATTTGGCGGGCATCTAAAGAAAGAGTGAAAACCGTCGAATATGTTTTTGGTGTCTATAACTCTTTAATTGTAGCCGTATTTAAGCCGTCGCGATGGTATGTTTGTAAGGATGCGCCAGATAAGTTGCCTCGAAAAGATATTGTTCTCACACCGAAACTTGAAAATAGATTGTTTTTGGAGGATGAGAATTTTGAAAAAGGATTGTCAATGGATGATAATGAACAGTTTTATCTAGGAAAGTCAATAGCTAGACTCAAAGTAAATCAATCTGCTCAAAATCCAATTACTTATTTAGAGCCAGTAAAATAGATATACATATTTATTTTTAGGGGAGGAGTTAATATAATATGAAGATTAATAAAAATGAATGGAATTGGACAAGAAAACCTAAGGAATATATTATCACCGATGATAGAATCGAAATTGTAACTAATCCATATACTGACTTATGGCAACGAACATATTATCATTTTAGAAATGATAATGCACCTGTTTTACAGATTAAGACTTCAGAAAAGTTCTTCTCTTTTATTGTGAAAACAGAATTTGATAGTAAAGTGCGTTTTGACCAGTGTGGCGTGGTTATGTATCTTGATGCTGAAAACTGGTTGAAAGCGTCTATTGAGTTTGAAAATGAAAAATTTCAGCATCTTGGTAGTGTAGCTACGAATAATGGTTACTCAGATTGGGCTACGACAGAAATTGATGCAAGTATCAGAATGATGTGGTATAGGTTTAGTAGAAGAGAAGATGATTATTGTATTGAATGTTCTGAGGATGGTATCAAGTATAAGCAGATGAGAATTTGCCACATGCATAAGGCGACAGATGAGATACAGTTTGGAATTTATGCTTGCAGTCCTGAAAATTCGTCTTTTAAAGCCATATTTACTAACATTGAAATCACAGAATGTAAGTGGCAGGCACATGATGGACAGGCGCCAGATGAAGCGTAATGAAAAATAGAAAATGTTGCTAATAAATGTTAAAGAAAAGTTGCTCATTCCCATTTTAAAATAATCTCAGAAAGGACCACCTATGAAAACACAAGCGGAAATGATGGCTTTAGTGCCGCAAAAGTTAAGGGAAATTGTGAAGAAATTTATCAAGTAATAAGCGAAATAAATGAGTGAGGCAATGAAAGATGAAATATCAAATAAAAGAATATCCAGCTTTTAAGGTAATGGGATACAAAACCAAAGTATTAACATCAAATGCATTTACAGAAATTCCCAAAATATGGGAAAAAGCACAGGAAGAGGGACTGATTCAAAAAATTCTCGCACAGCATCCGAACAATTGTCCTGCTGGAATATTAGGTATTGCTTCAGATGGTCAATGGGGAGCGAATGAAGAAATGAATTATATTATTGGAATGACTCGCGAAGTGGATACAATGAAGTATCAAGCGATTCCAGTGCTTGAAGGGATGGAAGAAATGTCATATCCGTCAGCAACTTGGGTCGTAATCGAGGCAAATGGTGAACTTCCAAGTGCTGTTCAAAATGTTTATTCTACTTTCTACAATGAATGGTTACCAAATTCAAACTATGAAATAGCTAATTTACCGGTTATTGAGTCATATCTAGGTGATAATCATCAAGAAGTATGGATTGCGGTAAAAAATAAATAACTACACTGATAGGAAAGAAAACAGATACTGATTATCATAACAGTGGTATGCATTCATATGCAGTAGTATTGTCGGAAAAGAAATTGCTGGACTTGTGCTACTTTAGCATTTGAATAATATCGAAATAGAAAAGTTGTTATGAAAGATAATAAGTTTTACAGCTATTGTAAATTTAAAAGAAGTTGGAAATGGGAATTTTTGTATAATTGATACTGAATAGCACTTAATAATTATGATTTTACGTATATCAATTTTGAAATCAGCATGCAGCATACGTATTTGTTTAATTGGTATTTTTTTCAAAACTTTTGAATGCAAAACAACATGAGGCGCCTACCCAAAAATGAACCTCAGTCAATTGATAATAGACAAAGGAAGAGAGCAAAGTGAATGCTCAACAATTAATCAAAAAGATAAATGAAGTGGCTGAAAATCAACGGCAGCGACGAGGATATATTGCTCCAGTGGATGTATTAATGGAAATTGGTGTACTGACTAAACAAAATTATGAAGCTTGGCGATTTGGCAAAGTATCTTATCTAGAGAAAGCACTGGATTTTTTTCATTCAGTGCTTATAAGCTGCTGAGTAGAGGGAATGGATGAAAAGTTACTATATAACAGCGTTAGAGGGATTTGGCGTGCATCAAAAGAAAGAGTAAAAACCGTTGAATATGTTTTTGGTGTCTATAACTCTTTAATTGTAGCCGTATTTAAGCCGTCTCGATAGTATGTTTGTAAGGATGAGCCAGATAAGTTGCCTCGAAAAGATATTGTCCTTACACCGAAACTTGAAAATAGATTGTTTTTTGAGGATGAGAATTTTGAACAAGGATTGCCATTGGATGAGAACGAACAGTTTTATCTAGAAAAGTCAATTGCCAGACTCAAAGTGAATCAATCCGCTCAAAATCCAATTACTTATTTAGATTCAGTAAAATAGCTTTATATGTAAAAATTTTGTAAGGAGTGATTAGATGTCAGTCTATTTTTCAAAAGTTGAATTTCTAGAGTTTCATTCATCTTCACAACCGATAAGTATTTTAATGCTTAATCTAATACAAGGAGAACTATCTTATCAGGTATTTGATTGGAAAGTGGAGCTACCGGCAATTACCGGAACAGCTATAGATGTAATTAATGGAATATCCTTTGAATCTACAATTAAAAAGCCGGCGAAAGTACTCAAGTCTAGTGTTACTGATTTCAAATCGCAAATAATTGCTGATGATAAGCTCTCTTCCAAAATTATCTTTTCATATGGACTAAAATTATCTAATAATCAATTACAGGAATTATTACCATATTGTGATGCTTTAAAATTCGAACCATATCGCACTAGAAAGATATCGATGAATGATAAAGGTTATATTGGGTATCGTGATGAGAGAAATATAAAGTTTACTGCTATAACAAATTCATATATTCCGAAAATGAGTTGGAATATGACATACTTATATAATGAAGCGCACATCTGGCCATCAGAGAAATTATATCGGTTTTTAATTATGAAGTATTTTCATGGAAATAAAAAATTGAGAGGTTGGTATACTCCTTATAGCGGGTAGAGGGTGCTTTATAAGCTAAAATCATATAGAATTGAATAATAAATTGTATGTTATTTACCAAATTAGTTGTTAATTTTGATATAATAGTTTTAGAAATATTATATCGGATATGACGTGACTTTTCAGCTGATTACTCATATGTATTACGAATTATATCATATTCTGTTACCTCGGAAATGAAAACGGTTTAATAAGTGGATCTAATAGAAATGAGAAATCAACAAAAAAAATATAAGTTTTAATGTCATAATTCACTTATAAAAAATTTTGGTATCAAATTTATGAAATTCAAGGAGAAGGTGGAGAAAATGTGTGAGAGATTTCCAGAAATTGATTGGTATTGTGATCGATGCAATGCGTATTTAAATGATCAGCCAGGTTTTGATGATCATAAGTACACATGGAAATGTAAAGAGTGTGGATATAAAAATAGCATTTCATCGACAAATATTTTTGAATCTGAGGATGAGTTTAGAAATTTTATGAGTAGTACCATAGACGATATTTTTGGAAAAATATTAAAAAAATAAGGAGGTTGACGAAAATGCAAATGTGTCCGTTTTGTAATAAAGTTTATGATGAATCAGAATATAGCCATTGTCCATATTGTTCTGGTGAGATTGAAGAAGAAGTAAGTGAACGATATTATAAAAAGTGCCCAAATTGCGATGGGATTATGTATTGGGATGGTTATTGGGAGTGTACAAATTGTGCTCACGAAATCCATTCTGGCGAAGACGATTGCGATGGAATAATAGAAGGATAAAATTACGTAATTGACAAAAGAAATATCCAAGACAAAACAATATATGAGATTTTCTAAGTTGGAAAGCGAGAAGATAAAATGAGTAATTTAGGTGGTTATAAATGGTTAACAACCACAGCAAAAAAAGTTGGTGGTCCTGAGAATCTGGTTTTATTGATTGCAGGGACTGGTGCTATTGTTTATAAAGGTAGTGAAGTTGTAGTTAAAAAGTCTATTAAGAAAATAAAAAAAAGGATGTCTAATAAATTCCACTCATCAAAAATAAAAGATTTACATATATATACTGTAAACACTGATGTTGTTAGTATGGAGGGGGTAGAATTTAAAAAAGGTGATCAGTTTAGGGTGTTGGAAGTAGATAAAGAAGTGGTAATGATAGAAATAATCGGCAATAATAATAATCCTTTTTTTGTAACAAATAATTTTTTGAGAAAAATTTCAGATTACAAATTTTAGGAGGTATCATATTATGGGGCGTTTTTCATATATTACAAGCAGTTGGCTAGAGACAGCAACAGAAGACGAACTTAGATTAACGGCAAGTGAAATGCAATCATTCTTAAATACATTAGACTATTTTTCAGATGAGTATACTGAGATATCATTAATTCATATTGATGTAGTTAATACGATTGCAAGTAGGTTTCCACTTAATTTACCGCATAGAGAACATGGCTGGTATTTGTCTAATGATGATTAACTTGAGCAGATTTATTATAAACTTAAATGTTATGAATAATATTAATCAATAATAGATATTAAATATGTTTTTTTAGGATATTATTAATATTAAAACATAATAGAAATGGGTTATTATTAAACTTTCACAATGACAAATTCGTAACTAATATGAAAAAATAAGGAAAAAATATTTTGTTATTAGACTTTTAATATTGTATGTTTATTTAAGATTTTTTATAAATAGAATTAATAATAAAATTGAGAAGGGAAATATTAGATGAATTATTGTCAACACCAAAAATATAATCACTATAATACTGAAGAGAGGACATTCGAAAAAGGTTTTAATAATTTCAGAAATAATAAGGAGCATTGGAAATATGATTTTGCAGTAGGTAATGAAGGATATCTTCCAAATACAGAATATGAACAATCTATTTTATCACAATTAGTCTTTATTAATTTAGTAAATTCATTTGAGACTAATATAAAGGCAGAAATGTTTGAACCTGGTTTATCTATTGAAGTTAAAAAGAATGATATCAGTAGAACTTTTTTATTTGATGTGATGCACAATCCTGGAAAATCTTGTCAGCCTTGTCAACAAGCAAGGAAGTTACATTATAATAATGGTAAAATGAAATTTGAAAAAATTTACCATACTATAGGAAATTTTGCACCAGTCCCCAGAACAATTATTTCAAAAAATTATGGGCCTAATCTTCAACAAATTCATTTACAGTTGAATGAACTTTGGCCTTGGTTTTTAAAGTTCTTAAAAGACAATTGGGAGGAGTTTCCGACTGAAGTAGCTGAAATTATGACTTTTGAGGAATATATGGTATTCACATGTCAACAAATGTATTTTTCTAATATTTTTGAGTCGGTTTATGAAAAATATAATAAAAACCCTAATATATGTTGGGAGGAGGATATAATCCAACCTTTATTAGGGTGGAATATTTCAAAAGATGATACTTTAATATCATTTAATAAATTATTAAAAAGCGATGATGTTGGAAATATTGAAGAACTTGATAAAATGATTATGTTTTTAATTGAGCTACGAGGAAGATGTATAATGCATTTATTGCAACCAAAAGTGACTCTAGATAAAAAATTTTAAATGTCTTTCCAGAAATTAGATTGGGGGTTCTCCAATTTCAAGCAGATGTAAAGGCACCAGATGAACGATTCTGGGCGATGATGGACGACGAAGTGATTCCGCAAGTGAGAGCTAACATTGACGGAAAAGAATGGAGTCAGATTCCAGGTGTGAAAGGAAGTCGGGCTGCCTATAAGGCATTTGGTCGTAATCCAGATAGATATCGTGTATCATCTGAAGCTTTGCTACGCAGAGTTCGCCGAGGAGATGCGCTATATCAAATCAATTCAGTAGTGGATGTCAATAATCTTATTTCTATTCAAAGTGGGCTGTCTGTGGGCTCTTATGACAATAATCAGATTAGCTGTTCAGTGAATCTTCGTAAAGCCGAACAAGGAGAAGGGTATACTGGTATTGGTAAAGACTTTCTCGATATGGAAAATATGTTAGTTTTAGCTGATGACCAGGGTATTTTTGGTTCTTCTATGTCTGATTCTAAACGCGCGATGGTTACTGAAAGTACGAAGAATGTTCTTGTGGTCATCTATTGCTTTGAAGAGGATATAGATTTAGACAGCTTGTTAATTGAAGCAAAAACAGCATTTGAAAAATACGCCTCTGCCAAAAATGTTGAAACTGAGATTATTGATAATAGACAAAGGAAGAAAGCAAAGTGAATGATCAACAATTAATCAAAAAGGTAAATGAAGTGGCTGAAAATCAACGGCAGCGACGAGGATATATTGCCCCAGTAGATGTATTAATGGAAATTGGTGTACTGACTAAACAAAATTATGAAGCTTGGCGATTTGGCAAAGTATCTTATTTCGAAAAGGTATGTACTTGTAATCTTAACAAGCTTACCAAAATTTTGAAGCAAATCTATAAGTATGCACAAATAAATGGCTTGAAACCCTCCGTTAATCAATATCGGCTATGGGGGAAAAAGGGAAAGAGCTCCGATTTAGTAAAAGTGGTAGACTTGAAGTTGAGTGAAAGTATGCGACACATTTTGTGGATAGTAAACAGATAGCGCAAATAAATTCAAAGAAATGAAATAAAACTGGAGAAATATAATCAGCAAAGAATTGATAAATAATAGGGAGTTGGAGAGTAAGAGTCCCTAATGAATTTTTACTGGAATGATTGCTGAAATATAAGCAAATTATTGTTGGAATGTAACTACAAGCGAAGATGGAAATTTGTTTGTTCATTCATTCGTGATAATTTGCATGACACTAGTTGTTGATGTATGTTTAAAGTATATTTTTATAATTTGGGAGTAAATCACACATGAAAATTAGGAAGTATAACAAAGACGATTTACGACAGGTAGTTCAGTTGTTTTTTCATACCGTACATACGTCCAACGCCAAGGATTATTCAGCCGAACAATTAGCTGTTTGGGCACCGAAAAATCCTGATTTAGAAAAATGGCAGTCGTCTTTAATGAAGAATGATTGTCACGTAGCAGTGATGGATAATCAGATAATTGGTTTTGGAGATATGGATAAAACAGGCTACTTAGATCGTTTATATGTTTCTCCGAGTTATCAAAGAATGGGTGTGGCCTCGCAAATTTGTGATTTGTTGGAAGAGCGAGTTAAGCATCCCATTACGACCCATGCTTCAATCACAGCCAAACCATTTTTTGAAAAAAGAGGCTATCAGGTTGTTAAAATGCAACAGGTTGAGCGCCAAGGAATACTCTTGACAAATTATATAATGAGAAAACAGAATGGATAAGTGATGAGCAAGTACGAAACGATTAAAAAACTTTTTGAAAGCCATAGCAATCCAGAACGTGCCATTCCAATGTCTAAGTATATGAAAGACCAGTTTAGCTTTTATGGGATTGCTGCAGCGGATAGAAAGAATCTTTATAAAGACTTTTTGAAAACTGAGAAAAAGCAAGATTCAATCGATTGGAAATTTATTGAACAATGTTATGCGGATAATCATCGTGAGTTTCAATATTTAGTTTATGATTATCTTTTAGCTATGAAAAAGCAGCTGAGTTTTGAAGATATTTCGTCCGTTAAAGCACTTGTAAAGAAAAAATCCTGGTGGGACACAGTGGATATGTTGGCACAAGTAGTCGGTAATATTGCATTGAAAGATTCACGCGTAGATGCATTGATGCTAGCATGGTCACAAGAGGAAAATATTTGGGTTCAACGTATTGCAATTTTGTATCAATTACGCTTCAAAGAGAAAACCAATACGACACAACTTGTACAAATTCTTTTAAATTGCGTCGGTACAAATGAATTCTTTATCAATAAGGCAATTGGTTGGGCCTTGCGTGAATACTCTAAAACGAATCCAGACTGGGTGCGAGATTTTTTAGAAAAATATCGGGAGCAAATGGCTAATTTGAGCATTCGAGAAGCGAGTAAATATCTTTCGTGACTATTCAATAAAAAGGAGATAAAATGGACGTTACTTTTGAAGTTGAAAATCAAAAATTTAATTATCGAGTCTGTGGGATTATTATCCATAATCAAAAAATATTAGCGATGCGCGATGAGTGTTCACCATATTATTATTTACCGGGTGGACGTGTCAAATTAGGAGAAACTGCCGAGGAATCTATTCAAAGAGAAATGCTAGAAGAATTACAGATTTCACCCAAGATTATTCGCCCATTATGGTTAGATCAGTCGTTTTTTACTGAAGATGTGAATCAAAAGCATTATCATGAATTATGTTTATACTTTTTATTAGATGTTACACAGACAGATTTATTCACTCGTGGTAATGAATTCACGCATATTGAAGGGGGACATTCCCATCATTTTTCTTGGTTAAATTTTGAAGATTTAAAAGAGACTTATTTTTATCCTGAATTTATTAAGAGGGAAATACATCATTTACCGGATAATTTAGAAATCCGGATAGATAAAGACAGTAATTGTTGAGCTATTTTATAATTGTTTCCAACGAGTATGATATTTTGGGCTATCTGTTAATGGATAGTCTTTTTTTATTTTGCATGATTATTTTTGCATTATATTTGTATTTTTGAAAACAATGTGCTAACATTATATGTAAATGTTAGCATATTGTTGCGAGGTGATAAAAGTGAAAGATTTGAATCAGTTATTGGAATCTAATAAAGGTTTTATTACTTTTAACCAAGTAAAAGAAGCGGGCATACCATATTCTATAGTACGTAATAAACTTGAAACAGGGGAGTTAGAAAAAGATGTTTCTGGAATTTATCGTAAACCTGATGTGTATATAGATGATTTGTTCGTCCTACAATATAAGTTTCCTAAAGGCATCTATTCACTAGAAACAGCACTTTGGTTACATGGGTTATCATTAACTGTACCTTTTAATCCAGTTATGAGTTTTCCATATGGAACGAATACGAAAATATTAAAGGAAGCAGGAATCAAACCTGTCGTATTACGTAAGAATTATGATATAGGAGTAGTCGAAACTCACACCCCTGCAGGTCAACTTGTTCGTGTATACGATGTGGAACGTGCTTTAACAGAAAGTTTGCGTGGTATATATAGTATTGATACACAAATTGTTGGCCCGTCATTTAGAGCATATATTGAGATGGGAAAAATAGATTACTCTAAATTATTATATTATGCTAAATTGTTTAGAGTTACTAAAAAAGTTCAAGCTTACTTGGAGGTACTATAATGAATTTTACTAATGCAAATAGTTTTAAAGCTAAAATAAAAAATATTGCAAAAGAAAAAGATGTTCCCCCTCAGCAAATTCAACAATCCTATTTGATCGAACAAGTATTACGTATGATTTCAAAAAGTGAGTATAAAAATCATTTTTGCCGATATTAGTAATGGAAAAAGTCAATATACCGGGGCTTTATCGTTATTGTATCTATGTGAAAATCAACAAGAAATCGACTCGTTTTATCAGGGGGGTTCTGCAGAGGTTGAAAGTGAACAGTGTGGTTGGATTGTTGATAAATATGGCATTTCTTGACAGATTGTTCCACGGATGTTTCTCGATTTTGCACAAAAACTAACCTCTGCGATCTATCAAAAAATCAATCAACAAATCCTAACAATGAAAAAAATCGAAATCGCTCAAATCGAACAACTCATTTAACTCTATTGGACAACGATGCTGCATTTTTGGCGGTGTCGTTATCTTTTTTTATCCAAAAATAGGTAGTATAATATAGAAAAATGACAAGGATGCTGAGGAAAAATGGCGGTTTTGATTATTTTACGTGGGAATTCTGGCAGTGGGAAAACCAGTGTGGCTAAAAAATTACAAGAAAAATTAGGACCTGAGACAATGCTGATTTCTCAAGATGTTGTTCGCCGTGAAATGCTTCATACTAAAGACGGTCCTCATTCTCAGACGATTCCATTCATTATTCATTTGCTAGAATATGCCCATCAACATGAAAATTACGTCATTTTAGAAGGAATTTTAAATGCAACTTGGTATCGGCCGGTTTTTCAATTTGTCAAAGAGCTATTCGGTGACGCTATTTTTGCATATTATTATGATTTGTCTTTTGAAGAAACATTGAAACGTCATCAAACTAGAAGTCAAAGTCAAGAATTTGGTGCAGAGAAAATGGCGCGTTGGTGGAAGGATAGCGATATTTCTGACGTTTTAAATGAAAAGATTTTTCGTGCAGAGATTTCCTTGCAGCAGGCAGTTGATTTCATTTTGTCAGATATCAAAACTCATGGAAAGCAGGGATAACTATGTCAGAAGAAAATTATCTACATTGTTCGATAAAGTTAGGCGAAACCACGGTAACCTTCTTTTTAGAACCATTGAAAAAATATCAAAATAAACAAGATAGTCAATTTGTAGGCTCTTTTGTGAAGATTGAGAACCGATTTGTACATATTGAGTCCACTCATGCGATTTTCGAATATCCGAATATTTTAGAATTGCGTGATTGGATGGACCAAGCGATAAATGGCAAACTAACTGAAGGACAATACATAGGCTTTGCTGAACCGGATTTATTATTTATTTATCCAGAGCTAGCTGAAAATGAAGAGCCTTATATCGAGATGCGTTTATATTTGCACTTATCTGAATATACGGGTGAATATTACTCGTTAATGATTGAGGTGTCTAAGTTAGTGCAATTTCGCTATTTTCTTGATTATTGTCTCAATGCAAATGACAATCACAAAACATGGTATACCACTTCAGGCAGACCGATTTCTTACCGCTATTATAATAAAGCGCATCAGGAAAATCCTGAATTACATCAAAAGTTAGACCAGTTGTTTGAGGCTTGTCTGAAGTCTTGGGACGAACTGACCACTTTGCCTGTTTGTCGAGAAGATGCTTCGTTTGATTTAGCATTAGATCCTAGTTATGGACAATGTGCTGTTACTGCGATGTTAGTCAGAGAACTAGTTGGCGGTCAAGTCTATCGTATTCGAACAGAGGGTGGGATGACGCATTATTTTAATTTTATTGAGGATACATTGGTTGATTTTACGATTGACCAGTTTCGTTTATACAATCTTCACGTATCGTATAAAAACGCTGAATTCATGCCAGATAACTTTGAAAAATTAAATCAAAATACGCAATATCGCTATCAACGGTTAAAAAACAAAGTGTTAAAACATTTGGAGGAAAATAAATGAGTCTATATCAACATGAAGTCCAATATTATGAGACAGATCGTATGGGCATCACACATCATTCTAATTATATTCGCTGGATGGAAGAAGCCCGTGTCGCTTTTTTAAAAGAGATTGGTTGGGATTATGCGAAGTTAGAAGAGATGGGGATTATTTCTCCGGTTATCGATGTTCAATGTCAGTACAAAAACACGACGACTTTTGCTGATAAAGTCATGATTGAAACCACCGTGAAAAAATTTAGTGGTATAAAGCTAATCTTACAATACGAGATGAAAAATGAAGCAGGAAAAATTGTGGCGCTTGCTGAATCGGCCCATTGTTTTTTAGATAAGGATGGCAAAATGCTACGGCTGGCAAAGCAATTTCCTGCGTTTTATCAAGCTTTATGTGATGAGGAAGCGAAAGAGTAAGAGTAAGTTTATTGAGTAAAGTGGAGGTCATTCAATGTATCAGATTAATGAAGATATTACGCTTGTCTCATATTATCCCAATGAAAAAGTAGCGCTTGAATGGTATCAAGATTTAGAACTATGTAAACAGGTAGATAATATCGATTTTGTTTATGATTTGCCGCGGCTAAAGAGGATGTATCAATATTTATCTACCCATGGAGATTGCTATTATATTCAATATAAAGAGCAGTTAGTAGGTGATTGTACGTTACTTTCAGACGGAGAAATAGCCATTGTGATTGCCAAACCTTTTCAAAATCGCCATATCGGTCAAAATTGTGTTAAGGCCCTGATTCAAAAAGCAATAGCGAAAAAGTTACCAAATGTCAAAGCGCAAATCTATTCGTTTAATCACCAAAGTCAGCGGATGTTTACTAAATTAGGCTTTGTTCAAGTATCTGAAGAGTGGTTTGAGTTAAAATTACAGTATGAGAAATGAGTCACTATCTTCAACAGGTAGCGGCTCTTTTTTAAATAAAATTACAATCTCCTTATATTTAGTTTGTCCTTTTATCGCGGAAGATAGCGGGCAGTCATAATCCATTTTCAATCATAAATGAAAGTGTAACAAAATAAAAGTTTGATAACATATTTAAATAAAACCTTGCCAATGATTCTGATAAGTTGACAAAAGAACTATTTGAATCTAACTTTGTATGAGAGCTTAGTAAAACATGTGTAAGATTTTGCTCATAATTGAACATGTTTATATAAAAACTGTTACACTAGTAATGTAAGCGCTGCAAGTTTTGTTGTTGCTCCACTTACAATGATTTGAAGCCGAATCAATGAGGAGGAGATTTTGATGGCAATTGAAGTATTTAAGGCAGAAACAACAGCATTAGGTGGATTGAAGGTGAATTGTAAATCTCGAGAATTCGAATTTACTTTAGATGAACCGAAAAATCTAGGTGGTACGAATACTGGCATGAATCCTGTAGAAGCATTATTAAATTCACTAGGTGCTTGTCTAGTCATTGTGGCGCAGTCCTATGCTAGAGTGAAGAAAATCAATTTGAAATCATTCAAGGTAAACTTGGAAGGTGAACTTGATCCAGATGGTTTCCGCTATATCAATCCTAATGCGAAAAAAGGGTTTTCAAAAATATCTGTTACTTTCCATGTAAAAGCGGATAATACGGAGCAAGAAATTAAAGAATTTATTGAATTTGTTGAAGCTACATGTCCTGTACATGATACAATTACTAATTCACCCGTCTTCGAAAGTAAAATCATTACGGAATAAAGCAAAAAGCTGCGAATCTAATTTCAGACTCGCAGCTTTTTCATGTATTTTATTTGATTCCAACGGCTTCTTTGGCTAACTGATCGGCCAATTCATTTCCGGGAATACCACTGTGGCCTTTGACTTTTACGAAACGGATTTGAATATGTCTCATTAAGGTCTGCATGGTATCACGATATTGCTGAGTAAAAATATTTTTGGCTTGCCAATCACCAGTCGCCCAACTTTCAATGCCTTGATAATCGTATAGAATGGTTATTTGCGTTAAATCGTGGTCAAGTGCGGCTTTTACTGCAGCCATCGCCCCATCAATTTCACCGGCCACATTACGCATGCTCGCTTTTTCAGTATCATTCCCTTTTCCTTGTAGGGTGATTCTCGTTTCTTCATCTATTTGTAAAAAACCACCATATCCGTAATCTTTAGTGGTAATATTATACGAACCATCAACAAAAGCATAAGGGGTTGCTAAATTAGTCGCTGATTCACTAGATATAGGGAATTGTGTTTCCTGATTGTTTAAATAGGCTAGAGCTTCTTCTTTTGTTGGAAAACTCTTGTATAATGCACCAGGATGACCATTTACTTGTTTTTGACACTCTTCCCATGTTAAAAATATTCCAGTTGTGCGACCTTCTTTAACAGCATAAAATTTCGTATTTGCCATATTGAAAACTCCCTTCACTAAGTAGTGTCTAATTATTCTAGCATTGATTAAGAAGAAAAGCTAGACTTAAAATGACAACTTGTCTGCCTTTTTAAGATGAATTTTGCTATAATATAAAGAAAAAAGATTCAAGGTGAACCAGGTGCAGGCCATTGTGCGATGTCTAGATGGAAGTTTTTATTATTCAATGGTTTTTGGTTGTATTTGTACGAAAAAAAATCAACTAGCCAATGATGTTTGGTATGATTATGTTTACCTCATACTGGACAAAACGAAGACAAAATTAATCCTACAACATGAATTTTTACCTAATAATAAATCTTATGAACCGATGCTATTATTTTTAGACTCGGATCAAAGTGATTGGCAAGTAAATGAGAGAGGGGAAGGCGGCATTCATCCATTGATTTCACCTGAGATACTGGAAAATTTAAGAGATAATCGCGTGCCACATTCGCTTGTTCAAAAATGTGTGGATTTGGATAGTAAATTAAAGCAGACAAATTATCGACATATCTCAAATGAACAAGAAATTCAAAACTTTTTGACTATTTCACGTCACCTACATGATGCTTATATTGAAAAAATCGTCCTTCGAGAAAATAAATTATTGGTTACATTTGATGGTGTTTGGGGCTGTAAAATTATTTTGAGTTTTGCAGGCAATCCAAGTTTTCATTATACGCAAAATATCGATTATGATTTTTACTGGAAAGATTGCAGTTTGCTGATTCGAGATAATCGGTATTACTTGGTGGACGAGGATTTAGCTGATGGGTCACAAATAACGGAATATCATCAATGGTTTACTGCTGATCAGATTAGTTACTGGGTTTTACCAAAGTGTGATCCCCTATTGCCATCAAATAAAGTGGTGCCGTTTCAACAGTCCGGTAAATTACGTTTAGCTGAAGTTGCTTTTGACGAGTATGGCAAATTATATTCTTATGCTTGCCCTGACCGCTCGATGACTGAAGACGATTGGGTGGTGGTGCCAGTTGGAAAAGAAAATGTGCTAAAAGAAGCGCAAATCATCAATATTTATGAGAGTTATCCTGAAACGCTACATCTAAACTTTCCACTTGTTAAATTAAAAACTGTTGCGAAGTTATATTCAACATTTAATGAAGAACGGGCGATTGAACGAGTGCTAACGTTAATGGATAAAAAAGTATTAGATTTTTCAAAAGTAGACCCTAACTTTAAAGAAGGTACTTATCATATGTTAGAAACACCGATGGGCTATTTTTGGATTGAATTAAATCAGCAACCAATACCGATGAAAATTATCCAATATCACTTTGTTGATGATAAGTATTCAGTCGATTGTGTTCTTAAAATGCAGCCAATTGGTGTAACGCCAGATAAAATCAAGACACTCAAACTCTTATCTAATATTGATTTAACAACTTGGCATGAGGTTGATGTGCTAAGTGATGAATTCAGTAAAGGTTGGCAATGGGAAAAAGGTGGACTTACTTTTGGAGCAACAGGCATAGTTACTAATTTTGATGGTGGTGAAATTACTAATTCTAAACATCACTTACCTTTTTACGAATATTGGCGTACAGAAATGTATAATCGCCATCCTGATTATTATGGCTTTATGATTGCTTGGAAAAAATTTGTTTCTATTGAAGATTTGTCCATCGATTTTGCATTAACGTAGGTGGTGAAATGTATGACCAAACAGATACAAGATACAATTATTTTTAATGGCAAATCCTGTAATATTTTAGCATTAAGCAGCGATTTAGATTTTTCATCTACAAAAGAATTTGGCTTAGATTTGACGATGTGGGGGACCGCCAATTACCGAGGGTTTTGGTGTGAATATAAAATAGAGAATAAGAAATTTTCGATTCACACGATGACCGTCTATACAAAAAGTGGGCAATACCCAACCATTCATTCAGTTAATCCTATGCCCGAAAAACAAGCCTACGATTTATCAAAGAGAATCAATTTTCGTATTCCGATTCCATGGCAATATAAAAATTTAGATTATCCATACTTTTTTACTGGTAAGTTAGTAATTGAGATTCAGGAAAATGCGATAAATTATTCTAAAAAATTAGATAATATCGTACTTGAATTAGAGATAGACCAAGGTGTTTTGATTTCAGTAAATGATATTTCCAAATTATGGCTACAATTTCAGCGGCATCGTTTGCCAAAATACAGCTATTGGTGGCAAGATCCTGAGAAAAGTTATGAACAGTTTATTAATTTTCGTTCAATAGTAGGGTGATGCAATTGACAAAAATTATTGCTGGTTTCGTATTTTTAGCAATCTCAGTTATCGGTGGTATCCAATATATGAAAGCTAATCCAACAAAAGCACAAACGAGTTATCTGATAGAAGGCATATTAATTGGCTTTTTTGTAGGGATGATGATTAGTATTGTTATCGATTGGCAATGGATTGGAATTGGTGCAGGCTAAACTAATGATGATTGATGTAGGAGAAGTCGTACAAATGATGCATATCGGTCCATATGATACGGAAATTCAAACGGTGGAAAAAATGACTAGTTATCTCGCAGAAGTTGGCTATGAAGAAGATTTTAGCTCGCAACGGCATCATCATGAAATTTATCTATCTGACCCGAGAAGATGTGCACCCGAGAAGCTGAAAACAATCCTTCGCCATCCGGTTCGTCCAAAGAAGTAGGTATGCGATGAATCTAAAGCAACGAGCCAAACAGCTAAAACAAGATATTCCTGCGATTTATTTGGTGATGAAATCTAGTGAAACGCCCATTATAGCAAAAATCTTGGCTTTCTTAACCATTGCTTATGCCTTATCACCAATTGATTTGATTCCGAATTTTATCCCAGTGTTAGGGTATTTAGATGATTTGGTCATTTTACCAATGTTAATTGTGTTGACCATCAAGTGTATTCCTAAACCTGTATGGCAAAAAGCGAAAAACGAGGCTCAAGAATTGATAGCAACTAAACAAATGAAAAAGTGGTATTATGCCTTGCCGATTCTTATCAAATGGTTGATAGTTGTTTTAATATTGATTCGAATTTTTTTGAAATGACAAGAGTTGATGTAAAGATGAAACTTGTCCAATTTGAAGGGATTTTTACAGAGGTCGAGCAGATACTTTTACCATCTGTCTAATGTCATCTTTACTTATGATAAATATTAAGATAAAGCCTATTTACATCTATCTATTTTTTCGATAATATTCTTTTATGTCAATATCCAGGATTATTCAATGCTTATTCGCGAAATTTACACAGTCTTTTAAGATAGATTCAATTAGTCGCGAATCGAGGGAAGAAATATTGACAGAATTTATCAATATTAGATAATTGGAGGATGTTATGAAAAAATTAGCAGCGTTTGGTATGAAAAAACTTATTACCACAGCCATTCTAATCATGGTGCTTGTCGGAGGGTTTCTGGTGTTTAAGCATTTTAGAAAACCTGTGATTACCAATCAATTCATCTCAAATAAATTGGAAAATGCCAGTGATCTAGTATCTGCCAAAATGATTTACAATGGGTTATTGCATTATGATGATAAAAAAGGGATTATGATTATCAATAAAGATTCGTTTGCGATGACTTATCGGGCAGAATTAACAGCAGGTATTGATATGAAAAAGGTTAAAATCAAGGTAAGCGATGATAAGGTAACCGTGACAATACCAAAGTCAAAAATCAAAAACATCAATATCGATGAAAAATCAATCAAATTCTATGATCAATCCTTTGCTTTATTTAAGGCCAATCAAAAACAAAGCTTATTAGATGCGATATCAAAAGCCAAGGAAGATGTACAGAAAAAAGGTGATGTGAAATCATTATTAAAACGTGCAGATCAACAAACAGCGGTCATTTTTAAAGGCATGTTAGAAGATAATATCCAAGACCGCAAGCTAGTAATCCAACAAAAATAGCAAAGCAAAGCCAGGAGTGTAGCAAGCATTTCTGGCTTTTTTGAATTTGCAAAATGATACTGTTTTCATATGCTAGTTATGTTATACTTAATGTGTATGAATTTTAAAGTTAGGATGTTGTATATGACTCAGACCAAAATTATTTTTTTCGATATTGATGGTACGCTTATCGATATGAATAGAAAGAAAATTTCAGAAAAAATGTTAGAAACCTTAATTCGATTGCAAGAAAAAGGAATTAAACTCTGTCTAGCAAGTGGTCGTGCACCGATTCAAATCCCACATTTTGAGGGTGTAGACTTTGATGCTTTTTTAACTTTTAATGGTTCATATTGTTATACTAAAGATTGCGATATCCACAGCAATCCATTGAGTAAAGAAGATGTACATACTGTTATCAAAAATAGTACTAAAGTGAATCGTGCCTTATCGATTGCGACGAAGGATTTTATCGCGGCAAATTATGCAGATGAAGAATTGGTGGCCTACTTTAATGTGGGTGGTTTTAAAGTGAATGTTGCCGATAATTTTGATGAATTGGTACGAGATCATGTCGTTTACCAAATAATGATGAGCGGGACTAAGGATGATTATCCAATTGTTTTAGACGGTGTGCATGATTCAAAGATTGCAGCTTGGTGGGATAAGGCTTTTGATTTAATTCCAAAAACTGGCGGCAAAGGTGTAGGTGTGGCGTCCATTTTGGATTTTTATGGCTTTAGCAAAGAAAAAGCATTGGCCTTTGGTGATGGTGGTAATGATATTGAGATGTTACAGACAGTAGGAACAGGGGTAGCGATGGGGAATGCACTAGACCATGTCAAAGCCATTGCCGATGATGTTTGTGGTCATGTGGCAGAAGATGGCATTTATCATTATTGTTTAGAAAAAGGGTTAATCTAAATGGGAGGTTTCATATGAGTCAGCACGAGATAAAGTTAGTTGCAGTGGACGTAGATGGTACGTTTGTAAGGGCGGATTATAGCTTTGATCGTCCACGTTTTGAGAAAATTTTGTCCAGAATGAACGCTGTTGGGTGTCGTTTTGTTGTCGCAAGTGGGAATCAATACTATCAGTTACGCGATTTATTTCCAGAGCAACATCATGAATTTGCTTTTGTTGCTGAAAATGGAGCCTATATTGTTGACGAAGGGCACATGGTTTTTGCTGTTGATATGCCTCGTGAAGTGGTGAAAAGAATTGCTGAACTCTGCTATAACTATCCTGAAGTTCAAGCGATTATTAGTGGGGTAGAATGTGCTTACTGTCAAAGAGCGAATGTTTCATCAGAATTTTTTGAGTTGGCTAAAGTTTACTATCATCGCTTAAAGTGGGTAGACGATTTATCACAGATTGACGATCAATTCTTGAAAGTCTCGCTTTTAGTCCCAGATGAAAAAACAAGTTACTTTTACAACTTGTTGTGTCAACAATTGAATGGCATAGTGGACGTAACAACTAGTGGACATGGCTGGGTAGATTTGATTATGCCTGGTTGTAATAAAGCATCAGGGTTAGCGAAATTGGTCCAAAGATGGCGGATAACTCCTGAGCAATGTGTGTCATTTGGGGATGGTGGCAATGATATTGAAATGTTACAATATTGTGGACGAAGTTATGCCATGCAAAATGCGCCCGAAAATGTAAAAGAAGCGGCTAAATTTGTCTGTCCATCCAATGAAGAAGATGGCGTGCTGGAAGTTTTGGATAAGTTGTTTTAACCGTGTAAAGAAAGGTTTAGTAGAAAAATGAGCAATTATGTTACTGTCAGTCAATTCTCTGAGAAATATGGTTTATCCAAGAGTGTCGTGCAGAAATATTGCAGAAATGGGCAAATCCATGGTGCAAAAAAAATTGATAATCGATGGCAGATTCCCATAAATGCGAAACTACCACAAAATTCAAAAATACCTTCCAAACTATTGATGAGATTAATACAGGAAAAGACGAGTCATCTTTCTGGGGGAATCTATCATAAGACGCAGATTGAACTCACCTACAATTCTAATCATATCGAAGGAAGTCAATTAACAAATGAGCAAACAAGATATATTTTTGAAACCAATACTATCGGCTTAATGGATGATGTTGTGAATGTTGATGATATTGTAGAAACAGCGAATCATTTTCGTTGTTTTGACTATATATTAGAACAAGCAACCAAACCTTTATCTGAGAAAATAATCAAACAACTTCATGCTTATTTGAAAAGTGGAACAAGTGATTCGCGGAAAGATTGGTTCGTTGTTGGAGACTATAAACGATTGCCAAATGAAGTGGGAGGCCAAGAAACCACTGCACCAGAATATGTGGCCATAAAAATGCGTCAACTTTTGCAAGAATACCATCAACAAGACACAAAAGATTTACAAACATTATTAGACTTTCATGTTCGCTTTGAGAAAATACATCCGTTTCAAGATGGCAATGGTAGAGTAGGTCGATTAATTCTATTCAAAGAGTGCTTAAAATATGATATTGTGCCGTTCATCATTGAAGATCAGTTGAAGTATTTCTATTATCGTGGGCTGAAGGAGTGGAATGATGATGTTAACTATCTATTAGATACCTGTCTTACTGCCCAAGATAAATTTAAGTCATACCTCGATTATTTTCAGATTCCGTATGAAGACTGATGTAAGTGATAATTACGAAGCAGATATTTGTTGCAGATAATCTACTTGAGTTTTTGAGTAGTTTGAGAGAGTGTAAATAATCAAAAAATCCTGTGATCAATGCATAGGATTTTTTTGTTGGCAAGATTGAGACACCAAGGATTAGTCTGGAAGATAGCTCATGTGTTTCAAGTTGTTCTTGAACCTATCTGACCTTTTTCTTGACGGATGGAATCTTACATATAAATCTCGCAAAATTTCAGATATTCATACACAATCGACAATTTACGCGTTAGAATTACGATAATATATATATGTTTGGAGTGATTTGAATGATGCATATCCGTCCTGTTTCTGATTTTAGAAATAAATTTCCTGAAATTGAAGGGATTGTAAATAGTGGAAAACCTGCATATCTTACTAAAAATGGTTATGGTGCTATGGTTGTATTAAGTTTAGAGAAATACTCAAGTCTAACTGAAGATATAGAAGAAAAACTCGATGAAGCTGACAAACAAGCAGCTATGACAAATGAGAGACTATCACATGAAGCCGTGTTCACTAATGTAAGAGGTATGATTGATGGAAAATAAATCATATCATCTTAGGTATTTATCTCTTTTTGAGTAAATTTAATGGATGAATCTAATTTTTTTAAAGGAAATATCTTAAAAGCAACCTTCATGATGACAAAAGTAAAACCATGAGCAATCCTCTTACTCATGGCCTTACCTTTACAACTTAATTGGGAGGGGGATAAAGTGAGAATGATGTTTGCCAGTAGCGTAAGAATCTTTCACTTTATCTTTTTTATTTCCGCTACATGAAATGAATGAAAAAAGTAGGGAAATATTCATACTGACAACATTATAATAATATAAAATGGTCACTTTGTCAATATTCACAAACAAAAAATGAAAAGGTTTGCTACTTGCATTCTTTCTAGTATCGTGTACAATAAAAGTTCGTGAAAGTATCTGAAATAGAAAGGTTGAGTGATATGAGGTTTAATCCAACGAGTCCATTTATTCAGCAGCTAATGCAAGCCATTATTCAGACTGAACAAGGTGAATTAGCTCAGGCAGCGACAACTTTAGATAGAATGTATCGACAAACAGATGACGATTATGAAAAATTTTTATTGGCTTATCAATTTTCGAAAGTGACTACGGATATTTTTGAACGAGTGAAATGGTTGTCAGTTTCCTTAGAGTCCGCGCAAAAAATCGATGATGAAGAGGTCAAAAGTGCTTATGTGACGTTATTCCGAGATTTAGCAGAAGCCTATAAAGCGTTAGGCAATCACGATTACGAGAAGAAATATTTGGAATTGGCTGAGGTTGAACCCACGACGCCTACAGATCAAGGACCGTTTTATCATGGCACCAAAGCAGATTTGAAAGTAGGCGATTTACTTGTACCGGGTGGCTTATCGAATTATCAGGATGACTTGGTGATGAATCATATCTATTTCACGGCCTATTTAAATGGGGCTGGCTTAGCGGCGACTTTAGCAAAAGGAACAGGAAAAGAGCGAGTTTATAAAATCGTTCCAACAGGAGAATTTGAAAATGATCCAAATGTGACTGATAAAAAATTTCCTGGTAATTTAACGCGTTCTTATCGCTCAGCCCAACCCTTAAAGATTGTCGCAGAAATTGAGGACTGGCAAGCTTTATCTCAGCAACAAAAGCAAGAATGGCAAGCCAAAGTCCAAAAGAATGAAGGAGAGATTATTAATTAATGACTGAAAAAAACAGACAGATTTTCTTTCTAAATGGTCTAGGTGGGACAAAAGAAGAGATACTCCCATTTTTTCAAGCCTTACATCTTTGTCAAATTGATGTGGAATACTTATCTTTACCTGGTCATGAAAGTGAAAAATCAGTCAATTTAATTACTCAAGATGAATTTATACATTATTATCGTTCTTTGATTGGTAATGCCTCTTGTATTTTGATTGGCTATTCGATTGGTGCTGAAATAGCAGTCTTTTTAGCTCAACATCTACCTAATATTGAAAAAATCATTTTAATCGATGGTGGTCTTGTTTGTGGAGAAGATTTTGGTATATCGGTTGAAGAAGATATTGCGCAAACATTATCAGTAATAAAAGAGAATCAAATCACTTCATTAAACACAGAAAGTATTGCATCACTACTTAGATTCACAGATAAAATACGTCTAGGAATCATGCAGGCTAATTTAAAAATACCAATTTTGATTGTCAATAGTTCACAAAAAGAGGTTCTTGCAATCAAACAACAAAGATTAGCGCAACTCAGTCAGCCAAATATCACACATTGTACGATTGAACAAAGTACTCATCAATTGTTGGCAGAATATCCTGAGAAAGTGGCCCAAGAAATCCAACGTTTTATTTAACAAAAAAACGCCTAGTATGCTCAAAAGTGAGTGTAATAGGCGTTTTTATGCTTATTTTCTTTTTTTATGAATAGCTTCAGTACCAGCTTTCAGTGCTGTCTCATAGTACCAACATTTGTAATTAATCGTATCCATAATTTGTTGTAACTCTGCCATTTGTGCTTCTACGGCTGCTTTGCGTTCGAGGAACATTTCGTAGCGTTCTTCTAGTGAGGCATCTCCTTCATTGACCCATTGACAAAATTGGCGAATATCTTTAATAGACATGCCTGTTTTCTTTAGACAATCGATAATTTTTAATGTCGCGATGGCTTCTTCCGTGAAGATTCGATAACCAGATTCTTTTCGTTCAATAAAAGGAATCAGTCCTTCTTTATCATAGTAGCGAATCGTGCTAGGTGGCACATTCATTAATTTGGCAGCATCTTTAATTGTATAAGTAGACATATAACAATACCCTTTCTAACTTTAAATTCAGCTTTAATGTTACTGGAATTTTATTAATTTAGCAAGCAATTAAGAATAGATACATTTAGTTATTGTTAGCGCTTATCATATTTGGTAAAATAAAAGCTGAAGGTGATAGGTATGCAAAGAGTTGGAAACAAACAGGATTGGCAGTTGTTAAAAAAACGTCTTCCTGGTTGGCAAGAAGCTTTTATGGCGTCCAGAATTGAGGAATATGTTAAACTGTTAAGCAATGAGTCTAAATTGGCTTCTGATCGGTTTTGGCAATTAGATAAGATGATTAAAGAAGATAGAAAAAATCGGGTGTAATCGTCGAATTGTCGCCCTCAGACATGGATTTGATTCTATTAAATTTATTACGTGAGGGTGCGATTACAGAAAGTGATTTAGAAGGATTTAGCGAAGAATTAATCGAGGCAGTTCGATATTTCTATAATAATGATTAGGAGAGATAACATGAATACAATGCAATATCAACCAAGCCGCCATATTATGGATTTTCATTTGGCGGGCTTTGCTTACTGCGATGGCTTAGATGTCATTGAAGAATTAAGATTAGGACAAGCCGTTCAATTAGTCCGTGAAGAAGGCAATCCGCATGATCCAGATGCTGTGGCGGTACTTTACAAAAATACGAAAATTGGCTATGTGCCAGCGCAATATAACGGCTTGTTCAGTACGTTATTATATTATGGCCATGGGGATATTTTGGAAGCGCGGATTCAAATGGTTAATTTAGAAACCCATCCCGAACGTCAATTTAGAGTAGTTGTGAAAGTAACGGATGCTAGAGGTGATGTGCGTGCGTAAAATAACTGACCTTTACCATGAATATTTGCCAAATGTACCCGGAATGGCTGATTGGTACTTTGATTATGATGTAAATATATTTGACAATCAATCAAAAGCTGAGCCTTATGCAAAAAAATTAGTCTTATTCCATGCCAAGACAAAAGAAATTATTACAGTGTATGAAGCCAGTGAGCAGCAAGTCATTTCGAATTTTGCGACACCAGAATTTGATGGGGAAAAACTATATTTTTTAGTCTTGGATCAATTAGTAAATCAAATTTTATTAATGAGTTATACCTTGTTTACACAGGAAGTAAGAGAAGAGGCACGAATTTCAGCTGAGAGTGCGCCTTTTGCACGTCTACACCTCTATGTCTCACCAGTACTCTTGGCCCAAGAAGATTTTCTAAATGAGCAATTAGAAATCTATTATCCGAAACGTTTCACTTTGCCCTTGTTAGAAGATGAAAGTTTTGAATGTCAGGAAGGCGATTATTACTATTTCTCGAAGTGGTTAGCAGATGAAACACTTCCACGTCGTAATGCTTATCTAGTAAAAAATGCAAAAGGACAAGTAGTAGAAGAAGGAATTGGACGGATCATGCGCTTTGAAAATAGTGAGTTTATGATTGTTTAGTATAGTTGATAGTTATAGTTTCTAGCTATAACTATCAGCTGTTTTTTTCTATTACATTCTTAAATAAACTCGTGTTATGATAATCACATCAATTTGACGAGAGGTGTTTGAATGGAAAATCATCATTATGAAGAAGAAGGACAATTTCAACGAAAAATGACTAGCCGACATCTATTCATGCTTTCATTGGGTGGCGTTATTGGGACTGGTTTATTTTTGAGTTCAGGATATACCATCTCGCAAGCAGGGCCATTTGGTGCGATACTGTCTTATTTAGTCGGGGCTGTAGTGGTTTATTTGGTGATGTTATCACTTGGCGAATTAGCGGTTGCGATGCCTGTTACGGGTTCCTTTCATACCTATGCTACCAAATTTATTAGTCCTGGTACCGGTTTTACAGTAGCGTGGTTATATTGGATTTGTTGGACGGTTGCACTTGGGACGGAATTTTTGGGGGCAGGAATGTTGATGGGACGCTGGTTTCCACATATTCCCGCTTGGATTTTTGCCGCGATATTTGCGACGATTATCTTTGGTTTAAACGCTTTATCTGTGCGATTATTTGCTGAAGCGGAATTTTATTTTTCAAGTATTAAAGTGATTACAATCATTATTTTCATAGTTTTAGGAACATTAGCCGTTTTTGGTGTCTTACCATATGAAGGCAGTCATGAGGTACCTTATTTTCATAATTTGACAGCTCAAGGGTTATTTCCAAATGGGATGGTTGCACTTGTTTCGGTGATGTTAAGTGTAAACTATGCCTTCTCCGGGACAGAATTAATTGGGATTGCCGCTGGTGAGACAGAAAATCCCAAAGAAGCAGTCCCACGTGCGATTCACACCACAATTGGTCGTTTGGTAATTTTCTTTGTATTAACGATTGTTGTTTTAGCAAGTTTATTACCGATGAAAGAAGCGGGGGTAACGGATGCGCCTTTTGTGTTAGTCTTTGATAAAATTGGGATACCTTTTGCAGCTGATATCATGAATTTTGTAATCTTAACAGCGATATTATCCGCAGGAAATTCTGGATTATATGCCTCGAGCCGCATGTTATGGTCACTAGCCAATGAAGGAATGTTATCGAAAAAAATCGTGCGTATCAATGAACATGGTGTACCCATGCGTGCTTTATTACTATCAATGATTGGCGCCTTGTTAGCATTATTTGCGAGTGTTTATGCAGCGGATACGGTCTTTTTAGCTTTAGTATCGATTGCTGGTTTTGCTGTAGTAGCAGTGTGGCTTTCCATTCCAATTGCGCAGATTCAATTCCGCAAAGAATTTTTAAAAACGCATGATCTAAGCGAATTGAGCTATCAAACACCATTTACTCCGGTTTTACCTTATATCACGGTCATTTTACTTGGTATTTCTATTATCGGGATTGCCTGGGATGCATCACAAAGAGCGGGATTGTATTTTGGCATTCCATTTATTATTTTGTGTTATGCTTACCACTATTGGAAGTTTAAAAAGTTTTAGAGGTGAATGAGATGGGACGATTAAAGGAATTATTAGCACAAAAGCAAATATTGGTTTTACACGGACCGCTTGGCACTGAGTTAGAAGCGATGGGTTATGATGTCTCAGGGAAACTCTGGTCGGCTAAATATCTGTTAGAAAAGCCAGAAGTGATTCAAGAATTACACGAAATTTACCTTAATAATGGCAGTAATATCTTAACTACTTCGACTTATCAAGCGACGATTCCTGGGCTAGAAGCAGTGGGACTAAATCCAGAACAAGCGGCTGATATTATTCGCTTAACCGTTCAATTAGCGCATCAAGCTCGTGATAATTATTGGCAAAATTTGTCAGATGAACAAAAGACCCAAACCATTTATCCATTAATTTCAGGAGATGTGGGACCTTATGCCGCTTACTTAGCCGATGGTTCAGAGTATAACGGTCAATATGGAAAAGTGTCCTTACAAGAGTTGAAGGATTTCCATCGTCCGCGCATCCAACTCTTTTTAGAACAAGAAGTGGATATGTTGGCTTTAGAAACTATTCCGAATAGGTTAGAAGTCCAAGCATTGACGGAACTATTAAGCGAGGAATTCCCACAAGTTGAAGCATATATGAGTTTCACCGCGCAAGAAGTGGGTAAGATATCAGATGGCACAGCATTAAAAGACGTGATTGCTTTGGTGGAAGCTTGTCCGCAAATTCTGGCAGTCGGCTTTAATTGTACGCAACCACAACTATATGATGACTTATTACAAGAAACCCGCCTTTTATCATCTAAGCCACTGATTACTTATCCAAACTCTGGTGAAATCTATGATGGTGCGACTCAAACTTGGCACCACAGTCATGAAGGGGAAGGTTCTTTAGTTGACCAATCATTAAAATGGATAGATTTAGGGGCACAAATTGTTGGTGGCTGTTGTCGTACAAGACCTGCAGAGATTGCCGCACTCGCCCAAGCAGTTCGCAAACAAAATGAGTCAGCTTGTCGGATTTTTTCAAAGTGATATAATAGATGTAATCTTATATAAGAAGGCGATACAATGAGTGAAAATTATATATTGGATTTTAATGGTGACTACGAGGATTATCCAAATTTTACTCATTTCAATTGTAGTCAAGTTTTAGGGAGTCGTTTAATTTGTTCGGATGAAGCTCAGGAAAAATTAAACCAATTGATTGCACATCATGGCATTTCTGGCGTACATTTCTTGGATTCTGGCGATTATCACTATATCACGAAATTGATGTGCGACCAGATACATGAGCCGTTTGATTTGGTTTTATTTGATCATCATACCGATATGAAAGATGCGGTCTTTGGCGAGATGTTAACTTGTGGCGATTGGGTCAGAAATTGTATTGAGGAAAATTCACGGCTCCATCAAGTCATTGTAGCTGGTCCAAGTCAAAAAGCCTTTCAACAAGTAGACTTTCATAGCCCAAAACTAAAAGCCATTACCGAAGAAGATTTTATGAGTCACAAAGCAATGGCCAAACTTGCTTATTATCAGTCAGATTTACCTATGTATTTGTCCGTGGATAAGGATATTTTAACAAAAAAGGATGCAATGACGAACTGGAATCAAGGCCAACTCGATTTATCTACCTTGCAGCAAAGTCTTCGTCAGGTCCTCAGTCATCAACGTTTAATTGGAGCCGATATTTGTGGGATGCCTGAAGAATGTCCCTCACTTTCTGAACAATTAAAAGCCGAACAAATCAATCGTCAATCTGATAAAAAAATAGTCCAAACGATTCAGCCTTATCTAAAGGTTTCATAATTCATGCAAAAAGTTGTCTATAGGGCAGCTTTTTTGTTTTTCTATGGCTAGTAAAATGACAGACTTCATAGTATGATTAGATTACGAGGTGAGGTCATGTTTCAAATACATTATATGGGAAAGTACAAAGATGAATCGCAATTAATTAAAAATCAGCCCTATCCTTATCAAGCCACGCAATTTAAGGAAAGTGACAATCTGAATAAAATCTTTCTGCAAGGTTTACTCATTGGCCTTCCGTTATTTATTGTTATGTTTGCGGCAGGGATTTACCGGATTTCTTCCATAGATTACCAGTGGATTTGGAATTTTCATTGGTTGACGGTAGGGATTGTGTATTTTTTTCTGATGTATCCGTTGATGATCATTCACGAATTCATTCAC
>CAMMST010000027.1:0-30297 GCA_946499615.1 Enterococcus cecorum | reverse complement strand
CCCCACAGCCTGATCCTACGCCACAGCCTGATCCTACGCCACAACCCGATCCACAACCCGAAAAGGATAATAAAGATGATGGTACTCCATTAACTGATGACGAATTCAATGAAAATGGGGAAACAAATATCACATGGTAATTTAAAAACCATCTCACATGGCAATATTAAAAATCATTGACATCTTATGCAAAATTACCTATACTATGAAAAGTAAAGGATATGGTATTTAAGATAGTTGTTCTAGAGAGTCTTATGGTGGTGGAAGTAAGATACAGCCGTTAAATATTGCTCCCTTTATTCCATTGGTAGAAATATCAACGTGAATCTAGCGTTAATAGATATAAAGAGGTAATGATCAGACATCATTGCAAGCAGGGTGGTACCGCGAGTTTCGTCCTTGCATGCAGTGATGTCTTTTTAATTTTAAAGAAAGTAGGAGAATTATGAAAGAATTATCTAGTGCTCAAGTGCGCCAAATGTTTTTAGACTTTTTTAAATCAAAAGGTCACAATATCGAACCAAGTGCATCTTTAATCCCTGTTAACGACCCAACACTATTATGGATTAACTCTGGGGTTGCGACATTAAAAAAATATTTTGACGGTTCAATTGTTCCTGAAAATCCAAGAATTACTAATGCGCAAAAATCTATTCGTACCAATGATATTGAAAATGTGGGTAAAACAGCCCGTCACCATACGATGTTTGAAATGTTAGGAAACTTTTCAATTGGTGATTACTTCAAAACAGAAGCCATTCACTGGGCTTGGGAATTTTTAACTTCACCTGAATGGATGGCCTTTGATCCAGAAAAACTTTATGTAACTGTCTATCCAAAAGACACAGAAGCTAAACGAATTTGGCATGAAGAAGTTGGGCTACCTAAAGAACATATCGTGGAAATTGAAGATAATTTCTGGGATATTGGTGCGGGTCCAAGTGGTCCGGATACAGAAATTTTCTATGACCGAGGCCAAGAGTTTAACAATGTGGCCGAAGATGATCCAGAAAACTACCCTGGTGGCGAAAATGAACGTTACTTAGAAATCTGGAATCTTGTATTCTCAGAGTTCAATCATAAACCAGATGATACTTATGAACCACTTCCTCATAAAAACATTGATACGGGGATGGGGCTAGAACGAATGGTTTCTATCGTCCAAAATGCACCAACTAACTTTGAAACAGACCTGTTTATGCCAATCATTAAAGAAGTGGAAAAATTAAGTGGTAGTGTTAAATACGGACAATCACCATTAACAGATATTTCCTTTAAAGTAATTGCTGACCATATTCGTGCCTTATCTTTTGCAATTGGCGATGGAGCCTTACCGTCAAATGAAGGCCGCGGCTATGTTTTACGTCGTTTATTACGTCGTGCGGTCATGCATGGTCAAAAACTAGGCATTAAGCAAGCTTTTCTATATCAATTAGTCCCAGTTGTTGGAAAAATTATGGAAAGCTACTATCCTGAAGTTCTTGCTAAAAAAGACTTCATTGAAAAAGTTATCAAAAACGAAGAAGAACGCTTCCACGAAACAATCAATGAAGGTCTGGCTATCTTAAACCAAGTCATCGCCCAATTAAAAGAAAATCACGAAGATACTTTACAAGGTAGTGATATTTTCCGTCTATATGACACTTATGGTTTCCCTGTTGAATTAACGGAAGAAATTGCCAGTGATGAAGGATTTAAGATTGATCATGCGGGATTTGAAGTAGAAATGAAAGCCCAAAGAGAACGTGCGCGTAATGCTCGTAGCAAAGAATTATCTATGGGAGTTCAGTCTGCCTTATTGACTGATATTAAAGTTGAAAGTGAATATGTCGGTTATGAAGTATTAGAAACTGAAAGTGAATTATTAGTCCTCATTCAAGACGAAGCGATTGTCGACAGTGTATCTGAAGGTGAAGTCCAAGCTATTTTTGCACAAACACCATTCTATGCTGAAATGGGTGGACAAATTGCTGATACTGGAGATATTATCGATGGCAGTGGACAAGTGGTCGCTCATGTAACTGATGTCAAGAAAGCACCAAATGGCCAATTCTTACATGCACTTGAAGTAAAAGAAGCACTAACTGTGGGGCAAACTTACCAATTAGTAGTCGATAAAGCGCGTCACAACCGTATTATCAAAAATCACACTGCAACCCACCTATTACACAAAGCCTTAAAAGAAGTATTAGGAAGCCATGCTAATCAAGCGGGTTCTCTTGTAACACCGGATCATTTACGTTTTGACTTTACGCATTTTGGTCAAGTAACTCCTGAAGAATTAATTCGCATGGAACGCATTGTAAATGAGAAAATTTGGGAAGCTTTACCTGTAGTAACCATTGAAACAGATATTGATTCTGCTAAACAAATGGGCGCGATGGCTTTATTCGGCGAAAAATATGGCCAATTTGTACGTGTGGTGAATGTGTCTGACTGGTCTATTGAATTATGTGGTGGAAATCACGTGTCAAATACTGAAGAAATTGGTATCTTCAAGATTGTTGCTGAATCAGGTATCGGAGCTGGTGTGCGTCGTATTGAAGCCGTAACAAGTAAAGCAGCTTATGAATTACTTGAAAATCAAGAACAAATCTTAAAACAAATTGCAAGTTTAGTGAAAGCACCACAATATAAAGAGGCTACAACAAAAGTAGAACAACTTCAACAACAATTACGTGAAGTGCAAAAAGAAAACGAAGCACTTGCAAGTAAATTAGCGAACCAACAAGCAGGCGATGTCTTTAAAGATGTCAAAGTGGTCAACGATGTAAAATATATTGCTGCTAAAGTGCAAGTAAAGGATATGAATCAATTGCGTCAACTTGCTGACCAATGGAAACAAAAAGCCGTTTCTGATGTGTTAGTTTTAGCGACAGAAAATGATGGTAAAGTGAATCTATTAGCTGCCGTTAGTCCAAATGGCTTAGAAAAAGGAATTAAAGCAGGTGACTTAATTAAGGCTATTGCACCAAAAGTTGGTGGTGGCGGTGGTGGCCGTCCGGATATGGCCCAAGCAGGTGGTAAAAATCCAGCAGGCATTCCTGATGCATTAAATGAAGTAGCAAATTACTTAGCATAACAAAAAAGAAGAAGCTCTCTTTATTGAGCTTCTTCTTTTTTATGGATTCATGATTTTTCTTAATTTGAACATTTGATACGTTTGGCTAAGCGCTAAACCAAAGAATAATAAAGCAGTTAACCGAATCGCTTTAAAATGATAATGATGACTCAGTAAGGCAATGGTGAAAGCCCCAGCAAAAAATGACAGGACAACAAATAAATAATGGAAAAATTGACGTAGATTTTGCTCTTTCCCATGTTCAAGATAATCGAATAAATTCGTTGCCATTGATTTTAAATTACCGGTTGTCATAATACTGGTATAACTCATGCCGTTAATCCGTTCAAAACTGCACCATTGCATCGCCGTAGCAAACGAAATAATAATGGTAATCACGGTAATCGGCAAATCTACAATGAACAAACTTAACAAAAGAAATACTAATGTTTCAAAATATAGAATGCCTAGACGCCAAAATGGATGATTTTTTTTGCGAAAATAGCTTACTAAAAATTTCGTCAAGATAATCCCTAAAAAGAAAAAGAGGGTGGATAATAATTTCTCGCCCACTAAAGTAAATTCGCCCTTAACAGCATCGATAATCGCTAACACGAGATTTCCTGTTTGTGTGGCAGCGAAAGTATTGAAATGATAATACGTAAATGCATCAATGCCCCCGCCAATAAAAGTCAAGAGTAAGCCAACAAAGCGGTTTTCATGGAATGTAGTTTCCATTTTTTCAACTCCTTCAATTCATGCCTTATTAGCTTTAGAATAGAATAGTTTCTTGAAAATTTCAAGTTCATTTCATCAAAAAAAGCCCTCTAAAAAAGAAGGCTCCTCATTAAAAGATATTTGAATTTTTATAACGAAAATGATTAATAATCGCTGAAATACCCATCACAATTAGAATAGCACCACCAAATTGAATCACCACTAAAACACCTGTAAATGGATTTAACAAAATGGTTAATCCAGCAATGATGATTAAAATACTATAAATGATGCTGCCGATATGATGACCGACTGCTTGTTGAATATTGAGATTCATCATTAATGAGCTAATACCTGAAATCAATACGCCAAGGCCAATAATAATCGGCAAGAAAGAAAGTAATAATTTTGATAAGAAAAAGACCACTAATGCTGCAATCAATAAACCAACTCCACTACTCATACGACTATCATAATAACCCATTCGTTGTTTGAAGCGATAGGCATTATAACAATTTTTGGCACCAAAGAATAATAAGACAAGTGATAAAATTGTAATCACTAACTGTAAAGAGTTTTTTGGTGCAATGATTAATGGTAACCCTAAGATAATATAAGCAAGCCCAAGAAATAGTTGATTTACTTGGATGGTTTTAAAAAAGGTATTCATTTTATCCACCTCGATATATTTGATGATTTAATTATAACACAATAACCATATAATTAGAAATCAATCAAAAGTATGATTTTGTATAACTCGTACGCACGTTTCCATTAAATATTATGGTATAATGGTCGTAAATAGTAATTATCGCAAAAGGAGTGGTTCTTTTGACTTTGCAGTTTATTTACGGCGATGGAACAAGCAATCATTTAACAAGCTTAATGCAAAAAGCACAGCAACATTTAGCACAGCCTAACCATCAAGTTATTTTCATTGTGCCTAACTATAATAAATTTGAACGCGAAATTGAAATATTAAAAGCTTATCAACAACTCGAAAACACTCGTGAATTTTCAAGTACGAATTTACAAATTTTTAGTTTTCAACGATTAGCTTGGTTTTATACCCAAAAACTTCCTGTAGCCATTCATCATCCGCTACAATCCGTAACAAAAGAAATGATTTTACGTCAGGTATTGATTGAAACGAGTGAGCAATTACGTATTTATCGTGGTGAAATCATGAATCAAGGGTTTATTCAGCAAGTACTAGACTTATTTAACGAATTTGAAAATGGTCGAATTCAAATGCAACAATTACAAGTATCAAATGAATCCACACAGCATGCTGAATTAGCGGACAAACTAGCCGAATTACAAATCATCTATCAAGCATTTGTCCAAAAATGTCTAGATTTTGATTTCCATTATGAAACTGTTTATCAGCAATTTCTAAACATATTAGCTGAATTATCAAGTGAAACGTCTACAAAATTAACAGTAAATGAAAAGCAACAACTCAAAGTAGAGTTTGGTCATACCTTATTTATTGTTACGGGCTTTTCAGACTTCACCAGCGAGGAATTTGAATTATTACAACATTTCATGGGCTACGGACAGCTTTGTATTGATTTACTCATCGACAATCCCAAAAAAGCTTTGAGTCCTTTAGATGTCTTTTATCCAACGAGCCAGACTTATCAACGTTTAATTGAAATGGCAAAAGAAAATCAATGTAAAATATTACTGGATGAAAAAGTGAAAGAACCCGCGAATGAGTGGCAAGAAACCATTCATCAAATATGGACCAATGCTAATCAATCCAGTCATTTTGAGGGATCTTCGTCACAAACTTTTTCAATTGCTCGGGTAGAAAATCCACAAGAAGAGTTAAGAAGAGTAGCAGTCAAAATTAAACAGTTATTACAACAAGGCCAGGGAAATTTGCGGCTAAGAGATATCCAGATTTTTGCTCCTGATTTATCTATTTATCAGCCTTTTTTACAATACACATTTGATGAGGCGGGGATTCCATTTTTTGTTGATACGCCTCAATTGATGAATCAACATCCTTTAACTGATCTTTTAAAATCGCTTTTTGCTTTTCATAAATATCATTTTCGTTTCACAGATGTCCTACACTTTTTCAAAACGGAACTCTTTATCCTTGATGATTTATTAGAACAAGAAGATGTGCAACTTGGTCATTTACAAATGCGACGAATGATTGATGAGTTAGAAAATGTTGTTTTAGCCTATCATTATCAAGGAAATGACTGGGTAAAAGAGGAGGATTGGGTACTCCCACATTATAATTTCGAAGATGAAAAGGATATTAGTGAAGAAATCAAATCTTTACAATTACAAGTGAATCAGTTAAGACGAGCCTTTCAACAAAACGTAACACCTTTTGTCCAAAAACTCAATGAATTCCAGACTTTCGGTGAAGCGATTACGACACTTTATCAATGGCTAATGGACTGTCATATCGATCGTGAAATTCTTTATTTTAGAGATGAAGAACTTGCTGCTGGTCATTTAGAAAAGTCACGATTACACGAACAGTCTTGGCAAGCCTTAATGGATATCTTTGATCAATTTTATGATATTTATAAAGATACACCATTTGATTTGGACTTATTCGAAGCTATTTTATTTAGTGCCATTGATAATTATGAGTTTAGTCAAATTCCAGCAACCATTGATCAACTGAAAGTGAACCGTTTAGAGTTGATTCGCGCCAATCAGACAAAAGTAAGTTTTATCTTAGGGTTAAAAGAAGGGGCCTTTCCACGAAAATTTGAGAATAAAACGTTATTATCAGATGAAGAGCGAGATATTTTAGCAAACCAACTAGAGCATGCGCAACAATTAGGTGCAAATAGTAAGTCACAAAGCCTTAAAGAGAGTTTCATCGCCTATAATGCATGGTTAAGTGGCTCGCAACAGGTCTATTTATCTTATCCAATGAATTATGATAATAGTCAAAATTTAAAACCATCTTTTTACCTTTCTCGTTTGGCCAAACAATTAAACTTAAATATTGAGACTTATACCGCGATTCAACCACAAGTATCTCCAAGTGATTATCTTGTGAGCCCACGTGCTTTGATTCGTCAATTAAATGTCTTATATCGACTCACACAAGAATCAAAACAAGCGCTACCAACTGTTTGGGAACAACTCAAAGATTACTTGCTTAAGTCTAATCAAGCAACATTAGCAAAACAAATCTTTCGTAGTTTAAACTATCATAATACAGCCACCTCTCTGGCACCTGAACAACCAACACAACTGTATCAAAACAATTTATATAGCTCTATTTCTAGTTTGGAAACTTTCTATTCTTGCCAATATCGCTATTTCTTGAATTATGGCTTAAAGGTTAGAGAACGCCAAGAACAAATACTAAGTCCAGCTTTAACAGGTAGTTACTTTCATGATGCTTTAGACCAAATCGTGCAACAAATTATTGCACAAACAGAGCCTTTAACACAAGAAAAGCAAGCAGAAATTTTAGAAAAGGTATTAATCAAATTGTTAGGAGATAGTCGCTATGAAATCTTTGCAAGGTCAAAACGGATGGTTTATATTCGTCAACAATTGGAAAAAACTATTAAACAAATGTATTGGGTGATTCGTAACCAACAAGAACGTGGCTTAATGCAATTTAAACAAACTGAACTTGTATTTGGTCATTTAGCTGGAACGCGTGAGGCCCATGCAAAAGGTCTGACAATTGATTTACATGACAATCATCATTTACATCTACGTGGAAAAATTGACCGGATTGATCTTTTCAACCGTCCTGAAGAAGCTTATGTCAGTGTGGTTGATTATAAATCCGGCAATAAGCAATTTGATTTGACTGAATTCTACAACGGTCTTTCGATGCAGTTAATTACTTATCTAGAAGTGGCTATAAACTATGTGAAAGAGGAATTAAAACGCGATGACATTAAACCATTGGGCGCATATTATTTACATGTTTACCGTCCAAAAAGAAAATTTGAAGAAGCAACAGAAACCGATTTGCTTAAAAAATACAAGTATGAAGGCCTTTTTATTAGTGAAGAACAAGCTTTTGAAGTAATGGATGCACAATTAGAAAACAAGGAAAATTCTTATGTCTTTCCATTACGTAAAAATAAAGATGGCCAGCTTGGAATTGTTTCACAAAGTAAAAATAAATTCTATACAAATGATGAAATGAAGCAGCTATTTGATATCAATCATCGAAATATGCAACAAGCCGGAAATGCCATTTATGAAGGACAACTGGAAATCAATCCTTCATTACACAATAATAAACGTGCTTGTCAAACTTGTCCCTTCAAGAGTATTTGTCAATTTGATGCTTTATTACCAGAAAATCGTTATCGTATCATTGAAAAAGCAGTGCGTGACGAAATATTAACGAAAGAGGATGCGCCAAATGCCTAAAATTCCTTTAAAACCTAATAATGAATTATTTACTGATACCCAGTGGCAAGCGATTTTTGATGGTGGGGATAATATATTAGTCAGTGCTTCGGCTGGCTCAGGTAAGACGACTGTTTTGGTACGACGGGTAATTGAAAAGCTTAAACTAGGTAGCCACGTTGACCGCTTATTAATTGTGACTTTTACTGAAGCTGCAGCCAATGAAATGAAAGAACGGATTCAAGTAGCGCTACAAGATGCTATTAATGCTGAGTCAGATGAACAAAAGCGAGCCCATTTTAGTCAACAGTTAATGAACTTACCGACGAGTCATATCTCTACCTTACACTCGTTTTGTTTATCGGTTATTCGCAAATACTACTATTTAATTGATCTTGATCCGAATTTTCGTTTGCTTAGCGATGAGACAGAACAGACTTTATTGATGGATGAAGCCCTTGAAAATGTCATTAATCGCCATTATGAAAGTGAAGATGCTGCCTTTTATCAATTCGTCCAACAATTTGCCAATGACCGTTCTGATGAGGGGATGTTACGCCTCATTTTGGATTTATATCGTTTTAGTCGAGCCAATGATAACCCTGATAAATGGTTAAATCATATGGTTGAAAGTTATCAGCCAGTTGAAACGCTAGAAGACTATCCAATCTTTAATGAATACACGAAACCATATATTCTCTCTCTTTTAGCAGATATGATCAAATACCTTGAGCAAGCCTTAACGATGATTGAATATACTAGTTTGGAAAAAGTCGAACAGCTATTAAAAGATGATATCGCAATGATCCAAGCACCTATCGAAAGCCTAAAACAAAATCAATTGACACAAGCTTTTGAACAAATTCAAAATATGAAGTTTGCAAGGTATACAACAGTGAAAAAAGACCATGATGACTATGACCAAGCACAATTAGCGAAGTCTTATCGCGAAATGGCGAAAGAATTACTCGGAAATGCGCAAAAATCTTGGCCAACAGATCCTGAGTTAACGCTAGAATTAATTGCTAAAAGTCAAGAAATGATCAAAATTGCGGTGAGTCTGACTAAAGAATTTATGGTAGAATTTTCGCAATTAAAACGGCAAAAAAGTGTCCTGGATTTCAATGATTTAGAACATTTCGCTTTAGCAATTTTACGTCATGAAGTCGATGGTGTAAGTATTGCAAGTGATTATTATCGCCAAACCTTTGATGAAGTCTTAGTAGATGAATATCAAGATGTGAATCGCCTACAAGAAACGATTATTTCTTATGTGCGAAAAGCCGAAAATCCTGGGAATATGTTTATGGTAGGGGATGTTAAGCAATCCATTTACGCCTTTCGTCAAGCTGATCCAACACTTTTTATCGAAAAATATACACAATTTGCGCATGACGAGGGTGGACGTCGCATTATCTTAGCTGAAAATTTCCGTTCTAGAAAAGAAGTATTAGACTTTACGAATTTAATTTTTGAACAATTAATGGATCAAAAAGTCGGACAAATCGAATATGATGAAGCGGCTCAATTAAAATTCGGCTTCACAGCTTTTCCATCAAGTGAAGATTTTCATACCGAGCTTCTGATATATGAAAAACAAGCCGAACTTGATGATGATATGGCAGATGAATTTGGAATTGATGATAAGACACAAGGTGAATTTCACGTGATTACGAATAAAATCCAAGAGTTAATCGAACAAAAATTTCAAATTTACGATAAAAAACAAAAGAAATTCCGTGACATTACTTATGGTGATTGCGTCATCTTATCTTCAACGCGAAAAAATCATCTCCATTTATTGGATATATTTGCGCAAAAAAACATTCCGGTCCAATTAGCCGATGCCCAAAATTATTTCCAAGCTACAGAGGTCCAAACGATTCTAGCGGTATTAAAAATCATTGATAATCCGTTACAAGATATTCCTTTTGTAGCTGTGCTTCGAAGTCCAATCGTTGGTTTAAATGAAAAACAACTAGCGCAAATAAGAATTAATAGTAAGAAAGAACGCTTTTATGATGCTTTCTTAGAGAATTTATCAATAAGCAGTGGCTATCAAGAAAAGATTACTCATTTTTATCAACAGTTGCTCAAATGGCGAAATCTAGCTAAGCGCGATTCATTAGAAAACCTACTTTGGACTATTTATCAAGATACGGGCTTTTTAGATTTTGTCGGTGGTATGCCTTCTGGAGTACAACGCCAAATGAATTTACTTAGCTTTATTAGTCGTGCCAAGTCTTATGAACAAAGCAGTTTTAAAGGGCTTTACCAATTTATTCGCTTTATTCAAATGATGCAAGAAAAAGAACATGATTTAGCGAAACCTGTTAGTGAAATCAAGGAAAATGCTGTACAGATTATGACCATCCACCAAAGTAAAGGTTTGGAGTTTCCAGTATGTTTTGTGGTAGATTTAGCCAAAAAATTTAATCAACAAGACTTCAAAAATTCATACATTTTGGAAGAAAAATTAGGGATGGGGACGAAATTTTTAGATGAGCAAGAGATTCAATACCCAACTTTACCTTATCTAGTTATTAATCAATTGAAAAAACAAAAAGCTTTCTCTGAAGAAATGCGAAAATTATATGTTGCTTTGACACGTGCTGAACAAAAATTATATTTAGTCGGAACCGTCAAAGACAAAGAATCTATGCTCAAAGAATGGCAAAAGGCGGCAATGCAAGAAAACACCGTATTAAGTCCGATGCTTAGATTAAATGCAGATACTTTTATCAACTGGATTGGCTATTGTTTAATTCGCCATGAGTCATTTGCCAAAGAAGTAGATGAATCAATTGCAACAGCCATGACCATTCAACATCCAGCTAAATTCGGCATTCATTTTTACCAAGCGGATCAACTCGTCGCACCAGAGCAAAATTCATCTGAAAGTTTAGCTGAGACAAGTCAGCAAGAAACAGCGAATCATCAGGCTTTAGATGAATATATCCAGCAAATGACTAAAGCTTATGATTATCCATTATCGACAAAAACAGCTAGTTATCAATCTGTTTCAGAGTTGAAGCGATTATATGAAGATCCAGATGAGGAAAAGCTGAATAAATTAGTTTGGCAAAATCGTTGGCAACAAGAAACACAAGGCTATCGTAAAACTTCAAATGAATTAGCGATGCCTAGATTTATGCAAGAAGTCAAAATAACGGGTGCTGAAATTGGTAGTGCGACTCACAAGTTGTTGCAATTGATTGATGTCACGCAGCCTATTACACCAGATTCCTTACATCAATTAGCACAAAGACTGAAGGAAAATCAGATTCTTGATGAAAAGCTAGTCTCAAAAATACCTTATCAGCATATCTTATGGTTTTTCCAATCAGCATTAGGGCAAAGAGTCATCCAAAATGCTCAGTCCTTAAAACGAGAAGTGCCTTTTGCGATGTTAAAAGAAGCGACTGAAATTTTTCAAGGCTTCGATGAAAAAGAATCGCACATGCTTGTCCACGGTGTAGTGGATGGCTATTTTATCGAAAATGAACAGATTATTCTTTTTGATTTTAAAACGGACTATTTTAAAAATAATATTGAAGAAACCGCCAAAGAACGTTATTATGGTCAGCTTAAACTTTATAGCCAAGCCTTAAGTCAAGCCTTACAATTACCAGTTAGCGAGAGAAAATTAGTTTTACTCACACATCAAAAAATATTAGATTTCTAAATTTTTGGTAATTTTTTCAACTCGCTTACTGACAATCAATGATATACGCGCTATATTGTTAAAAAAAGCAAAAGGATGATTTTAATTATGAATAAAAGATTACTATGTTGTGCCTTGCTTATTGGTGGCATTGGTTTTACTGTCCCTCGATATGTAGAAGCTGACACAAGCAATGTTCCTGACTCAATCAATGCTATTGCTTTAGGAAATGCGTTAACTGACGATCAAAAACAGCAAACTTTAAATTCACTCGGGCAAGTGAAAGAAGTACCCATTTACACAACTGATGGTAATGATTTAATGGATTATATTTCTAAAACTGACTTTAATGCACAATGGAAAGTCTATTCATCTGTTCATTTAGAAACAAAAGCAAAAGGTGAGGGAATTGAAGTCGAAATTGCAACTCCTGCAAATATTACTTCCATCACCGCTAATCAGTATAAAAATGCGGCTCAAACAGCAGGAATTACTGATGCCAAAATTACAGTGGCTTCTGTGATTCCAATCGATGGTTCAGGTGCCTTAGCGGGTGTGTATAAAATCGTAAAAGAAGCTGGCGGCACAGTAGATACTACACGGACACAAGCAGCTCAAGAAGAAATGAAAGTCTTAAATGACATCACCCAAGAAAATCAAAATGTCTCTGGTTATTCTGATGAAAAACTAAATGCGGCCCAAGAAGAAGCTAAAGAATTACTAGCTAAAGCAGCTTCGGAAGGTCAAAAAATTGATAAGGATACTGTTACTCAAGCTGTTAATCAGGCCCTAGAAAATCAAGGGTTACAAGATATTTTAACTAAAGAACAGGTCAATAAAATTATTGATTTACTAACAATGCTGAATCAAAAAAATATTTTTAAAGACTTGAGTAAAGAAATTGATCTATCTAATTTAAAGAATGAACTTGAAGCAAAATCCCAAGGGTTATGGGAAAAAATCAAGAGTTTCTTTGCCAATATTTGGGCAGCAATTTCAGGACTATTTCAAGGTGGCAATGAAGAGCCTACGCAAACAACTAACTAATGGATGAAACAAAGGAGTACAAAAAGATGAATCGAAAAAATATTCCTGGTTCCTCACCGTGGGAAGATATTGTTGGTTATTCACGGATGGTAGTAGTTGATGATTGTGTTGAAGTGGCCGGTACAACTGCGATGAAAGATGGCAAAGTCTATTCACCAGGCAATGCTTACGAACAAACCAAATATATTTTAACTACTATCAAAGACTTGTTTACTAAACATCAAATTCCTTTTGAAAATATTTATCGTACTAGAATGTTTGTGACTGATATTTCAAAATGGGAACAAATTGGACGGGCACATGGTGAGTTCTTTAAAGAGATTAAACCTGTTGCTACAATGGTCGAGGTCAAACAACTAATTGATCCTGAACTCTTAGTAGAAATTGAAGTCTTTGCTAAAAAATAAATTTAAATATTTTTAAACTCTGGTTCTTGCTTGCAATTTACAAAAATCTCTTGTAAACTATTCATTAGTTAAATATCAAAAAAGACAATGATGAAAAAGAGTAACTTATTTCAAGCAGAAACAGGGAGACTTGCCATAGACTGAAAGCAAGGGCTGGGCGGATAAGCGAAGTTCACTTTCTAGTCAATCTAGGTTATCTAGGTCGGTAAACTTTATCGTTAACGAATTAAGTGCGTAAAAGGCTATATTTGCTTTTACGAATGAGGATGGTAACACGACAACTCGTTCCTTTCAATAGGAGCGAGTTTTTTTATTTTCATCAACACTCTAACATTCATTTCAATCAATATTTTTTGATAGATTCAACTTATAGGAGGAATTTTGATGTCTTTACAAGAAAAGTTAGAAGCACTCAAACAAGAGACTTTGGCTAAAATTGAAGAAACAAAAGAATTAGCTAGTTTGAACCAAATTCGCGTAGAAACATTGGGTAAAAAAGGCCCAATCACTGAAGTTTTACGTGGCATGAAAGATTTATCTGCTGAAGAACGTCCGAAAGTAGGTAGTTTTGCCAATGAAATTCGCGATTTGATCACAAAAGAAATTGAAGCCAAGAAAGAATTATTAGAACAACTAGCCTTACAAAAAGCTTTAGAAGATGAAACAATTGACGTAACCTTACCAGGAAAGCCAATGAAACAAGGAACGCGTCATGTATTAACGCAAATTATTGAAGAAATTGAAGATATCTTTGTTGGAATGGGTTACGAAGTGGTCGAAGGATATGAAGTAGAACAAGATCACTACAACTTTGAACGTATGAATCTACCAAAAGATCACCCAGCTCGTGATATGCAAGATACTTTTTATATCTCTGATGAAATTTTAATTCGTACCCATACTTCACCGGTACAAGCGCGCACCATGGAAAAACATGATTTCTCTAAAGGGGCATTACGCATGATTTCACCAGGTAAAGTATTCCGTCGTGATACTGATGATGCGACTCACTCTCATCAATTCCATCAAATTGAGGGATTAGTGATTGATAAGAATGTTACAATGGCTGATTTAAAAGGAACATTAGAAGAAGTTATGCAAAAAATGTTTGGTGCAGATCGCAAAATTCGTCTACGTCCAAGCTATTTCCCATTTACTGAACCAAGTGTTGAAGTCGATGTTAGTTGTTTCAAATGTGGCGGTGAAGGTTGCTCTGTATGTAAACACACCGGTTGGATTGAGATTTTAGGGGCAGGTATGGTGCATCCAAATGTCTTGAAAATGTCTGGTATTGATCCAGAAGTTTACTCAGGTTTTGCTTTTGGTTTAGGACCAGACCGCATCGCCATGTTACGTTATGGAGTCAATGATATCCGTAACTTCTATCTTAATGATTTGCGCTTTATCAGTCAGTTTAAGGGGGAGTAAGTGAATGTTAGTATCATATAAATGGTTAAATGAATATTTAGATTTATCAAAAGTCACTGCGAAAGAATTAGCCGATCAAATGTCATTAACTGGTATTGAAGTCGAAGCAGTAACAAAACCAATGGATGGAATGAAAAAAATTGTCGTTGGTGAAGTGAAAGAATGCGTGCCACATCCTGATTCTGACCATCTATCTATTTGCCAAGTAGATATTGGTGAAGAAGAATTATCTCAAATCGTTTGTGGCGCACCAAATGTCAAAGCCGGCATTAAAGTCATCGTTGCATTACCAGGTTCTAGAATTGCTGGCAATGTCAAAATTAAAAAAGGTAAAATGCGTGGGCAAGTTTCAAATGGGATGATTTGTTCCTTACAAGAAATCGGCTATGCGGACAACGTCATTCCAAAAGAATATTCAGAAGGGATTCAATATTTACCTGAAGACGCCGTTTGTGGAGATCAAGTCTTTAAATATTTAGATATGGATGATGATTTAATCGAACTATCTATTACCCCAAACCGTGCAGATGCTTTAAGTATGCGTGGGGTGGCTTATGAAGTTGGCGCCATCTATCGTCAAACACCACAATTCAAGGACCTACCATTAGTCGAAAGTAATCAATTAGCTAGCGATAAAATCAAAGTTAGCGTAGAAGATACCAATGATGCACCAAGTTACCAAATTCGTGTCATTGAAAATGTGAAAATTGCGCCGAGTCCTCAATGGCTACAAAACCGTTTAATGAATGCCGGAATTCGCCCAATTAATAATGTTGTCGATGTAACAAACTATGTACTCATGCTATTTGGTCAACCTTTACATGCTTTTGACTACGATCGTCTAAATAGTCAAGAAATTGTTGTTCGTCGTGCAAAAGCTGGTGAAACCTTAGTTACTTTGGATGACGAAACCCGTGAACTAACACCAGAACAAATCGTTATTACCAACGGAAAAGAGCCTGTAGCCTTAGCAGGGGTCATGGGAGGTAGAGATTCTGAAATTATTGAATCAACTACAACCGTTGCCTTAGAAGCTGCTTTATTTGAACCTATTGCGATTCGTAAAGCATCTAAAGCCTTTAATCTACGTAGTGAATCATCTGCGCGTTTTGAAAAAGGCATTAACCGTGCAACTGTAAGTCAAGCTTGTGATTTTGCCGCTGCGATGATTCAACAATTAGCAGGAGGAGAGGTCTTAGCTGGAGCAGTAGTTGGCTCAAGTGTAGATGCTAAAGATGTAACTGTAGCTGTCAAATTAGAACGTATCAATCAATATCTTGGAACTGATTTAACAGTTGACCAAGTTGATGAAATTTTTACAGCCCTTGGTTTTACTTTTGAGCGCAACGAAACATCTTATCAAGTTAATGTGCCACCAAGACGTTGGGATATCAGTATTGAAGCTGATTTAATTGAAGAAGTGGCGCGTATATATGGTTACAATCAACTTCCTTCAACACTACCTAGTGGAGAAACAGTTGCAGGAAGCTTAACTCCTGAGCAAAAAGCTTTACGAAAAATTCGCACTTTACTAGAAGGCGATGGATTAAATGAAGCAATCAGTTATGCTTTAACGACTGAAGAAAAATCTAAACAATTTACCTTTAAAGATAGCGTCGTGACACGTCTAGATTGGCCAATGACTGAAGATCGCAGTGTATTACGCATGAATCTAATCAGTGGGTTACTTGATGATGTGCAATATAATGTGGCTAGAAGAAATACCCAAATCGCTTTATATGAAGTTGGTCGCGTCTTCTATCAAAATGAAAATCCTAAGAAAAACTTGCCTTTAGAAGAAAACCATATTGCTTTTGCTTTAAGTGGACAATGGCAGACTAAAGATTGGCAAACAGCAAATGAACAAGTTGATTTCTACCATGCAAAAGGTATTTTAGATCAATTATTTGAAAAGTTAAGTGTTGCTGATGAAATTAAATATCAACGCGCGCAAAACATGAAGGATTTACATCCAGGTAGAAGTGCCTATATCTACTTAGGGGAAGAATTAATTGGGTTTGTTGGCCAAGTTCATCCAACAGCTGCTAAAGCTTACGACATTCCAGAAACTTATGTTGCAGAATTAAATGTTGAAGCTTTAATTGCGGCATCATTTGGTAAATTTAGCTTTAAACCAGTTTCTAAATTCCCATCCATGTCACGTGATATTGCGATGTTAGTATCAGAAAAGATTGCAAACCAAGAAGTTGTCAGCGTCATTAAACAAGCTGCTGGAAGATTCTTAAGTGAGGTCGCTATTTTTGATGTCTATCAAGGTAAAAATATCGACCTAGGCTTCAAATCATTAGCTTATTCACTAACATTTACAAATCCTGAAGCCACTTTAACAGATGAAGAAGTGAATAAAGCGATGGAAAAAGTAACCAAAGCATTAACGGAAAACTTCTCAGCGATTATTCGATAAATCATTTTAAAACCACTAGTTCTCATTTTATTGAGCTAGTGGTTTTATTCGCTTTTTTTAGTTTTTCATGTTATGATACTTTACGCCAAATTTTATTTAAAGGAGGAGATTGTTTTGCCGACTTATCAGGACAATCCTATCGTTCAAAAAAATCGCTGGCTTATTTTAATTGCAGTGGCTAGTTTTACATTTATGTCCACTTTAGATGGTAGTATTGTAAACATCGCATTACCGGTCATTTCAAAAGATTTAAATATTCCAATGAACCAAGTAGAGTGGGTAGTTTCGATTTATTTAATGACTGCCTGTGCATGTCTGTTAGTCTTTGGTAAATTAGGAGACAGCATTGGAAAAATTAAAGTATTCCGTCTAGGGATGATTATTTTTACTTTAGGTTCTTTTTTATGTGGCTTCAACCATTCATTAGGTCTATTATTGGTCGCTCGTATTATTCAAGCAATCGGTGCAAGTATGACGATGGCCACCAATACCGGTATTATCACAGAAGTTTTTCCAATGAGTGAAAGAGGTCGGGCATTAGGATCCATCGGTGCTTTTGTCTCTCTAGGTTCAATCGCTGGTCCAGGAATCGGTGGGGTAATCTTAGGACAGTTACCTTGGGGCTATATTTTTTGGATTAATATTCCAATCGGTATTTTAACTTTTCTGTTAGGTAGTAAAGTTTTACCTAAAGATATCCATCGCTCAGGCCATCCGATTGATACAAAAGGATTTGGCTTATTTGCCTTGTTTATCATCACTTTATTTGGTGGCATCTTTATCGGACAGGAAATTGGATTTACAAAAATTTTACCCATCATCTTATTCCTCGCCGCAATATTATCTTTTATTAGCTTTATTCTAGTGGAAAAGCGCGTAAAATTGCCATTAATTACTTTTGGCATATTTAAAAACCAAACCTTCAGCCTCAGTTTATTATGTGCAACTTTGATTTTTGCTTCAAACTTCTTTATTAATGTCATTGTGCCATTTTACTTACAACGGACATTAAATCTAAAACCAAGTGTGGCTGGATTATTAATGATGGTTTTCCCGGTCGTTATGGTCGTTGCCTCACCATTAAGCGGCTTATTAACGGACAAATTTGGGCCAAAATATTTAGTTATTTCTGGATTAACAATTTTGTCAATTACCCAGATTTGTTACATGTTTTTAGATATCCATACGCCGATATTTGTCTATGCAGCGATAACTGCATTTGTAGGCTTAGGTAACTCATTATTCCAATCCCCTAATAATACAATGGTCATGAGTAGTGTCACAAGAGAAAATCTTGGCCTGGCAGGAAGTTTAAACTCATTTGCGCGAAACTTTGGGATGGTTGTCGGTATTAGTTTAGCAACCACTATTCTTTATCAAGCAATGAGTCTCAAAGCAGGGTATAAGGTAACCACTTATTTGAATCAACATCCAGAATTTTTTATTTATGGTATGAAAATCGCCTTTTTTGGTTCATTTTTACTATGTTTTAGCTCGTTAATTATCAGTATTTATCGCTTACGTAAAATATAAGTATCAAATTAATCTAGAGAATTAGGATTTTTCTGATTTTCTAGATTTTTTTATTGTTTTAAAAAAGCTTTTTTGCGTATTTTGCGTATTTATTAAGTAGAGCATAAAAAGAGGAGAGGATTACCATGAATGATGTAGATTATCAAGCAGTATATTCCAGAAAATTATCACAAAGAGGGGAAACTAGATACATTATTATTAATCCGACAACTGGCGAAATATTAGATGATGCCCAAGGATTTGGTTATAAAAGTATGAAAAAAGCTTATGCCGGGTATTATTATAAGAGAAATTATGCCAAAGAAAAAAATCAAAATAAGGCCATTGAATACTGGTTGCATAGTCATCCAGAATTTTGCGATGAACTAACTTATCACGTATTTGCTCATTTCAAAGAGGGCAAAAAAGAGAAACTAGATGAAAATCTTGTCCAAATGTTGCTTAGAGAATTCGGTTTAGATGCGCCCTGTAAGATTAATAAATTGATCACAGTCTGGGAAAAATTAAGATAAAGAAAAAAACGAGGATTGACCTTGCTTCAATCCTCGTAAATCTATTAAAAATATTGAATACCCATCGCTTTTTTCACGTCATCAAGGGTTGCAGCGGCTACTTTTTCAGCTTGTAAGCTACCTTGTCGTAACATTTCCATCACAGCTTGCGGATCTTTAGCAAACTCCAAACGACGGGCACGAATTGGGGCTAATTCAGCTTCTAATACATCGATTAAGTAGCGTTTAATTTTAACATCACCAAGTCCACCACGACGATAATGTTCTTTTAGCTCTTCAATATAGGCTTTATCTTTGCCAAATACATCAAGATAAGTAAAGACCATGTTTCCTTCGACTTGTCCAGGATCTTCAACGTGAATATGATTTGGATCGGTGTACATAGACATCACTTTTTTCTTAATCGTATCCGCATCATCAGCCAAGTAAATACCATTATTTAAAGACTTACTCATCTTACCATTGCCATCGATACCTGGCAAACGCCCCATTCCTTTTTCAGGTAATACAGCTTTAGGTTCGACTAAAACTTCACCATAAGTACTATTAAAGGTATGAACTATTTCTTGTGTTTGTTCTAACATTGGTTTTTGGTCTTCACCAACGGGTACTAGATTTGCCTTGAAAGCCGTAATATCAGCCGCTTGGGAGATAGGGTAAACAAAAAATCCAGTTGGAACACTTTCACCAAATTTCTTTTGTTCAATTTCACTCTTAACGGTAGGATTACGTTTCACGCGCGCAACCGTAACCAAATTCATGTAATACATCATCAATTCAGCTAATTGAGGAATTTGTGACTGAATAAATAAGGTTGAACGCTTTGGATCTAAACCAACTGCTAAATAGTCAAGGGCAACTTCTAATACGTTTTTAGAAACTTTTTCGGGATTTTTGGCATTATCGGTTAAAGCTTGCACATCTGCAATCATGATATTCATTTGATTATTTTCATCAGCTTGCATTTCAACACGTTTTTTTAAAGAACCAACATAATGACCTAAATGCAATTGACCTGTTGGACGATCACCAGTTAAAATAATATTCATTGATTTCACCTTTTTCTACTAATTCTCACAAGTTTTATCCTACCTTGTTTTACTAGATTTATCAACCTGTTTATGACTTTTTAGTTGTAAAGATTAAAATTTATTTTGGTTTACTAAGATTTCAAGATAATTACTTGCATTCTTAGCGAAAAAAAGCGAAAATATGTATGGATAAAATATAAAAAAAGGAAGTTTATTTTATGATAAATACTGCTCCAATTGGTTTTATTGATTCAGGAGTAGGAGGGCTAACCGTTGTTAAGGAAGCTTTAAAACAACTACCAAATGAGAATATTATTTTTTTAGGAGATAATTTGCGTTGTCCATATGGTCCACGCCCAAAAGAACAAGTCATCGAATTTACTTGGCAAATGACTCGTTTTTTACTAAAACAAAATATTAAAATGCTTGTAATCGCTTGTAACACGGCGACTGCAGCGGCTTTAACCCAAATTAAGGAACAATTAGACATTCCAGTTGTCGGTGTGATTTTACCTGGAACTAGAGCTGCTGTCAAAAATACTAAATCTCAACGAATAGGGATTATCGGTACACAAGGAACCATCCAAAGTGGCAGCTATGAACAAGCCATACTTTCCAAAGTACCGACTGCTCAACCTGTGAGTTTAGCGTGTCCTAGATTTGTTCCGATAGTAGAAAGTAATCAAGCAAATTCAAGTGTGGCAAAAAAAATTGTCGCTCAAACACTACAACCGATGACGAAAAAAAACATCGATACGTTGATTTTAGGATGTACGCATTATCCATTGCTACGTCCAATTATTCAAAATGTAATGGGTAAAGATGTGGTACTAATTGACTCTGGCGTTGAAACAGTCGGTGAGGTCAGCATGCTTTTAGACTATTTTGATATTGCCAATTCACCAGAAAACATCACACCAACACGTCAATTTTATACAACCGGATCAACACAAAGCTTTAATCAAATTGCTAAAAATTGGTTAAATATTCCTGATATTCAAGCAAAACATATTCAATTATAAAGGGGGAATTTACATGCGTCATGATGGCCGTCAAGTAAATGATTTAAGAAAAATTACGATTCAAACAAATGTCTTTAAACATCCAGAAGGTTCGGTTGTGATTTCTTTTGGAGATACACAAGTCATTTGTTCTGCGACAATTGAAGAAAACGTGCCACCATTTTTACGTGGTAGCGAAACGGGTTGGGTAACCGCTGAATACAGTATGTTACCAAGAGCAACCAATACTAGAAATCGCCGTGAAAGTGCAAAAGGTAAATTATCCGGACGCACAATGGAAATTCAGCGTTTAATTGGTCGGAGTTTGCGTGCGGTGGTTGATCTAGAAAAACTTGGAGAACGTAGCATCATTGTTGATTGTGATGTCATTCAAGCAGATGGAGGTACACGTACAGCAAGTATTACTGGCGCTTTTGTTGCTTTACAATTAGCAATTAATAAACTGATGCAAACAGGGGAGCTAAGCGAAAATCCAATTAAAGAACATCTTGCTGCTATTAGCGTAGGGATTTTAGAAGATGATAGTTACGCCGTTGACTTGGATTACATTGAGGATTCTGCCTGTCAAGTTGATATGAATTTAGTCATGACTGAATCTGGCCGCTTTGTTGAAATTCAAGGGACAGGAGAAGAAGCGACCTTTGATGGCGACCAATTAAATCACTTATTACACTATGGAAAAGAAGCCATCGAATCTTTAATTGCTTATCAAAAAGAAGCTTTATATGTACAGAATACAGCCAATGATGCTGTTGCTGATAAAACGATTATGATTGCAACAGGAAATATGGGTAAAGCGAAAGAATTTGAAAAAATGTTTGCTAAAGCGGGCTATCAAATTAAAACCATGAAAGATTTTCCTGAACTACCTGAAGTGCAAGAAACCGGTCAAACTTTTGAAGAAAATGCTCGATTAAAGGCGGAAACAATTGCCAATATCCTTCAATGTCCAGTATTAGCTGATGATTCTGGTTTGACTGTCGATGCACTTGGAGGTATGCCAGGAATTTATTCCGCACGCTTTGCCGGTGAACAAAAGAGTGATGCCTCCAATAATGCCAAATTACTGCATGAATTAACCGACGTAGCAGACGAAAATCGTACAGCGCAATTCCATTGTACCTTGGTCTTTGCTGCGCCCCAAAAAGAATCGCTCGTTGTTGAAGGCATTTGGAACGGACGTATTGCACGAATTCCTAGAGGTGAAAATGGTTTTGGCTATGATCCATTATTTATCGTTGATGGTCTAGAAAAAACATCTGCTGAATTAACACCAGAAGAGAAAAATGAGATTTCACATCGTGGTCAAGCGATGAAAAAATTGGATGGATTATGGCAAGCCTGGTTAGAAGCATAGAGAGGAAGAATGATTATGAAATACCTTGTACTGAGTGATAGCCATCAAGATCGTCAAATTGTGGTCGATATATTCAAACAATGGAAAGATAAAGTAGATTACTTGATACATTGCGGAGATTCAGAATTATCTAGTGATGATGAATTATGGAAAGAGATTCATGTCGTAGCTGGAAATTGTGATTACGATAATGGATATGAAGATGTTAAAATCATTACCACACCAGAAGATAAAATCTTAGTCACACACGGTCATCTTTATGGTGTACGAATGGGACTTCAAAAACTCGCTTATTTAGCGGAACAAAGCCATGCGGATATTGTATTGTTTGGACATACTCACTTAATTGGTTGCGAAGTGGTGAATCATCGCCTGTATTTAAATCCTGGTAGCATCTTACTACCACGAGGACCGATTCAACATCGTAGTTTTGCAATTATTGAAAGTACACCAACACATTGGAAGATTCAGTACTACAATCGTGCAAGCCAACCAATTGCCGATTTAGCTTTTGAATTTGAAAAATAGGTGGATATGAAATGATTGGTAAACACGTCAAAGAATTATTAACTGAAACAGAAGATACTTTTTTAATCGAAGCTGAAAATGTTGCAACGGTACTTTACACCCATCCATTAGAACATGCACTTTTAGTCCTTACAAATGTGGGATATTCAAAAATACCCGTATTAGACAGTGAAGATCATTTAGTAGGCTTACTTTCATTAGCAGATATTATGCGCGCAATTAGTGGCTTAACTGGTTTTGATATGAGTCTGCTTGAAAGTTTAACGGTTGCTGATGTAATGGAAGTAAATGTCACAACCATTCATCCAAACGAAGGTCTAGAAGTCTTATTACGACGTCTAGTCAACGAACCATTTTTACCATATGTAACAAAAGAAAATGTATTTTTAGGTATTTATACGAGAAAAACAATACTCAAATCTGTTAATCATATGGTGCATGAAATTGAAAGTAGATATTATTTAATAGAAAAAAACGAACAGAAAAAAGCTCAATAACTAAAAACGCACATCAACTGATTCATCCTCAGTCGATGTGCGCTTATTTTATTTCGTTATAATTGGTGTATTAGGAATGGTATAGCCGTTTTGTACTAAGGCATCTATACAAGCAGTTAAATAGGCTTGTTTAATACTAAATTGTTGCCCATTTGAAACATACATGATACTGCGAATCGCAAAGTTGTTATTTCCTAAATCCACCACACCAAAAATACTTGGTGGCGTCTCAATGACTTCATGATGTACTTGAGAAAATTCTTGATTCACCGTTGTAATAATTTGTTTCATTTCCTCGATTCCTTCATTAGGATTAATTCTCACATCAACCAATACTTGCATATTTTCACGTGAGGTATTGCTAATGACAGTGATATTTCGATTTGGAACGTAATGAAGGGTACCATCTGTTGATTTTAATTGTAAGGTACGTATTCCGACAGACATGACCGTGCCTTCTATTCCTAAAATTGGTAGGCGAATATAGTTCCCTACATCGATTTGTTGTTCCATAATAATAAAGGCACCTGTAATAATATCATTCATAAATCCTTGCGCACCTAGACCAATTGCAATACCAGCAATTCCGGCACCTGCAAGTAATGAACCGATTGGAAAACCTAAAACAGATAATAAACTATAAACGTAAAAAAAGCCGAGCGTATATTGAATGATATTATGCATCAATGTTTTAAAGGTGTTTAAGCGATTTTCATTCATAATGTATCTTTTGGCATATTGTTTATAGACACGATCAAGTAAAAAGAAACTCAAACGCTGAAGGATAAAGAATAAAAGGGTGAGTAAAACCACACCAATTGCTTTATCAACAATTGTATTAATAATATTCTCCCAATTAATATTATGCCACCAACGTTGCAAGGCATTTAATTGTTTTTCTGTTGTTTCTGCTACAGAGCCATTATTCGTAGCTAACATAAAATCCCTCCTTTAAAATAATTGTATCATAACAAAGTAAAAATCAAAAGAAAGGGAAGGTGAAGAATAAAGTTTACATAATACCTTTACGATAGATGAACTCCTTTATCAACAAATATAACTTCGCCAATAATGCCACTTGAAAGGGGACTAATTAAAAAAGCACATACATTGCCGACTTCTTCAATGGTGACACCCACATTATCCGGTGTACGATCTTCTGACAATTGTAATAGTTTTTGATAATCTTTGACACCTGTTACAGCAAGTGTTTTAATCGCGCCGGCAGAAATGGCATTCACTCTGATTTTTTCAGGAGATAATTCTGCTGCAAGATAACGTACAGACGCTTCTAAAGCCGCTTTGGCAATCCCCATCATATTATAATTTGGTACTGCACGTTCAGCCCCTAAGTAGGTCAAGGTTACAATCCCGCTATTTTCAGCAAGAATAGGTTTAGCATATTTCGTAACAGCAATGAAAGAATAACTGCTAATATCTTGTGCTAAAGCATAACCTTGACGCGAAATATCTGTTACTTTTCCTTGTAAATCTTCTTTATTCGCATAGGCAATCGCATGAACCACACCGTGAATTTCACCAGCATAAGATTTGATTTGTTCAAAGGCAGATTGAATGGATTGATCATCAGCGACATCACACTCAACCATAAAAGGCTCTTCTCCAACTAATTTGACCAATGATTTAGCCATTCGTTCATTTTGATAAGTATATATGACTTCAGCACCTTGTTGAATCAACGCTTGAGCACAACCCCAGGCAATGCTTTTTTTATTGGCTACACCCATAACCACAATTTTTTTACCAGTTAAAAAACTCATAATATTTCTCCTTTATTATCATCGATTGATATTTTCATTTATGATTTCTTATTATTATCTAAATTCTTTTGATTGTCAAACTATTTTTAATTAAAATATAGATATTCTAAATTTAAGTTGCAATATAATCAAAAATATGATAGTTTGATAACCAAAGTAAATTACACAAAAAAATGAGGTTGATAATATGGCAAAATATATGACTGAAACAGAAGTAATGGATTTAATTCCCAATCGTTTTCCAATTATTTATATTGATTATGTAGATGAAATGATTGATGGTAAGAAAATTATCGCAACCAAAAATGTCACGATCAATGAAGATTTCTTTCAAGGGCATTTTCCTGGAAATCCGGTAATGCCAGGTGCACTTATTATCGAAACATTAGCTCAAGCTGGCTCGATTCTTATTTTGAAATCAAGTCAATTTCAAGGAAGAACGGCCTATATTGGTGGCATCAATAAAGCAAAATTCCGACAAAAAGTAACTCCAGGCGATGTCTTGAAATTAAGTTTTGAAATTACGAAATTAAAGGGTTCTGTTGGTACAGCCGACGCTATTGCAACCGTAGAAGGTAAAAAAGTTGCTGAATGTGAATTTACCTTTATCGTGGGGGATCAAAGATAAAAAAATAAGAGTGGGGGAGGCCCACTCTTATTTTGCTTCTTGGATAATATTGATTTTTTCTACTTTTACAGGATTAACAGGTGTTGATTTTTCGCCTGTTTCACTTGTTTTAACTTCCGCTTTTGCAATTTTGTCAACAACATCCATACCTTCAATTACTTGACCAAACACTGTATAATTGCCATCTAATTGTGGTGTGCCACCTTTTTTATAGGCTTCGATAATTTTTTCTGGATAATATTGAATCGCTAAACCATCTGAAACATCTTGATCATTTTGGACGATATAAAATTGACTACCTTGACTGTCTAAAGCTTGACTTCTCGCCATCGCTAAAGCACCTCGAATATGGTAAAGTCGATTAGAGATTTCTACCTTAAAGCCTTTTTTCCAAATACTTTCGCCACCTGTACCATCGCCTTTAGGATCGCCACCTTGAATCATAAACTCATCTATGACACGATGGAAAGGGGTGCCGTTATAGTAGCCTTCTTTTGCATGTGTCATAAAGTTTTCAACAGCTTTTGGGGCTATTTCAGGGAATAATTTTGCTTTAATATTTCCTTGAGTCGTCACGATTTCGACTACATCTTCATTTTCTTTTACGTTTGTCTCTAATTGAGGTAAGTCCAAAGCATTTAAGTCGACTTTTTTTGATGAAGTTGTCGTTTCTGCTTTTGTTGAAGTAGTTGTGGTTGTTTGCTTACCTGAACTACAAGCACCTAATAAAAAGGTACAAGTTAATAAGGTTAATAGCGTTAATTTTTTCATGATTGTTGTTGCTCCTTTAAATTTTGACTTAACGTGATAAATTATACTAAATAATAGACAATATTCCAATGAACTTTCTGTGAATTCGTTAATATTTTCGTCTTTTGGAATAAAAAGAATAGACAAAGATTTTTTTGCTAGGTACAATAAAGTAGAGTTGCAAACTGTAATAGAATTGGAGTGATAGATAAAATGTCCATGTTTTTGGATCAAGTAACAATTGATGTTAAAGCAGGTAAAGGTGGCGATGGGATGGTTGCCTTTCGTCGTGAAAAATATGTGCCTGATGGTGGACCCGCTGGTGGCGATGGTGGCCGTGGCGGAAATGTGGTTTTAATCGTGGATGAAGGTCTTAGAACATTAATGGATTTTCGTTTTAACCGACATTTTAAAGCGCAACCTGGTGAAAATGGTATGAGTAAAGGGATGCATGGTCGTGGTTCTGAAGATTTATATGTGAAAGTTCCTCAAGGTACAACGGTTCGTGATGCTGAAACTGGCCGTCTATTAGGAGATTTAATCGAAAATGGTCAAACGCTTGTTGTAGCAAAAGGGGGACGTGGCGGACGTGGTAATATTCGGTTTGCCTCACCGCGAAATCCTGCACCTGAAATTGCCGAAAATGGTGAACCAGGACAAGAGCGTAAAATCGAATTGGAACTAAAAGTGCTCGCTGATGTTGGATTAGTAGGTTTTCCATCTGTTGGTAAATCTACCTTACTATCGATTATCTCAGCTGCTCGACCTAAAATTGGGGCTTATCACTTCACCACACTTGTTCCTAATTTAGGTATGGTCAACACAAAAGATGGTCGTAGTTTTGTTGCAGCAGACTTACCTGGTTTAATTGAAGGGGCAAGCCAAGGTGTAGGTTTGGGTACGCAATTTTTAAGACACATCGAACGTACACGTGTCATTTTACATGTGATTGATATGTCTGGAATGGAAGGTCGAGACCCTTATGAAGATTATTTAGCGATTAATCATGAATTAGCTAGATATAATCTACGTCTGATGGAGCGTCCACAAATTATTGTCGCAAATAAAATGGATATGCCAGAAGCTGAAGAAAATCTAAAAGTTTTTAAAGAAAAATTAGCTAAAGAACAAAACGATGAATTAGATGAACCAATTCCAGTCTTTCCAATTTCAGGGGTGACTAGAAAAGGAATTGAGGCTTTACTAAGTGCCACTGCTGATTTATTAGAATTTACACCAGAATTTCTTTTATATGACGAAGAAATTGAAGAAGATGTGGTTCATTATGGATTTACAAAAGACGAACAAGAATTCCAAATTGATCGCGATGATGATGCTTCATGGATTTTATCTGGTGAAAAACTAGAAAAATTATTTAAGATGACAAACTTTGAACATGATGAAACCATTATGCGTTTTGCCCGTCAATTAAGAGCGATGGGGGTTGATGAAGCTTTACGTGCGCGCGGTGCAAAAGATGGCGATATTGTACGCATTGGTAACTTTGAATTTGAATTTGTAGAATAAGCACTGACTGATAGTACTGATTATTTAGTACTATCAGTTTTTTTATAGATTTTGAGATTTTTTCAGTATTTTTATTTTAAATTAAGTTTAAAACTGTTAAAATTAGTGAGTAATTTAATTGATGAAAGTATGGATATTATGGAATTAGAATTTTTAGGTACGGGTGCGGGGGTTCCTGCTAAACATCGTACAGTAACAAGTATAGCTTTAAAACTACTAGATGAGCGAAATGCTGTTTGGCTCTTTGACTGTGGAGAAGGGACACAAATGCAAATTCTCAAAACAGCGATTCGCCCACGTAAAATTGAAAAAATCTTTATCACGCATCTTCATGGAGATCATATTTTTGGGTTACCAGGCTTATTGAGTAGTCGTTCTTTTCAAGGTGGAGAAGAAACGCTTGAAATTTATGGACCAAAAGGCATTGAAGAATATGTTCGAACAAGCTTAAATCTATCAAAATCACGTCTAGGTTATCCATTAAAATTCATTGAAGTTCACGATAAAGAAGTGGTTTTTGAGGATAGTCAATTTAAAGTCTATGCCGAAAAATTAGATCATGGTATTTTATCCTATGGTTATCGCATTGAAGAGGCTGATTTTAAAGGTGAATTACAAGTTGAACGCTTAAAAGAATTAGGCATTCAACCTGGTCCAATTTATGGTAAAATTAAAAATGGCGAAACAGTTACTTTGCCAGATGGTCGAATCATTGATGGACATGATTTTATTGGTGAGTCTATCAAGGGAAGAATCATCACAATTTTAGGTGATACACGATATACACAGTCTTCTATTGAGTTGGCAAAAGAGGCCGATGTCTTAGTTCACGAAAGTACATTTAATAAATCGGAAGCCAAACTTGCCAAAGCTTATTTTCATTCAACTACACACCAAGCAGCTACGGTAGCCAAAAAAGCCAATGTCAAACAATTGATTCTGACACATATTAGTTCAAGATATTTAAACAGCGATTTATCTGCATTGGCTAAAGAAGCACAAGAAATTTTTGAAAATACTACTGTCGCAAAAGATTTAGCTGTTTATAATATTCCAATGAAAAAAGTCAAAAAATCTTAAATAAGGAGTCTTTCTTATGCAGAATTTAGCAAATAAAGTCGTATTAGTCACTGGTGCTTCTTCAGGTTTAGGAGAACAAATTTGTTATCAAGCCGCAAAACAAGGATCAACCATTATCGCTTGTGCTCGTAGCGTAGATAAATTACAACAAGTCAAAGAAAGATGCGAGGAGCTAAGTCAAAATCATTGCTATGCGTTTAAAGTAGATATGTCTGATGCTCAAAGTATTGAGTATTTAGTTCAAGCTATTTATGCCAATGAAAAAAATATTGATGTCTTAGTAAATTGTGCTGGCTTTGGCTATTTTGAAGATTTCATTGATTTTGATATGAATCAAGCAAGACAAATGTTTGAAGTAAATATTTTAGGAATGATGCTTTTAACGCAAAAAATTGCAGCAAAGATGGTTTTACGTCAATCAGGACATGTCATTAATATTGCTTCTATGGCTGGTAAAATGGCTACTCCTAAATCAACTATTTATTCTGCTACAAAATTCGCGGTAATTGGTTTTTCGAATGCCTTACGTCTAGAATTAAAACCTTTTGGCATCCATGTTACAACGGTCAATCCTGGACCAATTGAAACCAACTTCTTTAATATTGCAGATCCAAATGGTAGTTATTTAGATAAAATTGGGGCGATGGTGTTACAAGCAGATGACCTTGCAAAAGAAATTGTCCAAACTTTTGGTAAAAACAAACGTGAAATTAACCGTCCACGATTGATGAATACGGCAGCCTTTTTCTATCAAGTATTTCCAACGATAGGCGATTATCTAGCAGGTGGTATTTTTAACAAAAAATAATTTTCTTAAGCTACTATCCAGCGATTTTTGATAGTAGTTTATTCATTGAAAAATATAGAAAGGACGTTTGATATTGAGAAAATCCACTCATCACTGGGTATATCCAGAAAAAGCAACGATACATACAGC
>CAMMST010000026.1:0-30639 GCA_946499615.1 Enterococcus cecorum | reverse complement strand
AACCTGTTTTTAATGTAAGTGCAAGGCTTTCTTGATTCATATAAGCAACGGTTAAAACTTTTTTACTATCTACGTCTTGAACCACTACAGGGATTAATCCTTTTTCATCAAATTTTAAATCTGCAATTTCTAACAATGGTTACACCTCTCTCACTGGAATTTGTGCTTGTTGTAAATCTTGTTTAAGATCAGGTATTTTGACTTCACCATAATGGAAAATCGAAGCAGCTAATCCAGCTTCAATCTTAGGTAATTGGAAAAGTTCAACAAAATCAGCTATTTTCCCAGCCCCACCTGATGCAACAATCGGAACATCTACTAAGTCGCTAATTGCTTTTAGCAGTGGTATATCAAAACCTTGCTTGACACCATCTGTATCCATACTATTGACGACAATCTCTCCGCAACCTAATTGCACACCTTTCTCAATCCAAGCTAAAGCGTCTAAGCCAGTATCTTCTCTACCACCTTTTGCAAATACATGCCATTGATTAGCTACTTTTTTGATATCAACAGACAGCACCACACATTGACTGCCATATTTTTGAGCAGCATCACGAATAAGCTGAGGATTTTTTAAAGCTCCTGAATTCACACTTACTTTATCAGCACCACAACGTAACACCCGTTCAAAATCATCTAAGCTATTTATCCCACCACCAACTGTTAATGGAATAAATACATTTTCAGCGACTTTTTCCAGGATATCCGTAAATAATTCTCTTTCTTCACTAGAGGCAGTGATATCATAAAAGACTAGTTCATCGGCACCTTGCTCATTATAAAATTTGGCAAGTGTCACGGGATCATTGACATCCTTTAAAGAAGCAAACTGAACACCTTTCACGACACGACCATGTTTGACATCCAAACAAGGAATGATACGTTTTGAAATCATGCCTCAGCCTCCTTTAAAATATCGCTTAATTTCAACGATTGATCATAGAGTGCTTTACCGACAATCACCCCATGCATGCCAATTTCTTTTAAAGCTTTGATATCTTCCATACTGGCTACTCCACCTGATGCTACAAATTCTACACCTGGAATTGTTAATAATTTCTGATAAAGTGGTATATTCAATCCTTGACCAGTTCCATCGCGTGATATTTCGGTAAAAATAATTGTTTTTGCCTGCCAATCTGCTAACTGCTGACAAAATTCAAAGGCATCCGTTTCAGTCGTTTCAAGCCAGCCTTCAACAGCCACTTTACCTTCTTTGGCATCAACACCTATGGCAATTTTTTCTCGATACTTTACCAACATAGCTTGCGTAAAATCTGGATCTTTTTGCGCAATTGTACCTAAAATCACCCGTTTGACACCTGCAGCAAGACAAGCTTCTATTGTCTTTTCATCACGTATACCGCCGCCAAGTTCAACAAAAAGGTTCGTATTTGCAGCAATTTTTTTAGCTACTTTAAAATGTCTAGATTGCCCCTCCTTTGCACCATCTAAATCAACTAAGTGTAAGTATTTTGCCCCTTGTTTTTCAAAATCCTGTGCAAATTTTAAAGGATCATCACCAAAAATCGTTTGTTGCTCATAATCTCCTTGATATAAACGCACGACTTTTTCATTTAATACATCAATTGCCGGATATACTTTCATGCCTTCACCTCCGCAAATGCTTTTAAGATTGCTAAACCAACATTTCCACTTTTTTCTGGATGAAATTGAGCACCGTAGATATTTTTATTTTGCACCAAACCTGTCACTTCAATACCATATTCACTCGTTGCTAGAATATATTCTTTAGGGCAATCTGCATAAAAACTATGAACATAATACACTTGATCTTTTGGTTTCAAATCGACCGTTAATAGACTATTTTTTTGAATATCAAGCACATTCCAACCAATATGTGGCACTTTCAAATCAATATTTTGTTCATTTAAAACGTCTTTTAAGGAGACTATTTTACCTGGAATAAGCCCTAACCCTGGATGCACACCAAATTCATGACTTTCTTCAAACAGTAGCTGCATTCCCAAACAAATTCCTAACAAAGGCATGCCTTGTTGGGCTAATTCACAGACAACATTTGTTAATGCTACTTCTTCTAATTGCTTTTTCGCATCAGCAAAAGCACCGACACCAGGTAATAAAATTTGTTGACAGGCTGCTAATTGACTAGCTTCTTTCGTAATGAGGCTTTTAACACCTAAATAATCTAAAGAACGCTGAATACTAAAAAGATTTCCTACACCATAATCAATAATACCAATCAAATTGTAGCCCCCTTTTTATAAAATCGTTCCTTTAGTGGATGGAATTTCATCTGCTGTTTCAGGATTGATTGCCACTGCTTGTGATAACGCACGTCCAAATCCTTTGTAACAAGCTTCAACAATATGGTGACTATTTTTGCCTGCCAATTGATGGAAATGAATACTTGCGCCGAGCTCTCTAGCAAACGCAATGAAAAATTCTTCCACAAGTTCCGTATCAAATTGACTACCGATTTTTTCACTGGGGATATCCAAATTGACAACAGCTATTCCTCTGCCACTAATATCAATAGCACAAATGACCAAAGCTTCATCCATTGGTAAGTCCATCTGGCCATAACGAAATATTCCTTTACGGTCAGCCAAACATTCTGAAAAAGCCCGTCCTAAACAAATCGCCACATCTTCTACTGTGTGATGACTATCTACCTCTACATCCCCATCGCAAGTTAATTCCAAATCAAATCTGCCATGACGGGTAAATAATTCTAACATATGATCTAAAAAGCCTACTTTGGTCGCAATTTGATGTTGACCCGTACCATCTAGATTCAATACCAAATGAATTTTTGTTTCGGACGTATAACGTGTAATCTCAGCTGTTCTCATTTAGTTCACCCTTTCCAAAAGTGCTGTAGTGACATTTAAAAACTTATGCATCTCTTCATCTGTACCAATCGAAACCCGACAAAAATCGCGAATACGATCTTGATCAAACCAACGAATCAGAATATTTTTTTTCTTTAATTGTTGATAAAAGTCTTGTCCTGCTAACTTAGGATGGCGCACAAAGATAAAATTTGTACTACTTGGCAACACTTCAAAGCCTAAATCTGTTAATTGTTGAGAAATCCAAGTTCTAGTCGCAATCACTTTTTGAACACATTCATCGACATACGCTTGATTGGCTAAACTTGCCTTTCCACAAGCAATCGTCATACTGTTGACATTATAAGGATTTGTACTGAATTTCAAGCGATTGAGCTCATTGATTCGTTGTGCATTAGCCACCGCAAATCCTAAACGTGCCCCAGCCATATGGCGAGATTTTGAAAATGTGCCAACAACCACGACATTTTCATACTTGACCGCTTCATTAATAATCGATTCATTGGCAAAGTCTCCATAAGCCTCATCTACAATAATTAAACGCTCAGGATTCTTTTGAATAAAATCTAATAATTCTTCTTTAGGTATGACTAAACCAGTTGGCGCATTTGGATTTGACAATATGATAGTTCCTTTTGTTTGATTAAAATCAGCTAAATTCAAAGTAAAATCTTTTTGCAAAGGAATCGTTTCACCTTTACACTGATAATATTGACGATAAACTTCATAAAAACCATAAGTTAAATCAGCAAAATTGATACCTTCTTCAGCAAATCCTTGGAATAATAAAGAAAGCACTTCATCACTTCCATTGCCGACAAAAACTTCCTCAGGTTTCACACCAAAATGAGCAGCTAAGGGTTCAATAACTTCACGAGCTGTGGGATCACTATAACGAGAAAGAGTCGCCGCCGCTTTGGTTGCCGCCTCAATCACGTTTGCTGGTGTAGGATAAGGATTTTCATTAGTATTTAATTTTATAACTTCTGGATTGTTTAATTGCTCTCCTGGGGTATAAGGCTTAATATTTTGAAATTTTGAATGTAAAAAACGCATCTTATTCCTCCCTTACTTTAGCCGAATTCGCATGGCCGTGTAATCCTTCTGCTTGGGCAAAAATTTGTACTTGCTGATTCAATTCAGCAAAATGTGCTTTAGAAAAATACAGATAACTACTACGTTTAACAAAATCATCGACACTTAATGCTGAGTAAAAACGAGCGGTCCCTTCTGTAGGCAAAGTATGATTTGGTCCAGCTAAATAATCACCTAAAACTTCTGGCGTATAGTGTCCTAAAAAAATACTTCCTGCATTTTGGATGAATCCTAAATAATCAAAAGGATGATCCACTGCAATTTCTAGATGTTCCGGTGCGATTGTATTTGCAATTTGACAAGCCTCTTGTAAATCTTGAGCTAGGATTAATTTGCCATTATTTTCCAATGATTTTTGAGCAATTTCTTTTCTTGGTAGTTTTTCTAATTGTTGGATCACTTCTTGTTTGACCTGCTCAAGTAATTTTTCATCATCCGTTATCAACACGGCTTGAGCTAAGGCATCATGCTCAGCTTGGGCTAATAAATCAGCGGCTAGCCATTTAGGATTTGCACTTTGATCGGCAATAATTAAGACATCACTAGGACCGGCAATCATGTCGATATCTACTTGACCGTATACTAAACGTTTAGCTGTTGCCACATAAATATTTCCGGGTCCAACAATCTTGTCTACCCGTGGAATAGTCTGTGTTCCGTAAGCTAATGCCGCTATCCCGTGAGCCCCACCTACTTTAAAGATTTGATCAACACCTGCTATATCAGCCGCAACTAATACCGCTGGATTAACCTTTCCTTCTTTATTTGGTGGCGTAATTAAGACAATTTCTTTCACACCAGCTACTTTTGCCGGTGCCACATCCATTAAAACGGTACTAGGGTAACTAGCAGTCCCACCTGGAACATAAACACCTACTTTGGCTAGGGGTAAAATACGTTGTCCCATCACTTCTCCATTTTTCGTGGAAACAAATCCTTCACGTTTTTGCTTTTGATGGAAGTCTAAAATACGTTGCCATGCTAGCTTCATGACAGACAATAACTCATCGGAAACCTCTTGATAAGCTGCGGATAGCTCTTCTTGACTTACTTTTAATTGCTTTAAATCAACTTGATCAAATTTAGCTGTATATTCAAAAAGCGCCTCATCTTTTCTAGCTTGCACATTTTGAATAATCTCAAGTACCGTTTGCGTAACATCTAAACTTTCACCGTATTTTCGTGATAAAATTTGTGATAAATCATCTTTATTAGTTGCATATTCTTTCATCATAGTTGTTGTGCCACCTTTTTTATAACTTCATTCATTTGTACCTGTTTGAAACGATAAGCTGCTTGATTGGCAACTAGTCTAGCAGAAGAGTGAGCAATGACCTTCAATACTTCTAAATGATTTTCCTTTAATGTACGCCCTGTCTCGACAATATCCACGATTACATCGCTTAAACCAAGTAATGGTGCAACTTCAATTGACCCGTGTAAGGCAATTAGTTCTACAGCCTGCCCAATTGAAGCAAAGTAATCGCGTGTTTGATTCGCATACTTGGTAGCAACTTTTAATGGTCGATTAAAATCTTGTTGAAAATCTTTAAAACCAGCGATTGCTAACACACATTTTCCAAAATTTAAATCTAGTAGCTCTAGTACATCCGGTTGACTTTCCATCAATACATCTTTGCCTACAACCCCGATATCAGCCACACCATGCTCCACATAAATGGCCACATCACTAGGTTTCACTAAATAAAATTGTAATTTGTGTTCTTCATCTGTAAAAATTAATTGACGATTATCTTTCAATGTATCTTTTGCACATAAATCTGATTTTTCAAATATTTCAATCACTTTTTGAGCCATTCGTCCTTTTGGCAGTGCTATTTTAAGATATTCATTTTCAATTGATAAACTTGCTGTCTGGCGTTCAAATAAAAAGGCTTCATCTAAATAGATAGCAAATCCCATGCCTGATTGGTTCATCCCTTGATTTTTTAATAATTGGTCATATCGTCCCCCTAAAAGAACTGGTTTGGCAACATCTTTTAAATATCCTGTAAACATCAATCCACTATAATAAGGTTCTAAGCTTGCAATAGATAAATCGACAAAGCAAGCATTTGAATCAAAATAAAATATGTATTCATATAATTTCGCCAATGCTTTTTGACTAGCAGCAGTTTGGAAAAGTTGATGCATTTTGTCAAAGTCAGCAGTTGTTGCAAATAATAAGTCTTTTAATAATTGCCAACGTTTATCAGATAATTGATCCACGCATCGATAGGTTTCAAGTTCATGAACTGATTTTTGATTTAGTGCTTGAATGACCACAGCTCTTTTTTCTTCATCAAACCATGACAATAACTCATTGACCAATGCTTGATGAGATAGATGTAGCCGGTTTGTCCCCAAAATATTTAAACTTTCCAAAGCCAATTCAAGAATTTCTCGTTCATCATTGTGCGTCAAACTACCTATATGTTCGATACCTAATTGATGAATGCGCAAATATTCTTCATTATGAAAATCATGGCGATAAACATCTTCATCGTAAAACACTTTTTTCTCTTCTGTATTTCCAGTATTCTTTATGATAGAAAGAGTGATATCTGGTTTTAGCGCCATTACTTGACCTTTAGCACCTACAAAGGTAATCACCGATTGAGGGGTTGCAAACTCACGACTTTTAGCATATAAATCATAACTTTCAAAGGCACTCAAACGATAATTCTGGAAATGATGTCGACTAAAAAGCGCCTTTAATTGAATAGATTTTTGTTCTTCCATTAATAAAAAATCAACATACTCTTCCATCCTTTCACTCCTATCTTTCATTAAAATTTGAATATGATTATTAAAATAATATTAAACTTAAATGAATAAATAGTCAATGATTTTCATTTATATTGAAAATCTAAAAAAAACTCAGCAACAAAGTCGTCATTCATTTGACTCTGTTGCTGAGTTAGTTTCTGGTTTGATTAAAATATCTTGCCAATTTTTCATTTGATCAATAAATTTTTTACTTTTTAAATGAATACCAACATATTCATCATAGATAAAATCAATAAATTGGCGTAGTCGTTGTTTTGTTTCAGGCTTTAAATCAAGTTTATTAATCTGTTCATAACGGATTTGCGAAAATATTCTTACAAGTTGCATCATTTTGTAATCAGTTGGGTAATGACGCGCATCCAAATATTGATGTTTTTCGCATAAGATGCCATGGTACTTGCTCGAATAAACATACTTTCCATGACTTTCTCCACAAATCGCGCAATGTTGCCAATCAAAAAGTACCCCAAAACGTTGTAATACTTGGATTTCAAAAATATTTGTGATAATTTCGGCATCATAACCTTGATCAATAAACAAGAGCGACTGGGCTAAAAAATGATAAAGATTCGGGTCATAAACACGATCTTCTATAGCTGCATCGGCCAAATTTAATAAATAGGTCGCATAACCAGCCAAAAAGATATCTTGTTGAATATTTAAAAACGGTTGAATATCTTTAGCGCTATTCAAAAATGAAAGATTTTCACTATTAAAGGTTCCAATATAAACTGCCTGAGTAAAAGGTTGAACAGCTGCTTTTAAAGGTTGGTTTTTACGTTGGATTCCTTTGGCATAAAACATCTGCTTGCCTGCTGATTCAGTGAAAATTTTAACCAACATATCATTTTCACGATGATTTTTCGTAAAGAGAATCAGCCCTTTTGACTCTGCTAAGGCCATTACTTCACCCTCTTAATAATCTTCTTTTCGATAGCCAAAATCAGTTAAATAAACTTGCTTGTCACGCCAATCTTTCTGCACTTTAACCCATAATTCAAGGTAGACTTTATCTCCAAGCAGTTTTTCAATATCTTTTCTAGCTTGTGTGCCAATTTTCTTCAACATGGAGCCACCTTTACCGATAATAATGCCTTTTTGACTGTCGCGCTCAATAATAATCGTTGCTTGAATTTGTACTTTTTCATCAGGTTTACGCTTCATAGAGTCAATAACCACTGCTACTGAATGCGGAACTTCATCACGAGTCAATTGTAATATTTTTTCACGAATTAATTCAGATACAACAAAGTATTCTGGATGATCGGTAATTTGATCTTCTGGGAAATATTGCGGTCCTGGTGGCATGCTCTTTTCTAATTCTGACATTAAAGTCTCAAAATTGTTTCCTTGTGTTGCTGAAATTGGAATAATTTGTGCAAAATCCATTTGCGCCTTAAAATCATCAATTTGTTCTAATAAATCATTAGGATGAATTTTATCAATTTTATTAATCACCAAATAAACTGGAACACTTAATTTCTTCAGGCGTTCAATAATCATATCATCGCCTTTTCCACGTTTTTGATCAGCAGCAACCATGAATAACACCACTTCGACCTCATGTAAGGCACTATAAGCAGCTTCAACCATATAATCACCAAGACGATGTTTAGGTTTATGAATTCCTGGTGTGTCAATAAATACAATTTGTGTCGTATCTGTTGTGTATACTCCTTGAATTTTATTTCTTGTTGTTTGGGCTTTATCACTCATGATAGCAATTTTTTGACCAACAATGCGATTCAATAAGGTAGACTTTCCTACATTTGGTCGACCAACAATCGCCACAAAGCCAGATTTTTCGATTGTCATACTAACTTCCTTTCTTCATTAATGAAATATCAAATCATAAAACTTTGGCCCAAAGATTAATAATCCAACAATTAATGCAAAAATTGCTTGCACTAAAACTAGGCCCGCTCCCATATCCTTTACTTTTTTACCTAAAGGATGAAAATGGTAATTGGTTATCATATCAACTAAATTTTCTAAAGAGGTATTCACCAGTTCCATTACAATCACTAGTGTGGCACTCAATAAAATCCAAATCCATTCAATGACACTCAAACGCATTACAACGCCTAAAATACAAACAACCACTAAAGCAAAACAGTGAAAACGAAAATTACGCTCATCTTTAAAAGCAGTCTTTAAACCTGTAATTGCAAAATCAAAAGAATAGATAAAATGCTTATTTTTAGAAATATTTTTTTCTTTTCTTTCTTTATCTTTTAAGTCCATAGGCAGTCAATATATCCTCTTGTAAAGTAAACATTTCTTTTTCATCTTCTGGAGTCATATGATCATAACCATTGAGATGTAAGAAACCATGTACCGCTAAAAATCCTAATTCGCGATCAAAACTATGTCCATATTCTTGCGCTTGCTCTTTTGCACGCTCTACAGAAATCATGATATCCCCGATATTTCTTGGTAAATCAAAGGCTTCCTCTTCATCAAAAATGATAGCTAATTCGCCTTCTCCTTCATCTTCTAAAGCAAAACTGATAACATCTGTAGCTTGATCTTTATTTCGATAATCACGATTAATTTCTCTAATTTCTGCATTGTTCATGAAGGTTACCGACATTTCTGTATCAGGACTTAACTTCAAATAATCACCTGCGAAATCTAATAAATCAGCAATTTCATTTATTTTTTCCTCGGTTAATAAATGTTGTTCATCAATAAAGGTAATCTCCATTAGTTCTCTCTTCTTTCTTGTTCTTCTTTCATACTTTTAGCTTCTGATTCCATTTTAGGATATTTAATTCTTGAATGGAACGTACTGCATAAACCATTCACAATGGATTTTTCGATAATGGCTAATTCGTTTAGCGTCACACCTGATTCATTCAATTGACCATCTAAAATCCGGGATTCAATTAATTGATGAACAAATTTTTGAATCTTTTCATTGCTTGGATGATCCATCGCCCGAACAGCAGCCTCACAACTATCGGCAATACTTACAACGGCAGCCTCCTTAGTCTGAGGTTTAGGCCCAGGATAACGGTAATCACTTTCCTTGGTTTGGGGATCACGTTCTTTGGCTTTCACATAGAAAAACTTCATCAAGGTAGTCCCATGGTGTTGGTTACAAATGTCAATAACCATTTGTGGCATATGATATTGCTCTAATATTTTAGCACCGTCAATGACATGACCAAAAATAATTTGCTTACTGTCTTCAGGGAGTAAGAAATTATGGGGATTTTCTGCACCATGTGGTAAATTTTCAACAAAAAAGTTCGCATGTTTTAACTTACCAATATCATGATAGTAACAAGCCACTCGCGTAAGCAAACTACGACCATTAATCGCAGCCACAGCATTAGCACTCAAATTAGCTACCATCATGCTGTGATGATAAGTTCCTGGCGCTTCTTCAAGGAGTTGTTTTAATAATGGATGATTTGGATTACTTAGCTCATTTAATACAATCATACTATCATCAGAAACTAACAACTCGATATACGGGAATAAACCAACCATTAATAATAATGAAATAGCATTTCCAATAAAGCCACAGATAAGTGTTAAATAGGTTTTTGTATCAGAAAAACTCATTCCTTGCATGATAACCACAATCACATTCATAAAGAACGGAAAACCTAAAGCTAAAAGTATCGCCTGTAGTCTTTGTTTATATAGATTATGGCGTTTTAACAACGTACCCATTAAACCGGCAAATAGATAGGCAATCACAATAATCGTTACTACACTTGTCCCAATCGCATCATAGAAAATGAAATTCACTAATATCACTTGGAATAAAGCTGCGACAATAGCTAAGCGTCGTTCAAGCAATACATTGACAGCAAATGGGGTAAACATCGCTGGATAAAGGAGTGATAAATAGGATATCGACTCATCTTGAATTACTTGAATCGTCTTCATAACAACAATTGAAACAAACATCATTAAAAGATAAAAAACAATTTTGATAATACGACGTTTTAAATCTTTTTCCTGACAAGTAATGCTATATAACACAATAAGCTGTAAAACAATAACCAAAATTAAGGCAACCATCGGGAAGATTGACCCACGTTGATTGGTTAAACCTAATAATTTTAGCTTTTCCATTGCAGCGGCATCGATTTGTGAACCTTCACGTACAATAATTTCACCTTGGTAAATCATCACAGGTTGGACATCATCTCTGGCTTTTTGACGCAATTGTTCTGTTTTTTTCTCATTCAAGAAAGAGTTAGGTACAATCGCTTTAGACAAAATCGTCTTCACTAAATTTTTGGAAGTGTCAGTTGTTTTTAGTTCATTCACTTGCTGATTTAACTCTTTTAAAATTGCCGTTACATCAGCCTCTTTAATTTGCTTCTTAAATTCTTGATCAATATATTTTAAACTTAGAGATTGTATTTCATTTAGTTCTTCGCTTGAAATGGAGAATAGTTCTTTATAAAAAGCATCATCAAAATTTTGATAAAAGGTCAAACTATCGGCATCCAACGATTCAAACTGCTTTTTCAAATCGACTATTTCATCAGTAACCGAGATACTTGGCGCAACATCCCCAGCTTTTTGGTTTTCTAAAGCTATTTCATATTTTTCTTGCGCATTTTTTTCAACTTTTTTTACCAATTCAAACAAACGATTCACATATTGATATTGTTGTTTGGCAATATCTTCTTGAAAGGTATATTCAGGGGTAACTGCTTCAGCCGCAATTTGTCTACGTTTTTTTGTTGCCTCTGTATTCTCAATGGTTTTATTGGCACGAATGCTTTCTTCTACTACTTGTCCTTCATAATAATGAATACTCTTTGTCCTCACACTTGTAAAAATCACTAAAAAAGAGCAGATGAAGAATAGTAAGAATAGAAGTGGTAAAAAGAACTTTCCAATTTTTTGATAGACTTTCCAAAACGGTTCAACTAGCATGGCCTCACCTCCATAGATAAAGAATTGACTTATTTTTGCTCATATGCCTTAATGATCTTGGCAACAATTGGATGACGAACCACATCGCTTGCATCAAAATATACAAATTGAATCTGCTCAATTTCTGCAAGCGTCTTTTGTGCATGTAATAATCCACTTGTAACACCACGTGGTAAATCAATTTGTGAAGTATCACCATTTATAATCATTTTTGAATGAAAACCTAAACGTGTTAAAAACATCTTCATTTGTGAAATAGTCGTATTTTGTGCTTCATCTAAAATGACAAAAGCATCATCTAACGTTCGACCACGCATATAGGCTAATGGCGCGATTTCAATCACGCCACGTTCAATTAAGCGAGTAGTATGTTCAATGCCAAATATTTGGTGTAAAGCATCATAAACTGGACGCAGATAAGGATCCACTTTTTCTTTTAAGTCTCCAGGTAAAAAGCCTAAACTTTCTCCAGCTTCTACCGCAGGACGGGTTAAGATAATTCTTTGTACTTCACCCTTTTTTAGCGCTAGTACAGCTAAAACAACCGCCAAGAACGTCTTTCCCGTACCAGCTGGACCAATACCAAAAACAACATCATGATTTTTCACAGCTTCTACATAATGATGTTGACCACGATTTTTCACACGAACAACTTGACCTTTACGTGTTTTAATTAATTCTTGTTCATATAGTTGAATAAATTCATCAAGATTGCCTCTTCTAAGCATATTCAACGCTGTCACAACATCTGGGGTATGAATCGGTAAACCACGGCGGATTAATTCAACCAAAGAATCAATCACTAACTTTGCTTCATCAACAGCCAATTCTTCCCCTTCAATTTGTAACATTTCACCACGGGTACGTATAATAACAGGGAGTTGTTCCTCAATTAATTGCATATGCTTGTCATGTGTACCATAAAGTAAACCCAAGTCAATTTGGTCATCAAAATTCAAATCTAGTGTTTTTTTGTGCTCTGCCAAACAAACTCCTCCTATCCAATTCATGATTATCCATAATTATAGCATACAATAAAAAAAATTTCGATAATTCCCCATTGGACTCCCTATCCCAAAAATGTAAATAAAATAAAAAACAGCTAGATTATCTCTAGCTGTTAATGACATTGAGTATTACTTATTCAGCAATTCTTTAACAATTGCATTCACTTGATTACCGTCTGCTTTCCCCTTAACTAAAGGCATCACAGCACCCATAACCTTACCAAACTCTTTTGCAGAAGTTGCCTGAACTTTTTCAATTGCTTCTGAAACAATTTTGCGAATTTCTTCTTCTGTTAATTGTTTTGGTAAATATTTTTCAACAATTGCAATCTCAACTTTAACTTTTTCAACTAAATCTTCACGGCCTGCTTGTACAAATTCAGAAAGAGCATCACGTCGTTGTTTCATTTCACGAGACAACACAGTAAGTTCTTCATCTGCATTTAATTCATGGCCAGCCTTGATTTGTTCATTTTGAATCGATGCTTTCAACATGCGAATCACTTGTAAAGCTTCTTTATCTTTTGCTTTCATCGCCGTCTTCATATCATCGTTCAAAGTACTTAGTAGTGACACACTACCAGCTCCATTTCTTTACTACTAGATTAGTATTTTTTACGTTTTCTAGCAGCTTCAGATTTTTTCTTGCGTCGAACACTTGGTTTTTCATAGAATTCACGTTTACGAGATTCTTGTAAAGTACCAGCTTTAGACACGGAACGTTTGAAGCGACGAAGAGCATCGTCAAGAGATTCATTTTTGCGAACCACTGTTTTTGACATGTAAATCCCTCCCTCCGAGCTTAAAAAGTAACCGTTTTTGTTATCGAAATTTACTTTCTTAAAAAAACATTGTCCTTTTGGAATTATAGCTAAGTTCCAAACCATTGTCAAGTGAATTTAGAAAGATTCAATCACTTTTTGTCAATCATTTTAGAAAGATTCAATCACTTTTACAACTATTTTTCAGCCTCAGGTAAGCGGATTTTGCTACACTCTTCGCACATGCCGTATATTTCAAAACGATGTCCTTCAATTTTACAACCAGCTAGTTGCTCTTCAAAGAAATCCATCGGACACATTTTTAATTCTTTTGTTTTTCCGCAATATTTACAAATAAAATGGTGGTGATGATGGTCGGCGCCCATCAACGAGCAATGTAATCTAAACTTCATTTCAGCATTAAAATCAGTTTCTTCAAAAATTCCCAATTCCGAAAAATCATGTAAATTACGATAAACGGTATCATAACTCAAACCTGGGAATAATTCATTCATATATTCATGTACTTCGCGAGCGGAAACATAGCGATTTTTATCTGCTAAAAAGCGAATTAATGACTCTCGTTTTTTCGTGTATTTTAAGCCATTTTCCTTTGTAACTGCCAAGGCTTTTTGAACGACATCTTGATTTTGCATTTTTATCCTCCAAATTTCTAATCAACTTATTATAGCATACTCTTTCAAGTATTTCGACGAACAAATATTATGAATACATTCTTACAAAATACTGACTTTCCGACTATAAAATATGATATAATTTAGAAAAATATGCGAAAAGAGGTTAACATATGAGCGAAAACAATAAAAATATTACCATCTTCGTCATTTCTGATTCAGCCGGAGAAACCGCTTCAAAATTAGCACAAGCAACGATGGCACAATACCCAACCGTTGATTTTGAATTAATTCGTCGTACTTTCATACAAAATCAAGAGGCTTTAAATTTAGCCTTAAACGATGCGAAGTCACTGAATGCTATGGTTATCTACACCATCATTAATCCGGATTTAGTACAATTAACGCAGGATTTTTGTGAAGAGAATAATCTATACAGCATGAATGTATTGACACCGCCAGTTGAAGAAGTGGCTAAACGAACAGGGGTTAAACCTACCGGAGAACCTGGTGCCCTTCATCATTTAAATAAAAATTACTTTAAACGTATTAAAGCAATGGAATTTGCTGTTAAATATGATGATGGTAAAGATCCAAAAGGTTTCCTAAAAGCCGATATCGTTTTACTAGGGGTATCAAGAACTTCAAAAACCCCACTTTCACTTTTCTTAGCAAATAAAAACTTAAAAGTTGCGAACCTACCACTCGTTCCGCAAGCACAGATTCCAGAACAGCTATGGCAAGTCGATCCAAAGAAAATTGTTGGATTAACAAATGATCCAGCTGTATTAAATGGTATTCGTAAAGAAAGAATGCGCGCATATGGGCTTGATCCAGATACTGCTTATTCAGACATCGACAAAATCAAAGAAGAATTAGAATTTGCAAATAAACTTTATGAAAAATTGGGTTGTATTGTTATTAATGTGGCAACTTTATCCATTGAAGAAACTGCCTCAATGATATTAAATGAACTTAATCTTGAAGATCATAGCTACTTTATTACTGACACTGATTCTCAAGGCAATCAATATATGTAACCTAAAAGAGCCTCAAACCTGATGAAAGCTTGAGGCTCTTTTTCTTCTTTATTTTCTTCTCTGCGCTAACACATTCGGTATTTCTGAAAGCTCAAAAGGTGTCATTTGATATACATCATTCATCCAATTATGGTAAAGTAAATATGCATTTCCTCTCCAACAATTATAGATGCGATTCTCAACTTGATCATTTTTAAAATAGTTTACTGGTAGTGCCGTATCTAATCCTTTTTCTTGATCACGCAAATATTCTTCTTTTAATGATTCCGTATCATATTCAAAATGGCCCAGTAAAAAAATATCGTGATCATCTTGAGAAATTAATATGGTTGCACCGATTTCTTCATCCGCCGCTACAATGCGAAGTTGTTTCTCATCAATCTGTGCTTCATTAATTCCGGTATAACGTGATTGCGGGCCATAAAATATGTCATCAAAACCACGAAATAAGCGATGATTTAACAATAATTCTTGAGGATATATACCAAAAAGCTTTTTATCATATAAGGTTTTTTCTACCCCATAATGGTAATATAATCCCGCCTGTGCCCCCCAGCATATATGTATGACAGAAGTTACATGATCTTTACTCCATTCCATGATTTGCGTCAATTCATTCCAATAGTCTACCTCTTCAAAAGGCATTTTTTCAACTGGCGCACCGGTGATAATCATCCCATCATAACAAGAATCTTCAATTTCTGGAAATGACAAATAATACTTATCTAAATGGTTAGGACTCACATTTTTCGACTCATGAGTAGCCATCTTTAAAAAGTCTAAATCAATTTGTAGCGGACTTTGACTGATTAATCGTAAAAATTGTAATTCTGTTTTTATTTTATTAGGCATTAAATTTAATAATAATAGTTTTAGCGGCCGAATGTCTTGGTGAGTCGCTCTTTGATATTCTATTGCAAAGATATCCTCTTTGGCCAATTGCTCAGCCGCTGGAAATCCTTTGGTTAACTTAATCGGCATTTTGCTCCCCCTTAAAAAACGGACTAACCAAATTGATTAGTCCGTTAAGATTAGTACACTTGAACACCTTCACGATCAATAGATAATAATTCCACTTGCGCACGGGTGTCCATTGATTGTAAATGTGTCATAATACGACTACTATTTTCCTGTGGTGTTAGAACTAATACTGTAGGTCCCGCACCACTTAAGAAACAACCATAGGCATTTTCTTCCAGACATATTTGACGAATTGTAGATAGATGAGGCACTAATTTTTCCCGATAATGTTCATGGAATAAATCACGTCCCATCAATTCTCCAGCTAAATCAAGATTACCATTAATAATCGCACCAATCATCACATTGCTAATAGCACTTGCCTTTACAGCGTTTTTAAATGAAAAAGTTTCAGGTAAAACACTGCGCGATTGTTTTGTCGCTAACTCGCTTTCTGGAATATAGGCAATAATATCACATTCCGGGAAATAATGTTTGACTGACAAAACTTGTTCTTTTGTCTCATCGTAACAAGCAACCACAAAATCGCCATAAATAGCCGGAGCCACATTATCCGGATGTCCTTCTATTTTGGTTGCGATATTTAATTTTTCTGCTTCAGATAAGTTCAAATTTGCTAGACGATTAGCTAATTCAATTCCTGCGATAATGACCGAAGAACTGCTACCTAAGCCACGGGTTAAAGGAATATCAGATATCATCTTTAACTTATGAGGAACGAGGTAAGGTGCAATACTTAAGGCTGTTTGAATCAATAAATTACTTTCATCACTTGGAATTTCAGGACCTAAATGATGGACAATTTCCCACTTATCTTGAGGTTTTATTACTTCGATGACTAAATATTTAGCAAGTGCAATCCCGCAAGAGTCAAAACCTGGCCCTAGATTTGCTGATGTGGCTGGTACCTGAATTTTCATAGTTTTTCCACCCCAGCACGCATATGAAGACGCATTTCCTCTACATCTGCCATCTTATGAATATCAGCATGTACTTCATGAATTGCTGTATCTGGGTCTTTTAATCCATTTCCAGTAAAGACAGTCACTACAGTTTCACCAGGTTTTATTTTACCTGCTTTTACATGTTTAATCACACCAGCCAATGATGCTGCTGAGCCTGGTTCTACAAATACACCATCCATCGCAGCAATTTTTCTATAAGCATTTAGAATTTCTTCATCAGTGACTTCATCAATATAGCCATTCGATTCATCTCGTGCCGCTGTAGCAAGATGCCAACTTGCTGGATTACCAATTCGAATCGCAGTTGCAATTGTTTCAGGGTTTTCAATCACTTGATCTCGAACGATGGCTGCTGCTCCTTGTGCTTCAAAGCCATGCATTCTTGGTAGTGAAGTGCCTTTAACTTCATGCCATTCTTTAAATCCTTTCCAATAAGCAGAAATATTTCCTGCATTTCCCACTGGAATAGCTAAGACATCTGGTGCAAAGCCTAACTGTTCACAAATTTCAAAAGCCGCTGTTTTTTGACCTTCTAAGCGATATGGGTTGACCGAGTTGACTAAAGCCACTTTTTCAGTTTTAGCAATGTCACGAACAGCCTTCAATGCTTCGTCAAAGTTACCTGGAATGGAAATGATATCTGCACCATATGCAATAGCTTGAGCAAGTTTTCCCATCGCAATCTTACCATCAGGAATCACCACATACACTTTGATACCTGCACGTGTACCATATGCAGCCGCTGCAGCACTCGTATTACCAGTTGAAGCACAAACAATCGCTTTAGCTCCTTCTTCAACAGCTTTTGCTACTGCCATTACCATACCACGGTCTTTAAAGGAACCGGTTGGATTTAGACCTTCATATTTTCCATATAGTGTAATTCCTAATTCTTTAGATAAATTTTGAAGGGGAATTAATGGTGTGTTCCCTTCACATAAAGAAATCATTGGCGTTTTGTCGGTGATTGGTAAATATTCCTTATATCGTTTTAGTAATCCTTCATAGCGATTCATTCTTATTTTCCTCCTCAAGGGTTAATTATTTTCAATTACTTTCATCACACGTATCATTTTAGCATCTTCAGTCAATTGATTCACTAATTCTTTTAACTGATCTTTAGCAATTTTTTCAAGAATTACCTGATACGCATCAGTTGTCGCATGCTGGTTACAAATCGTATATCCAGATAGTATTTCCTTCATTTTCTCTAAATGAGTCGTCTGGATATCCATATAGTAACAATCAATGCTATGTGCGTCATCCAATAATTGTGTTTTTCGGTGATAATTATTAAACAATGGTGCCGGTAAATTTTTTTGACAATTATTGGCAATAGCTACCAAATCAGAAACTACACTTGTTGCAGTCGGTAGTGCACCCGCCCCTGGTCCATAAAACATAGAACGATGAATACCGGTGCTTTCAATATAGACACCATTATATTCATTTTTTATCGATGCTAAAGGATGCGCATTTGCTACAAAACATGGTCCAACACTTACCTCAATAGCGCCATTTACTTTTTTGCTACGACCAATTAATTTAATTTCATAACCAGCCTTTTGTGCAAAAGAGACATCATCAGGCGTTACTTGGCGAATCCCCTCAATCGTTAAATCATCCATACTAACATCCATACCATAGGCAAATTGTGAAAGAATCACCATCTTGTAAGCAGCATCAATGCCATCAACGTCATTCGTAGGGTCTGATTCTGCAAAACCTAATGCTTGTGCCTTGCTTAATGCCTCATCGTAACTCAGGCCTTCTTCAAGCATTTTTGTCAACATGTAATTGGTTGTACCATTCACGATTCCCAGCACATTTGTAATATCATCAGCTAAATAGTTATTAGTTATCGTACGTAAAATAGGAATACCGCCTGCTACACTTGCTTCATAGAACAAAGAGACTTGATTTGTTGCAGCACATTCATTTAATTCCACACCATGTTGGGCAATTAAGTCTTTATTCGCAGTTACAACATGTTTTTTACTATTAAGTGCTTGCGTAATAAATTCTTTTGCTGGATGAACCTTACCAATCAATTCTACTACGACATCAATCGTTGAATCGCTCATTATTTCATTAATGTCTGTTACTAATTGAAAACCATATTTTTGGGCTATTTGTGATTTATCTTCCCCTTCACGGACTAAACATTTGGTAATCTGAATCTTGACACCAGTTTCTTTTTGTATTTTTTCTTGTTGCCTAGCTAGTACTTCAACGACACCGCCACCCACGACGCCTAAGCCTAGCAAGCCAACATTTAACGTCTTATCCATAATTTCTCCTTACTTGAATTAGAATTTATTCATGCATTTCTCATAATTTTTTATTCTAGTCTATCAAAATTTGACAAGGAAAGCAATAGTCTATTTTGAGGCAAGTTGCTATAAAATGTATAAAAAAAAGACCCACCTATGATTGATGAGTCTTTCAGTCAAAGATTATGCAGTCAATTCTTCAATAGCTGCTTGTAAATCTTTAATTTTTTGGGCTGCTGCTTCACTAGATTCTGCTTTAACCCCAATATAGAATTTAATCTTAGGTTCAGTACCAGATGGACGTACGGCAATCCAGCTTTCATCAGCCAAAATATATTTCAATACATTAGATGGCGGAGTAGTTAATTTTTCAACCGTACCATCGACATGTGTTTTTGTTAATGATTGGAAATCTTCTGTTACTTCAACCGCAACATCAGCAAAATGAGTTGGTGCCTTTTCACGGAAAGTAGCCATCAACGCTTTAATCTTAGCAGCACCTTCTAAACCACTCATAGTCACAGAGATTGTTTTTTCTGCATAGTAGCCAAATTCAGCAAAAATTTCTTGAAGTGCATCATATAATGTCTTACCTTGCTTCTTATAAAAGGCTGCTACTTCTGCTAATAATACTAAGGCTTGAATGGCGTCTTTATCACGTACAAATGATTTTACAAGATAGCCATAACTTTCTTCAAATCCAAACATAAAGGTATTTGACCCAGTATCTTCAAACAACTGAATCTTTTCAGCAATAAATTTGAAACCAGTTAAAACATTAAATGTCGTCACACCAAAGCTCTTAGCAATCGCTGCAGGTAATTCACTTGATACGATTGACTTCACAATAGCCGCATTTTCTTTTAATGTACCTGCATTTTTATGAGCAGTTAAAATATATTGAGTCATAATCGCGCCAATTTGATTACCAGTCAACACTTGATATTCGCCATTTGGCATTCTAACAGCTGCACCTAGTCGATCGGCATCAGGGTCAGTCGCAATCAATAAGTCCGCATCTTCTTTTTTACCTAGTTTCATTGCATATTCAAATGCAGAATGTTCTTCAGGATTTGGTGATTTAACTGTACTAAAGTTAGGGTCAGCAACGGCTTGTGAAGGTTCAATGACAAATTTTTCAAAGCCAGCTTGTTTCAAGGCTTTTTCACCTAGCATCTTACCAGTACCATGTAATGGCGTGAAAACTAGTTTTAATTCTTTGCCCATTTCAGCTACCAATTCATGATTGATAGTTACTTTACTTACCTCTTTTAGATAAGCATTATCAACTTCTTCACCAATAATATTAATCAAACCACTGTGTTTTGCTTCTTCTTCTGATAATACAACTACTTCAAGTGGATCTTCTACCTCACGAACAAATTTTGTTACTGCATCTGCATCTTGTGGTGGCATTTGTCCGCCGTCTTCACCATATACTTTATATCCATTATAATTTGCTGGATTATGTGAAGCAGTAATCATGATACCAGTAAAGGTTTTTAAGTAACGTACTGCAAATGAAAGTTCAGGTGTTGGACGTAAACTTTCGAAGACGTAAGATTTGATACCATGCTTTGCTAGAGTTTTGGCAGCTTCCATTGCAAATTCAGGAGAGTAGTGTCGGCAATCATATGAAATAGCTACCCCACGATTGCGCGTTTCAGGGTCTTGTGTGTTCATAAATCTTGCGAGACCTTCTGTTGCTTGACGGACAGTATAAATATTCATACGGTTAATCCCAGGTCCTAAGATTCCACGCATACCCGCTGTACCAAATTCTAAAGGTGCATAAAAAGCATCTTCCAATTCTTTTGGATTATCTGCTAACTCAGCTAATTGTTCGCTTAAATGAGCTTCTAAATCCTCTTTTTTCTTCCATTGTTCATAGACTTGTTCCCAAGACATACAAAACACCTCTTTTTAAGATTCAAGATTTCGAGAGGGACTTCTCGGTAATATTATAACATTATTACAAAAAGATGAACAGACAAAAAAGCAAATGTTATAAAAATGAAAATGCTAAATATTTTCAGAAATCTTTTCCGAAAACAAAAAAAACTTCTAGCATCATAAACTAGAAGTTTCAAATTTAGTCATTATTTGTTTTCTTCAATATATTGGTACGCTTGTTGACCTGCAATTCCACCGTCACCAACTGCAGTGGTAATTTGTCGTAAGTGTTTTTGACGCGCATCCCCACAAGCTAAAAGACCAGGAATTTTCGTTTGCATGCGTTCATCAGTTACAATCCAACCGGCATCATCGGTAATCCCTAAAGAAGTGAATGCTTGTGTTAAAGGAATTAATCCAACATAAATGAACACGCCATCTGCAGCTTCTTCATAAGTTTCACCAGTCTTAACATTTTTGATTTGAACACCGGTAACTTTTTGATCATCACCTTTAATTTCTTCAACAACACTATCCCAAATAAATGAAATTTTTTCATTTGCAAAGGCACGGTCTTGAATGATTTTTTGAGCACGCAAAGCATCTCTACGGTGAACAATCTTCACTTCATCCGCAAATTGGGTTAAATAAATGGCTTCTTCAACTGCAGAATCACCACCACCAACAACAATTAATTTTTTATTTCGGAAAAATGCCCCATCACATACTGCACAATAAGAAACCCCACGACCAGAATATTCTGCTTCTCCAGGAACTTCTAGATTTCGATGCTCACAACCAGTTGCAATGATTACAACTTTGGCTTCATAACTAGCATCATCCGTAATGACTTCCTTATAATCTTGATGATCTTTTACTTCTACTACATTACCATAGCCGTGTTCGACACCAAATTGATTGATACCATCATACATTTTTAAGGCTAAATCAGGACCTAAAATTGAATCAAAGCCTGGATAATTTTCCACCTCGGCAGTGTTGTTCATTTGTCCTCCAGGAATTCCTCTTTCCAATAATAATGTTTTAAGGTTTGCACGTGCAGCATATAAAGCAGCCGTCATGCCAGCCGGTCCTGCACCAATAATTATACAATCGTATTTCATTTAAAGAAACCCCTTTACTTTCTAATATATAGTAGTATAATCTTATTCGTTTATAAGAAACTATATCCACTATAAAGGAGGGAAAATATTTTGACAAGTAAAATGAATTTTCATGCTTCGGACCGTGAATTAATCTTTTTAAGTTGGCCTATATTCGTGGAATTATTAATGGTTGTTATTATTGGAAATATTAATGTCTGGATGATTTCACAATTCAATGAAGTTGCCGTTGCCAGTGTAGGGGCTACCAACCAATTATTGAGTTTATCTGTCTATATTTATGGATTTGTCACAATTGGTACACAAATAATGATTGCCCAATTTATTGGCGCTAAAAAACATCGAGAAATTCCCGAAATCATCAATACTGCTATTTTTGCTGGATTAGCGATTGGATTAATTCTAAGCATTTGTTTTTATTTTTTTCCTGAAAAATTATTAGGATTTATGAATTTACCTGCTGAAGTCATTCAAATTGGTCTACCTTATGCAAAGATTTATGGTGGTGGTGTATTTATCGCAGCTGTCAATGCCATAATGGTAGCAAGTTTGAGAACACATGGATACACCAAACAAGCATTGTTAATTCCAATGTCTGCTAGTTTTTTAGCAGTTATCGGAAATTATCTTGCCCTATTTTCACCATTTGGACTACCACATCTTGGCGTTGAAGGTTTAGCTTTTTCGGCATTATTCAGTAATTTTATTGCTTTTAATGTCGCGCATCGCTTGCTAAAAAAATATGTGGGTTATGAGCTATTTTCTTCACGTATCCATAAAATTTCTATCGCTAAACTAAAACAAATATTAAAATTGGGCTTACCTTCTTCTGGTGAATCAGTTTCCTATCAAGGGGCACAAGTAGTGGTTACGATGATAGTTGCTTCTTTAGGGGCAAATGTCTTAATTGCTAAATCCTATGTTGCTGCTATTACGCAATTCGTTTTTTTAACAGCAGCGGCTTTAAGTCAGGGAAATCAGATTATTATCGGTCGACGTGTAGGAGCGCAAGAATTTGATCGTGCTTATCAACGTGGCATGCGTTCAACATGGCAAAATGTCGCGATTTCTACTTTGATTTGTGTCATTACTTTTCTTTTCATTCAGCCAATTATGCATATCTTTACCAATAATCAAGAAATTATCGATATCGCACGTTGGGTCTTTTTAGTTGAAATTGTTCTTGAAGCAGCCCGGGCCGTCAATATGACACTAGTCGGCTCGCTAAATGCTAGTGGTGATGTCAAGTTTCCACTGTTTTGTAGTTTGACCGTCCTATGGCTAATCAGTTTACCATTTTCCTATTTGTTAGCTATCGTGGTAAATTTTGGTTTAGTAGGTGTTTGGATTGCTTATGCGATAGATGAATCCTTACGCGCAATATTAATGATTCATCGTTGGCGTCATGGAACTTGGCGTAAAAAATCGATTATCAATACATAAAAATAAAGGAGCGGCCCAATTAACGAGTGTACCGACCCCCAAAAGTTAGACTTTTGGGGGTCGCATCAGAGCCTCTCCTTTTTATGTTATTCATTACTTAAGTCTTCACCATTGGATGCAATCACTTTTTTGTACCAGTCAAAGGATTTCTTCTTCGTACGTTTTAATGTACCGTTTCCTTCATTATCACGATCCACATAGATAAAGCCGTAACGTTTTTTCATTTCCCCAGTACCAGCAGAAACTAAGTCGATACAACCCCATGTCGTATAACCTAATAAATCAACACCATCAATTTCAACGGCATCTTTCATCGCTTGAATATGTTTAGCTAAATAATCAATTCGATAATCATCTTCAACATAGCCATTTTCATCAGGTGTATCAACCGCCCCTAAACCATTTTCAACGATAAATAATGGTTTTTGATAACGGTCATAAATATCATTCATAGTCGTGCGCAATCCTAATGGGTCGATTTGCCATCCCCATTCACTTGCTTTCAGATATGGATTCTTAACTGAAGCAAAGATATTTCCTTGTGTTTCTTCTAATTTATCAGAAGTTGCTACACGTGTTGAATAATATGAGAATGAAACGAAATCAACCGTATGTGCTTGAAGTAATTCTTCATCGCCTGGTTGCATTTCAATCTTAATGCCTTTACGTTCTAATTCTTTAAGGACATAATTTGGATATTTACCTCTTGCTTGCACATCAATAAAGAAGTAATTTTCACGATCAGATTTACGAGATTCCCAGACATCTTCTGGTTTACAAGTATATGGATAATACGCTCCTGCAGCTAACATACATCCTACTTTATTTTCTGGATCAACTTCATGCGCAATCTTGGTTGCAATGGCTGAAGCGACTAATTCATGGTGAGCCGCCTGATACTTGACTTGCTCTTGATTATCACCTTCTTCAAAATAAAGTCCAGCTCCCATAAATGGTGCATGTAAAATCATATTAATTTCGTTAAAGGTTAACCAGTATTTTACTAAGCCTTTATAGCGATTAAAGATAACAGTACATAAGCGTTCATAAAATTCAACTAATTTACGATTTCGCCATGCGCCATATTCTTTAATCAAATGCATGGGACAATCAAAGTGCGTAATGGTGACTAAAGGTTCAATCCCGTATTTTTGACATTCTTTAAATAAATCTTCGTAATATTGCAAGCCCTCTTCATTTGGTTCTAATTCGTCCCCTTTTGGAAAAATGCGGCTCCATGCGATAGATAAACGATAAACTTTAAATCCCATTTCAGCAAATAAAGCAATATCTTCTTTATAGCGATGATACATGTCAATTGCCACTTTAGCTGGATAAAAATGTTGATCATCAAAATCAAACATCTTCATTTGCCCTGTGATGACCGGAAAACGATCTGGCCCAATTGGTACAACATCGACATTTGCTAATCCACGTCCACCTTCGTTGTATCCTCCTTCACATTGATTCGCAGCCGTTGCGCCACCCCATAAGAAATCTTTTCTAAATCCCATTGATATTCCTACTTTCTTCATCATAATATTTACAATCTTATTATCCTATTTGTAAATAAAACCACAACTAAATTCATAAAATCTGCAATAACATTTACAAAATACGTTTTCAATCGTGCATTTTTTGTAAATATCATTTAAAATAGACTTATGAAAAACTAAAGGAGGCAGTTATGTTATTATCCGAAAAAATGAAACAGGTCAAATTATCACCTGCCGAACAAAATATTATTCAATTCATGCAAGAACACCCTTTTGACCTGGATCAATATGCCATCTCACAGCTAGCCAATCAATTATATGTCCATCCTTCTACCTTTATTCGTTTAGCCAAAAAATTAGAATTTGATGGTTGGCTCAGTTTACGTCAGGCATTTAAAGAAGAACAACAATATCTAAATGCCCGGTTTCAACAAATCGATCCCAATCTTCCTTTTTCAGCCAATGACAACGAAATGTTAATTGCTAGTAATATTGCTCAATTAGAAAGTGCCACCTTGATGGACTCTTTTGAATTACTGACACCGCAAAAATTAAAAACAGCCAAAAAACTTTTAAAAAATGCCAAACAGATTAAAATCTTTGGTAGCAGTGGCAACTTAATGGTGGCTAAAGATTTTATGCTCAAAATGCAGCGATTGAATTGTCCGGTAGAAATGTCGGATGTAATCGGTGAAACGCTATATCAAGCCTACAACACTGGTCCGGATACCTGTGCTATCTTAATTTCTTATACAGGGGAAAATTCAGCCATCATTAATATCGCCAAAATGCTCAAAAAGAAAAATACACCGATTATTGCGTTGACCAGTATCGGGGATAATCAATTGTCTAGGCATAGCGACTGTACCCTCTTTTTAACGACGCGAGAAAAACTTTATTCGAAAATTGCTAGTTTCACAATAAATACTTCTATCTCCTATTTATTGGATATATTATATAGTTTGTATTTTTCAATCAATTATCAGCAAAACTTAAATCATGTACTCGAAATGGGCGAAATGATTGATACGCGTCAAGGCAGCTCAAGTATTATGCAAGAAGAAAAACAAAAAATTCATTATCAAATTCAAGATTCCTTCAGACCGAATTAAAAAAGCGACTACCACAAGCTATTTTAAAACTTATGGTAGTCGTTATTATTTGTTATGTGTTAAGAAACTTTATATTTCCTCACCACTAGCTTGTAAGGCATACATTTGTGCATATAAGCCATCTTTGGCAAGCAATTCTTCATGATTACCGCGTTCGACAATTCGACCTTTATCTAAAACCAAAATCAAATCTGCATCGCGAATAGTAGATAGACGGTGGGCAATGGCAATTGTGGTACGATTTTGGCGCATATTTTGTAAACCTTGTTGAATATGACTTTCTGTTTCTGTATCAATATTAGCCGTTGCTTCATCTAAAATTAAGATTTTCGGATTTGTGACCACGGTACGCGCAAAGGAAATTAATTGACGTTGCCCACTCGAATACGCCGCCCCTTTTTCAATCACTTTGGCTTGATAATCACCGTCTAATTCTTCAATAAATTGATCAGCTTGAACAAACTTAGCCGCATGAATCATTTCTTCATCTGTAATTTCCGGATTTAACAAACGAATATTATCGGCAATTGTTCCATAAAACATAAATGGATCTTGTAAAACCAATCCGATTTTGTCACGCAATTCTTTATAGGTATAGTCACGAATGTCACGACCATCAATGAGAATTTGCCCCTCTTCAAATTCATAGAAGCGCATCAACACATTAATAATCGAGCTCTTACCGCTACCTGTATGACCAACTAAGGCTACAGTTTGATTTTCATCAGCCACAAAACTAATATCTTTTAAGACTTGGTTTTTACCATCATATGAGAAACTTACATGCTTAAATTCGATTTTACCGCGTGTAATTTTAGCATCTTCAAGATTTTTTTGTTCAGGAATTAATTCTTGCGTATCCATTAATTTTAAGATTCGACTCGCAGCAACTAAACCGTCTGTGTAAGTACTCAATGAATCCATTACCTGCGTCATTGGTCTAAAGAAATTTTGCACATAAGTTGTAAAAGCATAAATCATCCCAACCTCTAAGACTGTATGCGTAGCCTGAAAACCAAACATGGTCAAACTAATACTCAATCCGATTGCGTATAAGAAGTTAATAATCGGTGCAAGCAATAACGTGTTGGTTTTAATCATGGCATAGCGCGTGCGCAAATATTTGGTATTAGTCTTTTCAAAACTTTTTTTCAAACGATTCTCTTGACGGAATTGCTGGATAATATGCATTCCCGAAATGTATTCGTTCAATTTTGTATTCAACTCACTCAAACGTTCACGCATTTGTCGATAAATCTTAGAAGATAGTCTTTGATACGTAACAATGATTAAGATTAGTAGTGGTAAAAAAGCTAAGTTTACTAAGGCAATTTTCTTATCCAAAGCATACATCGCGACAAAGGAACTGACTAAAGATAAAATCCCGGTCAACACCATCATAAAGACATTCCAAAAATCATACAAGGTCTCCGTATCATTGGTTACTCGTGAGACAATAGAACCTGCGGGCGTTTGATCGAAATAGCGAATCCCTAGTTGCTGTAACTTTTCAAATAAAATGACGCGAATACGATTTAACGTCTTAATGGAAGCAACAGCATATAAATACCACTGGCCAAACCAAATAAACGCCTTAATGATTGAGGTTGCAAAATACAAACCAGCAAAGAGGTATAAAATTCGCATAGTCGCTGATTTGGTTTGTAAATAGTGGTCCATAAAATATTGTAGAATTTGTGGCATATAAACATTGATTACCGCTAAAGCAATCGAGAAAATCACCGCAAAGAAAAAGGTAGCTGCAAACGGACGCGCAAATTTAAAGGTTCTCTTTAAAATTGATGCTTGTTCTTTTAAGGTAAATGATTTTGACCATTCTGATTGTTGTTCCATTATTCAGCCCCCCTTTGATCTAAATGACTTTCTAATTGTTGTTTATGCCACATTTTTGCATACCAAGCTTGATTCTCTAATAATTGTTGATGCGTCCCGCGTTCAGCAATTTGACCATCTTCTAATACGATAATTTCATCCGCATGCATCACACTACTCAAGCGATGTGCCACAACAATCATCGAGGAGTGGTTTTCTTTTTGACGAATTTGCTCTAAGATAGCTTCTTCGGTTTTGGCATCCACAGCAGATAACGCATCATCTAAAATTAATAGATTTGGATCTGTGATAAAGGCCCGCGCAATAGAAATACGTTGTTTTTGCCCACCTGATAATGAGATACCACGTTCACCCACCAAAGTTTCATATCCATGAGGCATTTGCATAATATCTTCATGAATGGCTGCTTGTTTGGCTGCTTGAATCATTTTCTCTTCTCCAAAATTTGGATTAGCAAAACAAATATTTTCAGCAATCGTTGTTGAAAATAGAAAATGATCTTGAGGCACATACCCAATTGCAGGCAAATAGGCATCTAAGCGGTAATCTTTAATACTATAATCACCAAAATAGATACTACCTTGATAGTCATCATAAGTTCTAAGCAGCAAACTCAATAAAGTTGTTTTTCCTGAACCCGTTTTTCCCACGATTCCTAGCGTCTTACCTTGAGGAATCGTCACATGAATATTTTGTAAAACCGGATTTTGCCCATCAGGATAGGTGAACGAATCCAAATCAATGCTTAAATCACCGTTTGCTTTTTGCGAAATACCTGTTTGTTTTTCAATAATATGGCTTTTTTCTCTGAATAGTTCAAAGACACGATCATAACTTGCATTCCCTCGTTCAAGTACATTAAATAGTTGACCGACCGCAAACATTGGCCATACTAACATGCCGATATAACTCATAAAAGAAACTAATTGACCAATCGAAATGGTTCCTTTTACCACATAGCCACCACCAATGATAATGGTTACCACATAAGTTAAACCAATAATCAGCGTAATGAGTGGGTCGTATAAAGAATCATAGAGCGCGACTTTCTTATTTTTTTCGATGACAAAGTTGACCTTATCTTTGAAATCTTCTACATCTTCTTTTTCTTGGCCAAATGTTTTGATGACTTTAATCCCTGTGACACTTTCTTGGACTTTATCGTTTAAGTCAGAAAAGGCATCTTGGGATTTACGAAATGCATTATGTAATTTATCGCCCAACACTTTGGCCATTAATGATAATAGTGGCAACGGTAATAATGCTAAAATTGTCAATCGAATATCAACAAAAATCATCATCGCAATAATCGTAATACCACCTGTGATAAATGAATCAATAAATGTTAAAATTCCTGCGCCTGCAACATTTTGAATCGCATTTAAATTCATGGTGGCATAAGCCATTAAATCTCCGGTACGATATTTATGATAAAAAATTTGGTCCATCAATGTAAAATGATCAAATAATCGTTCTCGTAATATTTTTTCCAAACGAGCTGCACTTCCCCAAATATTGGTACGCCACACATAACGAAAGGCGTATTGGCTAATGGCAGAAAAAACAAGTAGACCTATGTAATAAAAAATCTTTTGTAGATGAATCTGCTTGCTAGCAATTTCATCAATTACTTTACCAATTACCCATGGTGGAATTAATTGAACCAAAGCTACTACAATCAATGCGGTTATACCAATTAAGTAATGTTTCTTTTCTTGTTTAAAAAACCACCATAACTTTTTAAATATCGCCATTTTTTCACTCCTATTCTTCAATATTTTTCTGTATTTTTACTAAATAAACCAATGAACCTTGATGCAATTTTGGACAACCTTAGCTGCTTGGAGCTGACCGACCCGCCTCACATCCTTAATAATCTGTGCTCGGCGGGTAGCTACTTCGGCGTATAAGCCAGCTCGTCTGGGAAAGTCTTTACTTCTCGAACTTTCCCGACGTTCTGGACAACCTTATCCGCTCGTAGCTAACCGACCCGCCTCACATCCTTAATATAAAAAGGATAGCTGTATCGTTTGTTAGATACATGCTATCCTTCACCTATTCAAAATCAATTATTATTTCATTTGATTTTTCATTTGTTGCATCATTTGACGAACTTTTTTCTCAGATGGTTTTTGACCCATTTGCGCCATCATCGTACGCAACATTTCCTCGTTAATTGGAGGGTTTTGTTTTAGGTAATCTTGCATGTATTTTCGCGCTAAGAAGAAGCCTCCTACTGCACCCACAGCAAGGGCAATCACAATGCATAATACTAAAATTCCTGTAGATACCATAATTACTTTCCTTTCTTTAATGTACTCTCAGTTATTCATTGTACTAAAAATTATTTCAAAAAGAAAGCCTTCCAAATAAATTTCCTACAATAATTCAGCAAAAACTTCCGGATTAAATGCTTGTTTAC
>CAMMST010000025.1:0-31652 GCA_946499615.1 Enterococcus cecorum | reverse complement strand
CAAGGGACTTTGACTCCCTCATGCGTTGGTTCGAATCCAGCTACCCCAGTTATATATTCGTTTAGCAAGGGTAGCGGCCCTTGTTTTTTTATTATCTTTTTGAATCGTGTATTGCATGAAGATTTTCAAGTATGCTAAAATGAATGCAAAGTGATGAAGGAGATTTTTTTATGGGTGATAATGTACCGGTTTATATTCGGATTCATGATGAGATAAAAGAAAAAATCGAAGCAAATCATTGGAAAATTGGGGATCGTCTGCCTTCTGAAAGAGATTTATCCATTCAGTTTGGTGTAAGTAGGATGACTTTACGGCAAGCGATACAGACTTTAGCTGATGAAGGGATTTTAGAACGTAAAATAGGTTCAGGTACTTATGTTGCACGCCAAAAAGTTCAAGAGCAAATGAAGGGGACCACCAGTTTTACTGAAATCATGTTAAATCAAGGTCGAGTACCATCCAGTAAGGTTTTGGCCTATTTGATTGTGACACCAAGTAAAAGTGAAAAAGAAAAATTGAAACTAGCTGACGATGAAATGATTTTAAGAATGGAGCGGATTCGTTTTGCTGACGGTATTCCTATTTGTTTCGAGGTAGCTTCGATTCCAGAACGGCTTATTCGACCATTTAGTAAAGAAGAAATTACTGCATCTTTATATGCCACTTTTGAAGAAAAAGGTGGTTATCAAATTGGTGCGGCGAATCAGACCATTACCGCAATTTTAGCATCCGAACAAGTAGCTGAGTATCTTGATGTTAAAAAAGGGGAAGCGATTCTGCGGATGAGACAAATTTCATTTTTTGAAGATGGTACGCCATTTGAATATGTACGTAGTCAGTATGTGGGAAGTCGCTTTGAGTTTTATCTTGAAAAATAGTAAAAGATGAGTAGATTAAACATCAATCTGCTCATCTTTTTATTTAGATTAAATTTTCAACGTATTTTTGATCTAATATTTGGATGGAAAGTTGGTTGTTAAATAAATCGATGAGCGCATTCTGGAAAGATTCGCATTGATTGATATCGATGGCCACTTTAACCGTGATTTGCTCTAAATAATCGATTTCTTGAATTGCAATTTGTTCATTTTCTAGATAATTTTGTAGTTTTCCTAATTGAGGATAATCGATGATGATATCAAGGATTTGTTGTAGCTTTCCTTGTACAATGCCGATTTCTTTTAGTGCTTCACTCACGCTTGTAGAGTAGGCACGAATTAAGCCACCTGCACCAAGTTTAATTCCCCCGAAATATCTTGTGACAATGGCAAGCGTATTTTGTAATTGATTCTTTTTCAGAACTTCTAGCATGGGGACACCAGCTGTTCCACTAGGTTCGCCATCATCAGAGCTTCGTTGGATTTCGAAGTTTTCACCAAGCATATAGGCACTACAATTATGATTGGCCTTGTAGTGTTCTTTTTTGATTTTTGCAATATATTCTTTGGCTTGTTCTTCATTTTCGATGCGGAATAAATGACAAATAAATTTTGATTTTTTAATTTCAATTTGGTGTTCACCATTTTGGTAAATTGTAAAGTAAGCTTCTTTCATATTAATCTCCTTTTATACATACAAATGTAGTATATTTAAAAAATTTTTTTCGCGCAAGTAAATATGATTTTTTACAATTAAATTGACAAAATTATCAGAAAAAGACATAATATGTTTTAAGAATATTGAATAGGGGTCTTGATAGTGAAAATGAAAAATGTGGTACTTGTTTGTACAATTGGCATGAGTTCAAGTATGTTAATCTCAAAGATGCAACAAGTGATTTATGAACAAGATTTACCTGTTAAAGTGACTGCCATCTCTACACAAGAAGCGATGGATTATGTGGCACAACATCCCACTGATTTGGTCTATCTTAGCCCACAAGTCCGCTTTATGAAAGAGAAATTTCAGTCGCTTTTAAAAGATAGACAAACGCTTGTTGAAGTGATTGATATGACTGATTATGGAATGTTAAATAGTCAAAATATTTTGCAGCATGCTTTGGATTTATTACAGATTCATCAAAAAATTTAAAAAAGCAAGATTAGCGACACGCTATCTTGCTTTTTTTGCGTATTTAATAAGTGAAGCACAATAGTATAGTAGGTGATGATATGTATGAAGATGGTTATGTGCAGGTTTTGAGTATGGAGCAAAGTGCACAGTTAGATGAGAATGAGTGGTGGGTTCGACCAGCAATAGTAGAAAATCGTTGTCAACGGTGTAACCAGATGATTGATAATCGCTATACTTTACCTAATGACATACTTTATTGTCCACATTGTATTCGATTTGGTAGACTCACGCAAAATGAGACGTTGTGTTCGAAAAAAGCCCAGCCAACGAAACCGAGAAAAGCAGTCTGTACATGGACGGGTAAATTAACGAAAAATCAGCAAACAGTGGCGAATCAATTGCGTAAATGTTTAGAGCAACATCACCATGCCTTAGTTTGGGCCGTGACAGGAGCAGGCAAAACGGAAATGCTTTTTGAATTAATACTAACCTTTTTAAAAAGTGGCAAACGAGTGGCTATTTCATCACCGAGGATAGATGTTTGTCTTGAACTTTATCCCCGGATTTGTCAGGCTTTTTCTGAGGAAGATGTCTATTTGATGTATGGAAACTCAAATGAACCTTACCGCGAATGTGCATTACTTGTTTGTACAACGCATCAGCTGATTCATTTTTATCAGGCGTTTGATTTATTAATTATTGATGAGATTGATGCTTTTCCTTATGAAGGGGATGAGATGTTGCATTTTGCTAGTGCGCAAAGTCTAAAAGAAGATGGTATGAATGTATTACTTACAGCCACACCTCCGAATCATTTGCTCAGACGTTTAACAACATTAGATAATTATGAAATAATCAAATTACCCATTCGTTTTCATCAAAGGCCTTTGATCGTACCTAAATTAGTCTATAATGAGCATTGCGATAATTTAACGCAACATCCACTAGCTGCAAGGCGATATCTTCAGCTGATTTCGCAATTAGTGAAAAAGTGGCATGTTTTAATCTTTTGTCCTAGTATCGCGTATACGAGTGAATTATGCCAATTTACTAAAAAACATTTACCACAAATTGCGATGACCGATGTTTCAGCTGTTGATCCGAATAGACAAATCAAGGTTCAAAAATTGCGGCAACATGAATATGAACTCTTTTTTACAACAACTATACTAGAGCGTGGGGTTACGATTGATGAAGTTACAGTGATAGTCATTGCAGCACATCATAAAGTTTATAGTAAGTCCGCTTTGGTGCAAATTGCTGGCCGAGCAGATCGTAAAGGGCAAAAAGTAAATGGTGATGTCTTTTTTTTATTGAATGAATACACGCCAGCGATTAAGCAAGCATGTAAGGAAATTAGCGAAATGAATCGCTTAGCAAGAGGACTGATTCATAATGAAGTGTAGTTATTGTCAGCAAGCAATTATTCGTAATCTTACAGTAAAAGAATTGTTATTTCCTTTTCTTTTAGAAAGTAGTGAATTATGTCCTTTGTGTCAGAAAAAGTTTGTCCCAATAAAAGCTGGGTGTGAAAAATGTCAAAAAGAAGGAATAACAGGAGTCTGTCATGAGTGCAAAAGATGGCAAAAGTTATATCCTAGTTATGATTTTCATCAGGAGGCCATTTTTAAATATAATGATGGCTTTGCAGAGTGGATTGAACAGTATAAGTATTTAGGTCATTATGAATTACGAAAAACCTTTGTGCCGATGGTAAAAAAATTCCTTAAACACTATCCAAATGCAACGGTTTGTCCCATTCCATTAAGTGAAAAGCGTCAACAAACTAGAGGGTTTAACCAAGTGGAAGCAATCTTATCTGAGGCGGATATTCCCTATGAATGTTTATTAAAAAGGAAACTCGATACGACTGCTCAAGCGAAGAAAACCAGGGAAGAAAGATTGTTAATGCCGCAACCTTTTGAAGTAAATGTAGAAAAAAATAAGATTATGAATCAAGAAATCATTTTGGTGGATGACGTATATACAACTGGTAGGACCTTGTTTTATGCAGCGGAGTGTTTATTACCTTATCAACCTAAAAAGATTAGGACCTTTACCTTAGCAAGATAAAAATAACCAGATTTTTTATAAAAACAAGTATTTTTGGTAACGGTTTAATTGCAATTCTACAAAACTATGATATAATAAAGTCAAGAAGAAGATAAAGAGTGGTCCTTTATCATTCTTTAGTGGCAGATGAAAGGGGCAATTGTTATGTTTAGATACAATGTTCGTGGAGAAAATATCGAAGTTACTGAGGCAATCCGCAATTACGTGGAAAAGAAAGTAGGAAAATTGGAACGCTACTTTGATAATGCGCCTGATGCAACTGCACATGTGAATTTAAAAGTGTATACTGAAAAGACTGCAAAAGTAGAAGTGACCATTCCGCTTCCATATTTAGTATTGCGTGCAGAAGAAACTTCACCTGATTTATATGCCAGTGTAGATTTGGTAGTTGATAAATTAGAACGTCAAATTCGTAAGTTCAAGACAAAAATTAATCGTCGTACGCGCGAAACGGCACTGATTGATCAAGCACCAGTATTTACATTAGATGAAAGTGCTGACGAAGAAGCAGCTGAAACTGATATCGTCCGTACAAAACGCCTTTCATTAAAACCAATGGATAGTGAAGAAGCTGTATTACAAATGAATATGTTAGGTCATAATTTCTTTATCTTTGAAGATGCTGAAACAAATGGCATTAGTATTGTATATCGTCGTAAAGATGGTAAATATGGCTTAATCGAAACAAATTAAACGAGCTTTGAGCGTCAAGGAGATTTTCCTTGACGTTTTTTTTATTTACTCGTTAAAATAATAGATAAATCTTCATCATGTGACAAAGTATAACTAAAAATCATTGAATATTGAAAAGATAATACACTGAAAATATTTCAATTCTTTAAAAATAGTGATAAAATGGTAGGGAGATTGTTCTTAGAGCAGAAATTATTAAAGGAGTTTTTAAATAGATGGCAAATATTATTCGTAAAATGATTGAGAATGATAAAAAAGAATTAAAACGTCTTGATAAAATTGCAAATCAAGTGGAAAGCTATGCCGATGCGATGGCGGCTTTAAGTGATGAAGATTTGCAAGCTAAAACAGATGAATTTAAAGCAAGATATCAAAATGGAGAAACTTTAGACCAATTATTACCAGAAGCTTTTGCAGTTGTTCGTGAAGCGTCGAAACGTGTCTTAGGTTTATACCCATATCATGTACAGTTAATGGGGGGGATTGTTTTACACGATGGTAATATCCCTGAAATGCGTACTGGGGAAGGTAAAACATTGACTGCTACCATGCCGGTATACCTAAACGCCTTAACTGGAGAAGGGGTTCATGTGGTTACTGTTAATGAATATTTAGCAACTCGTGACTCCACTGAAATGGGCGAATTATATAATTGGTTAGGATTAACTGTAGGATTAAATATCAATTCTAAGAGTCCCGAAGAAAAACGTGCAGCCTATGCTTGTGATATTACTTATAGTACAAATAATGAACTCGGATTTGACTATTTAAGAGATAATATGGTGGTATATCGTCATCAAATGGTACAAAGACCGTTAAACTATGCGATTGTCGATGAAGTAGACTCAATTTTAATTGATGAAGCCCGTACACCATTAATTATCTCAGGACAAGCTGAAAAATCTACAGCTCTATATACACGGACTGATATGTTTGTTAAGAAACTAAAAGAAGAAGTCGACTATAAAATTGATATTCAATCAAAGACTATTAGTTTAACAGAAACTGGAATTGAAAAGGCAGAAGAATATTTTGCTTTAGATAACCTGTATGATATTGAAAATACAGCCTTAACGCACCATTTAGATCAAGCTTTACGGGCAAATTATATTATGCTACGTGATATTGACTATGTGGTACAAGAAGGTAAAGTTTTAATCGTTGACCAATTTACAGGTCGTATTATGGATGGCCGTCGTTATTCTGATGGTCTTCATCAAGCGATTGAAGCAAAAGAAAATGTTGATATTGAAGACGAAACGAAGACCATGGCAACTGTTACATTCCAAAACTTCTTTAGAATGTACAAGAAGTTAGCGGGAATGACCGGGACAGCTAAAACAGAAGAAGAAGAATTCCGCGAAATTTATAATATTCAGGTTATCCAAATTCCAACCAATAAACCTGTTATTCGTGATGACCGTCCAGATATCTTGTATACAACATTAAATAGCAAGTTTAAAGCAGTGGTACAAGATATTAAAGAACGCTATCGCAAAGGACAACCAGTCTTGGTAGGTACGGTTGCGGTTGAAACTTCTGAATTATTATCTAATTTATTAACAAAAGAACGTATTCCACATGAAGTGTTAAATGCGAAAAACCACTTTAAAGAAGCTGAAATTGTTTTAAACGCTGGACAAAAAGGTGCCGTAACAATCGCCACAAACATGGCTGGTCGTGGTACGGATATTAAGTTGGGCTTAGGAGTAGCTGAATTAGGGGGATTAGCGGTTATCGGAACAGAGCGTCATGAATCTCGTCGTATTGATAATCAGCTACGTGGTCGTTCTGGACGTCAAGGGGATCCCGGTGTTTCACAATTTTACCTATCTCTTGAAGATGATTTGATGAAACGTTTTGGTTCAGATCGTGTGAAACAACTATTTGATCGCATGAAGTTAGCTGATGAAGATACAGTTATTCAAAGTAAGATGATTACCCGTCAAGTTGAAGCGGCCCAAAAACGTGTTGAAGGAAATAACTATGATACACGTAAAAATGTCTTGCAATATGATGATGTGATGCGTGAACAACGTGAAGTGATTTATGGTCAACGTCAACAAATTATTATGGCTGAAGATAGTCTAGATGAAGTGTTGATGAATATGGTAAGACGTACGATTGATCGTATGGTAGAGGCACACACCCAAGTTGAACAAAAAGATTGGAATTTAGAAGCAATTGTAGACTTTGCGAAAAATGCTTTAGTCCATGAAGATACCATTCAAACGGCTGATTTAGAAGGCAAATCTCAACAAGAAATTAAAGATTATCTATACCATCGTGCACAAGAAGTTTTTGATGAAAAGAAAGCACATATTAATAGCCCAGAACAAATGCTTGAATTTGAAAAGGTTGTTATTTTGCGTGTCGTTGATGCGAACTGGACAGAGCATATTGATGCGATGGACCAATTACGTCAATCCATTGGTTTACGGGCGTATGGGCAAAATAATCCTTTAGTTGCCTATCAAACTGAAGGCTTTACAATGTTTGAAGAAATGATTGGCGCGATTGAATTTGAAGTCACTCGTCTATTTATGAAAGCCGAAATTCGTCAAAATGTTCAACGTGAGCAAACACAAACACCACAACAAACGAACTTAACAGAAGATACGAATTCAGCTGGGCGTAAACCTGTCCGCGTGGAAAAAGTCGGTCGTAATGATCCATGCCCATGTGGAAGTGGTAAAAAATATAAGAATTGCCACGGAAAAAATGTCAAATAACATTACTCACGAGGTTGTCTAGTTAGGCAGCCCCGTGTTTTAATTTTTATTAATGAACGAAAAGAGGAAAGTAAATGGAAATTGCAGAAATCAAAAATCAATTAGCACAAATGTCTGAAAAAATAAAAAGCTTTAGGGGGTCTCTTTGACTTAGATGGCTTAGAAGAACAAATTGCTGAAGCTGAAGCAAAGATGGCCGAACCTAACTTTTGGGATGACGCCGCCCAAGCCCAAAAAGTGATTGACGCGAATAACGCCAATAAAGCAATTTATGAAAAGTTTATGCAGTTAAGTGAAAGTTACGATGAGATTGAAGTAATGCTTGAATTGCTATTAGAAGAACCTGATGTTCAGCTAGAATCAGAATTAGTTCAGCACATCGAGCATTTACAAAAAGAGTTAGAAGCTTATGAATTACAAATGCTCTTAGATGAACCATATGACCATAACAATGCTATTTTAGAGTTACATCCAGGTGCAGGCGGAACGGAATCACAAGACTGGGGCAGCATGCTTTTGCGAATGTATACACGTTGGGCAGAACAGCATCAATTCCAAGTCGAAACGCTCGATTATCAAGCAGGTGATGAAGCAGGAATTAAGAGTGTGACCCTATTAATTAAAGGCTATAATGCGTATGGGTATTTAAAATCTGAAAAAGGTGTTCATCGTTTGGTGCGTATTTCGCCTTTTGATTCGGCAAAACGTCGACATACCTCTTTTTGTTCAGTTGATATTATGCCAGAGTTAGATGATACGATTGATATTGATATTAGTCCGGATGAATTGAAAATCGATACTTTCAGAGCGAGTGGTGCCGGTGGACAACATATCAATAAAACCGAATCGGCAGTACGTATTACGCATTTACCAACAGGAATTGTGGTTTCGTGTCAAACCCAGCGTTCACAATTAAAAAATAGAGAACAAGCGATGAGTATGTTAAAAGCTAAACTTTATCAATTAGAATTAGAAAAACAAGAGCAAGAAGCATTAGCCTTAAGAGGAGAGCAAATGGAAATCGGTTGGGGTAGTCAAATTCGCTCTTATGTTTTTCATCCATACTCTATGGTAAAAGACCATCGCACCAATTATGAGACAGGTAATGTACAAGCAGTGATGGATGGCGATTTAGACGGTTTCATTGATGCCTACTTAAAATATCGCTTGAATCAAAAATCTGAATAAAAGTTATTGTAATGAAATAAAAATGTAACTTAATGAAAGCAATTTGCAACAAAGACATGTTATAATGTTTCAGTATGAATGAAGATTTGGAGAGATTCACATGATAGAAATGAAGGATGTTATGAAAAAATATCCAAACGGTACAACCGCCATTCGTAATGTTTCTGTAAGCATTGATCAAGGCGAGTTTGTATATGTAGTTGGCCCTTCTGGAGCGGGTAAATCTACTTTCATCAAATTGATGTACCGTGAAGAAAAAGCTACAAAAGGATTGTTACAAGTAGCTGGTTATGATTTATTAAAAATTAAAAACCGTGAAGTGCCTTATTTACGTAGAGAAATTGGCGTCGTTTTCCAAGATTATAAATTATTACCTAAAAAGACGGTCTATGAAAATGTCGCATATGCCATGCAAGTAATTGGAAAAAAACCTCGTGAAATTCGTAAACGCGTGATGGAAGTTTTAGACTTAGTTGGTTTGAAACATAAGGTCCGTGTCTTCCCAAGTGAACTATCTGGTGGGGAACAACAACGTGTTTCAATTGCTCGAGCGATTGTTAATATGCCCAAAGTTTTAATTGCCGATGAACCAACTGGTAACTTAGACCCAGAAAATTCATGGGAAATTATGAAATTATTGGAACGTATTAATGCTCAAGGTACAACTGTAGTAATGGCTACCCATAATAGTACAATTGTAAATACGATTCGTCATCGAGTCATTGCGATTGAAAATGGTCGCATCATGCGTGACCAAGTGGAAGGAGAGTATGGCTACGATGATTAGAACATTTTTCCGCCATTTATTGGAAAGTTTAAAGAGTTTAAAGCGTAATGGTTGGATGACTGTTGCTTCGGCGACGGCTGTAGCAATCAGTTTAACCTTACTTGGAATCTTTTTAGCATTAATTATGAATGCAACTAAATTAGCTGAAGATATCGAAAACAATGTTGATATTTCAGTCTTAGTTGATATTGGCACGAATCAAGAAGATATTGATAAATTAAAAAAAGAACTTGAAGATTTACCTAATGTGAAGTCTGTGAAATTTTCAAGTAAAGATGAAGAGCTGAAGAAATTAGAAGAAAGCATGGGTTCTGTATGGTCAATGTTTGAAGGCGATAGTAATCCGCTTTATGATAATTTCATTGTAAAAGCGAAAAATCCACAAACTATCAAAAAAATTGCCCAACAAGCTGCAAAATTAAAAAACGTTCACCGAGCAGATTATGGTGGTTTAGCATCTGATAAAATTTTAAAAATCACTCAAGGTATGCGTACTTGGGGCTTAGGTGCTGCGGTATTATTAGTATTTGTTGCAGTATTTTTAATCTCAAATACTATCCGTATCACGATCATGTCTCGTCAACGCGAAATTCAAATTATGCGTTTAGTAGGTGCCAAAAATGGTTATATTCGTTGGCCGTTTTTCCTTGAAGGTGCTTGGATTGGTGTCATTGGTTCGATTTTACCATGCTTAATTATCTTCTTTGGATATAAAGCTGCTTATCGAGTTTTAAATCAACCACAAATTTTAGGTGCAAGTTATCGTTTATTGACACCAGAAACATTCTCAATTCAAATTATGCTATTGCTAGTAGGAATTGGTATTTTAATCGGTGCATTAGGTTCAGTGATTTCAATGCGTCGATTCTTAAAAATTTAGTTTATTTGAAGAGCTCAGTAATAAGCTGGGCTCTTTTTTATTGTTTTTATTTTAATTCAAGGTAAGTATTTTCCTATGAATTTTTCCATGTTAAAATAAAAATGTATGTGCTAAATTCATACATACATGAAAAATGAATGATATATTTTAAGGAGATATTTTTAGTATGAAGAAAATGACAATATTCTTAACGAGTATTTTGTCGATTGTATTATTGACAGGATGTAGTAAATGGGTGGATAAAGGACAATCAATCACAGCGGTTGGTTCCACGGCGTTACAACCATTAGTAGAGACCGTCGCTGAAGAGTATCAAAATATTCATCCGGGTCAATTTGTGAACGTCCAAGGTGGAGGTAGTGGTACTGGCTTAAGTCAAGTGCAGTCTGGTGCAGTTAACATTGGTAACTCAGATGTATTTGCTGAAGAAAAAAGTGGGATTGATGCGAAAAAATTAGTCGATCATCAAGTTGCTGTTGTGGGTATCACACCAATTGTAAATAAAAAAGTTGGTGTAAAAAATATTTCAATGGAGAATTTACAAAAAATCTTTACCGGAGAAATTACCAATTGGAAGCAAGTTGGTGGTAATGATGTGGATGTCGTAATCTTAAATCGTGCTTCTGGTAGCGGGACACGTGGGACATTTGAACGTTGGGTGTTAAATGGTAAAGAACCAAAAGCGGCACAAGAGCAAGATTCTAGTGGTACTGTTCGCCAAATTGTTGCAGATACACCCGGGGCAATTAGCTATGTTGCCTTTTCATATGTGACAAAAGATGTGGCTACTTTATCAATTGATGGTGTTGCGCCAAATGATGACAATGTTAAAACAAATAAGTGGATTATTTGGTCTTATGAACATATGTATACCAAGGGACAACCTACCGAGTTAACGAAAAAATTCTTAGACTATGTTCTTTCTGATAAAGTCCAAAAAGAGATTGTTGCTAAATTAGGCTATATTGCAATTACTGATATGCAAGTGAAGCGTGATTGGCAAGGCAATGTGATTCAGTAGCCTTTACAAAAAATTTACAATCTTTGCTTAAAATTAACATAAGATTTATCGAAAATTGATATTCAATCGTTAAACTGAGAGCATAGAATAGAAATGGGGGATGACCTCTTGGAAGATATGAAAGAAGTATTAATGAAAAAATCTAAAAGGGCAAGAATGGAGCAACGCGGTAAGTTTATCAGTTTTATTTGTATTGCGATTATCGTCTTAGTTGTGCTCTCTATCTTTTATTTTGTTGCGAGTAAAGGACTTGCTACTTTCTTTGTAGATAAAGTAAATGTTTTTGACTTTTTATTCGGGAAAGAATGGAATCCAAGCGAGTTAGGGGCAAATGGTCAGCCAAAAGTTGGGGCCTTGCCAATGATTTTAGGTTCGTTTTTAGTTACTTTCCTTTCAGCAATTATCGCTACACCCTTTGCTATCGGAGCAGCGGTATTTATGGTCGAAATCTCACCAAAACAAGGCCAAAAGATTTTGCAACCAGTGATTGAGTTATTGGTAGGAATTCCATCAGTAGTTTATGGTTTTATTGGTCTATCAGTGATTGTACCGGCTGTGCGCTCGGTCTTTGGTGGGACTGGTTTTGGGATTTTAGCGGGAACGTTTGTTTTATTTGTCATGATTTTGCCAACAGTTACAACCATGACTGTAGATGCCTTAAAAGCAGTTCCGCGTCATTACCGTGAAGCTTCCTTAGCATTGGGGGCCACTAGATTTCAAACGATTTACAAAGTAGTCTTACGTTCTGCAGTGCCAGGCATTTTGACAGCTGTTGTTTTCGGGATGGCCCGTGCATTCGGTGAGGCACTTGCGATTCAGATGGTTGTGGGGAATGCCGCTTTGATGCCAACAAGCTTAGTGACGCCAGCGGCTACTTTGACTTCGATTCTAACAATGGGAATCGGAAATACCATTATGGGGACTGTCGAAAATAATGTATTATGGTCCTTGGCATTAATCTTGTTAGCTATGTCTCTAGTATTTAATATTATTATTCGAATGATTGGCAAGAAGGGAGTGTTAAAGTAAGATGAACGCAAAAAAAATCGATAAAATTGCTACTGGTGTGTTATATGCTATCTCGGGAATCATCGTATTTATCTTGGCTGCCATGTTACTTTACATTCTATTACGCGGCTTGCCACATGTTTCTTGGCATTTTTTAACATCGCCTTCTAAAGCCTATCAAACAGGTGGCGGAATCGGTATTCAATTATTTAACTCATTGTATTTACTTCTTATTACAATGATTATTAGTTTTCCTTTATCTTTAGGTGCGGGAATTTATCTATCTGAGTATGCGAAGAAAAATTGGTTAACTGATTTGATTCGTACTTCAATTGAAATTCTAAGCTCTTTACCATCAGTAGTCGTTGGTTTATTTGGTTTCTTAGTCTTTGTTATCCAATTTCAATATGGCTTTTCTATTCTTTCGGGAGCCTTAGCCTTAACCTTGTTTAATTTACCGCTATTAACTCGAAATATCGAAGAGTCTTTACGTGCGATTCATTTTACCCAACGTGAAGCTGGCTTAGCATTAGGTTTGTCACGCTGGGAAACAGTCATACATGTCGTTTTACCTGAGGCTTCTCCTGGTATTTTAACAGGCTTAATTTTAAGTTCTGGACGTATCTTTGGTGAAGCAGCCGCCTTGATTTATACTGCAGGTCAGTCGGCACCAGCATTGGATTTTACCAACTGGAATCCATTAAGTGTCTCTAGTCCGATTAGTATTTTTCGACAAGCAGAAACATTAGCGGTGCATATTTGGAAAATTAATTCAGAAGGAACTATGCCTGATGGAGCTCAAGTTTCAGCGGGGGCTTCTGCGGTCTTAATTCTGGCTGTACTAATTTTTAACTTTGGCGCACGGGCATTAGGTAAGAGACTGCATAAAAAATTGACCTCTGCGTAAGAAAGGATTAAAAATGAAAGAATATAATTTGAATGATCGTCATGTGATTACTCTTGATGGTCAAAAAGATTTAGCTTTATATACAGAAGATTTACATGTGTGGTATGGTCAAAACGAAGCGATTAAGGGCGTTGATATGCAATTTGAAAAAAATAAAATCACTGCTTTAATTGGACCATCTGGCTGTGGAAAATCGACTTATCTTCGCTCTTTAAATCGTATGAATGATAGTATCGCAAATACCAAGGTGACAGGTAAAATCATGTATCGTGGGGTAGATATTAATTCGCCTCAAGTGGATGTTTATGAAGCACGTAAACATATCGGGATGGTGTTCCAAAGACCAAATCCATTTAGTAAGTCAATTTATGAAAATATTACTTTTGCCTTAAAACGTCATGGAATGGCCAATAAAGATGAGTTGGATGAAATTGTCGAAACTTCATTAAAACAAGCTGCACTTTGGGATCAAGTGAAGGATAATCTGCATAAAAGTGCGCTAGCTTTATCTGGTGGACAACAGCAAAGATTATGTATTGCGCGTGCGATTGCGATGAAACCGGATATTTTATTACTTGATGAACCAGCAAGTGCGCTAGATCCAATTTCGACAGGGACGGTGGAAGAAACCTTAATTCACCTTAAAGATCAATTTAGCATTGTAATTGTTACCCATAATATGCAACAAGCTGCTCGAATTAGTGATTATACCGCCTTCTTTTACATGGGCAATGTGATTGAATATGATAAAACGAATAAAATTTTCACACGACCAAAAATTCAAGCAACAGAAGATTATGTATCAGGTCATTTCGGATAAAGAAAGGAACGATAAATTTGGCAGAAACTATTATTTCTTCTCGTGATTTACATTTGTATTACGGGAAAAAAGAAGCGCTCAAAGGAATCAATTTAGATATATATAAAGGTGAAATCACTGCGATGATTGGTCCTTCAGGTTGTGGGAAATCAACTTATCTACGTTCTTTAAACCGAATGAATGACTTAATTCCTAATGTGACTATCACTGGGAGCGTATTGTATAAAGGAAAAGATATTTATAGCCCTAAAACTGATACCGTTGAGTTGCGTAAAGAGATTGGCATGGTTTTTCAACAACCGAATCCTTTTCCGTTTTCAATTTATGAAAATGTTGTCTATGGATTGCGTCTGAAAGGGGTAAATGATAAACAAATTTTAGATAAAGTTGTGGAAGAAAGTTTAAAAGCGGCCTCTGTCTGGGATGATGTGAAAGATAAATTACATCAAAGCGCCTTATCTCTTTCTGGGGGACAACAACAGCGCGTATGTATCGCTCGTGTGTTAGCGGTTGACCCTGATATTATTTTATTAGATGAACCAACCAGTGCTTTAGACCCAATTTCTTCTGGTAAAATTGAAAATACCCTGTTAGAATTAAAGGAAAAATATACGATGATAATTGTGACGCATAATATGTCACAAGCGACACGGATTTCAGACCGCACTGCATTTTTCTTGAATGGTGATTTAATTGAATATGATAAAACCAAAAATATTTTCTTAAGTCCACAAAGACAAGAGACAGATGATTATATCTCAGGGCGTTTTGGTTAATAAAAAAGAGGAGAGAAAAACATGCTACGTTCACAGTTTGAAGAAGATTTACTTAATTTACACAATCAATTTTATGAAATGGGTATGCTTGTGAGCAAAGCCATTCATCGTTCAGTTCGTGCTTATGTCAATCATGATAAAGAATTAGCAAAACAAGTCATTGAACACGATGAAGAAATTAATAACTTAGAAATTCAGTTAGAGAAGAAAAGTTTTGAGATGATTGCCTTACAACAACCGGTTACTACTGATTTACGTCGAATCATTACCGTGATGAAGGCTAGTTCTGATTTGGAACGCATGGGAGATCATGCGGTTTCTATCTCCAAATCAACAATCTTGGTAAAAGGACAAACACGTATTCCGAAAATTGAAAAAGAAATCTCGGATATGTCCGATTCTGTGAAGAAAATGGTTGATAATGTATTGGTAGCCTACGTAAAGATGGATCAACAAGATGCGAAAATGATTGCGGCAATGGATGAAAGAGTAAACCAACATTTTCGAGATATCTATGATCATACTATTGAAGCAATGAAAGCTAATCCAGATACAGTTATCTCAGGAACAGATTATTTAAATGTTGCCCAATATTTAGAAAGAATTGGTGACTATGTAACCAATATCTGTGAATGGATTGTCTACTTAGCCACCGGTAAAATTACTGAATTAAATTCTAACCGTACTGCAGAATAAGTTGAGATAAGCGAAAAAGAGGGGTTTGTGGCCCCTCTTTTTTGCAGTTTTTATGCAAATTGGTACTTTAGCCCTATGTAAATTTACAAAGTTTTTGGCATACTAATAGATGTAGAGGAGACTACATATAAATTTAGGAGGCAATAACGATGAACGAAAGAAAGCGTATATTTGATTTAGTGAAACAAGGAGTTATTTCTACTGAAGAGGCATTAGTTCTATTGGAAAACATTGCCAAAGAAACTGGGGGACGGGTAAAACCATCTGAAGACGATATTAGTCAAAAAGATTGGTTTGCAACAAGTGAGCATTCATTGGATGATGATTCTTCAATGGATACAATCGATGAATTAACACAATTAGAAAACTTAGAGCACCAAATTGATGAAATTAATATTCAGTTGATTGAATTAAATGAAACATTACAGCTTGAAGAATCGGCTGAGTTATTACAACAAAAACGTACGCTACAAGATGAGCTTGCGAAATTAATGGCTGAAAAACAAGATTTAGAAACAAAAATAGATGAAAAATTCTATCATAAAGCAAATCAAGATACACAAGCAGAAACTGATTCATGGAAGGAACAAGCAAGCGACACCTTCTCTCAAGTAAGTGATAAATTATCAGATGTTACTGCACAATTGGGACGTTTCTTCAAAAAATCAATTAAAAATGTGTCACAAACAGTGGAAGATAATGTAGAGTGGAAAGAATTAAGCATTAAGGTACCTGGTTTAGCAGTGACCAGTTTTGAGCATGAATTTTCATATCAAGAAAGCCAACCAACGATTTTAGATTTTAAATTAGCGAATGGTTCAATTGATTTTAGAACTTATGATCAAGACTATATTAAGATTAAAGCCGATATCAAGATTTATGGTAAGTTTGATGAATCTGATCCACTTGCTGCGGTGATGAAAAGATCGACTATCGAATTGACTTCAGATAAGTTGATTTATCATCTACCTAATAAACGCATTAAGGCTGATTTAGTGGTATACTTACCTGAAAAGACTTATGATTATATCAGTGCACGTGTCTTAAATGGAGATGTTACCTTTGATCATTTGCAAGGAAAAGACTTCTTTGTGAAAGTAACGAACGGAGATATGGAATTTCAAGACGTAACAGCCACTATGATTGAATTAGAGGGAACCAATGGCGATATCAAAGTAACAGATAGTCATGTGAGTGATGTCGTTGTGGAAACAGTAAATGGGGATGTACGTGTAGGTAGCACACCTGAAACTGCTAGAATTAATTTAATCAATGGTGATGTGAAGTTAACTTTTGTACAAGATGGCTTGCAAGCCTTAAATGTTAATTCAGTTAATGGCGATATCAAGGTTGCTATGCCAAAAAATAATGGCTATGAATTATCAGCTAAGACGAATTTTGGTTCCATTCAAAGTCGTTTAGAAAATATTGAATTAGTCGAAGAAGTAAATGAAAAAATGAATCATCAATTATCTCTTCGACGTGTTGCCGATACAACAGCAAAAGTGACTTTGAGTAGCAATACAGGAAGCATATATATTAAATAGAAACAGAGAGTGTGGAGATAAATGAAAAAACTGACGAAATCAGCCAATAATCGAGTGGTATCTGGTGTACTAGGTGGTATTGGTGAATTCTTTAATATTGATCCGACAATTTTACGAATAATTTTTGTTATTCTAATATTTATTGGATATGGTACGGTAATTCCGGTATATATTGTTGCTTTTCTAATCATCCCTGATCCAAGTGGTAAAATGACATTAGGTGAAAGATCCAAAACAAAAGTAATTCACAAAAGTCCAGTGAAAAAGGTTAAACCATTGGAACAAGATGATAGTGATGATGATTGGAGTGACTTTTAATGGGTTACTTTGCACGACTTATCGTAACAATGATTACCTTTATTGGCATAACTGTGTTTTTACCTCAATTACTTTATGTAGATACTTTTCAAACAGCTTTGTTAGCTAGTTTTGTACTATCTATATTAAATATCATAGTTAGACCGATTCTATTGTTATTTACTTTACCACTGAATATTTTAACGTTAGGGTTATTTACCTTTATTGTCAATTCAATGATGTTGGTAATGACTGCCAATATTTTAGGTGAAAACCACTTTTCATTTACTAGTTTTTCAGCTGCCGTTATAGTAGCAGTGATAATGTCTGTGGTGAATACTATCATCAACAGCTACCACGCCGATTAAATGAAAGTACAAGAGCCAGTTAGGATAGATTGGCTTTTGTACTTTTTTCTTTTTTGCAAATGATTACAAAAACTTGAAAAAAATTCAATAATCTTGTGAATAAAGTAGTCATTAGCTGAAACAAATGGTAGAATAGAAGAGTATAGATTGTTTTGAAAAGAGGGTGTTATTTATGAGTGAAACAGTCAAAGTGATTGATTTAGTAAATGCCTTACAATTAGAAATCATTACTGGTGATGAAGAAGCTTTACAAAGAGAAATCAAAATTAGTGATATTTCACGTCCTGGATTAGAACTTACTGGCTACTTCACATATTATTCATATAATCGAATTCAACTATTTGGTAGTAAAGAAATTACCTTTGCGCAAAGAATGTTACCAGAAGAGAGATTGATGGTTATGCGTAGGATGTGTGCACCAGAAATTCCAGCCTTTGTTATCTCTCGCGGTTTAGAAGTGCCTAAAGAATTGATACAAGCTGGTGATGAAGCAGGAATCCCTGTCTTACGTTCGAGTGTGTCAACTTCCCGCTTATTAGGTCAATTATCTAGTTTTTTAGATAGTAAATTAGCTGTCAGAGAAAGTGTTCATGGCGTATTAGTAGATGTTTATGGTTTAGGTGTCTTAATTCAAGGTAGTAGCGGTATTGGTAAAAGTGAAACAGCCTTGGAGTTAATCAAACGTGGCCATCGACTTATCGCTGACGACCGTGTAGATGTCTACAAACAAGATGACTTAACATTAATTGGTGAGCCACCAAAAATTTTAGAGCACCTAATCGAAATTCGCGGAATTGGTATTATCGATGTTATGAATCTATTCGGTGCGAGTGCGGTGCGTGGTTCGATGCAAGTGCAATTAGCCGTTTATTTAGAAGCATGGGAAAAAGATAAAAAATATGATCGCCTTGGTTCTGAAAATGCCACGGTTGAAATTGGCGATGTTGCTATTCCGCAAATTCGCATCCCTGTTAAGACTGGTCGAAATGTCGCAATTATTATTGAGGTTGCTGCGATGAACTTTAGAGCACGGACCATGGGATTTGATGCAACGAAAAAATTTGAAGAACGTTTATCATTATTGATTGCTGAGAATTCAGGAAAGTAGGGAGTTGTCTTTGATATTGTCACAAGTGAATCGTGTTGCCTTTGAACTTTTTGGCTTGCCTGTTTATTGGTATGCGCTGATTATTGTATCAAGTATTATTTTAGCCATGTATTTAAGCTCGCGTGAAGCCCAGCGTGTCGGCATGAAGGCTGATGATGTCTATGATTTTATGCTTATTGGCTTACCATTGGCTTTTGTTGGTGCAAGAATCTACTACATTATTTTCGATATCCAACCCTATCTGGCAGACCCTATCCAAATTTTTAATATTCGTGCCGGTGGATTAGCTATTTATGGTGGCTTAATTGCTGGTGGTGCTTGGTTAATTTATTTTTGCTATAAAAATTATATTGATATTTGGAAGTTCTTAGATATTGCTGCACCAAATGTCTTGTTGGCGCAGGCGATTGGTAGATGGGGAAACTTTATGAACCATGAAGCTTTTGGTGGAAAAACCACACTAGACTTTTTACAACAGCTTCATCTTCCAAACTTTATCATCGAAAATATGTATATTGATGGTTTCTATCGTCAACCAACCTTTTTATATGAATCATTGTGGAGTGTTACTGGCTTTATCCTTATTATTTTATTAAGAAAATATCGTACTTCCATGTTCAAACAAGGTGAAATTGCTCTAAGTTATTGTATCTGGTATAGTTTTGGCCGTTTCTTTATTGAAGGTATGCGTACAGACAGCCTATATTTATTTGGCCCAATTCGTGTATCACAATTGTTATCAGCTATTTTATTCTTTGGGGCATTTGCGGTTGGTTATTACCGTCGCAAACAAAATATTTCGGATTACACACGTTCATTGGGTAGTAACGAGTTTATCATCTAAAGGGGGAAATTCTTTTGAAACAGAAAATTACAGTTTTAGGTCCAGGATCATGGGGGAGTGCACTTGCCCAAGTTTTGGCTGAAAATGGTCATGACGTAGTGATTTGGGGGAATAACCCAGCTCAAATTGATGAAATCAATACTTATCATACGAATCGTCATTATTTACCAAATCTAAAATTACCTTCATCTATTCGTGGAGAAAAAGATTTGGCCACAGCTGTGAAAGATGCAGATGCTGTATTGTTTGTTGTACCGACAAAAGCGATGAGAAGTGTGGCTGAACAATTTAATCAAGTGTGTCAAAATCAACCTGTGATTATTCATGCATCAAAAGGATTAGAACAAAAAACACATAAACGAATTTCTGAAATCTTATTAGAAGAAATTGATGAATCTCATCGTCAAGCCGTAGTTGTGTTATCTGGTCCAAGTCATGCTGAAGAAGTATCTGTGCATGATATTACGACAATCACAGCCGCAAGTGAAAATGAACAGGCTGCCAAATATGTGCAACAATTATTTACCAATGAATATTTCCGTATCTATACAAATACCGATGTCATCGGTGTTGAAACAGGAGCGGCCTTGAAAAATATTATTGCGATAGGTGCCGGAGCTTTACATGGGTTAGGCTTTGGTGATGATGCCAAAGCGGCGATTATGACACGTGGCCTAGCTGAGATTTCTCGTCTGGGTGTGGCGATGGGAGCAGATCCATTAACATTTATCGGTTTAAGTGGTGTAGGTGATTTAATCGTTACTTGTACGAGTGTTCATTCACGAAATTGGCGCGCCGGTAACTTGTTAGGTAAAGGGCATCAATTAGATGAAGTACTAGATAATATGGGGATGATTGTCGAAGGGGTTGCGACGACCAATGCGGCAATGGAACTTTCACAACAATTGGGAGTTGAAATGCCAATTACACAAGCGATTTATCAAGTACTTTATGAAAATCGTGATATCAAAACAGTAGCTAAAGATATCATGCTACGTGATAGTAAAGTTGAAAATGAATTCTCAAATTTGTATCGAAAGTAGGGGTTGAAATGAAAGTAAGAAAAGCAGTGATTCCAGCAGCAGGATTAGGAACTCGATTTTTACCTGCAACAAAGGCGATGGCGAAAGAAATGTTGCCAATTGTCGATAAACCAACGATTCAATTTATTGTAGAAGAAGCGTTGAAATCAGGAATTGAAGACATTTTGATCGTGACAGGAAAAGCCAAACGTCCAATTGAAGACCATTTTGATTCCAATATTGAATTAGAAACAAATTTACGTGAAAAAGGGAAAGATGATTTACTAAAATTAGTTGAAGAAACAACGGATGTCAACTTACATTTTATTCGTCAATCTCATCCAAAAGGTCTTGGTCATGCTGTATTACAAGCAAAAGCCTTTGTTGGTAACGAACCATTTTTAGTCATGCTTGGTGATGATTTGATGGAAGATAAAGTACCATTAAGTAAGCAATTAATGGACGATTATGAACGTACGCATGCTTCTACGATTGCCGTGATGGAAGTAGACCATGAAGAGACGTCTAAATATGGCATTATCAATCCAGGTAATCAAGTTGTCGCTGGCTTATACAATGTTAAAAATTTTGTGGAAAAACCGCAGCCAAGTGAAGCGCCAAGTAATTTAGCGATTATTGGTCGTTATCTATTGACACCTGAAATATTTGAAATACTAGAAAATCAAAAGCCAGGTGCAGGTAATGAAATTCAACTAACTGATGCCATCGATACTTTAAATCAAACGCAAAGAGTCTTTGCACGAGAATTCAAAGGAACACGTTATGATGTTGGCGATAAATTTGGTTTTTTAAAGACAAGTATTAAATATGGTTTAACTCATCCAGAAGTTAAAGACAATTTACGTCAATACATTATTGATTTGGCACATGAACTAGAATCTAAAAAAGAAGAAAAATAGGGGAGTGAAGACAATGAATGGTATTGAAATTGCTGCATTAATCGCTGCGGTTGCTTTTGCTGGATTAATGTTTTTCTTAATTCGGTTGGTACAAAAAGCAAATCGTGTAATGGCTAATGTCGAGAAGACGGTGGAAGAGGCGAATCACACCATTCAGATAGTTACGAAAGATGCTGATATTCTGTCTAGAGAAGTAGAGGGGTTATTGGTTAAAAGTAATGAATTGTTATCAGATGTCAATCAAAAAGTAGCGACTATCGACCCACTATTTACGGCAGTTGCTGATTTGAGTGAAAGTGTGAGTGATTTAAATCTTGCTAGCCGTAATCTAGTTTCACATGTTGGTACAATCGGAAAAGCGACTGCACAAACGGCAATCGTTGGGCGTGTTGGGCAGTTGGCAGCAAAATATATGAAAAAAAATAAAACACAAACGGAGGAATAGACATGGGTAAAAATAGCGGCTTTTTATTAGGTGCATTAATTGGTGGTAGTGCTGCAGCGATTACAGCTTTATTATTAGCACCTGAATCTGGAAAAGAATTACGTGCACGTTTGGCTAAACAATTGGATAATGTTTTAGATTCAACAGCAGATTATAATGATCAAGTTGTAGATAAAGCGGATGATTTTAAAAAATTAGCTCAAGCCAAAGCCATTCAATTAACAAAACAATCAGAAGAAATTGCTAACTTATTAAAAGAAAAAACTGGTGTAACTACGAATGAACTATATGCTGATTTAAAAGATCAAGTAGTAGATTTAACCAATAAAGTGAAACAATCTGTTCAAGATTTGGACTTATCTAACAAGTTAACAGATGTTGCTGTTTCTGAGGATGTTGAGCCAAAAGGTGAAGATATTATTTTAGACTTTGAGTCTTTAGCGAGTGAAGATGAAACGGACGATGAAAAAGATATCGTCGTTGGCAAGATTGAGGATCTTATCGAACAAGTTGCTAGTGAAGAACCAGTTAATGAGTCACAACAGAATGATGAAACGCAAACTGATGTCCTAGATTCTGAAGATAGCGAATTAGAAGAAAAATAAAAAATCAGGTTTTCCATTTTGGAAAACCTGATTTTGTTTATAATACAATTAATTCTTTAGGTGTTTGCGTGAAGCTTTGGCAGCCATCTTTTGTGACATAAACACAATCTTCAATGCGGACACCTACTTCATTTGGAATATAAATACCAGGTTCAATAGAGAAGCACATGCCTTCTTTTAGTACCATTGAGTTACCTTCTACAATGGATGGAAATTCATGAACGGTTGTACCAATACCATGACCAAGACGGTGAGTAAAGTAATCCCCATAGCCAGCTTCTGTAATAACATTACGAGCAATCGCATCTAACTCTTGAGCGGTAATTCCTGGTTTGACTGCGTTTTGAGCAGCTAATTGTGCTTGCAAGACGACATTATAAACTTCGCGTTGTTTAGCGGTAGGTTCTTTAAAGGCAACCGTTCTAGTAGCATCACTACAGTAACCTTTCCAAACAACACCTAAGTCAAAGAGGGCTAAATCATGATTGCGCAATTGTAGACTACCTGGATTGCCATGTGGATTGGCCGCATTATCACCAAATAGAATTAAAGTATCAAAGGACATTTTACTTACACCTTGTTTTTTCAATTGATATTCTATTTCGGCAACAATTTCTTGTTCGGTAACTTTTTCTTTTAAGGCTTTGAATCCAATTTCAAATGCAACATCAGCCCAATGTCCAGCTTCAAGGAGTGTTTGAATTTCTTCTGGCGTTTTAACAAGCTGAATTTGCTGTAAGATAGGGGTAATATCCGCAGAAAAATCAACTGTGGATAATCCGTCTTTTAATATTTCAAAACGTTCGACACTTAATTGATTTTTTTCTAAAGCCATTTTTTTGAATTGTCCAAAGCGTGCTTTTAATTCATTCAAAATAATCTGCCAAGGATTTTGGGTGTCTAAGTAACCAATGACATCTTCACTGAAAGCTTTTTTGGCTTCAGGAACTTCCATTGCAGGAGTGAATAAAAAAGGTGCTTTGTCAGCATGAATAAAGAGTGCTAATACACGTTCATGAGGATCACTTTCAAAGCCAGTTAAGTAGGCAATTGAACTTGGGTTGCTAACATAGGCAACTTCTACTTGATTGTTTTGCATCCATTCTCGGAGTTCATTTATTTTTTTGATATTCATCAAAAAACCTTCTTTCCATCAAACTTACCTCTATTGTATCTAATTTTTGATAAAGTGAAAAGAAATTTCGGAAAAATAATGAAAATGATATAAAAACGGTTGCAAATCAGTGAAAATTCTGCTATTCTAACTAAGAAATGTAAATGATATTTTCTGAAAATTATAAAGGAGTTTATAGAGAATGGATAAACAAACAATTACAATTTATGATGTTGCACGTGAAGCAGATGTTTCGATGGCAACAGTTTCTCGTGTTGTCAATGGTAACCCAAATGTGAAACCTGCAACACGTAAAAAAGTACTTGAGGTTATCGAACGACTTGATTATCGTCCAAACGCTGTGGCTCGTGGTTTAGCAAGTAAAAAGACGACTACAGTTGGTGTAATCATCCCTGATGTGAGCAATATGTTTTTTGCCTCATTAGCTCGTGGTATTGATGATATTGCTACAATGTATAAATATAATATTATTTTAGCTAACTCTGATGGTGATAACCTTAAAGAAGTTCATGTACTAAATAACTTATTAGCCAAACAAGTAGATGGAATTATCTTTATGGGTCATCATATTACAGATGAAATTCGTGGTGAGTTTTCACGTTCAAAAACACCAGTGGTATTAGCTGGTTCCATTGATCCTGATAATCAAGTAGGTAGTGTCAATATTGATTATCAAGCAGCGACCAAAGAAGCTGTTCAAATTTTAGTGAAAAATGGTCATAAAGATATTGCCTTTGTCAGCGGTGCATTAATTGATCCAATTAATGGACATGCACGTTTAGGTGGTTATAAACAAGCCTTAGAAGAAGCTGGTATTGCTTATAATGAAGGATTAATTTTTGAAGCGCCTTATTCATTTAGAGATGGTTTACGTTTAGTTGAGCGCCTACGCAACTCAGGTGCAACCGCCGCATTTATTTCAGATGATGAATTAGCTGTTGGTATCCTTGATGGTTTATTAGATGCTGGAGTAAAAGTTCCTGAAGAATTCGAAATTATTACAAGCAATAACTCATTGCTTACAGATGTTGTTCGTCCTAAACTAACAACGATTACTCAGCCATTGTATGATATGGGTGCTGTTGCAATGCGTTTACTAACTAAATTAATGAACAAAGAAGAAGTTGAACAAAAAACAATTATTTTACCATTTGGTATTTCCGAAAAAGGTTCAACAAAATAATGGCTAGACGAAAAGACGACTCCAAATTGAAGTCGTCTTTTTTTTTGCATATTACTCAGTCTTTTTATCCTCAGTTTTCTCATCTTGAGTAGCATCGTCTTGATTTTCGTTTTCGTCTTTGTTTTCTTTTTCAGTCTTTTCTTTAGACTCTTTATCTTTATTCTCTTCTTTTTTTGCAGGAGTAAGTTTTTTCCAATAATCTTGGTAATTTTCATCTGTACCACCAATGCCAAATCTGAAGCTAGTATCAACTGGCCCATTTTTTGCCCAAAGAGAAGTGGTTTCTTCACCAAAACTCTTCCATTCCGTATTGCCAATTTTAACGGTTCCTTGATTCTTTTGACCTGTAAACTTAGACACTTTTTCTTTTTTGACACTATCAGCTAAAGTGAATTTTTCATTAGTGCCAAAAACTTCAGGACTTACTTGATAAATACGATTGACTAAATTTGCCAAATAAAGGGATGTACGTCGCCCTGCATTACTATCAGAAGGACGATTATCTTCATATCCTGACCAACTACTAATGGTTACTTTTGGTGTTGAGACGATTAACCACGAGTCAGCCCAATCATTCGTAGACCCAGTTTTACCGACCCAGTCTAAGTTTGCTAAAGAAGCATTTAGACTACTTAAATCAGTTTTATAGCTTGTGGTAATTTGCGCTTGTAAGACACTGCGCATTAAATCATTCATGATACTTGCGCTCGCTTCTGAAAATACACGAACAGGATTTTGTTTATGTTTATAGATTTTTTTGCCCTTTGAATTGGTGATGGATTCGATTAAGTAACCTTGCTGATAGATTCCATGATTGGCTAGCGTTTGGAAGCCATTTGTTTGAGAAGCTACTGAAAGTGTGGCTACTCCCAAAGGTGCAGACTCATATTGCCAAATATCTGAAGCGGGATAATTCATTTTTGATAAATAGTTATTGTAAACAAAATTCTTATCTCCAGTCTCATTTAATACTTCTTGATAAATATTGTAAGCAGGGATATTGTTCGACCAGCTTAAGGCCTCGCGCACAGTTTGGAACGTATTACTTCCTTTATTTGTTGCATTGACAATCTCTTTACCTGCATCATCGCCAGTTTTCCAAGAAGTTGCATAGTCAGACACGCGACTTTCTGACCCCATCAAGCCTAAGTCAATTGCAGGACCATATACAAGTACCGGCTTAATGGCAGAACCAGCTTGACGTTTGGCATCAAAGGCGTGATTAAACTGATTTTGATTGTAATTACGACCACCAACAAAGCCTAGAATTCTTCCGGTTGCATTATCCATTAAGACATTTCCAACTTCAACAGGATCATTGTAATTCGTATCTAGGTAACTACCATAATCATTGACCGCTTGTTGCATCGCTTGATAGATTCCTTCATCGATTGTTGTTTGGATGGTATAACCGCCATTTGCTAAAGTGTCTTTGGCTGTGCGTTCATATTCATTGTATACATCGTCATCTGCCAATTGTGATTCTGTCAGACCATCTTTTGCTGCAAGCTGATTAACGATAATATCAATTGCCTGTGACATCACGGTATCATATAAATAGCCATATGAAGTATTTTGTGCTTGACTTGGTGGTAGGAAGTCCTTCGTAATATCATAGTTCTTCGCTTCTTCATATTCTTTCTTCGTAATATCATGATTGCGATACATGCTAAACAAGACCACATTTTTTCGTTTCAGACCATATGTAAAGTCATTTTTTAGCTGACCATCATTCGTATAAGGACTGTAGATAATAGGACTTTGTGGCAGACCGGCAATAAAGGCGGCCTGAGGTAAACTTAATTCATTGGCATTCTTTCCGAAAATTCCCATTGCAGCTTCTTGAACGCCGGCAATATTTTGTCCGTGGTTATTGCGGCCAAAAGGAGAAACATTTAAATACATTGTAATAATTTCATCTTTAGAAAAGTTTTTCTCGACTTCTAAAGCTAACAAGATTTCGTTCGCTTTACGTTTAAAGGTTGTTTCGCTTGATAAAATTTGTTGTTTTACCAATTGTTGGGTCAGGGTCGAACCACCACCACCTGCGCCACCGATTGCTTCAGATAATAGTGCTCTGATAACTGCTTTTGGTACAACACCATGATGCTTATAAAAATATTCATCTTCCGTTGCAACTACTGCTTTTTTTATGAGCGGTGAAATTTGGTTTGAGGCAACATTGGTTCGACGTAAATCAGAACGGATATTGCTGATGGTATTTCCGTTAGCATAAACAAGTTTAGATGTTTGCGTGATATCACCTAAGTCTTGTTGAAGTTCAACCTTGCTCGGAATTTTGGTATCCTCAACTAAAAAAGCAAAATAGCCCATCCCGATGCCAGCACCTAAAGCAGCAAGGAGTAATAGAAATGAGATAAAGACTAAAAATAATGATTGCGTTACACGAACTGTAATATTAAAAATTTGATAATTATCGATTTTCTCTTTGGATTTTTTCTTCTTTTTGGGTTGTTTATTTGAAGCCACATCAACACCTCCTAAAATCTTCTACTATTATAGCAAAGATTTTGACAAATGGATAATAATTATCTTTTCTTTCAAGAAAAAACAGTGAAATCATTGGAAAAGCCTTTTCTTTCTATCAAATTTAAGTTATGATATGTTTATGTATTTTAGTAAGAAGTTTTACTAAAGCAGATACATGAAATGATTGAATACAAGGAAAATTTGAAGGAGTGAATAGTATGACAGCGGACTTATTTCAAGAATTAAAGGAAAGAGGTCTAGTCTATCAAACCACAGACGAAGATGCTCTAGTGAAACATTTAAACGAAGAGTCTGTTAAATTGTATGTGGGCTTTGATCCAACTGCAGATAGTTTGCATATTGGTCATTTGTTACCTATCTTAATGTTACGTCGCTTCCAACAACATGGTCATGTACCGATTGCCTTAGTTGGTGGGGGAACAGGAATGATTGGGGATCCTTCATTTAAAGATCAAGAACGTCAATTAAACACTTTAGAAACCGTCCAAAATTGGTCTCAAAGTATTAAGAACCAACTTTCACGCTTTATTGATTTTGATAATGAAGAAAATCCTGCCATTATCGCAAACAATTATGAGTGGTTAGGAAAGTTAAGCATGATTGACTTTTTACGTGATGTTGGTAAAAACTTCACAATTAACTACATGATGAGTAAAGAAAGTGTCAAACGCCGTATTGAAACAGGGATTTCATACACCGAATTTGCTTACCAATTACTACAAGCTTATGATTTCTTAAAGTTATATGATAATTACGGTTGCTTATTACAATTAGGTGGTTCCGATCAATGGGGAAATATTACTTCTGGTATTGAGTTAATGCGTCGAGAACGTGATGTCCAAGGTTTTGCTTTAACCATGCCTTTAATTACAAAAGCTGATGGTACTAAATTTGGTAAATCTGAAGGGAATGCAGTATGGTTGGATGCTGAAAAAACAACCCCATACGAGTTCTACCAATTCTGGATTAATACCGATGACCGTGATGTGATTAAATTCTTGAAATACTTTACTTTCTTGAGTTTAGATGAAATTGCAGAAATTGAAAAAGAATTTACTGCTGCACCAGAAACTCGTGTGGCTCAAAAAGCTTTGGCCAAAGAAGTGACGACTTTAGTACATGGAAAAGAAGCTTACGAGCAAGCAGTGCACATTTCACAAGCTTTATTCAGTGGGAATATTAAAGAATTATCAGCTTCTGAAATCAAACAAGGGTTCAAAGGAGTACCTAGCTACACAGTTCCTCAAGATGCTGATTTGAAATTATTAGAAGTATTAGTGGCATCTGGACTTGTGCAATCTAAACGTCAAGCGCGAGAAGATTTACAAAATGGTGCGATTTACATTAATGGTGACCGTGTTCAGGATTTAGAATACCAACTTTCTGACGTAGATAAGATTGGTGATATGGTCGTATTACGTCGTGGGAAGAAAAAATATTTCTTATTACAATTTTAAAGCAATAGGTAGGTTGGTATGCAGCCTACCTTTTTTTGAATACAAATGAATGTCGTGATATACTATTAGCTGAAAAGATTGCTAGATATACGAAGGAAAATTTTTTGCGAGATATTGTGAAGGATGATACAAATAGAAATCTTTTCAGTAATAAAACGAGAGGATGTTTACAATGACAAAAAGGGTAGCAGTAATGGTGTTTGATCAAAATAGTATCGCTTATGAAGCTTTTTCAAAAATCAAAAATAGCCAAGGTAGTGCTTATCAGATTAATCAATTGGCAGTTGTAGAAAAAAGTGAGGATGACAAACATTTTGCCATTAAAGATTTAATAGATTTGCAAACGGCAAGTACATTGAATCGTGGTGGTTTCATTGGTATGCTTGTAGGAATTTTAGGCGGACCATTAGGCGTTTTATTTGGTTGGATTTTAGGTGATTTAGTTGCTGCAGGTATTTCTGCAAGTGAGCAAAAAGACACACAAACCATTTTTGATGAAATTTCTAAGCAAATCACTGCAGGACAGACTGGACTTTTAATGTATTACGAAGAGGAAGATAATGAAGTGCTAAATACAATTGTAATGAATGAATTACATGGTGCGATTACTCGTTTTGATTATGATGATATCCAAGAAGAAGTCAAAGAAATGAAACAAAAACACGAAAAAGTGCTTGAAAAGGATAAAACAGAAGAATAGAATGAAAACATCAAGCGAAATGACACCTATCGGGGCGTAATGTCCATAGGTGTTTTTTTTAGAGGTGAATTTATGCAGCAAGTGTTATTACAAGCAGGAAGTTTATTTGGCATTATTATTTTAGGTTATTTATTAAAAAGGTGGCATATCTTAACCAAAAAAGATGGCGATGTATTGTCTAGAATCATTGTTTATGTGACACTTCCGGCAGCGATTATTGTGAATTTATCTGATTTACGAATTCAAAATCAATTACTTTTATTTATTGTTATCGCCTTGATTTGGTCGATTTTCCAAGTGTTACTCGCCTATTTTACGACTTTCAAGCAAGAAAATAAGCAAAAGGCTACGATGATGTATTTAGGATCAGGCTTTAATATTGGTAATTTTCTTTTGCCATTTATTCAAAATATTCAACCGACTTTTGTTCCCATGATTTCAATGTTTGATATCGGTAACTCCATTATGTTGACAGGTGGGACGCAGGCAGTAGTTGATACTTTGGTTGCAACGAATCAACGTTTTTCTTTTCGCAATATGTTGAGGCAACTTTTAAGTTCGGTCCCATTTATGTGTTACTTAATTATGTTTGGCTTGCGATATTTTCAGGTTTCGTTACCGTCGTATGTACATACATTTTTTGTACCGCTTGCTAATGCCAATGTATTTTTGTCCATGTTTATGATTGGCTTATACTTAGATTTTGCTTTACCAAAAGGCAGTTTTAAGGCACTAGTAAAGTTATTTTCCTTGCGGTATTTTGTGGGGTTCTTACTCATTTTTGTTATACATATTTTACCGATTTCAATGGCAGAAAAAATGGTTCTAAGTTTGCTTTGTGTTTCCCCAATCCCTTTATTTGGCGTTATGAATGCTGTTATTGTAGGAGCAAAAGAAGAATATGTTGGCTTTGCTTCTTCCCTAAGTTTTTTGTTCAGTCTCGTCTTTATGACATTAATTGTTTTAGTTATGAATTAGCTAGGCATTATCCTTGCAATCTTGCTCATTTTTCGTAATACTATCCTTAGTAATTAGAAAGGGGTAGTGAAATGTTAATAGGATCACATGTCTCAATGAGTGGGAAAGCAATGCTAGAAGGTGCTGTAAAAGAAAGTTTGTCTTATGGGGCAAATACTTTTATGATTTATACTGGTGCACCTCAAAATACACGTAGAAAACCGATTGAAGAGATGAAAATTGAAGAAGGTAAGGCTTTAATGGCTGCAAATGGCATTGATGAGTTTATCGTACATGCACCATATATTATCAATTTAGGAAATACGATTAAGCCTGAAAATTTTGGCTTTGCGATTGAATTTTTACGTGCAGAAATCATGCGTGCCCAAGCATTGGGAGCAAAACAGATTACCTTACATCCTGGAGCACATGTAGGCGCAGGGGTAGACGCGGGATTAGCTAAGATTATTGAAGGTTTAAATGAAGTACTATCAAAAGAACAAACAGCACAAATTGCTTTAGAAACAATGGCCGGTAAAGGGACTGAGCTTGGTCGTACTTTTGAAGAATTAGCCCGGATCATAGATGGCGTTACTTTAAATGAAAAATTATCAGTAACCTTTGATACTTGTCATACCCATGATGCAGGTTATAATATCAAGGAAGATTTTGATGGTGTATTAAACGAATTTGATCACATTATTGGTTTAGATCGTCTAAAAGTCTTGCATTTAAATGATTCTAAAAATGTTTGTGGTGCCCATAAAGACCGACATGCCAATATTGGTTTTGGTGAGATTGGCTTTGAAGCATTAAACTATATTGCGCATCATCCACAATTAGAGGGGATTCCAACTATTTTGGAAACACCTTATGTTGGTGCGGATAAGAAAACTGCCAAAGCTCCTTATGGGAAGGAAATTGAAATGTTACGCAAGCAAGCATTTAATCCGGAAGGT
>CAMMST010000024.1:0-32122 GCA_946499615.1 Enterococcus cecorum | reverse complement strand
GGTATGGTCTTGGAAAAATACGACCGAAGTGGCAATAAAGCCTTGTGTAGTTTTCTGATGGGAAATGGTGGCGGTGGTTCGCTTGTCAAAAAGACCATCGAATTTACTCCTAGCTACTGGGTATCTCAAAATCCATATGGTAGTGAGTCACGCGATAAGAATCGCAATATGTTCGATTTAAAGAAAGAATCAGAGAAAATTACGTATTACTGGTACGGTGGCTATCATAGCTTTACGGATAACCGATTAAAAAATGTCAAAGCGAAACGGATACAGTTTTTCGTCGGCCAGATGTCAGGACGCAATACATCATCTAGCCAATTTGTGACTCATCATTACCTATCTGATTTATCGTTTACTAAGCTGAACGTGCCATATTGGAGAGATGTCCCAAACAGATATCCAAGTGGTACGAAGTTAAAAATCGACGGTCAGCAAGGTAAGTTATACGTTAATAATAAGGTAGCTGAAAAGGATGAAATCAAAGGTAGTAAGTATTTTCTTGTTCCGCCAGGCGAGACTGAAATTATTTTAACTACATCTAGCTTTGGAGAAATTAAATCAGCAACAGCGGAAATTGTAGAAAGGTGGGTTTAAAATTTGACAAGGATAGCAATTAGAGATTCCACAGACAGTTATAATATCGGATTTTTAGACAATACAAACGGAATTAAATATCATTCAGCCGACTTGGAAGTGTACGCTCAAGGGTCGGCTTTTTTAGACCTAAAATATTACAGTAAGACGCAAATAGTCGATGTGGGAATGCGTTTAGCGTTTGTATTTCGTGAGAAAGACTACTGGATGACTGTTACATCAGTCAGTCGTGAGTCGGAATACGAATATCAAGTCGAAGCGCGTAGCTTGTCACTAGAAGCGTTGAGAGAAGTCCGTTCATCTTATAAAGCTAGTCGGAATATGACGTTTAAAGAATATATTGACGCCTTTGACCCAGAACATTCGATACGTTTGAACGTTAACACTATTTCTGACCGCTCCCGTAAGCTAGAATGGACTGGCGAAGATACGATTTTAGCACGTATCTTGAGTCTAGCCACGAAGTTTGACGCAGAAATCGAATTTGAAACGGAATTAAATGATGACTACTCATTAAAGGAATTTAGGTTAAATGTCCACGCGTTGAATGAGTTAGGGAAAGACCGTACTGGTATACCTTTTAGAATTAGTAATAGTCAGTTGAAATTGATTAAATTTAAATCTAGTATCGACGAATTTTACTCAGCTATTCGTGGGACTGGGAAAGATGGCTTAACCATCAGCGGACTTGATAAAAAAGTCTATGACGATGAAAAGAAACTGCTATTTTACACATCAGGCGGAACAATCTATGCACCACAAGCAAGAGATAAATTTATATCTATTACCAATAAAAAAACTTCCGATGGCTATATCGTTCGAGAATTTGACAGTACCGAACACGAGACCAAAGAAGCACTATATGCGTATATGCTTGGCGAACTTAAAAAGCATTGCGAGCCACAGATTGACTACACAATCGACGGTTATATCGATGCAGATGTTAACGATAAAGTATTGCTGATCGATGATAAATACACGACGGATGATTTAATGTTAACTGCACGAGTTAACAAGCAAAAATGGAGTTTAATCGATAAACTGCAAGGCAATAATCGTACGGAATTATCTAATTACGTGCGTGTGTATAGCGAAATAGCCGACGAATTAATCACACGGATGAACGCGTTGATTGAAGCAAATAAAGTCTATGATGTCCAAATACTGACATCTAATGGTTATTCGTTTAAGAACGGTCAAGGCAGCACAACTTTAACTGCACGCGTCATGGATGGACCGAGAGACGCTACCAATGAATTTAGCCTTACCTGGTTTAAAAATTCGACAGAGTATTCCCACGACGCAAGTATTATCGTGAGAGCCGGTAGTATCGATGAGTTAGCTACTTATCTAATAATCGCAGAGAAAGACGGTCGCGAACGTGGGCGAAATGAGTTAACAGTCTTTAACGTAAAAGACGGCCAACCAGGTAAAACACCAGTCGTGCATTTAGCATGGGCAGACTCAGCAGATGGTAGCGTAGGATTTACTTTAGAATTGCCTACAACGAAAATACCTAAATACCGTGGTTATTATGTGGACTATTCGAGCGTGGCAAGTACAAACCCTAAAGTATACAAATGGGAACGCAACCCAGACGACGCTGCTAAAGTAGCAGATGAAGCAAAGGATAAAGCAGACGCGGCCGATAGTAAAGCAGATAGCGCTATAGACACAGCGAATAGTGCTAAAGATACAGCTGACGAAGCAAGTAAACAAACAGCCTTAGTTAACGGACTAGCCAATGCAGCTAAGGAGTTAGCAGACAAGGCTAAAGCAGACGTGGCCGAAGCAAACAGATTAATTGGTCTTACAAACACAGAAATCAGTAAGTTAAATACGAATGTGAATAATGTAAGGTCTGATTTAGCGAGTGCTGAAACTGAATTAAACGGTAAAATTGAGACTGTCAAGACTACGCTCACTCAAAATTATGCTACTAAGACAAGTTTATCTGAGACACAGTTAACGTTAAATAAGACAATAACTGACTCAGTGGCAAGCGTGAAACAGGAAATGTCAGAAAAGTACGCAGTTAAATCTGACTTAACTACACTACAAGGCGAATATAACAGCTTTAAGGAAGAAACAGCAAAGAAAATAAGTCAGCAAGTATCTAGTATTGAAACGATACAAACTGACACAACTGAAGCCCAAAAGCTAGCAGGGGAGGCTTATAATAAGGCGCAAAGCGCAACCACGAGCGCCACGAATGCAAGTAGCACAGCAAATAGCGCATTGGACAAAGCATCAGACGCAACAAACGTGGCTAATAGTGCTAGTCAAAACGCGACTAATGCAGTAGCAAGTGCTAATAGCGCAGTCAGCGCAGCAAATACAGCGAAATCTAACGCCGATAAGGCGATTGCTGATGTAGCCGCATTGACGAAGACGGTAAGCAGTCAGAGCACTAAAATTGAGCAAACTAGCAATAGGATTGAGCAGGTTGCGAGTGGGATAACTGAGGTTGGAAATAAGTTGGATAATTTACAAGTTGGTGGTAGGAATTTATTAAGGAACACAACGTTTAAAACACTACAATATTGGAATGGGAATAATTACAGAATTGTTTCAAACGACCGCCCCAAGACAGTTTCGCCAAATAATAACACAATATCATCTACAGCTAGTAGAACAGATAATATTTATTTAAATGGTGTTTCGACAACTCCATTAGTTAAAGCAGGTAAAGAATATACAATTAGTTTTTGGGCAAAAGCAGAAAGAAATGTGAAAATAGTAGCTGAAAGTGGTACAAATAGAAGATACAATGCAAATATAACTACAGAATGGGGATACTATAGTGGTATAATTACTTTTGCGTCCGATAATCGAGCGTTATATATTTACCCTCTAGAAGACACTACTGCGACTATATATATAAATTCGCCTAAATTAGAAGATGGTAATAAGGCTACTGATTGGACACCAGCTCCTGAAGACCAGCAAGCCCAAATCGACGGTATCAACACCAACCTATCCAATAACTACTACCAAAAAACAACTGTAGACAGCAAACTATCCACGGCGGTTAGTGGAATAACAGCTCAATACAAGCAAGATATTACAACTAAATTAGGCAATTACTACGACAAGTCAACGATTGACAGCAAGTTGACGATTGATGGTCAAGGAATTGCTACGTATGTTAAAAGCACGCAAAGTAAGTTAGATAATTTGTCTATTGGTTCTGATAATTTAATCGTCAACGGTGGCTTCCCGACTGATACTCATGGGTGGGATAAACAAGGTGGCGGTATATTAGAAACACGAATTCATCCCTTCTATTTCAATAGCAAAAAAAATATGTTTTGTATTATTACAAATAAAAAAGTTTCAGGATACGAGGGTCAAGAAGAAACTATAGTATATAGCGAGTATTTTAACGTGAAACCAAATACTAATTACACACTATCATTTGTTGGTTTTTCATCATCAAACGTAGCAAGTACAGAAGTACATTACATGGGTAAAATAAATAAGGATGATAGTGGCTATAGTAAAATTATAACTTTGTTTAGTAAAGCAAATATGCCAGCCAGCTATTGCCAATACTATCAGTACACATTCAATTCTGGAAATAGCAATGTTGGTAGTATCAGATTTGATAATAATGGAAGTACAGACGGAAACGATAATTATATGTTTTTCGGCGAAGTCATGTTAGTTGAAGGCACGGTGGCAAAAAAATATCAACCAAGTAGTGCAGACATGGCTACCCTAACCCAATACACCGAAGTCAAGCAACTTGCTGACCGTATCTCATCAACCGTGTACGATAGCAGTACAGGACTCACAACTAAGGTCAATCAACTGGCTAACAAATATGCCATAACAGCCTTAAATAGCGCTGGTGATATATTGGCGTCGCTTAACCTAAACGCAAACACTTCCACAGCCGAGATTAACGCAAAATTAATCAGACTAAATGGTTCCACAAAGATGGACGACGCGTTCGTTAACAAATTGGTGGCTAACAGTATCCTTACCAACAAGATAAAGGCGACTGAGATTAGTGGGGATTATATTAAGGGTGGAACGATTGACGGAACAATCGTCAAATCAACTGGACCTAATGGTACAACAAAACTAACGGATGGATGGTTCATTTCAACCCAAAATAATGCTGTTGGACAGTATGGAGCACAATCCGTTAATATGACGATATCTGATTCTTCTGGTAAGTATGCTGGGTCAACGAAATTAACATACAATGGATTCATCAATGAAATGAAAAATAAAGACGGTGTATTCGCTAAAAGAAAAATAACGTTCCATGCTGAAGGTTTCAAAATCGAACCAGAAAAAACTAATGTAGGGACAAATTTAAACTCAGGTATGCATTTAGTTGGTAGAAAAGCGTATCTTGATTTTGTAGCTAATACTACTTACCGTGATGATACGACTCCTTACCATCTAAGAATAATAGCTAATGAAGACGGAAAGTCTTTTATTGAAAGTACACAAGGTAGGTTGGAAATTTATACGAAGAATCAAGAGCAGCTAGTAGTCAATGCTAATTATATACCTCAAACTATCATGGATAATAATCAAGGTATAAAACAAATGATTGTCGCCAAGCCAAATGAATCTGGGGCGTATATGGAAGTCAGAAATAGAGCAGGAAAAGCATGGGGAATTAGTATGTGGCTATCAGACCAACGCCTAAAATCAAATATCCAATCGCCTACTCAAGACGCTTTAGACACACTCAACCAACTACAAGTCAGACAATTTGATTGGAAGTCAGACAACGTGCATGAAGATTTTGGTTTGATTGCGCAAGAAGTAGAGCAAATCCTACCTAATGCGGTATTTAAGGTAGGCGACTACTATCAGGTCAAAGATAGTGGGCTGATACCAGTATTAATTGGTGCAGTCCAAAAATTATCAAAAAAAGTAAATCTATTAGAAAGCATAATCTATAACACAAAAGGAGGTAATCTATTATGATTACAACAAATGTAACGAATGTCAATTTACAAGTGGAAGAAGGACAAATTACAAATGCAACAGTATTTTTAAACGCAAATATCGGCTTTATTAGTTTAGCAGCTAACGTTCCGTTAAATAACGAAGGGGATTATAATTTGAACGAATTAACGCCTAACCAATGGTTTGATAAAGCCAAAGAAGAGTTTGTCAAAGAATTAACTGGAGGTATTGCCTAATGCTAAATCAGCTAGTACAAGAACGTTTAGGACAGTTAGAGTTAGAACGATTGCAGCTAGTAGCTACGATTAATGATAAGGATAGAGAGATTGCTGATTTGAAGGCAGAGTTAGCTACTTATAAGGAAAAAGAAGTAGAAGTTGAATCGGAAAGTGAAGTATAGATTTTTAGTGGTGGTGGTGAAATGGATAATCCGGTAATTGAATGGTTGCTTAGCGTTATTGGCCCAGTGTTGGCAGTTTACAGTTTTCTCAAAGCGCAAACGACCAGGCAAGAAAATCGCATTACAATGTTAGAACAGCAAACTGATTTTTTTAAAACGCAACTAGAAAGAGCTACAAAGCGCTTGGATAACCATGATGAGCAAAACAAAGTATTGATTGCCCTGACTGAGCAAGTCAAGGCGTTGTCAGACGACATCAGACGAATTGAGCAAAAAATCGATAAGGAGATGTAGACGATGAAAATTAACTGGAAAATTCGTATAAAAAATAAAATGTTTTGGCTAAGTATTGTACCGGCAGTTTTGCTGCTGGTACAAGCACTAGCTGCTCCTTTTGGCTATAAGTTTGATTTTGGCGTGCTTAATCAACAGCTAGCCGATATTATCAACGCTGCTTTTGTCGTGTTGGCCATTTTAGGGGTAGTGGTGGACCCTACTACGACAGGCGTTGCAGATAGTACGCAAGCACTAGGTTACGAGCAACCTAAAAAGGAGAGTGATTAATATGCGATACGATACACCACAAGTAGGCTACGCACCTTATCGACAAGTGCACGCACATTCAACAGCAAATCCTAATAGTACCGCGCAGAACGAGGCTGACTACATGCAACGTAAGGATTTAAACAGTGGGTACTACACCCACGTTGTCGGTAATGGACGCATTATCCAAACAGCACCAACTAACCGGGGCGCTTGGGACGTCGGTGGCGGATGGAATGCAGAAACGTATGCCGCCGTTGAACTTATAGAAAGCCATAAAACAAAAGAAGAATTTATGATTGACTATCCTATCTATGTTGATTTACTACGTCGATTAGCAACAGAAGGTGGTATTCCTACAACGTTGGACAGTGGCGATTTAGCCGGTATCAAGACGCACGCTTATTGCACAACTCATCAGCCTAACAATGGGTCTGATCATATGGACCCTTACCCTTACTTAGCTAAGTGGGGCATCTCACGCGAACAGTTTAAAAAGGATGTGGAAAGTGGTAGCATATCGGCTAAACCTACACAGCCTACACAAACGAAACCTACGTCAGGTGGTGGCTACAAGGTAGAGCCTTATAACGTACGACAAGTAACTGATACAGCGTTAAATGTTCGTACTAGTCCGAATACACAATCTAGCATCGTTAGAACGCTACCACAAGGATATCAATTTAACGCGACTAGAATCGTTAGAAACGGAGAAAATATCAACGGATACACTACGTGGTGTGAAGTTGATGGTGTTGGTTGGGTAAGTATGGCCTATACATCGCCAGTCAAGGCATCACCTCAACGTGTATCGGAGAGTGGAAGTTATCGCGTGAAATATACAACCAACATTCGAAACGCGCCGAGCACGAGCGCTGGTATCGTCGGAACCTACGCACCCGGTGAGTCGTTTAACTACGACAGCTATATCGACACTAATGGCTATCGTTGGTATAGCTACATCAGCTATAGTGGTCAACGCCGATACGTTGCAAAATTAGATTGACCACACTTTTTATCAGTGATATATTTAAGTCACCTAAATAATATTTAATCATATTATTGTAGGCCGTTTTCATGTCAGCCCTAGCCCTTTGTGGTTAGGGTTTATTTTTTTTTGCATAAAAAAAAGCCACCCGAGTAGGGCAGCCCTTTTAATCTTCTCTGCAAAAATATTTAATTTTTTTGAAAAATTTTTATGCTATAATTAAAGCAGATGACAAGCCTACCACTCCTATATAGGCAGATACGCTCTGATGTGGTAATTTTTTTAATTAATAATAGCAGACTCACGCTATTGGTTGCTGAACGTATAATCAGATAAGTGTCCTAGCTGCTGACATCTTGCAACTCTGTGAGTAATAGCCATGCTCTATTAGGAGTGTGGCTTTTTAAGTGGCAAAAAAGGGGCAAAAAATGGTAAATGGTTGATATATTTTGATATATCTAATAACAAGCAAAACCGTATAGATTGTTAGTCTGATACGGTTTGATATAATTTGATATAACTTGGTATAGGCGCGCTAGATTTTGACTAGAAGAATTACATTTATGAACGCCATCAACGAAGCATTAGAACAATCAATGGAAAAAGATGATCGCGTCATCTTACTTGGTGAAGATATCGCCGGTGGTGCAACAGTTAAACACTTAGAAGAAGAAAATGAAGATGCATGGGGCGGTGTATTCGGTGTAACCAAAGGCTTGATGCAAAAATTTGGTCGCGAACGTGTGATTGATACCCCTATTTCTGAAATGGGTTATATGGGGGCGGCTGTCGGAGCTGCTGCAACTGGATTACGCCCAGTACCTGAATTAATGTTCAACGACTTCTTAGGATTCTGTTTTGATACAATTTTAGCACAAGGTTCTAAGATGCGTTATATGTTCGGTGGTAAAGCAAAAATTCCTATGACTATCCGTACTTGTCATGGTGCTGGTGCAAGTGCCGCTGCGCAACACTCTGGTTCATATTATGGCATGTTTGGTTCAATTCCTGGTTTAAAAGTCGTAGTACCTTCAAATCCATATGATGCTAAAGGATTATTAAATGCAGCAATTGCCGATGATAATATCGTTGTATACTTTGAAGATAAAACTTTATATGGCTTAAAAGATGAAGTGCCAGAAGAATACTATACTGTAGAAATCGGTAAAGCTAAAGTAAAACGTGAAGGTACTGATTTAACTATTGTAACAATCGGTAAGATGCTTTATGTTGCTTTAGAAGTTGCTGAAAAATTAGAAAAAGAAGGCGTATCAGTTGAAGTTATCGACCTTGTAACTGTTGCCCCTTGGGATCAAGAAACAATTATCAACTCTGTGAAGAAAACAGGTCGCTTAATTGTTATCGATGAAGCAAACCCACATAATAATACAGCTACAGATATTGCAGCAGTTATTGGAAATAAAGCATTTGATTATCTAGATGGACCAATTAAATGTGTCACTGCTCCAAATACACCTGTTCCATTTGCAACAAATCTAGAACAATTATACTTACCAAATGCAAAACGCGTGATGGAAGAAGCCGCAGAAATTATTGACGACTTAAAGAAATAAGGGGGTGAGTGCGCATGGCAACAGAAGTATTAATGCCAAAATTAGGTTTGACAATGACAGAAGGAACCGTCGATCAATGGTTCAAAAATGAAGGGGATACCGTGGAAAAAGGAGAAGTCGTATGTACGATTAGTTCCGAAAAATTAACCCACGATGTAGAAGCACCTGAAGCTGGGGTTATCTCTAATTTGGTAGCTGTTGGACAAGAAGTACCATGTAAAGAACCAATTGCAGTAATTGGCGCAGCAGGCGAAGTTGTTCAATCAGCAGCACCAACACCTAAAGAAGAAACACCGGCTCCAGCAAAAGAAGAAAGTGCACCAAAAGCAGCTCCAGCACCAGAAGCTAAAGTTGCTCGTAGTGGTGATAGAATCTTTATTACACCACTTGCACGTAAAATCGCTGCAAGCAAAGGATATGATATTTCATTAATTAATGGTACGGGTGGTAATGGTCGTATTACACGTCGCGACGTAGAAATGTACCAACCACAAGTAACTACGCAGGCAGCAGCACCAGCAAGCTATGGCGAAGGCTTGAAGGGTATGCGTAAGACGATTGCGCAACGTATGATGAATAGTTTACATCAAAGCGCACAACTTACCATTCATCAAAAAGCCGATATTACAAGTTTAATGTCCTTCAGAAAAGACTTGAAGGAAAAAGCCGATATTCCATTAAACGATGGCCAAACAAGTATTACAACTTTATTATCAAGAGCGGTTATTCTTGCTTTGAAAGACAAACCAGCGATGAATGCTTGGTATGGTAATGGTCAATTAGAAGAAGTTGAAGCTGTTCACTTAGGTATGGCTGTTGCATTAGATGATGGCTTAGTTGTACCAGTTGTTGAAGATGCTGATAAGATGACTTTAACAACATTAGCTAAGACATTGCAAGATCGTATCAGCAAAGCACAAGATGGTACGTTATCTGGTGAACATTATGCTGGCTCAACCTTTACAATTACAAATATTGGTAAAACTGGTGTAGAATACTTCACACCAATCTTAAACACACCTGAAGTAGGTATCTTAGGTGTAGGTACATTAATGAGTGAATTGGCTTTAGAAGATGGTCAAGTGGTTCAAAAACAAAAATTACCACTAAGTTTAACATTTGATCATCAAGTCATCGATGGCACTCCTGCAGCTGACTTCTTGGCTCGTGTCATCTTCTACTTAGAACACCCATATGCACTTGTATTATAAGACGAGGTGATTGAAATGAAACTGAATGCAGCGTTTATCTTTTTAGCGCCTAATGCAGACTATAAAAATGATCGCAGTGTGGTCCAAACAGAAGCGGTCGATTTAACAACTGTTGGCGCTAAAGATTATGCCGATGCTGTTTTGGCTGCCAAAGATTTAGTAGCAAATGGTGTCAATGCGATTGAATTATGTGGCGGTTTTGGTATCGAAGGGGTAGCTCAAGTGAAAAAAGCTGTTGGACCTGAAGTTGCAATCGGTGTGGTTCGTTTTGATAATCATCCTGGATTAGAGTTCAAGAGCGGTGATGAGTTGTTTTAAATCTTAAGAAATGTTTAAATTAGCACTCTTTAATCGAGAGTGCTAATTTTTTTGGTTCTTTTTCTTGACAATTATTAGAAGTGTGATATATTTATAATTGTATTAGCACTTAAGAACATAGAGTGCTAATAAGGGGTGAGACAATGTTAACGCAAAGACAAAAAGATATACTACGATTGATCATCCAAAATTACACAAAAAACAATCAGCCTGTTGGTTCTAAAAAGTTAATGAATGACGGCATAGATGCAAGTTCAGCCACCATTCGCAATGAGATGAAAAGTTTAGAAGAACATGGATTATTAGCAAAGACCCATTCTTCTTCTGGACGTATCCCTTCGATTGCTGGTTATCGCTACTATGTGGATTATTTATTAAAGCCGACTACTGTTGACGAAAAAGAACGACTGAAGATTCGTCAAGGTTTCAGACGAGAATTTCATGAAATTAATGAAATTATTCAGGAGTCAGCGGATATCTTATCAGAGTTAACCAGTTATACGGCTTTCTCATTAGGTCCTGATGTGAAAACGCGAAAATTGACTGGCTTTCGGATGGTTCCGCTAAATAATCATCAAGTTGTAGCTGTTTTAGTAACTGACAAAGGAAATGTTCAAAGTCGTATTTTTTCTATTCCCTATAGTATTCAAAGTAGTGATTTAGAAAAAATGGTTCAAATTATTAATGATCGACTGGTCGGAGAAGAGCTATTAACTGTCTATCATCGATTGCGTACCGAGATTCCGATGACTTTGCATAAGTATTATCAAAGTACAGAAGGAATTTTGGATTTGTTTGATGGAATGTTAAATCAGCTTTTTGAAGAGAAAGTATATGTTAGCGGTCGAATGAACTTATTAAATTATGAACCTACGCAAGACTTGCAGCATTTCAAACTCATGTATGATTTGATGAGTGATACGGATGGTTTAAATCAAATCATTACGCCATCTGATCAATCCATTCAAATTAGGATTGGTTCAGAAATAGGTCATGATTTATTTCAAAATATGAGTTTAATTCAAGCTACTTATCAAATTGACGGTCATGGGCAGGGTACCATTGCTTTACTAGGACCAAGCAGTATGCAGTATTCTAAAATGTTTGGACTACTAGATGCTTTCCGTCAAGAGTTAAGTGAAAAATTAGGTGAGTATTATCGGTCATTGGATCAATACCGATAGTAAATATACACAGAAAGGACGAATGGCAATTGTCTGAAAAGGAGAAAAAGACGGAAGAACTTGAACAAGAAACGGTTGAAGTTGAAGAAACATTAGAAACACCAACGCAGACAGATGAAGAAGTTCAAGAAGAAGTCAAAAGTGATGTAGAAGTCCTCCAAGAAAAATTAGAGGAAATGGAAGACAAATTTTTACGTGCTTCAGCGGAAATTGCAAATATCACGAACCGCAATCGTAATGAACGAGAGCAATTACAGAAATATCGTTCACAAGATTTAGGTAAAAAATTATTAACTTCACTTGATAATTTAGAGCGTGCGATGGCAATTGAAGTAAGCGATGAGCAAGGAGCTAGCTTGAAAAAAGGAATTGAGATGGTGCTTGAAAGTATGCGCCATGCCTTTAAAGAAGAAGGTATTGAAGAGATACCAGCAGAAGGGGTTACTTTTGATCCAACCTTGCATCAAGCAGTACAAACAATTCCTGCTAATGATGAGTTTCCTGCTGATTCAATTGTACAAGTCCTACAAAAAGGCTATAAATTGCATGATCGCGTGTTACGACCAAGTATGGTTGTTGTCGCTCAATAAATAGATTAGTTAAAGGAGATTTTAAATATGAGTAAAATTATTGGTATTGACTTAGGTACAACAAACTCTGCAGTTGCTGTCTTAGAAGGCGGCGAGGCAAAAATTATTACAAACCCAGAAGGAAATCGTACAACACCATCTGTGGTTTCATTTAAAAACGGTGAAATTCAAGTAGGGGAAGTCGCAAAACGTCAAGCTGTTACTAACCCAAATACTATTTCATCTATTAAACGTCATATGGGTGAAGCTGGTTATAAAGTAGATGTTGAAGGTAAACAATATACACCACAAGAAATTTCTGCAATGATTTTACAATATATCAAAGGTTTTGCAGAAGATTATCTAGGAGAAAAAGTTGAAAAAGCAGTTATCACAGTACCAGCTTACTTCAACGATGCACAACGTCAAGCTACTAAAGATGCTGGTAAAATTGCTGGCTTAGAAGTAGAACGTATTGTCAACGAACCAACAGCAGCGGCTTTAGCTTATGGTTTAGATAAGACAGATAAAGATGAAAAAATCTTAGTATTCGACCTTGGTGGTGGTACATTTGACGTATCTATCCTTGAATTAGGTGACGGTGTATTTGATGTATTATCAACAGCCGGCGATAACCATCTAGGTGGGGATGATTTTGATAACAAGATTATCGATTACTTAGTTGCTGAATTCAAGAAAGAAAACGGTATTGATCTTTCAACAGATAAAATGGCATTACAACGACTAAAAGATGCCGCTGAAAAAGCGAAAAAAGACTTATCTGGTGTAACAAGCACGCAAATTAGCTTACCATTCATCACTGCAAGCCAATCAGGTCCATTACACTTAGAAATGACCTTAACTCGTGCAAAATTTGATGAATTAACTGTTGATTTAGTTGAACGTACAAAGATTCCAGTGCGTCAAGCTTTACAAGATGCTGGGTTAAGTCAATCAGAAATCGATGAAGTAATCTTAGTTGGTGGTTCAACTCGTATTCCTGCAGTGGTTGAAGCTGTACGTAAAGAAACTGGTAAAGAACCAAACAAATCAGTAAACCCTGATGAAGTTGTTGCCATGGGTGCTGCTATCCAAGGTGGGGTAATTACTGGTGATGTGAAAGATATCGTATTGCTAGACGTAACCCCATTATCATTAGGTATTGAAACAATGGGTGGCGTATTTACAAAATTAATCGACCGTAATACCACTATCCCAACAAGTAAATCACAAGTCTTCTCAACAGCTGCTGATAACCAACCTGCTGTAGATATTCATGTTTTACAAGGTGAACGTCCAATGGCTGCTGATAACAAGACATTAGGAAGATTCCAATTAACGGATATTCCACCTGCACCTCGTGGTATTCCTCAAATCGAAGTAACATTTGATATCGATAAGAACGGTATTGTAAATGTTTCTGCAAAAGATTTAGGAACGCAAAAAGAACAAAAGATTACGATTAAATCATCATCAGGTTTATCAGATGAAGAAATCGAACGCATGGTGAAAGATGCTGAAGCTAATGCCGAAGCGGATAAAGCACGTAAAGAAGAAGCAGATTTACGTAACGATGTAGATACTTTATTATTCACTGTTGATAAGACATTGAAAGAATTAGAAGGTAAAGTAGATGCAGATGAAGTGAAGAAAGCTGAAACTGCACGTGATGAATTAAAAGCAGCCGTAGAAGCAAACAACATTGAAGAAATGAAAGCAAAACGTGATGCTTTAAATGAAATCGTACAAAACTTAACGGTTAAATTATACGAACAAGCGGCTCAAGCTCAACAAGCTGCCCAACAACAAGATCCAAATGCAGCACAAGGTAGCGCAGACGATGTCGTAGATGCTGATTTTGAAGAAGTAGACGACGACAAATAATCGTAAACAAAAAGAGTGTGGCAGCATTGTCACACTCTTTGTTTACTGATAGCAACTAGTTATGATAAAATACTAGGGAAATTGATTTTTGGAGGTAAGCTAATGGCTGATAAAAGAGATTATTATGAAGTGCTTGGCGTGTCAAAAAGTGCTTCTGATGATGAAATAAAAAAGGCTTATCGCAAGCTATCAAAGAAGTATCACCCAGATATTAATAAGGCACCTGATGCTGAAGAAAAGTTTAAAGAAATCTCTGAAGCATATGAAGTATTAAGTGATAGTCAAAAACGTGCTGCCTATGATCAATATGGTCATGCTGCCAATGATCCTAATTTTGGTGCTGGTGGCTTTGGCGGAGGTTTTGGTGGCTTCGGTGGCGGTGCTGGTTTCGGAGGGTTTGAAGATATTTTTGAATCCTTCTTTAGCGGCGGTGCATCACGTAGTAATCCAAATGCACCTAGACAAGGTTCAGATTTACAATATGTCATCAATCTAGGTTTTGAAGAAGCAATTTTTGGCGTAGAAAAGAGTATTAAATATAATCGTGATGAATTATGTCATACATGTGGTGGTAGTGGAGCAAAACCAGGTACACATCCACAAACATGTAGTAAATGTCATGGTTCTGGTGTAATCAATGTCGAACGTCAAACCCCACTCGGACGTGTAATGACGCGCAGTGCTTGTGATCAATGTAATGGTACAGGTAAGACCATTAGTGATCCATGTACAACTTGTCACGGTACAGGACGCGAAAAACATAGTCATACTGTGAAAGTAAATGTGCCTGCAGGTGTGGAAGATGGGCAACAAATGCGCTTAGCTAATCAAGGGGAAGCCGGCTATAACGGTGGTCCTTATGGTGATTTATACGTTGTCTTTAGAGTTGAACAAAGTGATATTTTTGATCGTGATGGGGCGGAAATTTACTACGAATTACCACTGAACTTTGTGCAAGCGGCTTTAGGTGATGAAATTAATGTGCCAACTGTTCATGGTGAAGTGAAATTAAAGGTACCAGCTGGAACACAAACTGGTACAAACTTCAGACTTCGTGGCAAAGGTGCACCAAGATTGCGTGGTGGCGGAAATGGTGACCAACACGTCAAAGTGAAAATTATTACACCGAAAAACCTAAATGAAGAACAAAAAGCTGCTTTACGTCAATTCGCTCAAGCAAGTGGACATAAAGTAACTGAACAACAAGGGGAAGGTTTCTTTGATAAAATGAAGGATGCCTTTAAGAAAAAATAAATGAATAGCATGGAAAAACGGTTTACCTAACCAAATTTGATTGGGTAAACCGTCTTTTTTAATTTAATAGTGCTAGAAATGACCGATTGTTGAATTGTTTGAAAAGTTGAAGCAGTTGTTCTTGGTAGGTGGGCAAATAATCGATAGCAAGTTTTATAATATGTGAGCTAGCAGGTAGTTTCGTTTCATCAATAAAAGTTGCAAATTTTGGATGAATCAACACAATGGTATTTTTATTTTGATATAATTGTTCGATGTTTTCAGCATTAATCATAAAAACTTTTGGGTTTAACTTATAGTGATTAAAAGTAGTGGTCAATTTAAGTGCGATACTTTCATATTCGCTAATCGTATTTGTCACAATCGTAATATCAATTTCAGGAATAAATAATTGATAGGTCACTTCGATTTGATTCGTTAAAAAATAGATTTGCTCTTTGGTAAAGAAGTAGGGAATATTATTAGCTGTTCGCCAAACATCAATCATTCGTTGTACTTGGTTAAAGAGCACTTTTTGGTTTGTATTCAATGTATTAAAAAGAAATGGATTACTTTCAGGAAGTAATGGGTGCAAGTTTAGAATACATTTTTTATAAAAGTAAACAATTGCCACCCGGAAGTTCCGAGTAAAGATCACTTCTTTGCCTAAGCGTAACTTTTGTACAAGATGTTGCAAAAGGCTTTTGATTTGTTTATTTGTAAAAACGATTTGGTGTAAAGCTTTAATATCTTCGTTTTGCCACTGGTCAGAAAAGAGAAAATTGTTCGTTGTGCAGTAACATAAAAAGATATAGTCAAGTTCTGTTTGATTGAAGAACGTATTGAGAGATTGCTCTAAATTTAAATGGACATAATCAACTAATTGCTGGTAAATGAATAATTGTTTTAGCGCAGCGAGATCTTCCCAATCTTGCAGTTCAACATTATTTTCTCGTCGAACCCAAGTTAACATCAATAAGACTTCGAAAAACAAAAAATCATCCGTCGTTGTTTCCAATAGTTTTGGCTGAATAGTATGATTAGAAGCTAAAATAAATTGATGTGCGATTCGTATATCGTCATCAGATATTGGATAATATTTCACACCGTATTGGGAATAGAGTATTGCGATAAAAAATCGGATTCTATATTCCGGACCAACAATTTGATGTTTATACGTTTTTAAGCCAATTTGTTTTAAATACTTTTCAGCTTTGTTTCTGATGCGATAAGCGTTTGCAATGGAGTGGTAATTTTTTTCGATAAAAGCACTAAATGGTAATTGCTCATGATTATTAATTAAAAATGCAAAATATTTTAATATAATCGATTCACCATATATTTGATGTAATATTTCAAGATAATTGACATTTTTGGCCATTATAAGCTTCAAATGTTTATCTTTTTGAAATTGAATCCGTGCTTTTCCCTGAAGTAATTGATTCAATTCGGTAACTAAGTCCTTTAGATAAACATCGCTAATATTTAAATAAGTCGACATTTTATCTAAATGAAGGACATTATTGCTGAACAAAATCATAAAAATCAAGACTTTGTTCCTGACTTTGCTTTCTAATAAATTGTCAAGCATCATTCTTTCCCCTTTCAAATTCATATAAACTATCCATTTTCCCCTAAATTATCATAGGTATTTATAATTTTAGCAGAAATAATGAAAAAATCACTAATAATTTTTTATCAAAAAACCATTTATTTTTTTAAAATATTTGAGAATTTATTTTAATATCAAGTAGTTCATGCGTTCCAAGCACTTTGACGAAAGTAACTGAATAGCAATTTATTTTAAATTTAATAATATTTTTTTCGTGTGTAATGATAAAATCAGCAATTATATATGGATACCATCATTGTGAAGGAAGCGTTGAAAGAAGTACGGACCTTCTGAAAGATTGTGCGATACTTCTTTAAGTTTGCCATTGATAGAAATATATGGACTATTTTACATGTTGTAAAAATGAATGATAGACAACCAGCAAAGGGTATTCCTAACTTAAAATCGAATATTTTTTGAATAAGTAGACTAAAAGCCGACGAAAACACGAAAAATTTTCAAGAAAATTGCAAAATTAGAAGATTCTCATATTTACATTTTCTGAAAATAAGGTATGATATATTTGTAACAAAGAAAGTTTATTAGGGGGTATAAGGTGCGAGTGAAATTAGAAAATAGTAATAATAAAGAAGTCATTCAAGAAGAAGTAGCTATATTGACGACTTTATTAGCTGAGACAACGAAAAAGATGATTGGAGAAGAAGAGTTTACTTTGATTGAAGACTTAACCAATTTATCAGTTCAAAAAGATTATCGTCAATTGGAAGAAAAAATTGCTGGTATCTCGAATGAAAAGATGGAAGTTATTTCTCGCTATTTCTCTGTCTTACCATTGTTAATCAATATTTCTGAAGATGTTGATTTGGCATATCAAGTAAACTATTTAAATAATACCAATCAAGATTATGTGGGTAAATTATCAGATACGATTGACCAAGTAGCAGCGTCATCACAAGCGCATGAAATCTTGCAAAATCTAAATGTTGTACCAGTATTAACGGCACATCCAACCCAAGTTCAGCGTAAGACGATGCTTGGATTAACCCAACAAATCCATGTGTTACTAAGAAAACACCGTGACGTGAAATTAGGCTTAATCAACAAAGAAAAATGGTATGATGATTTAAGACGCCATATTGAATTGATTATGCAAACGGATATGATTCGTGAAAAGAAATTAAAAGTAAGAAATGAAATTACTAATGTCACCGAGTATTACGATCGGTCATTGATTACGGCGATTAGTAATTTGGTGAGTGAGTATAAGACGTTAGCTGCGAAAAAAGGAATCCAGTTGAATCAACCTACGCCAATTACGATGGGAATGTGGATTGGTGGCGATCGTGATGGCAATCCTTATGTGACTGCGGATACTTTAAAGATTTCTGCAACTACCCAAGGCGAGGTCATTTTTAACTATTATATTAAAAAAATTCAAGAACTTTATTTTGCTTTCTCTATCTCTACCGCTCAAGCACAAGTCAGTGAAGAAGTTGTTTTAATGGCTGAAGCATCAAAGGATCAATCTGTATTCCGAGAAAAAGAATTGTACCGCAAAGCATTTAGTTATATCGAAGAACGTTTGAGAAATACTTTGGCTTATGTGGTGGAAGATCAAGATATACAACCTAGATATAACCGAGTAAGTGAATTCCAAAACGATTTACAAAAAATCCAAAATTCATTATTGCAAAATCATGGTGAGGCACTTTTAAAAGGTGATTTTAATGAATTAGTGCAAGCAACTGAAATTTTTGGATTTTATCTAGCAAGTATTGATATGCGTCAAGATTCTAGTGTCTTAGAAGCGTGTGTGGCTGAATTACTTAAAAGTGCCAACATTGAAGAAGACTATTCAGCATTAGATGAAGAAGCTAAAATTGCTGTATTATTGAAAGAACTAGAAGAAGACCCACGAATTTTATCAGCTACAAATGTTGAGAAATCAGAGACCTTAACAAAAGAATTAGCAATCTTTCAAATGGCTCGTAAACTAAAAGATAAAATGGGCGAAGAAATCATTAAGCAACATATTATTTCTCATTCTGAAAGTGTTTCAGACTTATTAGAATTGGCAATCATGTTAAAAGAAGTGGGGCTAATTGATCGAAAATCTGCTCGTGTACAAATCGTGCCATTATTTGAAACGATTGAGGACTTAGATAAATCTGAACCAATTATGCGCCAATATTTAACGATGCCAATTGTAAAACGTTGGTTAGCCTCTAAGAAGAATTATCAAGAAATCATGCTTGGCTATTCAGATAGTAATAAAGATGGTGGCTACCTTGCATCAGGTTGGACATTATATAAAGCGCAAAATGAATTAAAAGATTTAGGCGAAGAGCTAGGTGTCAAGATTACTTTCTTCCATGGACGTGGTGGAACAGTTGGTCGTGGAGGTGGTTCAAGCTATGATGCGATTACTTCTCAACCTTTTGATTCAATTAAAGATAGAATTCGTGTAACTGAACAAGGCGAAGTGATTGGGAATAAGTACGGTAATAAAGATGCCGCTTACTATAATCTAGAAATGCTGATTTCATCGACTTTAGGACGGATGGTCACTCAACGCGTCACTGATACTGATCTTTTGGCAGAATTTAGACAGTTGATGGATGGCATTGCGGAAAAGAGTTATCATTTCTATCGTCAATTAGTTTTTGATCATCCAGGATTTTATGATTATTTCTTTGCGGCGAGTCCGATTAAAGAAGTATCAAGTTTAAATATCGGCTCACGACCAGCAGCACGTAAAACCATTACTGAAATTGGGGGATTACGAGCGATTCCATGGGTCTTTTCATGGTCACAAAACCGTGTGATGTTACCGGGGTGGTATGGTGTAGGTTCAAGTTTCAAAGACTTTATTGATCAAGCACCAGGTAATTTAGAGATTTTACAACGAATGTATCAAACTTGGCCATTCTTTCATTCTTTACTTTCAAATGTGGATATGGTCTTATCCAAATCAAATATGTATATTGCTCATCAATATGCCCAATTATGTGAAACGGCAGAATCAAAGGAAGTTTATGACTTGCTGTTAAAAGAATGGAAGTTAACCAAAGAAGTGATTTTGGCTATTGAAGAACAAGAGGAATTATTGGCGGATAACCCATATTTACGTTCAAGCTTAGATTATCGTTTACCTTACTTCAATGTATTAAATTATGTTCAAATTGAATTAATCAAACGACTAAGAAGTGGCAAACATAGTGAAAATACTGAAAAATTAATTCATATTACGATTAATGGGATTGCAACAGGCTTACGTAATTCTGGTTGATGATTCAAAAAAGAAGTTGCTAACACTTTTGCTAGCAACTTCTTTTTTATTGATGGAAATGAATATATAACTCCACAAGCCAAGTGAGTAGATAGAATACACTAATGATGCTACAAATGATCATATGGCGTCGTTTGTTCATCATGATAATGGCAGCGAATTCTCTCAGTAAAGCATTTGGTAGAAAGTAGCGTGCCGTATGAGCGCCTAAGCCTTGTGCAGTGAGGCCAACTTGTTCGGCGAAAATTCCTGCCCGAAAAATATGATAATTATTAGAAAAGAAAACGACATGATAAGGTTTAATAAGACGGTTATCCATTAATTGTTTACTGAACCGCATATTTTCTAAAGTGGTGGTTGATTGATCTTCAAGTAAAATATCTTCTTCATTTATTCCTTGTTCTAAAGCATAATTTTTCATTGCTTGTGCTTCTGAAATTTTTTCATCAGGCCCTTGACCACCAGACATGATAAATTTTGCTTGATGATTTGTCTTAGTTTTTTGTAAGTGGAAAAATTCGATTGCTCGATTAATACGTTGAGCAAGTAATGGGGTCACTCGTTCACCATTAATCAAACCTGCACCAAGCACAATAAGATAATCTTGGTTAAGTTTTGGACGTAAAAATTGGTAAATCCAAACACAGATTAAAAAATTGAATAAAACAAACATGAAGTATCCGGTTATCACGGTAGGTAAGGCTAAGAAACTTAATAGCCAATGTGGTAGATGGTCTCTAAAAATTTGTAAGAATAAGTATAAAATTAGACCGATTGCACAGATAAAGGTAAGCATATTGGCTAAACTGCGCGATTCTTTTTTAAAGACAACATAACTATTCCACAGTAGAAAAATGATTAAGCCGTAAATGCCGAATGCAATGAGTAAGATAAAGATAATCAGAAATAACCCCAAGACGCCAAAAGGAATGAGAGATTTTGCGGTAAACCCGATAAGAGTTAAGTATCCAGCAAAAACAAGCCAAAATAACATAAATAACCAACCATTGATTAGTCTAGCGGGGCGTTTATGAAACTGCCAATAAAATAAAGCAAAAAAACTAGTTGGAATTAAGAACCAAACACTGTGATTGATGATTTCTAAAAATAGACAATATGGAAGTAGAAAACCTAGCGATAAATAAATGATTTTAAGCAGTTTTTGATTTTGTTTTTTTCTAAAAAGCTTAATCGTGTACCCAAAAACAGTTACAAAATAAATAATACTCACGACAATATCAAGTGTTGTTAGATTCATTTTTTCACTCCTAATTTATAACTTCCTACATTATAGCAAAACGAATAGAACTTGCAAGATTACGAGCTTTACAAACTTTTCATAGTCGCTGACAAAGAATGCACAATCCTCTATTATTAAATTGATAGTCATTTCTATTAGGAAAGAAGGTACAAGATGAAACAAATATATAAACGAAATTTACCTTTATTAGGTATCACTGAATTTTTCAGCTTTTTTGGCATTACTGCATTTTGGCTGTTGTTTTTAAGCCAGCAAGGGATGTCTTTATGGCAAATTGGTATTCTGGAAAGTCTTTTTCATTTAACCAGCTTACTATCTGAAGTCCCATCAGGCGTACTAGCAGATCGCTTTACTTATCGACGTAATCTCTTCCTAGGGCGATTCGTTACGATTATTTCGGCCTTATTTATGATTTTTGGCAATGGTAATTTTTTTCTTTATGCTCTGGGAATGATTTTTAGTGCATGGGGCTATAACTTTGATTCCGGAACAAGTCAGGCACTTTTATATGAAACAGCCAAAGAACTTAAGCAAGAATCAAGATATCTAACGTTCATAAGCTATCTTAATGGTATCTCAGAAGCCACTCGTACGTTAGGGATGGTTGTTGCCGGATTTCTAGTTCATGGTTGGCTCATTTATACCTATCATATTCAGATTGTTTGCTCTTTGTTAGGAATTCTTTGTATTTGGGGGATAAAAGAGCCTTCTATCAAAATGAAAAAAGAAGAAAGTCCGACTGTTTTGCAAATTATCCAGACAGTTTATCAGCTATTTAGAAAGCAAAGTCGACTATTCTACCAAATGTTGATGGTTCAGGTTATGTTGACTTTGATTACGATGTATTATTTTTATTACCAATCTCAGTTGCCTCATCTTCAGTCTTGGCAAATTAGCTTGTTGATGCTCTTATCAAGTGCCTGTAATATATTGGCTATCTATTTTGCAAATAAAATCGGGCAAAAAATCAAGACACAGATGGTTTTATGGAGCATATTAGGTTGTTCAGGAGTGTTATTCTTGTTCACTGTTTTAAATAATCATTTTGTTTATGCTATTATATTTCTTGTATCAGACGCTTTAGTTGTCCTTTTTTACCCACTATATGAAACGGAACTCCAAGCGGCCTTTGATTCAAAAGTGCGAGCAACCATGCTGAGTGTCTATGCGATGTTGGGGAGTTTTGCAATGATTATCTTATTTCCGTTCATGGGAGCGTTAATTGAACGTTTTGGTTTTATGTCTAGTTTCTTTGGTTTAGGAGTACTTCTCATTGCAATGAGTATCCTGTTTGTCTTGATACAAAAAAATAATAAACGCGAAGATTTTGAGTAAGTACTCGAAATCTTCGCGTATTTTTTATTCGCTATAACTGAATTGAACATGTTTTACTTTAATATGATCTTTGGCTAAACTGTCTTTTAAATCCGTTTTAAAACTATAGGAAATCTCATCGAAACTACTAATGACAGACATCGTGGTGTAATCAGCTAAATTCACTTTAACGGTTTTTTCAAAGCTTTTAAATAGTTTGGTTTTCATCGTATCATTTAATTGATTCGTAAAAAGTTCATCAGTAGGAATCGGATGCATCAACAATAGGGGTGCCTCGTTTTTATTTGTCGCCGTTAGCAATTCTTTTCTGGTTCCTTCTAAAGTAATATAGGCGCTAATATGGAAGAGATGATTATCTTTTGTTTCGGCAGCAGCATTAGGAATGACATAGCTAAATGTAATTTTTTCTTGCTTGCTTGCATCAAGTAAGCGATGGTTCGAATACGAAATCATTGCGATCACACAAAAGACGATTAATAAAATACAACTTCCTACAAGCAAGATTCCTTTTTTAATATCTTTAAGGATTAAATCTTTATAATTCATGATAATTTCATAGTTCCTTTCAATCATTTCGCTTTTCATTATAGCAAGTAATTCACTGAAAAGATAGTCAAAAAATAGCTGACCCGAATTGAGCCAGCTATAGGATTAAATATTTAAGACTTTATTTAAGAAATCTTTTGTACGTTCGTTTTGTGGATTTTCAAAAATTTGTTGCGGCGTGCCATCTTCTAGAATTTTCCCACCGTCAGTGAAAAGTACACGGTTAGCAACTTCTTTGGCAAATCCCATTTCATGTGTCACAATTACCATGGTCATGCCTTGTGTGGCTAAGTCTTTCATTACGTTTAATACATCACCAACCATTTCAGGATCGAGTGCTGAAGTTGGTTCATCAAACAACATGATATCAGGATTCATTGCAAGGGCACGGGCGATTGCGACACGTTGTTTTTGACCACCAGAAAGATTATCTGGTTTCATATCTTTTTTATCAGCTAACCCAACCATATCAAGTAGACGAATCGCATTTTTTTCAGCTTCATCTCGACTCACTTTTTTCAAGTCCATTGGTGCTAAAATAATATTTTCAAGGACAGTTAGGTGAGGGAAGAGATTAAAATGTTGGAATACCATCCCAATATGTTGACGGACTAAATTAATATCGGTATTTTTATCCATTAAATGGGCGCCATCAATGACGATATCTCCACTTGTTGGCTCTTCTAATTTATTTAAGCATCGTAAAAAGGTTGATTTACCAGAACCAGAAGGACCAATGATACAAACCACATCGCCTTCTTTAATCGAAATGGAGATATCATTTAAGACAGTGTTATTACCATATTTTTTGACAAGGTTTTGGACAGAAATTTTTTCAGCCATGAATTATTTCACCTTCTTTTCTAATACTTTAGCAAATTTTGTTAGTGCTGTAATCACGATTAAATACATGACAGCAATGATGAAGTAAACATCGGCACTTTGTAATGTACGAGCAACGATAATCTTACCTGTTTGTAATAATTCTACCACACCAATTACTGAAATTAAGGTTGTATCTTTCAATGAAATGACAAATTGATTCACGAAAGAAGGTAACATAATCTTAATTGCTTGTGGTAAGATAATTTTTTGCATGGTTTTACTATATGGTAAACCTAAACTACGAGCAGCTTCCATTTGACCTGTTGGCACGGCATTAATCCCACCACGAACAATTTCAGCAAGATATGCACTTGCATTTAAGGTTAAGGTGATGATACCCGCGGTAAAGTCAGGAATCGTAAAGCCAATTAATTGTGGTAGACCAAAGAAAATGAAGAAGGCTAAAACCATCATCGGAATACCACGAATGATATCAACATAAACAGAAGCAAAGACGCGTAAACCTTTGATATGTGAGACAGACATCAAACCAACAATTACCCCAAGAATCAATGCAAAAGTAAAAGATAATAATGCGAGTCCGATGGTTTTAAGTAAACCTGAAAGCAACACACCATAATTGTTTTTCAAAATACCAATAATGCCTTTTTCTGAAACTGAATCAGCCTTTTCTGCAGTAGTGGAGCCATCTTTAATATATTTATTAACAATCTGATCATATTTGCCAGTACGTTTCATTTCGGCTAATGCTTCATTAAACATTTCGATTAGTTCTGGATTTTGTCCTTTTTTCACAGCAAATCCATATTTTCCACCAGTCACTCGTTCAATCGGTGTTTGTAGCGCTTGTCCTTGGCTAATCGCATAACCAATTACTGGGTAATCATCCATAATCGCATCCACCGCATTGACTTTTACTGCATCATAAAGTTGGTCAGCGGTATCAAATTGTTTCACTGTATAACCATATTCATCTTTATGGTTCATGATATAATCAGCACTCTCAGTACCAACTTTCACGCCGACTTTTTTACCTTTTAAGTCTTTATAAGATTGAATCTTATCGTTTCCTTTTTTCACAGCTAGTTGAATGCCACTTTCGAAATAAGGCGTAGAGAAGTCAAAACTTTTCTCACGTTCTGGCGTAATCGTCATACCAGCAATCATCGCATCTGCTTGGTGATTTTCCACCGCTTGAACAGCAGCAGAAAAACCAATAAATTTCATTTCAATGTTAAAACCTTGCATTTTTGCTGCTTCTTTTAATAAGTCCACATCAATACCTGTAAACTCATTATTGCTATCTTGAAATTCAAATGGTGCAAAAGCTGTATCACTCGCGATAACATATTTATCTTTTTTAGGGGTTACCTTTTTCATTTTGTCACTTGCTGTATTTGAAGAAGAGGCAATATAACGATCAAGAATCGCTTGGTATTCGCCGTTGTCTTTTAATTTTTTTAATCCGGCATTGAATTTCTTTAATAATTCTTGATTTTTGCCTTTTTTCACAGCAAATCCATAGGCACTCCCTTTTTCAGGTTCGCCGACTAATTTCAAGTCTTCTCCTTTAGTTACCGCATAACCAATAACTGGGTAGTCATCAAAAATAGCTTGTACGGTACCATTCTTTAGTGCACCATAAACACCATTTGCATCATCATATGTTTTAATGGTATAGCCATATTTCTTTTGATTTTTTTCAAGGAAGGTAGCACTTTCAGTTGAGACTTTTGCCGCAACTGTTTTTCCTTTTAAGTCTTTATAACTCTTTATACTATTATCATCAGCTTTCACAGCCATTTGAATGCCACTTTCAAAATAAGGGTCGGAGAAATCAAAACTTTGCTTGCGTTCATCCGTGATACTCATACCAGCAATCATTCCTGCGACTTGGCCAGATTGTACTGCTTGAATGGAAGTGTCAAAACCAAGTGGGCGTAAATTTACTTGAAAGCCTTGATCTTTGGCAATCGCTTTTAATAAGTCAATATCAATACCTACATATTCTTTATCTTCATTTTGAAATTCAAATGGCGCAAAAGTAATATCCGTTCCAATTTCATAAGTTGTTTCATCTGCAGCAACAGTTGATTTGCCAATGACGAACAAACTAAAAAGTAGTGCAATGAAAGGAATGAGACTCAATCTCTTTTTCATTAAATAATTCCTCCTAAAATTAAATTTTGAGAAAATTATATATCAATATTTTCATAAAATGCAAGAAAATAAGTGAAAATATAATAAAGATGAAGAATTGTCAGTGTTTCATTAATTTTATTAAGTAACGTTGCAACCGGATACAAATAACTTTGACGTAATTTTTGAGCGAATTAGTTAGGGAAAGTATGTTCGGTGTGGTACAATAGAGCTAGTTATAGAGAATCGAGGGTAGAGCATGATTGAACGTACAACAGATAATCAATTTGAATTAGTCTCTAAATACCAACCAGCTGGGGATCAACCAACAGCAATTGAAGGTTTGGTTCAAGGAATTCAATCAGGAGTAAAAGAACAAATCTTATTAGGAGCTACAGGAACAGGGAAAACCTATACTGTTTCTCAAGTCATCCAAAGAGTGAATAAACCTACATTAGTCATTGCACATAATAAAACATTGGCTGGACAATTGTATGGTGAGTTTAAAGAATTTTTCCCTAATAATGCGGTGGAATATTTTGTTTCCTATTATGATTATTATCAACCGGAAGCTTATGTGCCATCCAGTGATACCTATATTGAAAAAGATGCAAGTATTAATGATGAAATTGATAAGTTGCGTCATAGTGCGACCAGTGCTTTACTAGAGCGAAATGATGTCATTGTGGTCGCTTCTGTTTCTTGTATTTTTGGTTTAGGTTCACCGATGGAATACCAAAAGCAAGTCGTTTCCATTCGTGTAGGCATGGAAATTAGCCGAGATGCACTTTTGCGTAATTTAATCGATATTCAATTTGAACGTAACGATATTGATTTTCAACGGGGCAGATTTCGCGTACGGGGGGATGTCGTTGAAATATTCCCAGCTTCTCGGGATGAGCGTGCTTTGCGTATTGAGTTTTTTGGCGATGAAGTAGAACGCATTAGAGAAATAGATGCTCTAACAGGTGAAGTGTTAGCTGAAACAGAGCATGTCTCAATCTTCCCAGCGACTCACTTTGTAACCAATGAACATACTTTAGATGAAGCGATTCGCGGAATTGAGGAAGAATTAGCTCAAAGATTAGCCGTACTTAGAGCGAATGATCAGCTATTAGAAGCCCAACGATTAGAACAAAGAACTAATTATGATATTGAAATGATGAAAGAGATGGGTTATACCTCTGGAATTGAAAATTATTCTCGTCATATGGATGGACGTAAAGAAGGCGAACCACCTTATACTTTACTTGATTTCTTTCCAGAAGATTATTTGCTTGTCATTGATGAATCACATGTGACAATGCCGCAAATTCGAGGGATGTATAATGGCGATAGAGCCCGCAAACAAATGTTGGTAGACTATGGATTTCGTCTCCCTTCAGCATTAGATAATCGTCCGTTAAGATTGGAAGAGTTTGAAACCCACGTCCATCAAATTATTTATATTTCGGCGACCCCTGGACCTTATGAAATGGGAAGAACGGATCATATTGTAGAGCAAATCATTCGACCAACCGGATTATTAGACCCGATGATTGAAGTGCGTCCGATTATGGGGCAAATTGATGATTTAGTGGGGGAAATCAATGAACGGATTGAAAAAGATGAACGTGTCTTTGTAACGACCTTGACTAAGAAAATGGCTGAAGACTTGACGGATTACTTGAAAGAATTAGGCATTAAAGTGAAGTATCTCCATAGTGATATTAAAACATTGGAACGTACAGAAATTATTCGCGATTTGCGTTTAGGTGAGTTTGATGTTTTGGTTGGGATTAACTTATTACGTGAAGGATTAGATGTTCCGGAAGTTTCTTTAGTGGCTATTTTAGATGCAGATAAAGAAGGTTTCTTACGCAGTGAACGGTCCTTGGTGCAAACAATTGGTCGTGCTGCAAGAAATGCTTCAGGTAAAGTAATTATGTATGCGGACAATATGACTGAATCCATGCAAAAAGCGATTGACGAAACGATGCGCCGTCGCAGTATCCAAGAAGCGTACAATAAGGAACATCATATTGTACCAAAAACTATTAAAAAAGAAATTCGAGAATTGATTTCGATTACCAAAACGGCAAAAGTAGCTGAAGAGCCGTTTGATTTTAAACATTATCAAGAATATAGTAAAGAAGAAAAAGAATTAATGTTAGCAAAACTAGAAAAAGAAATGAAGGATGCTGCTAAAGCCCTAGATTTTGAACGTGCAGCAACCCTAAGAGATACCATTCTAGAGCTAAAAAGTGAGTAATAAATAGGAGTTTTTTTATGGCAAATGATAAGATTGTGATTCATGGTGCCCGCGCGCATAATTTAAAAAATATCGACGTAACGATTCCGCGCGATCAGTTAGTCGTTGTAACTGGTTTGTCTGGATCTGGAAAGAGTTCGTTAGCATTTGATACTTTATATGCAGAAGGGCAAAGAAGATATGTGGAAAGCTTGAGTGCTTATGCTCGTCAGTTTTTAGGACAAATGGATAAGCCCGATGTTGATAGTATTGATGGTTTATCGCCAGCAATTTCAATTGACCAAAAAACAACAAGCAAAAATCCACGTTCAACGGTTGGGACAGTGACTGAAATTAATGATTATTTACGATTGCTATATGCTAGATGCGGTCACCCCATTTGTCCCAATGATCATGTGGAAATTACGAGCCAGTCTGTAGAACAAATGGTTGATCAAGTATTGGAATTACCCGAGCGTACAAAAATTCAGATATTATCGCCTGTTATTTATCAAAAGAAAGGGCAGCATAAAAAAGTTTTTGAACATATTCAAAAAGAAGGCTATGTGCGTGTTCGGGTAGATGGTGAAATTTATGATATAAGCGAAGTGCCCGAGTTAGAGAAGAATAAAAAGCATGACATTGCGATTGTGATTGACCGTATTATTATCAAAGAAGGGATTCGTTCACGTTTATTTGACTCGTTTGAAGCAGCTTTACGTTTGGCGGATGGTTATGCTGTGGTTGATGTGATTGGTCAAGAAGAAATGCTCTTTAGTGAACACTATGCTTGTCCCTATTGTGGTTTTACCGTGGGAGAATTAGAACCTCGCCTATTTTCATTTAATGCTCCCTTTGGTGCCTGTCCTGAATGTGATGGGTTAGGGATGAAGTTAGCGGTAGATGAAGACTTAGTGATTCCAGACCGGAGCTTAACGTTAAGAGAAGGCGCATTGGTACCTTGGAATCCAATCAGTTCACAATATTATCCTCAAATGCTTGAACAATTTTGTTTGAGTTTTGGCATTGATATGGATACGCCTTTTGAGAAACTAAGTAAAGAAGCCCAAAATTTAATCTTACATGGCTCAAATGGTCAAACTTTCCATTTCCATTATGAGAATGATTTTGGAGGTATCCGCGATGTTGAAGTACCGTTTGAAGGAGTGCTCAACAATATCTATCGTCGCTATCATGAAACCAATAGTGATTTTACTCGTGATCAAATGCGCTTATACATGACGGAATTAAGCTGTTCTCATTGTCATGGCTATCGATTAAATGAACAAGCCTTAGCGGTTAAAGTTGGGGGCATCCATTTAGGCGAATTGAGCGAAAAGTCGATTCAAGATGCTTTGGCTTTTCTTGAACAATTAAGTTTAACTGAGCAAGAGACGATGATTGCTAAACCCATTTTAAAAGAGATAAAAGACCGTTTAACTTTCTTACAAAATGTGGGCTTAGGCTATTTAACCTTGAGTCGAGCTGCAGGTACCCTATCTGGAGGGGAAGCACAACGGATTCGTCTAGCTACTCAAATCGGCTCAAATTTATCTGGTGTTTTATACATATTAGACGAACCATCGATTGGCCTACATCAAAGAGATAATGATCGATTGTTGGATTCTTTAAGAAAAATGCGCGATTTGGGGAATACTTTAATCGTTGTCGAACATGATGAAGATACGATGCGAGCGGCAGATTACTTGATTGATATCGGTCCAGGCGCTGGTCAACATGGGGGTGAAGTCGTTGCATATGGTACCCCACAAGAAGTCAGCGAAAATCCGAACTCCTTAACAGGTCAGTATCTATCTGGTAAACGTAAAATCCCAGTGCCAAAAGAAAGAAGAAAAGGTAATGGCGAGAAGATTACGGTGGTAGGTGCGAGTGAAAATAACTTACAAAATATTACGGTTGATTTTCCTTTAGCAACGTTTACGGCTGTAACTGGAGTTTCTGGCTCAGGTAAATCGACATTAGTGAATGAAATATTGAAAAAAGCCCTGCAACAAAAAGTAAGTCGCTCTCATGCAAAACCAGGGAAACATAAAAAAATTACTGGTTTTGAATCAATTGAAAAAGTGATTGATATTGACCAAAGTCCAATTGGGCGTACTCCGCGTAGCAATCCGGCAACTTATACAAGTGTTTTTGATGATATTCGTGATTTATTTGCTCAAACCAATGAAGCCAAAGTCCATGGTTATAAGAAGGGGCGTTTTAGCTTCAATGTAAAGGGTGGTCGTTGTGAAGCATGTAAAGGAGATGGGATTATCAAAATAGAGATGCACTTCTTACCAGATGTTTATGTCCCTTGTGAAGTCTGCCATGGGAAGCGATATAATTCTGAAACGCTAGAAGTTCATTATAAAGGAAAAAATATTGCGGAAATATTAGAAATGACTGTTGAAGATGCTTTAGAGTTTTTTAAACACATTCCTAAAATTAAACGTAAATTACAAACAATTGTTGATGTTGGTTTAGGCTATGTCACATTAGGACAACCAGCTACGACTTTATCAGGTGGGGAAGCGCAACGGATGAAACTCGCTTCTGAATTACATCGAAGTAGCAATGGTCGCAACTTCTACATTTTAGATGAACCGACAACTGGGCTTCATGCAGAAGATATCGCTCGTTTATTAAAGGTCTTACAACGCTTAGTCGATAATGGAAATACTGTTTTAGTCATCGAACATAATTTAGATGTCATAAAATGTGCCGACTATCTGATTGATTTAGGTCCAGAAGGTGGTGCAGGTGGCGGAACTATTTTGGCGACAGGTACGCCTGAAGCAGTTGCCAAAGTACCTACAAGCTTTACAGGTCAATACTTGCAAAAAATCTTAAATAAATAATAATGAGAGACTTTTTTGTATAAAGTGAAGAGATAATTATGATTTTGTAAAATTATCAATGCTTTGCAGAAAAGTCTCTTTGCTTGCACGATTCTTTGTGGTATGATGTTGAATGTGAATTGTTTCAGAAAAGAGTGAAAATATGCAAAAAAATAATTTTATACCTATATTGCTTGGGACAGATATGAATGTCTATGGCATGGCGCGTGCATTCAATGAAGAATATGGTATAAAACCCATTGCGATTGGGGAACATCAATTAGCTCCAACTAGATTTACTAAAATTGCCGATATTCATTTATATGATGGTTTTGATAAAGATCCTGTCTTCTCTGAAAAGTTAATTGAGCTTGCAAAGTCAACTTATAATCAAGCAAACACAAAATATTTGTTGATTCCTTGTGGGGATGGTTATGCAGAGTTACTTTCTCAAAATAAAGAAAAATTGGCTCCTTATTACACGTTTATTGCCAATGATTACGAGTTGTTTAAAGTGTTAATTAATAAGGTCACTTTTTATGAGACCTGCGAAAAATATGGTTTGCCTTATCCAAAAACCTTCATATTAACACCAGCACATTTAGAAAATGGTCAATTCAAACAATC
>CAMMST010000023.1:0-32572 GCA_946499615.1 Enterococcus cecorum | reverse complement strand
AAAGACACTTTCACGATACCATTTAGGTGCGGCGTCTTTTTGATTGAAGCAAGTCAGTTGATAATCCCATACAGCTTCGGCACAATCATAAATTTGACCGACACCCCCAAGCTCATTAGAACCATAATAGACGCTACGAGCTTGTCCATTTTCTTGATAAATAATCTCAAACGAATAATAGTACAAACCGGCACTTTTTTCTAATTGATATTGGCATTGATAAAGGTCATTACCAATCAGGCGCATATCAATTTGTTGATTTTCATGCCCATCTTTATGAATAGCTAAACTAACACGGTGCACATCAAGCCCACTTACCCGTATCGTGAAACTTACAACTTTTCCTTCTTCAACTGCTCCAAATGGTCGTTTGTATATATTGGACCAAGGATTGTAATAAATCTCCAAAATCTTAATTCCTCTTTTCCTTATGAAGGTTCACTGGTTCGATTTGCCAGATATCTTCAGCATATTTCATTACTGTGTAGTCAGCAGAGAAGATACCAGATTTTGCAGTGTTCGTCAAGCTCATTTTACGCCATTTTGTTTGATCTAAATAGTCTTGACTGACCTGTTCTTGAACTTTGCAATAAGGTTCAAAATCTTTTAATAAGAAGAACTCATCATTATATTTCAATAACGAATCAAATATTTCTTGTCCTTCACGTTGAATATTTGGAATTGTACCATCTACAAAGGCATTTAGCACACGACGAATGACTGGATCTTGATCGTAAATTGCTTGAGCAGAATAATCCCCTTTTTCATAATAACGATAAACTTCATCTTCTGTTAAACCAAAGACATAAATATTATCTGCCCCCACATAATCGCGAATCTCAACGTTTGCGCCGTCCATAGTTGCCATCGTCACAGCACCATTCGCCATTAATTTCATATTACTTGTACCAGAGGCTTCTTTAGTTGCTAGCGAAATTTGTTCACTGACATCTGCTGCTGGAATAATGATTTCGGCAAGTGAAACATTGTAGTTTGGTAAGAAAACAATCTTCATCTTATCGCCAATATCTGGATCGTTATTAATTAAATTAGCTGTTTCATTAATTGCTTTAATAATGGATTTCGCATAGGTGTAGCTTGGAGCAGCTTTTGCACCAAAAATCCAGACCCGTGGTACAAAATCACGATTTGGATCATCTTTTAAATCTAAGTAACATTTCACAATATGCAATAAATTCAATAATTGACGTTTATAAGCATGTAGACGTTTAATTTGTACATCAAAAACAGCATTTGGATTAACTTCAATGTTGCAAGTTTCTTTGATGTATTTAGCAAGACGAACTTTATTTTTATGTTTGGCATCGGCTAATAATTCCAATACACGGTCATCATCATAATAATTCATCAACATTTGCAAGTCCGTTGGTTCTTTACGCCATGAAGTGCCAATAGTTTCATCTAATAGATTAGCTAAAGGTTCATTAGATAATTGTAACCAACGTCTTTGTGTAATCCCATTTGTTTTATTATTAAAACGTTCAGGATATAGTACATAAAAATCATGCAATACCACTGATTTTAATAAGTCAGAGTGAAGTTTAGCCACACCATTTGTACTATGACTACCAATAATACTCAAGTTCGCCATATGAATTTGGTCTCCTTGAATAATACGTGTACGTTGAATTAAATCATCTGGGTATAAACCTTGTAAATTTGTCACAAAACGACGATCAATTTCTTCAATGATTTGATACATTCGAGGCAAGTGATATTTCACCATCGAAACTGGCCATTTTTCAAGCGCTTCTTGCATGATAGTATGATTCGTATAGCTCATCATACTTACGGTTAATCCCCACGCTTTTTCCCATGATAAATCGAATTCATCAAGTAAAATACGCATCATTTCAGGTACACATAAGGCTGGGTGCGTATCATTAATATGAATAGCAATATATTCATTAATACGACTAATTGGCATTTTCGTTTTCTTGTAGTAACGAATAATACTTTGAATCCCTGCTGAAACAAAGAAATACTCTTGCGTCAAACGAGTTAAACGGCCTTGTTCATTGGAATCATCTGGATACAATACAGCTGTTAAATCTTCAACCATCCGTCGTTCTTCAATACTACGATATTTTCCTTCTTCAGAGGCTGGAATTTCTACACTCCATAGACGTAAAGTATTTACTGTATCATTTTCATAACCAACAACACCTGTATCATATGGCACAGCTTTTAAGATTCGTTCGTTTTCAGCAACAGGTTTTAAACTACCATCAGGCATCGGTTTCATATAAACATTACCACCGAAATGAACGTTGACCGATTCACTTTCACGACGAACTTCCCAAACATTGCCACTCTTTAACCAAGCATCTGGCAATTCGACTTGATAGCCATCAACAAATTGTTGTTTGAACAAACCATAATCATAACGAATACCATTTCCGTTACCTGGTAATTCACGGGAAGCCAAACAATCTAAGAAACAAGATGCTAAACGACCTAAACCACCATTTCCTAAGGCCATGTCATTTTCGACACGAAGAACATCGTCAAAATCAAAGCCAAATTCTTCTACAGTATCACGCACCATATCCAACATGCCTAAACTTAATAAATTACTCTTTAACATGCGGCCTGGTAAAAATTCAATAGAAAAATAATAAGATTGTTTTTGTTTATGTTCTAAATAACGTTGACGTGTACGGTGCCATGAATCCGCATAGCTTGCTCGTACAATTTGACCAATAGCAACAAACAATTCGTTTGGTGTTGCTGTTTCGATTTCCATCGCAAAGTTTTCTCTTAATCTTTTTCTTAAATCTTCAATAAATTCATCGCGTGTCATTACTTGACGTTCCGACATCTTCTTTTCCCCCTCGTTATGTATGTCTAAATAAATCAAATGACATTGAAAGGCAAAACTCCAAAAAGATGAAACCTCTTGGAAATTTTGCCTTATTCATCTTTAATCATTAAAGGATTGAATTATATAATTGTAAATAAATCATACAACTTTGATGCCAACTGAAATCACGACTCATCGCATTTTGAACCAATTGATCCCAATATTGCCGATGATTAGCATATAAATCAACAGCTTGTAAGAGTGTTTGCATCATAATAAATGGTCTAAAGTCATTAAATCCAAATCCCGTACCTTCATTCGTAATTGGATTATAAGGAATAACTGTATCTTTCAAACCACCAATTTCATGAACAACAGGTAAAGTACCATATCTCATAGCCACCATTTGTGATAAGCCACATGGTTCAAAAGCAGATGGCATTAAGAATATATCTGAGCCTGCATAAATCAATTGAGCCAAGCCTAAATTGAAATCAATATTGATTACACATTTTTCTGGATATCGTGCCCCAATTTGACTAAAGGCAGCTTCAAATCGCGGATCACCTGTACCTAACAAGACAAATTGAACATCAAATTGCAATAGGTTTTCTAACTCTTCCACAACCAAATGGAAACCTTTTTGATAAGTTAGACGACTGACTACCCCAATGACTGGCACATCTTCACGTTGCGGTAAATTCATCTTTTCTTGCAATTGTCGTTTGTTTTCAGCCTTACCACTTAAATCCTCTTTTGAATAGTGATGTGGTAAATGGCTATCTGTTGCTGGATTATTGACTTCCATATCAATACCATTGACAATCCCAGATAATTTACTATTTTCCATTCTTAAAATGACATCAAGTCCACAGCCAAATTCACGTGTTTGAATTTCTTGTGCATAAGAAGGTGAAACTGTAGTAATCTTATTGGCATAAAGAATTCCAGCTTTCATAAAGTTTACACAGTTTTCAAATTCAATGGTGCCATCATCGTAACGCTCAGCTGACATACCAAATAAATCAGATAAGACGCTACGATTAAACTTGCCTTGGAATTCCAAATTATGAATAGTCAAGACAGTTTTAATTGGACGATACGCTTCAATCCAATGATATTTTTCACGTAATAAAAATGGAATCATCGCGGTATGGTAATCATTGACATGCAAGATATCTGGAATAAAATCAACTCTTTCCATCATTTCAATAATGGCTTGTTGGAAAAAGGCAAATCTTTCACCATCATCATAATAGCCATATAATTGATCACGATTAAAATAGTATAAGTTGTCAATGAAATAATATCTGACATCCCCTAATTTCAAGGTTTTAATGCCACAATATTGACTGCGCCAACCTACTTTTACTTCAAAATTTAAGACATCTTCTACTCTTTCTTTATAAGCTTCATTCATCTTTTTAAAGTATGGCATGACTACAGCAACTTCCACACCTTCTTTGGCTAAAGCTTTAGGAAGTGCACCAGCGACATCACCTAAGCCACCTGTTTTAAAAAAGGGGGCACATTCACTTGCTGCAAATAAAATTTTCATTAATTCATTAGCCTCCAATAATATCTTCTGTAACATTGCTTGCTTTAGATACCACTACTGGATTTTCAGGTGTACCAATAATTGAAACATGGGCTGCTACTTTACAATTTTTATCTAAAATCGCATATTGAATTTTGGCGCCTTCTCCAATTACACAAGAAGAATGAACTAGGGAGTCTTCAATTTTAGCACCTTGTTTAACCACTACTGTACGGCCAAGTATAGAATGAACAACTTCACCTTCAACTTCACAACCAGTACCGAACTGTGCATTATTAACAACGGCAGAATCAGAGTAGTAAGTTGGAAATTCATTATGAACTTTTGTATAGATTTTTTGGTTTGCATACATTAATGAATTGAACTTAGCTGGTGTCAACATATCCATATTTGCTTTATAGTAAGATTTCACATCAAAAATATTACTTAAATAACCAGTATATTCATACGCAGTAGTATTTTCATCAATCATTGAACGCAAACAACTTTCCACGTGAGTCCAAACCCCCTCTTTTTGGCTTTGACGTAAAGCTGCTAATAGACGTTCTACTTTTACAATATAAATGTCAGTACAAAGATTGGCAATTTCACCTTCAGCTACATCTTTACCGCTTGTTTTACTTGCTACTTTGCCATCTTCATTAAAATTCAACACCAAATCGGTATCGTAAATATCTTCTTTTGACATTTTCTTGTAAACAACGGTTAAATCACTATGGTCTTCATGTAATAAATGAATGTTTAATAAAGCTTTTAAATCAATATTACATAGAACTTTGCTACTGAAATAAACCATATATGTTGATTTTGCTTTTTCTAAATAATCGATAACAGCATCATAATAACCATTGTGATCTTTCATTTTTTCTGCTTCTCGTTCAAATAAATGAATGAAGAAACGGTTATTGATACCATCAAGATTCCATTCGGTCCCACCACCTAAATGGTCAAAGACAGAACGACTTTCATCATAGTTAAATACCATAAATACTGAATGGATATTAGAATTAGCGATAGATGATAAATTAAAGTCAATTAAACGATATTTACTATCAAAAGGCAAGGTTGCCACAGGGCGATGATCCGTTAATGGAGATAACCCCTCATAATTATGCAGATTTCCTAAAAAAGCACACATTCTATTAGTCTTCATCAGCAGCCACTCCAATCACTTCAGAATATCCAACGACAGCAATTTCATCTGTACCATCGATTACTGCGTTATCACCAATAATTGCATTTTCACCAATAATGGCACGGTTAATCGTTACATTTTTACCAATTGTTGCGCCAGACATAATCACGCTGTCTTTTACACTTGCACCTTCTTTTACTTGCACTTCATCAGAAAGAATAGAGTGATCAACGGTACCAGCAATATAACAACCATCAGAAATCAAAGAGTTTTTAGCTGAACCAGTTTCAGTAATTGAATGAGGTGGCGCAATACGGTTTTTAGAATAGATTCGCCATGATTTATCACGCATCGCTAAATCTAGGCTAGGGTCAATAAATTCCATATTTGCTTCCCATAATGAATCGATGGTACCCACATCTTTCCAATAACCACTGAAGCGATAAGCAACCACATTTTCACCACTATCAAGATAAAATGGAATGACGTTTTTACCAAAGTCATTCATATCATTTTCTTTTGTATGGCTATTCATTAAGACATTGCGTAAACGGCCCCAGTTAAAGATATAAATCCCCATTGAAGCCAAATTATTTTTTGGTTCTTTTGGTTTTTCTTCAAATTCAATGATACGATCATTTTCGTCTGTATTCATAATACCAAAACGTGAAGCTTCATGCATTGGTACTTCAATAACTGCAACCGATAAAGAAGCATTATTTTTCTTGTGGTTTAACAACATATCTTCATAGTCCATTTTGTAAATATGGTCACCAGACAAGATAAGCACATATTGAGGGTCCATTTGATCAATATAATCAATATTTTGGAAGATAGCATGAGCAGTCCCTTCAAACCATTTACTACCTTCTGAACTTGAATAAGGTTGTAAAACAGTCACCCCTGTATTAATCCCACTCAATCCCCAACTAGATCCATTTCCGATGTGGCTATTTAAGGCAAGTGGTTGATACTGTGTCACAACACCTACATTTTTAATACCGGAGTTCGCACAATTACTCAATGTAAAATCGATGATACGGTAACGACCTCCAAAAGGAACAGCTGGTTTCGCAATATTTTTTGTCAATTTTCCTAAACGAGTACCTTGACCACCAGCTAAAATCATTGCAAGCATTTCAGTTTTCATTCATTCGGTGAAATAATTCACCTTTCCCTCCTTTCGACAGCACAACAAAATTTATTTAGAACGAACATTCACTTTCTTAGGTTTGATAATTAAGGCACCTAACGAAGGAACAATCGTCTGAATCTGATAGTGAAAATCCTTATATGTTTTTTTCTCTGCAGTCATCGGTGCATTTGGTTTCACCCAAGTTCCACCAAATTCTGCCATTTCGGTATTTAGTAATTCCTCGTATTCACCAACATAAGGAACACCAATCGCAAAGTCTTTACGTTCAACAGGTGCAAAATTGATAACAAAAATCAAGAAATCTTTTTTAGTCTTGCCGCGACGAATAAAACTCAAAACAGAATCTTCGCTATTATCTGCGTCAATAAATTCAATCGTTGTATTTTCATCATCTAATTCCCAGAGTGAACGTTCATCATGATACAGTTGATTTAAAACTTTGGTGAAGTGTTGCATTTTGGCATTCATATCATCTTGTAAATCACGCCATTCAAGACCTTCAGCATATTTCCATTCCAAAAACTGTCCCCATTCACTACCCATAAAGAGTAATTTTTTACCTGGATGAGCCATTTGGAAAGTATACATATTACGAAGATGAGCGAATTGCTTGTAACGATCGCCCCACATCTTATGCATTAAACTCTTCTTACCATGAACCACTTCATCATGAGAAAGTGATAGAATAAAGTTTTCGTTAAACATGTACATAAAAGAGAATGTGGCTAAGTTGAAATGATATTTACGATAGACCGGATCCATCTCATAAAATTTCAAGATATCATTCATCCACCCCATATTCCACTTGTAATCAAAGCCTAGCGCTCCTGTTTCAATCATGCCAGTAACTTTAGTATCAGCAGAACTTTCTTCAGCAATCATAACAACTTCTGGATGGGCCAATTTAATCACTGCATTCATCTTTTGTAAGAAGTAATAGCCTTCTAGATTGCGATTACCCCCTTCATGATTTGGATGCCATTCTCCTTCGTCGTAATCGCGATAAATCATATTAGAAACTGCATCTACCCGAATACCATCTAAATGGAAAGTCTCTAGCCAAAACATCGCGCTTGAGAGAATAAAACTTTGAACTTGTGGTTTCCCTAAATCAAAATTAAGTGCACCCCAACGGATATTCTTTGCACGCCATTCTTCTTGATATTCATAAGTTGGCGTACCATCATAATACGCTAAGGCATCATAATTCACACAAAAATGGCCCGGAACCCAATCCATAAATACGCCAATATTGTTTAAATGACATTGCTCAACAAAGTCTTGAAATTCCTCTGGTGTACCATACTCATGAGCTAATGCAAAATAGCCCGTTGTTTGATACCCCCATGAAGCAGCTAAAGGATGTTCGGTTAATGGCATAAACTCTACATGTGTATAATGCATTTCTACCAAATAAGGAATTAATTCTTCCGCTAATTCACTAAAAGTATAGGCCGTACCATCTGCATGACGTTTCCATGAACCCACATGTACTTCATAGATATTCATTGGACGTTTAAAGAAATTGGAACGTTTTTGACGACCTTTCCATAAACCATCTTTCCACTTTTTAGCCGGTAAATGGTAAACTTCAGCAGCATTGTTTGGTCTTGCTTCATAGCGGATTGCCATTGGATCAAACTTCATACATTCCGTGCCATCAGCTTGACGAATCTTATACTTATAAAGCTGACCTTTAATATCCTGGTCGACAGAAATCTCCCAGATGCCAGAATCTCTCTTGTTCATCGGCATGGAATCGTCCCACTGATTAAAGTCTCCTTGTAACCAAACTTGTTGCGCATTTGGTGCCCAAACTCGGAAAGTGTAGGACCCATCTGCAAACTGACAACCTAACAGATGATGCAGATAAAAATTTTCACCTGTCAAAAAATGTTGCTCAGCTTCTAAAAATTCTTTGGTACTTGTCATAAAATCGCCTACCCTTATTAACCAATTCTTAACTATTAAAAAATTCAATAGATAAATAACAACCAACAATTTACAATATCAGTATAACACTTTCTTAAGAAAATAACTAATAAAATTGTGCAAATTTCTTCAAAAAAAATAATATTCCAAAGATAAAACAGTTTACCTAAATATTATTAGCGAAACCCCCTAATAAAATTAATATTGTTTAGTATCTTTCAATTCGATATTGACGAATGATTAATTTTATTTAGCAAAATTTTCTTCACAAGCTTACTGGATATAACAAAATACACCTCTTTTTATGAAATTTACAAAAAGTTATTGTAAACGCATAAGATAACTTTGAAAAACATTTGAAAGATTGTGAATAGCATAGTCTTATTTTTCATATTTTCAAAAAATCGCAAAAAATAGCCTGGCTTATTCCTTATTTAGAAATAAATCCAGACTATCTTAAACTATCTTTAGTTTTAATTACTTATGTTTTCTAATGATATATTTTGAATTAAATTTACATCGTTATTATTTAGCATTTGTGTCAATACCATTCTTTGTTCGCAAGCTGATTTTTGAGCAAACTTTTCTAGTAACTCTGGCGCAACATCTTCATGTGCATCCAATAACAAATTCGGAGTAAATACTAATTGTTCCTCTCTTTGAACAAAACCAAAATGGATGGCTGACTGAACAAAGATAGAATCCCTGATACGACGGCGTTTATGTAGAATTTTATCAAATAAAGCTTCATATTGGTCTAATAAATATTGCGCATCCACATCCCCCAACAAGTTATACATTTCAGTATATTTGTCTAAATGCATTTGTTGCTCGCAGGCTTGTAAATACCCCGCAAGATGTTGGCCGGTTACATCATTATACAGCATCTCTATGCTCATATAACCATTGGACAAGACATCGAAATGAGCAAAGGAAGCCATATCAACTGCATAAAAGCTATCATTTTCTAGCAGCTTTAAATTTCTTGCTAATTCAATCATCATTACTTGATTTACAACCGAGTTAAATGCATCATCTTTAACGACCTCAGTATAAATCGGAAACTGTAGGGTGTATCTTTTTGACTGACGCTTAATAAGTCCATAAGCAATCAAAGTATCTAAACGCTTATCAAAATGTGTATTAGCAGTTAAATCAGCTTTTAATTGACGAAGCGTAACATCTTGATGTGTATTTAAGTACTTTACCAATTCCACAAAAAAAGAGCTATGAATTAGTGGTGCTATTTTCTGGAATTTTTGTCCGTAAAAGAATTCCATAAAAACCTCCAAACATCCTAAAAAAATAAAAAATCAGCAAAAAGCACAAAGCCTTCTACTGATTTTTAGTCATGGTTCTTAACCTTCAAATGCAGCAGTTAATTGAGGAACCACTTGTTTTTTACGTGATACAACACCTTTTAATAGGGCACGATTATTTTCAAGCGTCACATTAAAGGCTTTTTCTACATTTTCTTTTGGTTCACCAACAATTAAAATTTCAGAATCGCTATCTAAAATATTTGTAACGACTAATACAAATAAATCATAGCCATTCGCAGCATTTGCCTCTTGCATCGCTGATTCTAACTCAGCTTGACGTGCAAAGACTTCCGCTAAATCAACTGTGTTTACTTGAGCGATTCTTAAGTTGCTTCCACCCATTGGGAAACTTTTAGCATCTAAATCAATTAATTCAGCAGCTGATTTTGTTCCTAAGTTTGTACCTGCTTTTAACATTTCCAAACCATAGCCTTCTAAGTCAACACCAGCAATCTCAGCAAGTTCTTTTGCTGCTTGAACATCTTCTTGTGTGCAAGTAGGTGATTTGAATAATAAAGTATCAGATACAATCGCAGAAAGCATAATTCCGGCAATATTTTTTGGTACTTCAACATTATTTTCTTTATATAGTTTTAAAATGATTGTTGAAGTACAGCCAACTGGTTCTGCTCGATAATATAATGGATTGGCTGTTTGGAAGTTCGCAATACGGTGATGATCAACAACTGCCAAGATTTCTACTTTTTCAATATCAGCAGCACTTTGTTGGAATTCATTGTGGTCTACCAACATTACTTGTTCCACTTCATTAGCCACAGTTTCAACCACACGTGGGGCAGTTAACCCAAAGTGATTTAAGGCAAAAGCTGTTTCTTCATTTGGTTCACCCAAAGCCACTGCCTCAGCATCTTTACCTAATTCTTTTTGTAAGTTCGCAAATGCAATCGCTGCACCAATTGCATCAGTATCTGGATTTTGATGTCCGAAAACTAAAATTTTTGACATTTTCTCCACTCCAATCTATTTTATCTAATCATCATGATAACAAAAATAGAGAAAGAATCAATATAAAAATCAATTCTTTCTCAAAAAATTAGTGCACTAAATAGCCCTTATATCGGTCAACATGTAACAATTCACGCGCATTTTTAATTCGATCTTGTTCAGGTGGATTAATTCCTTCCAATGGATATTCTAAACCGAGTTTATCCCATTTAAATTTACCCATTGTATGATAAGGCAATACTTCCACTTTTTCGACATTATTTAAAGTTTGAATAAACGCATCCAAGCGAATCAAGAATTCATCATAATCGGTTCTTTGAGGAACTAAGACATGACGAATCCAAACAGGTTGACCGACTTCAGATAAATATTGAGCCATTTCTAAAATATTGTCATTACTTTGGCCAGTTAATTCTTTATGCCCTTGATTATCAATGTGTTTAATATCAAACAAAATCAAATCAGTATATTCAAGCAATTCATTAAATTTACTAAAAAACGGCTCTTCTTTGGTAAATGGTTTGCCACAAGTATCAATTGTAGTATGAATGCCTAGTGCTTTAGCTTTTTTAAATAAATCTAATAAAAAGTCTAATTGAAGTAATGGTTCGCCACCACTAACGGTAATTCCGCCATCTTTACCCCAATAAGCACGGAATCGCAAAGCTTCTTCTAATACATCATCAGCTGAACGTTCCTTTGAAGTATCGGTTTTCATCTTCCATGTATCTGGATTATGACAAAATTGACATCGCATTTTACACCCTTGAGTAAATACAACAAAGCGTACTCCAGGGCCATCTACGGTACCAAAATTTTCTGTGGAATGTATCATCCCTAATGCTGAATCTGACATAATCTTACTTCCTTCCAATCTTTCTTGACTTAACTACAACGAAAAATCAAGAAAAGCAACGAATTTTTCATCAAAATAGTCGAAACCATAGGATGAAATCTAGAAAAAAAGGATGACAATCAACTTGCCATCCTTTCAAAAATCAACAAATGATTATAATCTATCGTGAGAAGTTCTTGAGATAACGTCTGCTTGTTGTTCAGGAGTTAAATCACGGAACTTAACTGCGTAACCAGATACACGAATTGTCAAGTTTGGATATTTTTCTGGATGAGCTTGTGCATCTAGTAATAATTCATTTGTAAATACGTTAACGTTTAAGTGGTAACCACCTTTATCGAAGTAACCATCTAAGACATTACGTAAGTTTGCAATACGAGTTACATCATCTTTACCTAATCCATTAGGGTTAATTGTTTGAGTATTTGAAATACCATCTAATGCGTTACGGTAGTTCAAACGAGCAGTTGAATTAAGTGATGCTAATAATCCATTCTTTTCACCTAAGAATTTACCATCACGATAACTTGGGTTAGCACCTGGAGCTAAAGGTTTACCAGCACGACGTCCATCAGGAGTATTACCAGTAGCTTTACCATAAACTACATTTGAAGTAATTGTTAATAGAGATGTAGTTGGTGTAGAGTTACGGTAAGTATGTTGACGTTTGATTTGTGTCATGAAGTATTCTAAGATCCAGTTTGCCATTGCATCTGCTTCTTCACTATCATTACCATAAGTTGGGAATTCATTTTGTGGTACATAGTCAACAGCCACCCCATCTTCATCACGAATAACTTTAACGTTACCATGTTTGATTGCCATGATAGAGTCAGCAGCATGTGAAATACCAGCAATACCAGTTGCGAATGTACGACGTAAATTAGAATCCATGAATGCTAATTGAATAGCTTCATAAGCATATTTATCATGCATATAGTGAATAACATTTAATGTATTTACATATAATTCAGCTAACCAGTCTAGGATATCTTTGTATTTTTCCATAAATTCATGGAAGTCTAGAGTATCACCAGTCATTGGACGGAATTTAGGACCAACTTGCATCTTAGTCTTTTCATCCACACCACCGTTGATAGCATAAAGGACAGCTTTTGCAAGGTTAGCACGCGCACCGAAAAATTGCATATCTTTACCCATTACAGTTGCAGATACACAACATGCAATTGCGCAGTCATCTGAACCCCAGTTAGCACGTAATAAATCATCATTTTCAAATTGGATTGATGAAGTTTCTTTAGCAATACGAGCTGCAAATGTTCTGAATCCTTCTGGTAAACGAGATGAATAAAGAACAGTTAAGTTTGGTTCTGGTGATGGTCCCATGTTGATTAATGTGTGTAAGATACGGAAGTCGCTCTTAGTAACTAATGAACGTCCATCAATACCCATACCAGCGATAGATAATGTAGCCCAAATTGGGTAACCTGAGAATAATTGGTTGTATTCAGGTGTACGTGCGAATTTAACCATTCGTAATTTCATAATTAAGTGGTCAATTAATTCTTGAGCTTCAAATTCAGTAATCACACCGTTTTCTAAGTCACGTTGGATGTAGATATCTAAGAATGCTGAGATACGTCCAATTGACATAGCCGCACCATTTTGAGATTTAATTGCACCTAGGTAACCAAAGTATAACCATTGAATAGCTTCTTGTGCGTTTTCAGCTGGACGAGAAATATCAAATCCATATGAAGCAGCCATTTTCTTCAAGTCATTTAATGCACGATATTGTTCAGCGATTTCTTCACGTAAACGAATCACATCATCAGTCATGACTTTGTTACCAGTTAAATCATGGTCTTTTTTCTTTTGTTCCATTAAGTAGTCGATACCATATAAGGCAACACGGCGGTAGTCACCGATGATACGTCCACGACCATAAGCATCTGGTAGACCAGTGATGATTTTGTTTTTACGAGCCAAACGCATTTCATCAGTATAAGCATCGAATACACCTTGGTTGTGTGTTTTACGCCATTCTGTGAAAATTTTAGTCATTTCAGGATCAGCTTCGTAACCATTTGAAGTTAAAGCTGAGTTCGCCATACGGATACCACCAAATGGCATGAATGCTTGTTTTAATGGTACATCTGTTTGTAAACCAACGATTTTTTCTTCTTCTTTAATTAAATATCCAGGACCATGAGAAGTTAATGTAGCAGGAATGTTGTTATCCATGTCGTACACACCGTTTTGTTGGTGTTGTACTTCAAATAATTCTTGTAGTTTTGTCCAAAGTTTGTCCGTACTTGGAGCAGCTGGTTGCAAGAAGCTATCATCTCCACGATATTCTGTGTAGTTTTGTTGGATGAAAGAACGAGTATTTACTTCTTTTTTCCAATCACTTCCTTTAAAGCCCTTCCAAGCAGTTTCGTTAAAAGTTTCTAATTTGTCTGTAACTGATGTCATTATCAGGTCCTCCTTAATACTTATCAAAAGTATGTAACAGTTTTTACATGTTCAGTATAACACATAAGAAGATTAATGCAAGTGTTTTCATATATATTTTTTTAACAAATTTCAAAAAATAATTGCTTAAAAACATCTAAACACTGATAAATCAAATTTTTTAATTGTGAAATAGATGTTTTTCTTTAAAAAAATTTTGAAAAATTTAGCACAGAACAATTTCTGTTTTGATACAGAGTTGTTCTGTGCTATCGTTTTTGTAACAGTTTTCTAAATGACATTATTCATTCGTTGGCTCTGGAAAAATGACTTCCACACTGGTTACATCGCCACCATCTGTTTCATTCATCATCATTGAACCATTAGATGTGCGTTCACCAATTGGAAACTCAGTAGGATGAAGTTCATATACTTCACCTTTTTGATTTTGCATCTGATAGGTTTGCTCTTGCCCTTCTCCCATAAAAACGACGCGATGTGGATGATTTTTCAACTCGCGAAAGACCATTAATCCCCGACCAGCGCGATTAGCTGAAGGTAATTCTTGAGCAAGCATTCTTTTCACTGCACTTCTTTGCGAGACTAAAACAACTGGTGTATCCCCATTTGAATACACTAAAAGACCATTGACAATATAATCTTCGTCTTTTAGATTCATTGATTTCACCCCTGCTGCTTTCGGACCACTAACAGGCACTTGATCTAAGCTAAAACGTAGCCCATATGCTTGATGGCTTACTAAAAAGACATCTTGTAAATCTTGCTCTGAAGTAAGATAAATATTAACTAATTCATCCTCACCCTTTAGATTCATGACCGTGCTCGCCTTTGATTTATACGTTCGCCATGGGGTTAACTCGGCAAATTGTACTTGTTTAATCATACCATATTTTGATATCAAGACTAAAGTTGGCTCTGGGGTTAATTCTTTATAGCTAAATGCGGCAATAATCGTTTCATCCATCGCCAATTTAGTAATTGTTTGCGAAATATGCTCACCGATTTCCTTCCATTTCAAATCAGGAAGTTCATGAATTGGTCGATAAATGACATTTCCTTTATTCGTAAATAGTAATAGATGATCAAGCGTATTTAATTGTTCACAGTAAAGTAAAGAATCACTTTCTTTCATCGCAAGCTCATTAAAGTTAGAAGCTGCATATGAACGTAAACTACTACGCTTCACATAACCTTCTTTGGTCACCGTCACCATCACGTCTTCAGAAGCAATTAAGACCTCGGTTTCAATCTTAATTTCTTCAATTTCTGCTTCAATTTTCGTTAAACGTGGATTACTATATTTTTTCTTCACAGCTTTTAATTCTTGCTTAATCACTCGCATCAATTCTGCTTGTTCATGAATAATCTTTTGTAGCTGCGCAATTTTTACAGCCAATTCTTCAGCTTCTTTTTGCAATTGCGTGATATCTGTATTCGTTAAACGATACAATTGCAAGTTCACAATGGCTTCTGCTTGAGGCTCAGTAAATTGATGTAGCATAATTAAATTATTTTTGGCATCTTTTTTATCTTTACTTTGGCGAATGGTGCGGATTACTTCATCTAAAATCGACAAGGCTTTCATCAAACCATCGACAATATGTTGACGATTTTGCGCTTTTTTCAAATCATATTGACTCCGACGCAAGACAACTTCTTTACGATGTTCGATATAACTATGCAAAATATGCTTCAAACCAACTTGTTGAGGTCGCATTTCATCAATGGCCACCATATTAAAGTTATAATTGATTTGTAATTCAGTATTTTTATATAAATAATTTAAGATTCCTTCTGCATTTGCCTCTTTTTTCAGTTCAACAACAATCTGTAAGCCAGTGCGGTCACTTTCATCGCGCACTTCAGCAATTCCATCAATCTTTTTATTGATGCGAATTTCGTCGATTTTGCGAACTAAATTGGCTTTATTTACTTCATAAGGAATTTCATTGATGACTATTTGTTGTTTATTTCCTTTAATATCTTCAATTCGTGTTTGCGAGCGCAGAATGACTTTACCACGGCCGGTTTGATACGCTTGTTTGAGTTCTTTGGTCCCTTGCAAAATGCCGCCAGTTGGAAAATCAGGCCCTGGTATATATTTCATCAATTGATCCAAAGTAGCATCCGGATGATCAATCAGATAAATCGTACCATCAATGACTTCACCTAAATTATGTGGTGGAATCTCGGTGGCATAACCAGCTGAAATCCCTGTCGAACCATTGACCAATAAATTAGGAAAACGAGCTGGTAAGACAGTTGGTTCTTTTTCGGAATCGTCAAAGTTCCAAACCATATCAACTGTCTCTTTTTCAATATCCGCCAACATCTCGCCACTTAATTCAGACAGACGGGCTTCTGTATAACGCATGGCAGCTGGTGGATCGCCATCCATACTCCCATTGTTTCCGTGCATCTCAATAAGAATTTCACGTAACTTCCAGTCTTGACTCATCCGCACCATGGCTTCATAAATACTTCTGTCCCCATGCGGATGGAAAAAGCCCATAATATTTCCGACAGACTTAGCCGATTTACGAAAGGCTTTTTCAAAAGTATTGCCGTCTTTATTCATCGCAAATAAAATACGACGCTGCACTGGTTTCAAACCATCACGAATATCAGGCAATGCACGCTCTTGAATAATATATTTTGAATAACGTCCAAAGCGATCTCCCATGACCTCTTCAAGCGTCAACTCTTCAATATTATGCTCTTGCTCCAAAAAAAGGCCTCCTTAACTAAATATCAAATATACTAATTTCTTCATATTTTGGATTATCTTGGGGATGATTATCATGCTGCGTTTCGTGCGTCTCATGTAAATCATCAATCGCCTTCCGATCTAAAATACTACCATCTTCTTCTAACGTGAACTGCACATGACTTTCAATCCATTTACGTCTTGGTTCAACTTTATTCCCCATCAATGTCGTTACACGTCGTTCCGCTTGAGCCGCATCATCAATTCTGACTCTAATTAAAGTACGTGTTTCTGGATTCATAGTTGTTTCCCAAAGTTGTTCGGCATTCATTTCACCAAGTCCTTTGTAACGTTGAAGCATATAACCTTTACCAACTTTTTTAATCTTTCCAGCTAATTCTTCATCGGTCCACGCGTATTCAATGACTTGTTTTTTACCAGTCCCTTTAGATACCTTATAAAGTGGTGGTAAAGCAATATAAACTTTCCCTGCTTCGATTAAAGGCTTCATATAACGATAGAAGAATGTTAAGAGTAATACTTGAATATGCGCACCATCTGTATCCGCATCGGTCATAATAATGATTTTATCATAATTGCAATCCGCTACATCAAATTCCGGACCAACCCCGGCGCCAATAGTATAAATCATTGTGTTAATTTCTTCATTTTTTAAGATTTCCTGCATATTGGCTTTTTCAGTATTAATGACTTTACCGCGTAATGGCAAAATCGCTTGGAATTTACGGTCGCGACCTTGCTTAGCCGAACCACCGGCAGAATCTCCTTCGACCAAGTATAATTCATTCTTTTGGGCGTTTTTAGATTGGGCTGGAGTAAGTTTACCAGATAAGAGTGATTCGCCTTTTTTCTTTTTCTTACCACTACGGCTTTCTTCGCGGGCTTTACGGGCTGCTTCTCGAGCTTCTCGGGCTTTGATGGCTTTTCGAACCAACATTTGACTCAGTTCACTATTTTCAAGTAAAAAGAAACTAAACTGTTCTGAAATTGTCGCATCTACGGCATTTCTAGCAGCTGGTGTACCGAGTTTACCCTTTGTCTGTCCTTCAAATTGTAATAAATTTTCGGGAACCTTAATAGAAAGTACCGCGGCTAACCCTTCGCGGAAATCACTACCTTCTAGATTCTTATCCTTATCTTTTAGTAAGTTGACCTTGCGCGCATACTCATTAAACGATTTAGTTAACGCGGTCTTAAAGCCAACTTCATGCGTACCACCATCCTTAGTACGAACATTATTGACAAAAGATAAAATATTTTCAGAATAGCCATCATTATATTGGAAAGCGACTTCTACTTGCATCCCATCTTTTTCACCAGAGAAATAAAGAATCGGAGTCAAATCATCTTTTTCTTCGTTCAAGTAAGCGACAAATTCCTTAATTCCTTCTTCATAATGGAAAACTTCCTCGACAGGCTCGTCTTTACGTAAATCAGTTAATGTAATTTTCACATCACGTAACAAGAAAGCCGACTCACGCAAACGCTCTGCTAAAGTTTCATAAGAGAATACAGTGGGCGAGAATATACTAGTATCTGGTTTAAAATGAACAGTTGTCCCATTTTTTTCTTTAGTTTTGCCGACTTTTTTCAAGGTTGATGTCGGTTTTCCCCCATCGGCAAAGCTTTGCGTATATTTGTAGCCATCTCTGACAATCGTGACATCTAATTCACTAGATAAAGCATTAACGACACTAGCACCTACCCCGTGTAGACCTCCTGATGTCTTATAGCCACCTTGACCAAATTTACCCCCAGCATGCAAAACAGTAAAAATGACTTCAACGGTTGGAATCCCCGAAGCATGCATTCCGACTGGCATCCCACGGCCGAAATCTTGCACGGTAATACTATTGTCTTTTTCAATTGTGACATTGATTTGATCGCCAAAACCAGCTAAGACTTCATCGACAGCATTATCTACAATTTCATAAACCAAATGATGTAGACCGCGGCCATCCGTAGAACCAATATACATCCCTGGACGCTTGCGAACTGCCTCAAGTCCTTCTAATACTTGAATGGATTGATCATTATATTCATCTATTTTTTTTGCCAAAATGGTCGCTCCTTGTCTTGCTTATTTTTTACATCTTAAAAGACACGCTTACTATTATATCACACCAGACGAAGAAAACTAGCAAAAAATAGCAAACTTCTAATCTTCTAACAAACGTTGATATTCAATCTTAATACAACGATTCATAATATATGCTTTATGATGCTTTTCTAAAATTTCGGCAGCTTCATCATTTTCAATTCCTAGTTGCGCCCAATAAACTTTTGCATCAGTTTTGACAAATTCTTTTGCGATCTCAGGTAAAAACTCGCTACGTCTAAAAATATCAACAATATCGATTGGCTCAGGCACTTCCGCTAAAGAAGCATAAACTTTTTCACCAAGGACTTCTTGACCTGCTAATACCGGATTGACCGGAAAGACACGGTAGCCTTTCTCTTGTAAAAAAGCGGCAATGCGATGGCTCGTCTTTTCTGGATTCGCACTTAAACCAATCACAGCAATATTCTTACTATCTTCTAAAACGTTCTTTAGTTGTGTATCATTTAGTTGCATATCAATCGCTCCTTCATTTGTATATACCCTGATTATATCATATTTATTTCATCCATTTATAGTTTACTTAATTGATATTTCAATCAAACTTCCATTGTTGTTATATTAATTTCATGGTACAATCGAGCTAGTTTATTAAAAAAGGTGGCAATTATGACAAAATATTTTTTACTCTTACTCGCTTATCTGTTAGGTTCAATTCCTTCAGGTGTCTGGATTGGCAAAATATTTTATCACAAAGATATTCGTCAATTTGGTAGTGGAAATACCGGAACTACAAATACATTCAGGGTTTTAGGTAAAAAGGCTGGAATTGCGGTCTTAATTATCGATATACTAAAAGGAACACTTGCTACAATGCTTCCGATACTATTTGGTATTACTCAGGTCAATCCACTTATTTTTGGCGTTGCAGCAATTATCGGACATACATTCCCTATTTTTGCACATTTTAAAGGCGGTAAAGCAGTAGCAACTTCAGCAGGGATGTTACTAGGTTATCAACCAATCTTTTTCGTTTATTCTTGTGTGATTTTTATCATTTGTTTATTTATCACAAGCATGGTTAGCCTTTCTAGTATGATAGCAGCTGTATTGATTACACTATCAACTATCTTCTTACCCTATATTTGTCCGGTTCTATTACCCAAACACAATTTATTATTAACAATTATTGCGATTTGCGTATCTACATTTATTTTTTATCGCCATAAAGATAATATTAAACGAATTAAAAATGGTACAGAAAGTCGCGTACCATTTGGATTAAATAGCAGCAAAAAAAGTGCACAAAAATAGTCCCTCATGATTGAAGGACTATTTTTTTATTATTCAAAACGAATCGTATACTGATACTCTTTTTGATCACCAATATTTAAAGATTCCACCCCATATTTTTCAGTTAAATCACCACTTGCAGTTGTGATATCTGCCACACTCGCCCATGGTTCAATACAGACAAATGGAGAGGCCACTGGATAGGTAGACCAAATCCCTACAAACGGTAAATCTTGATAATTCACGGTAATCTTGTGCGCATCTTTTGTTGAACTTAACACAATTTCAACCGGATCAGTTGTCGTAGCATAGACTAAAGCATCTCCTTTAAACAACTCATGTGTCAAAGGAATGTGGTCAACTTTAGGATTTTCTACCGCTTTTTCTAGGTTTAATAAATTATCTTCTAGCGGAATCAAACGCTCTACTTTTCCTTGAGTGAATGAAAGCTGATAATCTGTAAAATCTAAGTTCGACACTAAAGGTACATTAAAAGCAGGATGGCCACCAATACCATAGTACATCGTATCGTCTGATAGATTATATACTCGATAATTTACGACTAATTGATTTTCATGTAAAGTATATTTCACATAAAGGGCAAATTCAAAGGGATATCGTTCAAAAGTATTTTCATCTGATTTTAAGACAAAAGTAATTGAAGTAGCTGATTGCTCAAATAATTCAAATGGTAAATCACGGGCAAAACCATGTCGTGATAGTTCATAAGTTTGTCCCTTTAATTGATATTGCCCATTTTTCAACCCACCAACGATTGGAAATAAAATTGGTGCATGCTTACCCCAATGATTAGGGTCTGCTTGCCATAAATATTCTGTTTGGTCTTTTAAATTGACAATACTCGTTAATTCAGCTCCCTTAGCTTGAAAATTAACTTTTAAAAATTCATTTTGAATCGTATACATATGCTCATATCCTTTATTGTTTATCTAGTTCTTGTTTGAAACGATGATTTAATATTCTTAAGTATGTTCCTTTCATACCAAGTGAACGGGACTCAATAATTCCAGCTGATTCTAACTTTCTTAAGGCATTTACAATGACAGAGCGGGTAATGCCAATTTCATCCGCAATACTTGAAGCTGTTAAACGACCTTCATCCCCATCTAAAGCTGCAAAAATTGCTTGGACAGCTTTTAACTCAGAGTAAGACAAGGTATTGATAGCCATTTGCACAGCTGTAGCATTGCGAATATCTTCTTCAATATTTCTTGATTGTTGATATAAAATTTGCATCCCAACAACTGTCGCACTATATTCAGCTAATACTAAATCATCTTCATTAAATGCATCCGATAATTTAGAAAGAATAATCGTTCCTAGTCGTTCACCAGCACCATAAATTGGCACAATCGTTGTTAACCCATCTGGATACATTTCACGAAATTCAATCGGAAAAGCAGTCAAATCATCGGTAATCGGAATATTTTCTTTGGTTTTTTCTAAACGATCGACTAAGTCTGTATAAGACACTGGAAATTGACGTTCTACTAAAATATTCTTCACACGATCATTATTAATATCATATTTTTCATTAATTCCCAATAGCTTCCCATCACTACTAATAATGTATGTGATAGTATCCAAAATATCCCCTAATATCATCGCCATGCGGTTATACGGCATACTACTAGTGTTCATGAGTGTATTTTTTTGTTGCAACAACTCATTAATTCGTCTGGTTTTCTGTAGTAAAGTCGTCATTTCATCTACCCCTTTTTTTATAAAATATAACGGCTCATATCCTCATCTTGAGCAATACTGTCTAATTTTTCAGCCACATATCCTTCTGTAATCGTAATCTCACCCATTTGCATATCAGGTGCTTCGAATAATAAATCTTCAAGCAAACGTTCAAGAATCGTATGCAAGCGACGTGCCCCAATATTATCCGTATCACGATTCACTTGAAAAGCAATTTGGGCAATTTTTTCAATCGCTTCAATCGTAAAGGTTACTTGAATATTTTCTGTAGCTAATAAAGCAATATATTGTTTGACTAGCGCATTATTAGGTTCAGTCAAAATCTTCACAAAGTCTTCAGCAGTCAAATCATCTAATTCCACACGTATTGGGAAACGGCCTTGTAATTCAGGAATTAAATCACTTGGCTTAGATAGATGAAAGGCTCCAGAAGCGATAAATAAAATGTGGTCAGTTTGGATTGGGCCATATTTGGTATTGACTTGTGAACCTTCAACAATTGGCAAAATATCACGTTGTACTCCTTCACGTGAGACTTGACCAGATTGTTGGGATTTCGAAGTGATTTTGTCAATTTCATCGATAAAGATAATCCCTTGTGATTGTGCTAATTTTAGACTTTCTGAATGGATATCGGCATCATTCACTAATTTAGCTGATTCTTCATTGATTAATAATTCGCGGGCTTCTTTGACGGTCAAAGTACGAGTGATTTTCTTTTTCGGTCTTAATGAGCCCAGTGTTTCTTGAATATCGATTCCCATTTGTTCTAAACCATTATTCAAACTTGGCATCGCAACTTTTGGTTCATCAATTTCAATAGTCACTTCACGATTATCTAGCAACCCTTTTTCCAATTGTTCATAGACAGCTTGACGGGTGCTGCGAATTTCATCAGTCAACTCTTCTTTAGGCTCAGTTTCCCCTGCTTGCATGCCTTGGAACATCGTCATCATTTGTTCATAAGGATTATTTGATTTTTTTTGCTCTTTCTTAATGCCAGGAACCAAAGCCTTTACTAAACGACGATTCGCTTTTTTAGTGGCTTGCACCTTTACCCGATCATATTGTTGTTTTTTCACAATCGTAATGGCATTTTCAACTAAATCACGCACCATGGATTCAACATCGCGCCCCACATAACCTACTTCAGTGAATTTAGTGGCTTCGACTTTTACAAATGGTGCATCCACGATTCTTGCTAGACGACGCGCAATTTCAGTCTTACCTACCCCAGTTGGACCAATCATCAAAATATTTTTAGGGGTGACATCTTGTTGCATTTTTTCATCTAATTGCATTCTGCGATAACGATTACGAAGGGCTACCGCTACAGATTTTTTCGCTTGATTTTGACCAACGATATATTTATCTAATTCATTAACAATTTGTCTTGGTGTTTGATTCATCGAGATACCTTCCTTAAAATTCTTCTACAATAATATTATGATTCGTAAAGACACAGATATCTGCTGCAATCGTTAAGGCATTTTTAGCAATTTCGGCAGCGGATAAATCTTGTCCACTATAGTTTTTCATCGCACGGGCTGCAGCTAAAGCGTAATTTCCACCTGAGCCAATCGCTAAAATTCCATCATCAGGCGCAATCACTTCACCAGTCCCTGAGACAAGTAACATTTCCTTGTCATTCATAACGATTAACATAGCTTCTAACTTTTGCATAGACTGCTGTGTACGCCACTCTTGCGCTAATTCCACAGCGGCACGTTGTAAATTACCATTATATTCGTTAAGCTTACCTTCAAATTTTTCTTCTAAAGTGAAGGCATCGGCAACACTTCCTGCAAATCCTACAACAACTTGGTTATTATAAATACGACGAACTTTACGTGCAGTCGCTTTCATGACAATTTGCTCACCTAGTGTTACCTGACCATCACCAGCCATTGCAAATTTTCCGTCTTTTTCTACCGCACATATTGTGGTGGAATGAAATTGTGATTCTACCATATATTAAGCGCCTCCTTCAATGCTAAATATGAGACAAATTGTAGTAATTCTCAGAAAATTCTAATACTTTTATAGAATAAACTCTAACATATCTTTTACTGAATTACAACAAATTGTCAGAATTTTCTTTGTCCCCTATACAATAACATGACATTAGCATATTTCGCAAGCGTTTAATCGTCTAAATAGTTGCAAATTTAGCAAACTTTTAATATATTCAAAATTTTTTCATCAATTCTTCTAGAAATGTCAAAAATAGGTAAAAATATTCTTGACCCACCTATTTCAAACTACTATTTTTCAGCAAAAAAGGACTACTACCTCATTGATAGTAATCCTTCATATTTTAAGCTAAATCATTTTTGACCTGTTCTAAACTTTCTAACGCACGATTGGCTAATGTTTCATAACGTAATTTCTTATCGCGAATTCGTTCAGGAAGCTCTGGGAATAAGCCGAAGTTGGCATTCATTGGTTGGAAATGTTTGCCTTCAGCATGTGTAATATAATAAGCCATTGACCCCATCGCTGTTTCACGCGGGAACACAACAAGCTCTTCACCTTTAGCTAAACGTGCTGCATTAATACCGGCAATTAATCCACTGGCTGCACTTTCCACATAACCTTCAACCCCTGTCATCTGACCCGCAAAGAAAATACGGCTATCTTTACGTGATTGATACGTTGGTTCTAATAACTCTGGAGAATTCATAAAACTATTACGATGCATCACACCATAACGGACAAATTCAGCATTTTCTAAACCAGGAATCATTTGAAAGACACGTTTTTGTTCGCCCCATTTCAAATGTGTTTGGAAACCAACGATATTATATAGTGAAGCCGCCGCATTATCCTGACGTAATTGAATCACCGCATAAGGACGTTTACCAGTTTTTGGATCTTCAAGGCCAACTGGTTTCATCGGCCCAAACAACATCGTTTTCTCACCACGAGCTGCCATCACTTCAATTGGCATACAACCTTCGAAGTATTTTTCTTTTTCGAACTCTTTTAATGGTGCCACTTCCGCATTAACCAATTCTTTATGAAAAGCCTCGAACTCTTCTTTGGTCATCGGACAGTTCAAATAAGCTGCCTCACCTTTATCATAGCGTGATTTTAGATATACTTTATCAAAATTGATTGAAGATTTTTCAATAATTGGCGCAGCGGCATCATAGAAATAAAAACCATCCGAACCATTAAATTCCTTAATTGTTTTAGCTAACCCTTCAGAAGTTAAAGGACCTGTCGCAACTACTGTAATCCCTTCTGGAAATTCTGTTAATTCTTCTTCATATACAGTAATAAGTGGATGATTACGTAATTTTTCAGTTACCGTTGCTGAAAAAGTATCACGATCCACCGCTAAAGCACCACCAGCAGGGACACTCGTTTCATCTGCGCTATGAATAATTACTGAATTCATTCGACGCATTTCTTCTTTTAAGACGCCAACAGCATTTTGTAAGCTATTGCCTCGTAATGAATTTGAACAAACCAATTCAGCAAATTGATTTGTATGATGGGCAGGTGTTTTCTTTGTTGGACGCATTTCATATAGATGAACTTCCACGCCTGCATTTGCAATTTGCCAAGCTGCTTCACTTCCTGCTAGCCCAGCACCAATAACATTCACATAAACCATCAATTCTCTCCTATCTATTTAATGACATTTTCTTCGTAATCACCATTTGGACAAACGACTTGCTTGCCACCTTTGACTTTCTTTTCAACTAAGAAGTGATCACATTTCGGACAATTTCTGCCAATTGGTTTATCCCAAGAAACAAACTCACATTCAGGATAATTACTGCAGCCATAAAATACGCGATTTTTCTTAGATTTTCTTTCAATGATTTGCCCTTTATGACAGTGTGGACATTCAACACCGATTTCTTTTACGATAGGCTTGGTATTACGACATTCAGGGAAATTACTACATGCATAGAATTTGCCATATTTCCCTAGTTTAACAACCATTGGATGACCACAAACATCGCAATCAAAGCCAGCTGGTTCATCTTTAATTTGAACTTTTTCAATCTGCTCTTCTGCCACAGCCAATTCTTTCGCAAATGGTTGATAGAAGCCATCGATGACTTTCACCCAGTTCTCTTTACCTTCTTCTACACGGTCCAGACTATTTTCCATCTCGGCAGTAAAGTGAATGTCAACAATTTTAGGGAAGAAATCAACCGTTAATGTATTAACAATTTCTCCTAATTCGGTTGGTTCAAATCGTTTTTGCGCTAATTTGACATAGTAGCGACGTTGAATCGTATCAAGTGTTGGCGCATAAGTAGAAGGACGACCGACACCATTTTCTTCAAGCGTGCGAATTAAAGTAGCTTCACTATATCGCGCAGGTGGTTGGGTAAAGTGTTGTTTTGGCTCGACATCCACAGACTGCACTGATTCCCCTTCGATTAGTTCTGGCAATACATTTTCTTTTTCTTCCTTGCCATCATCGCGACCTTCAACATAGACTTGCATAAAGCCTTTGAATTTCACTTTAGATCCATTAGCAATAAAAGTAACGCCATTTTGAACTAAAGTCACTTTCATTGTATCAAGGACAGCCGGTGTCATCTGACTAGCCACAAATCTAGACCAAATCAAAGTATATAATTTCATTTGATCTTTATCTAAGTATTTTGCTAAACTTTCTGGTGTACGCAACACACTCGTTGGACGAATGGCTTCATGGGCATCCTGAGCACCTTGCGCATTAACAACTTTTTTACTACTGTGAGCTGCGAATTCACTCCCGTAAGTTTCTTCAATAAATTGTGAAGCCTCTTGTTTGGCTGTATCTGCAATTCGTTTAGAGTCCGTACGCATATAGGTAATTAGACCAACTGTTCCTTGACGACCTAGGGCAATCCCTTCATATAATTGTTGCGCAACCATCATTGTTTTACGCGTTCTAAAGTTTAATTTTCGCGCAGCTTCTTGTTGCAAACTACTCGTTGTAAATGGTGCTGCTGGATTGCGTTTACGTTCTTTCTTTTCAACTTTAGTTACTTGATAATCTTTAGAATCGACACGTTGTAAAACAGTTTGGACATCTTCTTGCGTCTTTAGCTGATATTTTTTACCATCTAAGCCCCAGAAATTCGCTTTAAACTTTTGACGTCCTTTCTTAAAGTTGCCATCAATCGTCCAATATTCTTCTGGTTTGAAGTTACGGATTTCTTTTTCGCGATCGATAATCATCTTCAAGGCAACTGATTGAACTCGACCAGCACTCAAACCTTTTTTCACTTTTTTCCATAGAATCGGACTAATAGAATACCCTACAAGTCGATCTAATACACGACGAGCTTGTTGCGCATCCACTAAATCTAAATTAATGGTACGTGGTTCTTTAAATGCGGCTTTGACTGCATCTTTTGTAATCTCATTAAAGACAACACGGTTTTTATCTTCAAGTGATAATCCTAAAATATGCGCTAAATGCCAGGCGATTGCTTCCCCTTCTCTATCCGGGTCACTTGCAAGATAAACTTTTTCCGCTTTTTTAGCAGCTTGACGTAAACTCTTAATGACATCGCCTTTCCCACGAATAGAAATATAGTGTGGTTCATAATTGTTTTCTACATCAATCCCCATCTTACTTTTAGGTAAATCACGAACATGCCCTACGCTGGCAACGACTTTGTAATTCTTTCCCAAATACTTTTCAATTGTTTTTGCTTTTGCTGGTGACTCCACTATGACTAAATACTTATATGCCATCAAATCAGAGCTCCTTTATAAAATTTTTCTTCTATTATAATAAATGAATTCAAATCATATCATTTTCAAATTTTGTCCAAAATGCTTAAAGACATGAACAAAATTATTTTTTTCGTAAATCGACTACAATCATAGCGATAAGAATTAGGTTTGTCAAGAAAAATAGCAAAGCAAAAATATACATTTGATTATTTTACGCGAAAATTTGGCAATTCATCAAGAATATCCGATGCTGAAATCACACATTTTGCCCCATCTTGAATAAGCTTTAAAGTTCCGGTATTGCGACGACTTAAAACTTCTCCTGGCACACTAAAGACACTGCGACCTTCATCAATAGCAAGCTGCGCCGTAATTAATGAGCCGCTTTTATCCTTGGCCTCAATCACACAGACACCTTCTACCAGTCCAGCGATAATGCGATTTCGTAAAGGAAAATGGAAACGTCGTACAGGTGTAGTTGCCGGATATTCACTTATAATTAACTGCTGAGTTTTCATCCGCTCATAGATTGACCGCACTTCTTTTGGATAACAAATATCAATCCCACATCCTACTACCCCAATCGTCTTTCCGTGATAAATCATCGCCAATTGATGGGCATAACTATCTACCCCTTTAGCCAAACCACTCGTAATGACCAAGCCTTCATCAATCAATAGTGGTAAAAGCTGCTCCATTACTTGATAGGCGTACGGACTGGCTAATCGCGAACCCACAATGGCGATTTGTCGTTGCTGCAATAAAGATTTATCGCCTTCATAAAAAAGAACAAGCGGTGGTTGATACGTTTCTTTTAAGACATCAGGATACTCATCAGATAATATAGTGATAAAATTCTGCTCAGCCGTCAAATCTGCTAGTTTTTGCTCATCTAATTCCTGCCAATACTGCAAAAATAAATCCTGATGCTGACTGATTTGTAATTCGCGCATAATAATTGGCCCTTGTTGTGCTAGTTCAGTCAACGGATGCGCCACAAAATAGCCAAAAGCCCGCCATTTTTTCTGAATACTTAATGGTAGATAACTGAGTTTTATACATAATTGTTCTAAAATTGATAATTGTTCAAACACAAAAAATCCCTCCTCATTTACTAAATACGCAAAAAAGGAGGGAAAACTTTTTTAAATCATATCTTTTATTGGGGCAAAGGTTTTGCGATGAATAGGTGTCACGCCATATTTCGCTAATCCTTCTAAATGTTCCTTCGTGCCATAGCCTGCATTTTTGCCAAAACCATAGCCAGGATATTGTTTATCAATCTCGACCATTAAGTGATCACGGTATACTTTGGCGATAATACTAGCCGCCGCAATACTTTGACTCCGTGCATCACCTTTGATTAATGAAGTTTGTTGAATATCTAAATCTAATTCCATTGCATCAATCAGCAAGTAATCTGGTTGCACCGCTAATTGGTCGACAGCTTTGGTCATTGCTAGGCGGGCAGCTTGATAGATATTGATGGCATCAATCGTTGTTTCATCTACCACCCCAATTCCGATGGCCACGGCTTTTTCCTGGATAATCTGATACAGACTTTCGCGTTTTTTTTCGGATAATTGCTTAGAATCATTCAATCCTAAAATCAATTCATCATTAGGTAATATCACCGCTGCAGCCACTACAGGTCCAGCTAATGGCCCACGTCCAACTTCATCAATCCCACAAATCGCCTGATAGCCTTTTGTCAGTAATTCATTTTCAAATTGCCGCATTTCGTGTGCTTTTTTAATCAGAGCCTGTTCTTTGGCTAAGCGATTTTCAAATTGTTGGATTAATTTTTGCACCCCTGCACGCTCATCTTTTCGTAATTGTAAAACATACGCATCTTGTGAATCATGGATTTGTGCTAATTTTTCCTTAATTTGGGCAATCGTTTCACTCATGGCTAGTCACCTCTTCAGCGCAGTCCAAAGTATAGCGCCCTAATTTCCCTTGACGAATATCGTGAATAATCCGCTCACAAGCACGTTCATAATCTTCTCTAAACCCAAGTCCCTTGGTCAAGTCCATAATTAATTCGCCACCAAGTAAACTTTCATCAGCAAATGGATATCTAGCCTTAATTTGCCCAGGATAATAACGGGCAAAGAAGTCCAACCCATAAATGGTCAAATCATCTAAATGTAATAATTGGTCTTTAATCGCGCCGGTCAAAGCTAACTTCATCCCAATTTCTTGATCATCAAATTTTGGCCATAATATTCCTGGTGTATCAAGTAACTCCAACTCATTTCCTAGTTTTAACCATTGTTGCCCTTTTGTCACCCCTGGCTTATTTCCGGTTTGGGCAATTTTTTTACCTACCAATCTATTCAATAAGGTCGATTTGCCCACATTTGGAATACCGATAATCATTGCGCGGATTGCTCTAGGTTTAAGTCCTCGTGCCTTATCACGGGCAATCTTTTCGGCTAGTGCTTCTTTAGCTAAAGGTAAAATTTGCTTTACTCCTTGATTTTCTTGGGCATTAATGGCTAAAGCTAAAATCCCTTGAGCTTTAAAATAGTCAATCCACTTCTTAGTTTGCTTTGGATCAGCTAAATCCGCTTTATTTAACAACATAATCCGAGGTTTTTGTTGTAAAATTTGATTTAACAATGGATTTCTAGAAGATAAAGGTAGTCTTGCATCCACTAATTCAAACACGATATCGACAAATTTTAATTTTTCACTTACTTCCCGTTTTGCTTTTGCCATATGACCGGGAAACCATTGAATATTCATAACAACTTCCTTCCTATACTTTATGGGTTAATCGTTGGTAATGCTTATAGATAAAAGAAAATTTACCACGCGCATTTTTCTTCCACGGTTTATCTTTGCCACAATAATGCAAAAAGACCGTATTTTGCACAATCCAATCCGCATCAATCAAACCAGCCGTTTTCGCATAATAATAAGCATGATAACGCGCATCAAAGTTATAAATCTCATCTGCCACCAATAAAATTTGATGTCCATATAACGCATTTAAAACATCTTGGTCAGGTAAAAATAATAACGGACCATTTGAAGCTATGTAATTCATTATGTCTTCTCGCTTGACAGTTTGACGTATTTGCTCAAAATTCATTAACAACACGCCAGAATTAACATAAGAAGTCGCCTCAAAATTACCCAATCTAGCCTTATTAATTAAATCACGAATATTTGAATCCGCAATATGACTCGCCGCTGCATATAAAAAAGCATCCAGTTTCATTTCATAAATCGTTGAAATATCATTAAGACACAAAATATCGGCGTCAATATATAAGACTTTATCCAAATCTTGTGGTAAATATTCATGCGCTAACAACCGATAATAAATCGTTTCTGGATAACGTTTACTAGTTGGTGCGTCTTGGAATTCATCCTTTCCAATAATGACAGGATAGTAAGTAACACCTAATCTTTTGCAAAAATCAAATATTTCATCATTACGTGCTAAAGCTTCTTTTTGCAAAACATAAACTGAGCATGCTTGAACGTTGGAATTATGCACAATCGAAAATAGGGTTACTTTCCATTGGTCCACATAAGCATCATCGATTGAAAAAAGTAAATTCATCACTGCACCTCTCTTCACTTTTCCATGATAACCAAAAAATCACAAAAAAACAACTATCCACCCTAATCCTAGCACAAAGTAATTCGCTATTTATTTTTCCACAGGTTGAGAAGTGAAATTTTGTGACTTTCTTTAACATTCCTAATTTAACAGGATTTTTGAAACAAATACACTTAGTAATTTCTGGAAAAAAACGTTTTTTCATCTTTAAAATGTTTCACATCGCGTGTAACAGAGGAACAAGTTTCACAACCGACTATTGATATTCGTCAATATTGAGCACCTGAACTATCTTCCTAAAAAAATACAGCCCCTTGAAATCAAAGAGCTGTATCTAAAACTTTAAATTATCAATTATTTTTGAGCATAAGCCGCTGATTGGTTACCTGCTTGGCGACCGAAAATGACGATATCAGCCACAGCATTCCCACCAATACGGTTATTACCATGTAGACCACCAGTGACTTCACCTGCAGCATAAAGACCAGGAATCACTTCACCTTTAGTGTTAATTACTTCAGTGTTCGTATTAATCTTAACGCCACCCATTGTATGGTGAATACCAGGGGCAATTTGAATCGCATAGTAAGGCGCTTTGGTTAAATCATAGTCCATTGCTGTAGAACGACCAAATTCTGGATCTTTCTTATTAGCAACATCTTGATTCCATGTATCAATCGTTTGTTTCAACGTATCAGCAGGAACTTTAATCTTCTTAGCTAATTCTTCAATGGTCTTACCTTCAACCACGACACCTTTAGATTTATAGAAGTCAATTTGTTTCGCGCGACTAGCTAAAGCATCATCAAATACGATGTAGGCATATTGTTCTGGTAAAGCGGAAATAGCTGCTGAAACTTTATCACGTGTTTCTAATTCGTTGAAGAATCGTTTTCCTTGTTGATTCACTAAGATGCCACCTTCACCACGAACCGTTTCAGAAACCAACATACCATCTTTTTGAACAACTGTTGGATGCACTTGGATTTGATCCATCGCTACTAATTGACCACCAAGTTTTTCAATCATCTTGATACCGTCACCTGTGCTACCTTTAGCGTTAGTACTTACATAGCCTTTCAAATCTGGACGATATTTCACAATCATTTTTTCGTTGCCACCAAATCCACCAGTCGTTACCACAACGGCTTTAGAAGAAATATTCTTTTTCTTTTCTCCTTGAATTTGGACGGTGACACCAGAAACTTTACCATCTTTTTCATTGATTTTTGTTACATCCGCATTTAAGAATACTGGAATTTTACGATCTAAAACATTTTTTGTTAGACCTTTAACTAAGTAGCCACC
>CAMMST010000022.1:0-33177 GCA_946499615.1 Enterococcus cecorum | reverse complement strand
TTTAATTTCATTTATCTTGTCTCCCCTTTTAATTATTAAAAATCATCTAAAAAAATAATTCAGTGGACCAATCAAGTCGCTTCACATCCATGTAATAATCAGCGTTCAACAGCTAGACATTGTGAAATTCGCCATCCAGCTTGAGAAAATCTACTTTCATCCAATTTTCTCAGCGGTAGGTAAACACACGAATTTATTCATGTCTGACCAGCTGTTTCACGACCTAAATAAAAAAAGTCCCTATGCTAATTCAGCATAGGGACGAACGAAATCGTGGTACCACCCAAAATTTAAAGATATAAAATCTTCCTTTTGACATCGATATCGAGATGAGCCGTCTACCCTTACTTACCATATACGATGGGTTCAGGATAGTAAACTTAGGATGATCTGCATTATTCCAGGGTTTACCAGTCTCACACTCTCACCGGCTCGCTATGAAAAATAAAATAATGCTTTCTGTTCCACTAACATTTATTCAGTTAAAGATGAATCAGTTTCATCGTCTTCTTGATTAGAAACTTCTAATTGAGAGTTTACTTCAATATCCGCCTCGTTGTCAAGTGTTTGTTCTAAAACTTCTTTCAAAACAGTCGATGAATCTGGTACATAAGTTGAAAATGGGGCTAAAATATCATCCCATTCCGGACTTTTTACTTCTTGTAATTGGGTTTCAATCTTCAGTAATAGGCTATTGTAAAAGACGCGTGTTTTCTTCTTCAAATCGTTGGTTTCTAGAACTAATTGACGCGCATTTTGAGTCGCATCTGAAAGAATTTCTTTTGCTTTATCTTCTGCCGCTTGTGTAATTTGGAAAGCGCGTTTTTCAGCATCGGCAACCAATTCATTGGCTTTATTTTGTGCAGAAGTTACTAACACTTCAGATTCTTTGGTAGCACTTGATTTTACTTTATCTGCAGTATCTTGTGCCACAATGATAGATTGATTTAAAGCATCTTTTAATTCATTAAAATAAGCTAATTTTTCTTCCGCATGCTTTAAAGATTTTTCTAGCTCACGATTTTTTTGCACAGCAATTTCATAATCACGCGCTACTAAATCTAAAAAGTCTAATACTTCATCACGATCAAAGCCGCGCATCTTATTTGAAAATACTTTATTTTGAATATCTAATGGAGTTAAAGCCATGGCAATCACCTCATAAAATTTATTTACGTAACACACCCAATGATAAACGAATTTTTTCCTTCTTTGTCGTCCCTTCAATTGCACGAATCTGCAGGCGACCAAATCCCCTTATTGATACAATATCTAATAAATCCAAAACAAAATCTGCTCTTTGTAATTCCATCCAATTTAACTTAACCTTATTGGCTTCGATGAGTTGTTTTGAACGTTGACGCGAGATATTAAAGACATTGGATATCACCACATCCACCCGCAAAGAGCTCACAATTGCCTGTTCTAAGGTCCAATCATCTTTTGGAATGATAAGTTCTGTATAGTTGGCTTGCTCTAAACGCACCGAGATTTTACCAATTTTTTCTACCTGAGTCTGCACATAATGACTAATTTCTTTGGACATTAAGACTTGCCAATTTTCCCCATCAGAAATAATATCTCCGAAAGATTGACGCTTTAACCCAGTAGATAATAAAGTCCCTAGAATCTTACTATGACTTAATTGTGCAAATTTTTTTGGATATTGAATGGTAAATAGCGCAATTTCAAAATCCTCTTGCGTCGGCGTATAATAATCTGGATAAATCAAACAACGTGTACGCTCGCTTGATTCATAACCACCATAAAAACGAAAACCTAAATCAGAATTTTGACGAATCAATGTTTCTAAAATATAGGCTTGTCTTGGATCTAAAAAGTCAGTTAGAACGGGCGCATATTGCATTTCCACTTTTTCTAACCATTCTTCTACAGTGTCAATAAAAGGGCGCTCATCTTCCCGAAAATGTTGATACACATTTGCGTTCAAAAAAGCCACCCCCTTAAATTAATATACAAAAAATAATAGAATACGAATCACTGCCTGACTAGCTAATTGTAATACTAGTACCGCAAAAAGAATCGTAAAATCGACCGGTCCGAATTGTAATTTCACCCGATCAAATATACTTAAATATGGCTCACAAATCTTACTTAAAAGTTGGCCAAATTTACTTTGGTATCCACCCGGGAACCAAGATAACAATGCATAGATAACAAGTAATGTCGTATAAAGATAGACCACATCACCGATTAATTTAATTAATAAAAATAGGATAGGCTTGTCCTCCTAATCATTGTCAGCAAACACTAAACTGACAAAACAATTATTGAATCTCCAACATATTGGCATCCATTAAAGATTGCGCTGTCCCATCAATTTCTACTCCTTGTGCCGTACATAAGAAGATTTCATTACCTACACGTTTAATATCACCGTTTTCAGCATAAACAGTGCCTGTCAAGAAATCAACAATTCGTCTTGCTTGATACTCCTCAATCTGATGGAAGTTCACCAAGACAGACTCACCATTCATAATATGTTTGGCAATTTTCATCGCTTCTGAATAGGCTCTAGGCTCGATAATAATAATCTTATTTGCAGCTTGATTGTCTCTAGTAGTGCGCTGTTTAGTAGATTTATTCGCTCTTGAGTGTTGCATAGAAACAACATTTTGTGCTTGCGTGTGATATTGTTGTGATTGATTACTATAACTATTTTCTTGTGAATGCTGTGATGAATAATCCCGAGACTGATTGGCTACTGAACGTTGATAAAACGATTGTCTAGTAGGTTGGGTATTTTGAGAAGCTGGATTATTGACACGATTCGTGACACTTGGATGAGCGTGCACTTGCTCTTCTTCATCCGCGTAGTCATTTCTCTCAGTATCCTCTTCTTCAGCCATACCAAAAAAGTTTTTAGCATTTTCCCACATTTCCTGCAGTTTCATGGTTAATCCTCCTTTCACATCTCACTTAAACAATGCTGTGCCAACTCTAACAAATGTTGCACCTTCCATCACCGCAATAGGATAATCATTAGACATTCCCATACTTAAATCATGGCAAGGCGCATATGCTAAAGCCAACTTTTCAATCTCACATTGCTTTTGTTTTAATTTCTTGAAAATATCGTGTTGTTCAGTAACAGTCGATTCAAAAGGGGCCATTGTCATCAAACCAACGACTTCAATTTTGTCATGCGCATGAAGTGATAAGATAAAGTCTTTGGTTTCCTCAAGAGTAATACCATGCTTACTCTCTTCGCCTGAAACATTGACTTCAACAAAACACTTAACGACTTTTTGCGCTCTTTTTTGAATTTCGTCAGCCAATTTTAAACTATCTAGGGCATGAAAGTAGTCCACTTCATTAATGACCTCTTTTACTTTGCGGCGTTGTAGATTGCCGATATAATGCCAGACAACCTCCGGATCATCGATAGCTTGTTTTTTTGCTAAAAATTTATCCGCGCGATTTTCAGCTAAGTGCAATTGACCTAACGCAATCATCGCTTGGGTTGTCGGGACATCCTCAGTCTTCGTAACCGCTACTAAAGTTACCTCAGAACAACTACGACCAACCTGATCACAAGCATTCTGAATCGATTGTTGCACTTGCTTTAAATTATCAGCTAACATCATGATCAGGTCTCCTTTATGGCTTAATTATTGCGTTTGCGACGGAAAAATGGAGGTGTACTTAACTCATCTTCTGCCGGTTTTACTTCTTCTTTGTTAAATGTTTCAAATTCACGTTTTTCAACATTATCAAATTGTGCGTCATCTACTTTAGGACGGACATTTTGTTCTTTACGGATATCCCAGTCACCAAATGAATTTTCTTCATTCGTTGTTGGTGTTGCTGTTGGGCGTGCTTGATCTAAATCTAATGTTGGTTTTGGTTGTGTAGTGTGAATTTGGCTAGCACGATGACTACGAGCAGAAGTATTTTCACGTTTGCTTGGATCGATACCTGTAGCAATCACAGTAACACGAATTTCATCGCCTAGTTCTTCATTGATTGAAGTACCAAGGATAATATTTACATCGCCACTTGCAGCATGGGCAACGATATCAGCTGCATCTTGTGCTTCAAATAATGTCATATCTAAACCACCAGTGATGTTTAGTAAGACTTGTTCAGCCCCATCAATAGAAGTTTCTAATAATGGAGAAGAAATGGCACGCTTAGTTGCTTCAACCACACGTTCTTCACCACTAGCAACCCCGATACCCATTAAAGCAGTACCTTGGTTAGCCATCACTGTTTTCACATCGGCAAAGTCAAGGTTGACATAACCTGGTGCAGTAATTAAATCAGAAATACCTTGAACACCTTGACGTAATACATTATCAGCTTCACGGAAAGCTTGTAACATAGGTGTCTTCTTATCAACGATTTCTAATAAGCGGTTGTTTGAGATAATTAATAAAGTATCTACGTTTTCTTTTAATTTTGCGATACCTTCTGCAGCATAGCGACCACGTTTTGGACCTTCAAAAGTGAATGGACGTGTGACTACCCCAACAGTTAAAGCACCGATTTCTTTAGCGATACGAGCAACGATTGGCGCAGCACCTGTACCTGTTCCGCCACCCATACCAGCAGTGATGAAGACCATATCCGCACCTTCTAATGATTCGCGAATTGCTTCTTCACTTTCTTCAGCAGCTTTTTGACCCACTTCAGGTTGAGAACCTGCACCCAAACCACGAGTGAATTTAGGTCCTAATTGGATAACTGTTTCAGCTTTTGAGGCACGTAAAGCTTGAACATCCGTATTCACTACGATAAATTCAACACCCTTTACGTTTTCTTCAATCATACGGTTAATGGCATTACCACCGCCACCGCCGACACCGATTACCTTAATAATCGCGCCAGAATTTACACTATTATCAATTGAAAATTCCATTATCGATTTCCTCCTATCAACTATTCAAAAAAGTTAGAAAAGAAATTCTTAATCTTATCTGTGACTTTTTCTTGATGTTCTTCTTCATCATAGTAGTTCTCATTTGAATCATAAGTTGTTTGTTCATAATCTGTTTCTTCATCTGGGAGCACTGGTGTTGGAACAGCCGGTGTAGATGAAGTAGTAGGCACGACACTTTCTCCAGTAATGGCTGAAACAACCACTTGGGTAATTTCGCTCATACTTGCAGCATAGTCCACTAAACTAATGACATTTGTAAATACAGGATTTCTTAAGCCCATATGATTTGGAACATGTAATTTCACTGGTGTACCTAAGATTTCTTGTGCTAAATCAACCACACCTGGAAGACTCGCTGCCCCACCAGTTAATACGACACCACCTGGTAAATCAAGCGCGTCAATTTCATCTAAAACATCTTTGGCTTTCGTGAAGATTTGTTCCATACGTGCTTCGATGATTTCAGATAAATAACGTTCATCAATTTTTACTGGTTCTGCCTTACCAATGACATCAACTGGGAATTCTTCACTTGCAGATGTACGTGCAGGATAAGCATCACCATAGTTAATTTTCAACGCTTCGGCATTATTAAATGAAGTATTTAAAACAGTAGAGATATCACGAGTGACATATTCGCCACCTTCTTGATTCACGTTTGTAAACTTCAATTGTTTATCGTGCATCACAGCAGTTGTTGTCTGACCGCCACCGATATCAATCACAATCGTACCGAAATCTTTTTCACCATCAGATAAAATAGATTCAGTTAAAGCAAGTGGGGTAATAATGGTTTGGCCAATGGTTAACCCTGCTTTTTCGACACATTTACGGATATTATGAATAATTGTCTTAGGTCCAGTAAACATCACACCGTACATTTCAAGGCGGACACCAATCATGCCACGTGGATCTTTAATTCCCTCAAACCCATCAACCGTAAATTCTTGTGGTAATACTGCAATAATTTGTCTTTCAGGTGGCACTGAACGAACTAATGCGGCAGATGCGACATTACGAACATCTTCGTTTGTGATTTCTTTAGATTCATTATTTACTGCAATCATACCTTGGCAGTTTTCGACTTCTAAAAGATTTGCTGGAATACCAACATTCACCGTACGAATTTGAATACCTGCTTTTTCTTCTGCTTGTCCAACTGCGCGTTTAATTGCTTGGACCGTTTTTTCAATATCAACAATGATTCCGCGATTAATTCCTTCAGACTTCGCATTGCCGACACCGATAATATTCATTTGGCTATCAACATATTCAGCGACAACGACTTTCACCGATGTCGTACCAATATCAAGCCCAACATAAATTCCCGTTTTTGCCATGGATGGGGCTCCCTCCTAATTTTTAACTATCAATAGAACAAAATTTGTTCAAACTTAACTTTTTTAGTTTTCACTGTTTACAATTCTAACATTTTTACCCAATTTTAAAAAGTAGGTAGCGATAAATTATATAAAAAAATCCTAATTTCTGAAAATTTCTTTAAAGAATCTTATGCTTGTGGATTTTCTTGAACGCTTTCACTATTTTCAGAGTCACTATCTATCGTTTGCTCTGAACTATCCCCTGTTTTTTTCTCCTCTTTTGGATAAGGATAAGAGAATAATCCTACTTCCATATCTACAATTCCAGGTTCTTGCATATTGCTAGCAACTTTGGCATAGTAAGGTAATTTTTTCGTTAATTGATCAATATTGATTAACACTTGATTTTGGTCATTCATATTTAAGGTTAATAATTGATCATTTTCCGCACGTGGGGTGGATTTAATTTGTGAAATGCTTTGTTTAAATTCTTCTGGCAATTTGTGATAAGCTTTCAAGGTTTTTAAAATTAATTTTTTAGAAGTAAATCCTTCCAATATCGGTAAACCACTTTGTAATTGATCTTGGGCAATCGGATTTTTCAACACTTGGCCATTTTCTAAAATATCATAATACTTATCGCCAGTGAGTAAATAAGCCACTCTTGGATATTCAGTCACATTGATTTGAAATTGATTGAAATGAACAACTTTCACATTGACTGCTTTTATCCAAGGAGAAATTTTTTTGATTTTATTAATCGCATTTTGACGTGCAAAATATTGTTCCCATAATGGTTCATCTATTTTAAAATTCGCTGTTTTCACAATTTGTTCACTGCTGACTTGTTGATTATGTACAACACTCACCTTAGATAGCTGACCTAAAGGCGAAATATAATAAATACAACCCACTAAAGGAATCAAAAACACTGAAATAATTAACGCTAACCGACGATATAATTTGCGTTGACGGTAATCTTTCATCTTTGGCAACTTATCAGAAAAACTGGCATTTTCACTTTCACGAATAGGCTCAGTAACCTTTTCTGAAGAGAGGATTTCGATAATGGGTCGATCCTTTTTTTCTTGCTCTTGATTTACCTGATGATCAACTTCTTCACCAAATTCGTCCAGAGGTTCTGATTCTTCATGCGTTTGATTTTTTTTCAAGATTTCATCCATCATTTTCTTTTCTTCTAAATATTTTTGATGGGCTTCTTGCCAAGGTGTAGGCTTTTGTTGACTATGCACTTTTTTTTCTAGCTTTGGTTGCTTTTCATCTTTCGTACTAATAGTCCTCACCTACTTTTCAGTTACTTCTAAAACTAGCTTATACAATCTTTGTGAGGCGTCCACAATCCCTTGACTCTTAGATGCTTTTGACATACTTTGTAAAAGCGTATCATCATTCATAATTGAGTCAATCGCCCGCACCAGACGTTCACCAGTTAAGTCAGCATCCGCAATCACCTTACTTGCACCAATCTTTTCTAAACTTTTGGCATTTTTCGTTTGGTGATCGTTGGTTACATATGGACTTGGAATTAAAATTGATGGTAAACCAAGCGCAGTTAGTTCAGCAATGGAAGTCGCTCCGGCCCGCCCAATGAGTAAATCACAGTTGGCCATCACTTCTGCCATATTGTGGATATATGGTTGAATGGAGATATTGACAAAGGCATCCTTAGACATCCCGATTTCTTCTTCAATTTGTTGGTAATATCTTTCACCTGAGGCATATAACACTTGATAATCTTTCTTAGCCAAAGTAGGTAAGGCATTGACAACTGCTTGATTAATTTTTAAGGCACCTTGACTCCCACCAAAAATTAAGACCGTCTTAACACCTGGTTTTAAATCATATTGCGACAAAACCTCACTGCGAACGATTCCTTGCATTTCTTGGGCACGCGGATTACCGACTAGTTCTGTTTTGGCTAGTGGAAAATACTGGCCGGCATCGCTAAAAGCAATCCCAATTTTGTCCACATAGCGCGCTAAAAATTTATTCGTAATCCCAGGTACGCTATTTTGTTCATGAATAATTGTCGGAATATGCATGCGGCTAGCCTGGAATACCACCGCACCAGAAACATAGCCACCAGTACCAATCACGACATCTGGTTGAAAATCGCGTAAAATTTTCTTCGCTTGACGCATACTTCTAAAAAAGAGTTGCAATGTTTTGAGATTATCCACTGACAGACTGCGTTTAAAGCCTTGAATTTCTAAGGTTTGAAAAGGAATATCCGTTTGTGGCAAGATTTTATTTTCTAAGCCGCGTTTTGCTCCGATATACATAAATTCGCTTGTTGGATCCACTGATTTCACATATTTTATGAAAGCTAAGGCTGGATAAATATGGCCACCAGTTCCCCCACCGGTTAATAATATTTTCATGAATTTCCGCTCATTTCTTATAATTTTTCGATTGCCGCGATAAATTTATCACCACGGACTTCAAAGTTTGGATATTGATCCCAGCTAGCATTGGCCGGTGATAATAAGACGATATCGCCTGCTTGCGCTAATTTAGCTGCAATAGGGACTGCTGTTTCGACATTTTCGGTCATTGTAATAGAGGTAATTCCTGCTTGTTTCGCCGCATCAGCTAATTTATCTTTTGTTTCACCGAATAAAATAATTGCTTTTAAGCCCTTCAAACTTGGAATTAAGGCATCAAAAGAATTCCCACGATCTAAACCACCAGCTAATAATACAACCTTGCTCAAATCAAAACCAGCTAAAGCCTTTTGTGTCGCTAAAATGTTCGTTGCTTTAGAGTCATTATAATAGCGTACGTCAGCGATTTCTTTAATAAACTGAGTACGATGTTTGACACCATGGAATTGACTAAGCGCGGATTGAATTGCACTATTATCAACCTTCATTAATTTAGCCACCGCAATAGCAGCTAGGGCATTTTCAATATTATGACTACCAGGAACCCCTAATTGATCAGCTGACATGACCAATTCATCTTTATAGTACAAATTGCCATCTAACAAATAGGCCCCATCGACTTTTTCAGTTGTTGAAAAGGCCACGACTTGTGCTTTGGTCGTTTTGGCTAATTCGCGCACTTCTTCTTGTTGCCAGTTAAGTACAAGATAATCATCCGCAGTCATATTGGCTTGGATTTTCCATTTTGAGGCTACATAATCAGCTCGCGTTTGATGATAGTCAATATGCGCTTCATATAAATTAGTGATTACCGCAATATGTGGGTGGAAAGTTTGTGTCCCTTTCAATTGGAAACTAGATAATTCCATGACCAACTCATCGTCACTTGTTGCTTCTTGTGCTACAGAACTAGCCGGATAGCCGATATTTCCTGATAAACGGGCTTGCCCTTTTGTACGATTTTCATTCAAAATGGTCGCAATCATTGTAGTCGTCGTGGTTTTACCATTTGTTCCAGTAATCCCAATAATCGGTGCTTCACTAATTAAATAAGCCAATTCCACTTCAGTAATCACTGGGATATGAAGTTCTAAAGCACGCGCAACCATTGGATGGGTATAAGGAATACCTGGATTTTTCACCATTAAGCTAAATCCTTCATCCACTAACTCAATCGGATGGCTACCGGTAATAACGGTAATGCCGGCTTCTAACAATTCCTGTGCTTGCGGATTTTCATTAAAAGGTTTACCATCATTAACGGTAACAAGTGCACCCAAATCGTGTAACAATTTGGCCGCACTTACTCCGCTCTTTGCTAATCCTAAAACTAATACTTTTTCATTTTGAAATTTTGTCACTTTCTTCATCTTTCATTCCTCGCTTTTTACAATACAATCATCAAAGTGACCACTGAACAAATCACAGCAATCAACCAGAATACGATATCGATCTTCCACTCTGACCAACCACTCATCTCAAAATGGTGGTGAATCGGTGACATCTTAAAGATACGTTTGCCTGTTAATTTAAAGGAAGTCACTTGCAACATCACACTAGCTGTTTCGATTACATAGATTAGACCAACTAATAATAAGGTCCATTCTTGATGTAATAAAATCGAAATCGACGCCAAAAGACCACCTAAAGCTAGCGAACCAACATCCCCCATAAAAATTTTAGCAGGTTTATGATTATACGGGAAGAAGCCAACTAAGCCTCCCACCACACTAATACATACAAGGAAGATATCATATTGTTTTTGATGCCAAGCGATAATCGCATAAGTTAAGAAAGAAATCGTACCTAACCCAGAGACTAAACCGTCGATACCATCTGTTAAATTGACTGCATTTGAGAAACCAACTAACCAAAAGACGATGAACAAAGCATATAGATAAGATAATGGAATCTCAATCGTAAAGAAGTTTAGCGTATTTGGTTGTTTATCAGCTAAAAAGACTAGATAAAAAACAACCCCACCAACGATTTGACCAATTAACTTTTGTAAAGAGGTCAAACCTAAATTTCGTTTCATAAAAATCTTAATGAAATCATCTAAAAAACCCAGCATTCCATAAAGAAGAAAGACAAATAACAGAATAAATAAAGTAGGGGTTAATAATTTTAGCCAAACAGCTGCCCAAATACTACTTACAATCGCTGCTAAGCTAAATACAAAACCACCCATCGTCGGGGTACCAGCTTTCACATTATGCCATTTCGGCCCTTCATCACGAATCTCTTGACCATATTTTTTCATTTGAAAGTAATGGATAAAAAGTGGCATAAAGGCAAAGGTCAAGCCAAAGCCACTTGCAAAAGGTAAGAAAAATTTTGTTAGTTCCATATTAACTCCTACTTATTTAATCATTTTCTTTTAAGGTAAAGGTAATCGATTTTTTATCCGTTAAAGTTTCATAAGGCTGAATACTTTGGTTGACACAATAACCACTACCATTAAATTTCACTTTGATATCTAAAATACTTCCAAGCTTCACTAAATCAGCTTTGGACCAACCAGATACATCAGGCATATACGCATTTTCACCCTTCGCTAAAAGAATGATTTTTTCATTTGGTAAGACTTTGATACCGGCTTTCAAGGATTGTGCCGTCACTTTTTCGCCATTACCAATAACTACGACATCTAGGCCACGTTTTTCAGCTAGGTTAGCCGCATCAACACTACTCATGCCTGTGAATTTATCCACGGTTACTTTTTCAGTACTCTTTTCAGTAGTTTCACGTGCGGCTACCGTTTCATCTTGAAGGTCCATCGCACGTTTTAACAATGGATTTGCCACACTTGGTAAAATGGTTCCGTCATTTTCTTTTGGTAATTTCACCGTTAGATATAAAACATATTCTGGCTCTTCAGAAGGAACCATCAAGACAATCGAATACAGGTAAGAATTTGCACCTTGTAAGTACCCACCAGAATCTGAAGCGACCTGCGCAGTACCTGTTTTAGCCGAAATATTATAACCTGGCACGCTGTATTTGCCATAAGCACTACCATAATCTTTATTTTCGACAACGTCACGCATATATTCGCGAACTTTACGGGCAGCATTTTCACTTATTGGCTTACCGACGACTTCTGTTTGGGTTATCGCCTTTTTATTGGTTGTATGATCGACAATTTCTTTAATAAAGTGCGGTTTAACCATCGTCCCATTATTGGAAACCGCCGTAAATGCTTGCAACATTTGGAAGTTCGTCACGGCAATCCCTTGACCAAAAGATGTCATTGCATGCGAAACGACATTATCTTCTGGCAACATTCCCGGACTTTCACCCAGGATACCGGCATTTGTACTTTGACCAAAGCCGAACTGTTTTAAATATCGTTGCCAGCGGTCTTGCATACGTTGCTCTAACATAACCATCCCTTTATTACTAGACCAAGAAAGCGCCTGACGCATGGTTAACGTTCCTAAAGCTCCGTGGTCCCAGTCATCAATCACCGTATCAGCAATCTTGATTTGACCAGATTGATAACTTTCATATTCATTAAATACCCCTTGATCAATCGCGGCTGAGGTCATTAAGATTTTCATTGTTGACCCTGGTTCATAGGTTTCTTGTAATAATAAATTCAACCAAGTAAAATCTTTACCACCTAATGTTGACTTATCTTCAGGATTAAAAGAAGGTTGTTGGGCAGCAGCTAAAATCTCCCCGGTTTTCGCATTCATTAAGACACCAGTCATATTTTCTGGCTTGCTCTTCTTATAGGCTTCAGTCAGTAGAGTATCTAAGTAAGTTTGCAGACGACTATCTAAAGTAGTATAAATATCTTTACCATCTACGGCAGCCTTTTTCTCAGCAACCGTACCAGGCAATGGATTTTGGTAGTTATCTTTTTGATAGGTAATCTTACCATCTGTACCTTTTAAGACATCATTATAAGCCTCTTCAATGCCGAGTTTTCCGACTAAGCGTTCTTCATTATTCTTAACAGCAATATCCGCATAACCAATTAGATGAGAAGAAAACTGCCCATTTGGATAAATACGAGAAGGATGACTATTGAAATATAACCCTTTACTTTTACGAGATTTCAATTCTTTTTCAATCGCTTCTTTTTGTTGCAAAGTGATATCTTTAGCGGCTGAAATCTCTACCTGATAAGGACGTACTTTTTTGTCATAAGCTGTATTTAGAATTTTCTCTACTTTACTTTTACTGGTTCCAACCTTATCATGTAGCACTTCTGCAATATCACTAAAGTCTTTTTTCTCCGCATATAATTTGGTCTTGCCTTGCACGTAGCTATCAGAAAGCACCACATAAGCAGAATAAGAAGTTGCATCTTCAGCAATTGCAATCCCATTTCGATCATAAATCGTTCCTCTCTTAGCTGCAATCACTTCTGAACCTTTATATAATTCGGTTGTGCGCTCTTTTAAAGATACATCACCTATATTACCGACTAGTACAATGTAGCCCAAACGTAAAACAAATAAAAAGAACAACGCAATAGTGGTAAGAAAGAATAAGATTCCGACTTTTTTGCGGTTGTTCGTAGTAGTTAGATTCTTTTTTTTAAGAAACTTATCAAATTTTTGTTTATAAGTCATTTACTTCACTTTCCTTAAATTATCATCATTAATTGATAACCCTAATTTTTCAGCAATTTGTTTTATTCTATCAGCTTTTGATAGTTCATTTTTTTCTTGCTGTAAGCGAGTAATTTCTTTTTCATTCACTGTAATTTCATTCTCAACAATTGAGATATCGTGTTCCATCTGATTGATTGAAGTGCGAATATAAATCATCCCAAGCGCGACAACAACGACAAAAAGTAGGATAGAAACAGCAATCATTTTTTCAACTAAGCTAATCCGTTTTAACTTGTTAGCTGTGGAAACACCCGCGTTGTTAATAGCTGGCCGTTTGACTTCTTCGATTACAAAGCTATTCATTTGTTCAGTTGGTTGATTCATTGATGTATCGATATCAAATGAATAATCTTGATATTTCAATTCAGCCATTGCCCTACTCCTTCATCATTATTTTTTCCGCCACTCTCAATTTTGCACTGCGCGAACGATTATTTTCTGCCAATTCTTCTTTGGAGGCAGTAATTGGTTTTTTATTCACTAATTTTAAGATAGGTTTGTATTCATCTGGAATCACTGGTAAGCCAGGTGGTAAATCACGCACTTGACTATATTCTTTAAACATCGTCTTGACGATACGATCTTCTAATGAATGGAAAGTAATCACACTTACTCTGCCATTAAGGTTTAATAATGCGATTGCTTGTTCTAAAGACTCTTCAACTGCTCCTAGCTCATCATTGACCGCAATCCGAATCGCTTGAAAAATTCGTTTAGCTGGGTGGCCACCATTACGTCTAGCTGGAGCAGGAATCGCGCTTTTAATGATATCAACTAGTTCACCCGTTGTTTCAATCGGATGTTTTGCGCGAACTCTTTCTATTTCACGAGCAACCTGCTTTGAAAATTTTTCTTCGCCATAACGAAAGAAAATCTTTACTAATTCTTGATAGCTGTATTGATTCACTACATGATAAGCGCTAAAATCAGCTTCTTGATTCATACGCATATCTAAAGGTGCGTCTTGGTGATAACTAAATCCACGCTCAGCTTCATCTAGTTGAGGAGAAGAAACACCTAAATCATAAATAATCCCATCTACCCCATCTATACCTAATTCATTTAAACGCACTTGCAATTCACGAAAATTCGCCTTAATAAAAGTCACTTGATTGGCATCTACATATTTTTTCAAACGAATCTTTGCGTGGTCGATTGCTTTTTGATCTTGGTCAAAGGCATATAAATGACCTTCACCCGATAACTGAGATAAGATATATTCACTATGGCCAGCCCCACCAAGCGTACAATCTACATATATACCATTTGGTTTAATCTCAAGTGCATCTACGGTTTCGTGTTTCATCACTGTATAATGCTGGAACTGAACCATTCTCTAAATCCTCATTTCAATCTTTTATAATCCAAAATCAATCATTGACTCAGCAATCTCGTCAAAGTTTTCTTCAGCAGCATCCGTAAATGCTTGCCAACGTGTTTCATCCCAAATCTCGATACGATTACTTACCCCAACAATCACACAACTCTTTTCAAGATTGGCGTGTTGACGTAAGCTTTGTGGGATATTAATGCGGCCTTGCTTATCAAGTTCACACTCAGTGGCAGCGGAATAAAAGAAGCGCACAAAAAGGCGAGCATCTTTTTTAGCTAAAGGCATTTCGTTAAGTTTTGCCTCTAACTTTTCCCATTCGTCTTGAGGATAGCCAAATAAGCAGCCATCTAATCCCCTAGTCACGACAAAATTTTCGCCTAACTTTTCTCTAAATTTAGCAGGGATAATTAAACGGCCTTTCGCGTCTATTGAATGTTGAAATTCACCCATAAACATCGAAATTTCCTCCATTTACCACTTAGTACCCTTAGTCTACCACATTCCCCCACTTTCTACCACTATTTCTCTAATATTTAATATAACTTAATAAAAAAAAACAAAAATTTTTCATAATAGAGTTTTTTAAAAGATTTTAAAAAGTTTAAATGGATTTGGAAACGATTTTCTCAATATTTTCTATATAATTGCTAAAACGAATAAGAACAGATAGAAAACAATCAGTAATAAAAATAAGAAGCGCCAAAACATCTTAAAATACACATGATAATTAATTTCATCATAGAAATAAGCTTGTATCACAGCAATACCAATTCCTAAAATAAATGCCGAAATAAACAAGTAAGCTAAAATATATTCGTGAAACAACAACTTTGATAAATGATTATCTACTATAAATAAGATTGGTACCATAATATCTGCTAATTTCACTTTGATTAGCTGCTTTAAGGAAAAACGATGAATAATAAAATTCAATCCCATATATAATAATATTGGGCTTACAAACCATCCTAATAATTCTAATGTACTATGATTCATTTATGTAATCCTCTCTATGTCATTTTTACCTCATTATTGCTTGGCGAGAAATGCATAAACTCCTCTTTATCCATTAAGCCAAGATTAATATACACCACAAACTTTACATCGGTGTTTCAAACTTTTTAAAAATTCTTTGTCCTTTTCCTTGAATTAACGTATAATAGGTTGTAGACTATAAAAAAATGGAAAAAGGACGAAATTTATGAGCGAAAAGAAAAAAATGTCTACCTTTGAAAAAGTCACTAAAGTCGTTATTTGGGCAATGTTGATTGTCACAATTGGCGGCGTCATCTTATCAACGGTAGCAGCACTTATGTAAAATGTTCGCAGGGTAGCAAAGCAAGCTGCCTTACAACCTTGGTAGACGGTGTTCGGCAGCTAGACATTGTGAAATTCGCCCTCCCACTTGCAAAAATCTTCTTACATCTGATTTTCGCAGTGAGAGGTAAACACACGAATTTCTTCATGTCTAAGCGAGCTGCCTTACAACCTTATAAAAAAGAGGCGTTTTGCAAATCACGCCTCTTTTTTTGGCTTTTCTTTTTGCTGAAGTGATCATTTGTTTATTTTCGTAATTTACCTAGACTAGCGATTAATTCTTGTGCATGTTTTAAGGTTAAATCGGTAATTTCTGCACCAGCAAGCATACGTGCCACTTCTTTTACTCTTTGATCCTCATCTAGTGGTAAAACCGTGGTTGAAGTACGCCCATCTTGCACTTGTTTTTGAATCAAATACTGATTATCCGCCGCAGCTGCTACTTGTGGTAAATGAGTGATACACAAGACTTGCGACGAGCGGGCAATGTTTAAGATTTTTTCGGCAATCGCTTGGGCCACCCGACCGCTTACACCGGTATCGACCTCATCAAAAATGATACTCGTCATCTGTTGGCCACGAGAAAAGATGGACTTCAAGGCTAGTAAAATTCGAGAAAGCTCCCCACCAGAAGCAACTTTCACTAAAGGTTTTAATGGTTCCCCTGGATTAGTTGTCAAATAAAACGCCACTTGGTCAATTCCATGAAGTTGCAATTGTTTTTCTTTTTCAAAACGAACTTCAAACTGCGTATTTTCTAGGTATAATTCCTTGAGTTCTTGCATAATTTCCTTAGATAAATGAAAGGCAATCTCATGGCGTTTTTGGCTGATGGCCTCAGCTTCACTCATCAAATTCTTTTCTAAAGCAGCTAATTGCGCTTCTAACTGATCTAATTGGTCTTCTGATTGCATCGTTGCTTCCAATTCTTCAGTAATTTCAGCAAGATAGTCTAACATTTTCGTGATGGTATCACCATATTTACGTTTTAATTTTTTGATGACAGCCAGACGTTCTTCAATCTCTTCCAAACGTTCTTCATCCATGTCCATCAAATCCATCTGTCTAGATATCCCTGTTGCGACATCTTGTAATAAATAATACGCATTTTGGACTTGCTCATTTAGCTCTTCATAAGCTGCATCAATCGGCGCAATTTCTTGTAACAAATCACCCACCTGCGAGATACCATCTAATAAATTCGGTTCATTCATCACAAGTGTTTGATGTGATTGGGCAAAAGCATCCATAATCTTTTGGAAATTCAATAGTTTTTCCCGTTCTTCAGTCAGAGCTTCTTCTTCGCCTTCAACTAAAGCCGCTTGTTCTAGTTCTTCTTTTTGATATTGGAGCATATCCATTCGTTGGATGTAGTGTTGTTCATTTGATTGGATTTGGTGCACACGACGTTTCAATTGTTGATATTCACTAAATTTCGCTTGATAGTGCTTGATTTTCTCTTTAAAAGACTCATCTGCAAAACTATCGATAAAATCTAAATGCTTTTCTGGTTGTAATAACTGTTGGTGATCATTTTGGCCTTGAATATCGACTAAAAAAGCCCCAATTCGTTTCAAGTTGGCTAAAGTAATTGTCCGTCCATTGACCCGATTGAAGCTCTTACCATTCAAAGTAATATCGCGCTGAATAATCAGATAGCCTTCCTCTAAGTCAATGCCTAGCTCCTGAGCCAATGCGGTGAATTCTGCTTGTTGGGGAATCTCAAAAATCCCTTCAATCATCGACTTATCGCAGCCTTGGCGAATAAAGTCAACGGATGAGCGCGCGCCTGCTAATAGCGACATCGCATCAATGATAATCGATTTTCCAGCCCCTGTTTCCCCAGTTAAAGCGGTCATCCCTGGTTTAAAGTGTAAATGTAATTCGGAAATAATCGCAAAATTTTGTATCGAAAGCTCTAAAATCACATTTCTTCCCTCTAATCTGCTTAAAAGTTGCGTAATTTTTGATAAATGGTCGCACAATCTTGCTCTGTACGTAAAATCATCAAAATACTATCATCATCATTAAGTAAGCCAAATAGCTCTTCTTTAAAACATTTATCTAGTAGATTTCCCACCGCCGAAGCATTCCCAGGGATCGTCTTAATCATAATCATTTTATCCATGGAATCAATCGCAATACAAGCGGTTCTTAATAAGCGTAACAATTTATTAAACAAATCTTCACTTGATTCTTGTGGTAGACTATAGCGGTAATTCCCATCAGCTGCTGGAATTTTGACTAATTTTAACTCTTTAATATCACGCGAAATGGTTGCTTGGGTTACTTCCACCCCATGCTTTTTCAAAATCTCGACAAAATCTTCTTGTTTTTCAATCGCAAATTCATTCAATAAACGGATAATTAAACGATGTCGATCTTTTTTACGCATTACGTTACCCCTTCCAATTTTATTTTTATTCATGAAATCGATTATAACATGAATATAGCAAAAAGACCATGCAGCATTTATCTACATGGTCCACTCGTTACTTTTCTAAACGTTCGTGTGCTTGTCTTACTACCTCAGCGACATCCACATTTGTTGAAATGCTTGCCGGTAAACTCGCTTTTTTCAGGTGGATTAAAAATTCGATATTCCCCTCACCGCCAGTAATCGGTGAAAAGCTTAAATTCTCAACTGAAAAACCAGTCTCAAGCGAAAGATCAATCACTTTTTCAATCACGGCTTGATGCACTTTTGGATCTTTGACAATCCCGTGTTTGCCGACAAATTCCTTACCTGCTTCAAATTGCGGTTTGATTAAAGCCATCACATCGCCGTCTGCCACTAAAATCTCATATAAAGGTGGCAAAATCAAACTTAAAGAAATAAAGGAAACATCGATGGTCGCCACTTGTGGTAATCCTTCTAAAAAGTCAGTTGGTTTGCTATAACGAAAATTCGTCCGCTCCATTACAACCACGCGTTCATCTTGACGAATCTTCCAAGCCAACTGATTATAGCCAACATCTAAGGCATAACTTAACTTCGCCCCATTTTGCAAAGCCACATCAGTAAAACCACCCGTAGAAGCACCAATATCTAATACAATCTTATCTTTCACTGTGAAATCAAAAATTTTTAAGGCTTTCTCTAATTTTAAGCCTCCGCGCGAAACATAGGGTAGTTTTTTCCCTTTGATTTCTAATGTCATACTAGCATCAATTTTTTCACCAGGTTTGTCCAAGCGTTCATGCTTATCATTATAGACTAAGCCTGCCATAATGCCACGTTTAGCTTGTTCTCTAGTTTCGAATAATCCTTGCATCACACAAAGGACATCTACTCGTTCTTTTTTCAAGTATTAATTCCTCAATTCTAATTTTTCAATGATTTTAACTAGCTCAGTCATATCCATTCCGCCTTCACTAAGCGTCTGACAAGCTTGTTTGGCTTTTAACAGATAGTCAGCTAAAGCCTGTTTTGCCCCTTGAATACCTAATAACGCAGGATAGGTACTTTTTTCCAATTCAAGATCGCGCCCAGCTGTTTTGCCAAGTTCTTGCGTGGTTGCTAATACATCTAGCAAATCATCACGCACTTGAAAGGCAATTCCGACATCCATTCCTAATGTTTGAAGTAATGTCAATTGTTCATTCGTACCATTAGCAACAATCCCGGCAGCAACAAAACAGTATTGAAGCAGCGCACCCGTTTTTCGCTCGTGAATTTGGACTAAGCACGCTAATGGGACATGCTGCTTTTCTGCTTGGACATCACTTGCTTGACCGGCCACAATTCCTGAAGGCCCGGCTGCTTTGGCTAAGTGCGCAATCAACTGAGTCTTGATAGATGCCGGTAAGTTTAACTGAGGCAAGATTTCAAAACACAAAGTCAATAAAGCATCCCCAGCAAACAAGGCCATCGCTTCTCCAAAGACTTTATGGTTAGTTGGTTTCCCACGGCGTAAATCATCATCATCCACGCTTGGCAAGTCATCATGAATCAATGAATAAGTATGCATCATTTCGATTACCGCAGCAATTTTTAAGGCTTCTTCATCTAAGGGTGCGCCAAATGCTTGCAAAGTCGCTAAAAAGATCCGCGGACGAATGCGCTTGCCGCCTGCTTCAAGGGAATAGCACATACTTTTAGCAAGCAATTCATCATTGGTCGAAGCTAAGACTAATTGTTCCATCAAGGTTTCGACTTGCTGCATCGCCTGAGTTAATTCCTTATTCATTTTTAGCCTCTTCAAATGGCACTTCTTGATTGGCGTCGGTCATCATTTTGGCTAATGTTTTTTCGGCATTGGCTAATTGATCTTTACATTGTTTAGATAAAACCATTCCTTTTTGAAAGGCATCTAAAGCTTCTTCTAACGGCACATCGCCACGCTCGAGTTGCGAGACGATTTGTTCTAACTGTTGTAAAGACTGTTCAAAAGTTAATTCTGACATGATTTTCCTCACTTTTCTTTTTTCTGAATGGTGTGCACCTGTGCTTGTACCGTCCCATCGGCATAGTGTACGGTGATTTCTTGGTTAGGGACTAATTGATCCACACTTTTAACCACTTGCTCATCCACGGTTGTATAGCTAAATCCACGCTGCATGGTTTTTAAAGGACTTAATAAATCCAATGAAACCAAGGCTTGATTGAAGTCTTGCACTTTCTTTTGGAAAAGTTGTTGCATTTGACGTTGCAAGCTTTCCGTTAGATATCCTAGCTTTTGTTGTTCATTTTGCAAACGATGACTTGGATTTTGTTGGATTAAACGTTGACTTAATTGTTGATAGCGACGTTCTTGTTGATGCAATTGCGCCTGCATGCTACTGGTTAGTCGCTGTTGCAATTGGTCAAGTTTTTGCGATTGGGCTTCATAAAGACGATGCGGTTGGGCAAAGACATAACTTTGTTGCACCCGGTTTAAGCGTTGATTTTTTAATTTCAATTGATTGGCAAAAGCTTGCATTAAGCGCATCTTTTGTTGGTCAATCTTCATTATTTCCTCACTTAATACAGGTACCGCAAGCTCGGCCGCCGCAGTTGGGGTAGCTGCTCTGACATCTGCCACAAAATCAGCAATCGTCGTATCCGTTTCATGACCTACCGAAGAAATAACTGGTGTCTGACAAGCAAAAATCGCTCTAGCTACTTTTTCTTCATTAAAAGGCCATAAATCCTCAATCGAACCACCACCGCGTCCGATAATCAAGGTATCGAAATTGCCCGACTCATCGGCACGCTTAATATTACGCACCAAATCATCGGCGGACTGATCGCCTTGCACGACTGTCGGATAAAGAATAATTTGAGCAATCGGATAGCGTCTTTTAATCGTCGTCATAATATCGCGAATCACCGCCCCAGATGGACTAGTGATTACCCCGATACGTTTGGGAAATCTTGGTAAAGGCTTTTTCGGTGCTGTGAACAAACCTTCTTTAGATAATTTTTCTTTTAATTGCTCAAAAGCTTGGTATAGTGCCCCGATGCCATCTGGTTCCATATGCTCGATCGTAATCTGATAACTTCCGGAAGCTTCATACACCGAGACATAACCGACCACCAAGACTTTCATCCCATCTTGGACATCGAATTTTACCCTACTAAATGGGCCCCGAAACATCACAGCTGATATTTTCGCATGGTCATCTTTGAGCGAAAAATACTGATGGTTCGGTCTTTTTCTAAAATTTGAAATCTCCCCAGTTAAATAGACACGTTTCATGTAAGGGTCATTATCAAATTTCGTCTTGATATAACGCGTTAAGGCACTCACCGTTAAATATTCTGGTTGACTCAACGAACATTTTCCTTTCTTTTCGCCGCATCAATCGTTTGACGCATTAACATCGTAATTGTCATCGGCCCAACCCCACCAGGCACTGGCGTAATGAAACTCGTTAACGGTGCGACTTCATCAAATTTCACATCACCCGTTAATTTATTATTTTCATCACGATTAATCCCTACATCAATCACAACTGCGCCTTCTTTGACAAAATCAGCGGTCACAAAATTCGCACGACCAATTGCTACGACTAAAACATCTGCTTGTTTCGCTACTTTAGGAAGATCCTTGGTTTTCGAATGGCAAATCGTCACGGTCGCATTTGCTTGTAGTAAAAGGTGTGCCATAGGTTTACCAACAATATTACTACGGCCAATAATCACAGCATTTTTACCAGCTAAATCTAAGCCTGAAAGTTTGATTAACTCCATAATTCCGGCTGGTGTACATGGAATCATCGTAGGTTTGCCAGCAAAAAGATTTCCTAAATTCATTGGATGGAAACCGTCGACATCCTTAGCTGGATTAATGGTATCAAGCACTAAATCTTCATTAATATGTTTTGGTAATGGTAACTGTACTAAAATCCCGTGAATCTTATCATCCTGATTCAATTCTTCAATTTTAGCAATCAAAGCTGCTTCACTAGTTGTTTCAGGTAAACGATACACGACCGAATACATACCAATGTTGTTTGCTGCGCGTTCTTTATTGCGGACATACACTTGACTGGCTGGATCTTCACCCACTAAAATCACGGCTAATCCAGGTTGTAGTCCCTTTTCCTTCAATTCAGTTACTTCTTGCGTCATTTCCTGCTGTAATTTTTGTGCCAATTCTTTTCCATTCAATAAATTCATTTGTTTGACCCCTTTTTATTTTTTAGATTTAAAAAACCGAAATTTCCCCGATTTGTAATTCCAAATTTGAGAAATTTCGGTCTAACCTACTTATGCTTGTAATTCTTGATTCACTGCAGATAAAAGACCATTGACAAAACGACGCGATTTTTCATCACTAAAAGTTTTTGCCAATTCAATTGCTTCATTTAAAGCAACATTATTCGGTACATCGTCTACATACTTCATTTCAAAAATTGCTAAACGTAATATTGTGACATCCATTTTTGCTAAACGATTAATCTTCCAACCTGGTTTTAAGTGGCTTTCAATTAATTGGTCAATGGTCGCTTGGTTGTCGCACACACCGCTGACTAATACGTCTAAGTATGGCGGAACAAAGCTTTCTTGCTCATCATCTAATTGATCCACTAAATTCAATTCAATCGCATGGTTAATCGCCGCTTGTTTGGTTAAATCTTGGTTGAAGTTTAACGGAAACAAAGCTTGGATGGCTATTTCACGGATTTGATGTCTTGATAATTCTTTATTCATTGTCGTCCTCATTATCATCAAAAAGTTCGTCTAAGTTCACTGCTTCTTGTTTTTCTGGAATCACAGCTACAATATGCACATTGACTTGAGCTAAAGTTATATCAGTCATGAATAAGACTTGTTGTTTGATATGTTGTTGGATTTCGGTCGCTACTTTAGGGACAGAAACGCCATATTTTACGCTCACATAAGCATCTACTTGGATTCCATCTTCAGTGTTTGATAGATAAACGCCTTTACCATAGACACTACGACCAAGCAATTCTGTTACATTATTAGCAAAAGATCCTTGCATTTTATATACGCCCTCTACTTTAGAAGCAGCAATCCCACTAATAATTTCAATAACTTCAGGGGCGATGACGATTTCGCCAAGTTCATCTTGGACATCTAATTTTAAAGCTTTTTCATCAGCCATCTTATTTCCTCCAATTCTAACAGATAGTTATCATTCACAACTATTTTATCATTTTATGCGCTGATAATCTATAGCTTGGTGTAATTCTAACAAGATTATAAGAGAATTAATTCTTTTGGTGCATGTGTTAAGACTTCATTGCCAGTTTGGGTAATCAATAGGTCGTCTTCAATACGTACCCCACCAACACCTGGTAAGTAGATACCTGGTTCATCTGTAATAATATTTCCTGGCACAAAAGCTTTCTCTGCTCTGAAGGATACATTTGGCCCTTCGTGGATTTCTAGACCAATACCATGACCAGTTGAGTGACCAAACGCTTCTCCATAGCCATATGAAGCAATGTGATCACGTGCCACTGCATCCAATTGAACGCCAGTCATGCCTGGTTTAGCGGCTTCGATGACTTTTAATTGAGCTTCCAATACCACTTGATAAATTTCTTTTAATTTTTCTCCAGGATCGCCAATTGCAAACGTACGAGTCATATCTGAAACATAACCTTGATAGTAGCAACCAAAATCAATCGTAATTAAATCATTTTGTTCAATTAATTTTTCGCTAGCAACCCCATGTGGCATCGCTGAACGTAAACCACTAGCCACGATAGTATCAAAGCTGACACCACTTGCACCTAAAGAACGCATGAAGAAATCTAATTCGTTTGCTACTTGAATTTCGCTCATGCCTGGTTTTACATAATCTAGAATGTGTAAAAAGGCTTTATCCGCGATTTCGCAAGCTTTTTTTGTGATTTCGACTTCTTTTTCATCTTTAATTTCACGTAAAGATTCAATTAATCCGCTCACTGGTACTAAAGATGTTTCGTGGATTAGATCTTCTAATTGATCATAATCTCTGACAGTCACAAAGCTTTCTTCAAAGGCTAGATTCTTCAACTCATCTTGTGTACAAATCTTAGCAACTTCTTCAAAGATTGGACCGGTATTTTTCACAATGGTATAGCCTTTTGCTTGCATTGCCGCTTGTTCAGTATAACGGAAGTCAGTGACAAAATAAGCATTCGTCAAGGTAATAACTGCTAAACCTGTTGTTCCTGTAAAGTTTGTTAAGTAGCGCAAATTATATGGACTAGTGACTAAAAAAGCCTCTAAATCATTTTCTCTCATTAATTTGCGTAAGTTTTCTACTCGAATCATCATATCTACCTTCTCTTCTCTAAGATATTTTTAATTCTAACACAAAAAACACATTAAATCATTGACTTTGCACGATTTAATGTGTTTATCTCGAAAAAATTAAGTTTAATTGTTTTTGCCAAATTTTGCCTTGATGCTTCGAGAAAAGATTTGGAAAAAACTCAGCGAACGGCGCATTTTCTTTTTACCGATATGATCTTGAATGGCCCGTAAGACTTTTTTAGGATTTTTCGCAGCAAACTGATAACGTCCATTTTTCTTGGTTTGGACGGCAAAACGAGGAATCCATTTACCTTTAAAAAGAACGGTTGCCATGACAAATTCCACTTCTTCCCAAGGGATTTGAATATATTTACGCACATCTTGATCATCATAAAATTCAAAAGCCTTATCACCAACCATGATTTTGCCATAGTTAGCTAGCCCCATAAAGGATGTCGCGTTCACTGTTAAATCTACTTTTGTATTTAAAGATTGCACCATATTTCTCACCTCGCCATTAGCATAGCATACTTAGTAAAAAGAAGCGAGAACCAATTTGATTCTCGCTTCTCCAATAAACGAATAGTAGTAATAATGAATTATAATAATCCGATTAAGTGTCCAACGATACCAACGATGAATAATGCAATGATGATTACGATTGGAGAAACTTTCTTCTTCAATAACCACATACATAAGAATGTTAATAGCAATGGAACTAAACCAGGAATTAATGAATCCAAGTTTCCTTGTAGCGTTTGTTGTTTGATTGGTTCAAACGACAAACCATTTCGTACTTGTTCAAATAATGCCTTCATTCCTTTTCCTGACATTTCCACTTTGTCCCATTCAATGTAAGCACCTGGAGATAATTTGATTTCAGCAATTACTGGTGTGAACTTGATAGATACCCAACGTTCAACCAAGGCTGCTAATACGAACATACCTAAGATAGAAGCCCCTTTAGTGATATCTTGTAATAAACCACCTGATAAGTCTTCAGTAATCTTAGAACCAGTACGGTAACCAAATTCTTGTGTGTACCACATGAATCCCCAACGAATGGCATTCCATAATACGAAGAATAAGATTGGGCCTAAGATGTTACCACCTAAAGCTAGAGAAGCACCTAAAGCCCCTAACATAGGACGTACAGTAAACCAGAATACTGGGTCACCAACACCGGCTAAAGGTCCCATCATACCAACTTTAACCCCTTGAATTGCAACGTCATCGACAGCTGCACCGTTAGCACGGTCTTCTTCAAGTGCTAAAGTAACCCCTAATACTGGAGAAGCTACGTATGGGTGAGTGTTAAAGAATTCTAAGTGGCGTTTTAAAGCCGCTTTACGATCTTCAGGATCTTTATATAATTTTTTAATTGCTGGAATCATTGCATAACACCAGCCGCCGTTTTGCATACGTTCATAGTTCCAAGAACCTTGTAAGAAAGTTGAACGCCATGCTACAGCCAAACGATCTTTTTTACTTAATTCAATTCTTTCAGCCATTACTCATTTTCCTCCTTCTTAATAGTCATTTAAAATATCGCCTAGAGGATCCCCTGATCCACCGTTACCACCAGCAGAACCAGCATTCTTAGTTAATTGTAGGTATAGTAATGCTAAAGCAACACCGATAACCCCTAAACCAATTAATGTGATTTGTGTAATTGCAGCGATAACGAAACCAAGCATGAAGAATGGCCATACTTCGCGAGATGCCATCATGTTGATAACCATTGCATAACCAACGGCAACAACCATACCACCACCGATTGCCATACCTTCGTTTAACCATGCAGGCATAGCTTCAAGTAAAGCTTTTACTTGTTCAGCAGGAATCATTAAAAGTAATGTAGCTGGGATAGCGATACGTAAACCTTGCATACAGATAGCAACTACTTGCCACATTTCAATGGCACGCATATTTCCATTTTCAGCTGCACGGTCCATAGCATGAACAATAGCAACGGCTAAAGTACGAGCAATCATAGTTAAGAACAAACCTGCAACTGCTAAAGGCATAGCAATCGCATAAGCAGATGCAACACCTTTCACACCTTGTCCACCTAAAGCTAAGATAATTGCAGAAGCAACAGAAGCTAACGCAGCATCTGGCGCAACGGCAGCTCCGATGTTTGCCCAACCTAAGGCAACCATTTGTAGGGAACCACCTAAAATAATTCCGGCTTCTAAGTTACCGGTTACTAATCCGATTAATGTACAAGCAACTAATGGTTGATGGAATTGGAACTCATCTAAAATACCTTCCATTCCGGCTAAAAAGGCAACCACTACGACTAATACCATAGAAATAATAGACATAATAAACCTCCTATATAAGTCCTTTATTTGACAAATTAAGCATTGCCAAGCTCTGATTTAGCTTTTTGTAGTAAAGCATCCATATTGTCTTTACTATCATTTGGAACTTTACGTACATCAAATGTCACACCAGCTTTTTTCATTGTTTCAAAAGCTTCGACATCTTTAGCATCCATAGACAATACTTTATTAACTAATACTTTACCAACAGAGTGAGCCATTGAACCAACGTTAACTTCTTTAATGTCTACGCCACCTTCAATTGCACGGACTACATCTTGTGGGTTTTCAAATAATAGTAAAGCCTTTGTATTACCAAAACGAGGGTCTTTAGCGACTTCAATCATTTTAGCAATTGGAACAACGTTTGCTTTTACTCCTGGAGGAGCAGCTTGTTCGATTAATTTCTTACGTAATTCATCTTTAGATACAGCATCTGAAACAACGATAATACGTGTTGGTTGGACTGCTTTTGTCCAAGCAGTTGCCACTTGACCGTGTAATAGACGTGAATCAATACGTGCCAAAGCAAATTTGATTTTTCCATCACCTAAAACTGTTCCAGGTGGGATTGCGCCTACAGGACCTTGTTGTTGAACGACTGCTTTTTCTTCAGCTGGTTCTAACTCTTCAGGTTTCACTTTCACACCATCTTTTGCTGTAGCAATGATGTGCGCTGCGATTTCATGCGCAGTATTCATAGAAAAACGTGAAGCATAAGCTTCGATTACCATTGGTAAGTTCATACCTGCAACGATTGCCCATTTGTCTTTGTGTGCTTCAAGCAAGTTATTTGCTTGGTTAAATGGTGTACCACCCCAAAGATCGACTAAAAACAAGACTTCATCTTGATTCTCAAATGTAGCAATGGCTGCTTCCATTTTTGCTCTGACATCATCTGGACCTTCGCTAGGCATTAAAGTAACAGCTGCAACGTTTTGTTGTTCACCAAAAATCATTGAACCTGATTGTAAAATACCATTTGCGAATTCCCCATGACTTGCTAGGATAATTCCTACCATTCTTTGTACCTCCTACTGATTAAATTAACCTTTCAACCAACGATGACTTTCATTTCGCATCTTTGAAACGATAAAGTAAATCCATAAAATTTACCTTGCGATCAGCTGGCACCTGTCTGACTTCCAATTCAATTCCTTTCCCATACAAATATTGAAATGATCGGACATCATCCTCATCTAGTGAAATCACATTAGTCAGCATTCTCTTACCTGGAGAAAAACGCATGCCACCGATATTCACTGACTGGATGTGTATGCCTGCTTGTACAAGTCGTTCGATGTCTTGAGGGCAAGTAAATAATAACATGACCTTGGTATTGATAAATAATACATTATAAAATACCTCAAACATCTTATCGACAGGGACAACATTCGCCTTGACGCCTGGTGGAGCTGCTTGATTGAGTAAAAACTTTTGCAACTCATCTTTCGCCACCGTATCACTCACAACGATGATGCGTTCAATACCGGTTTCTTTCGCCCATACTGTCGCAACTTGTCCATGAATCAAACGGTCATCAATTCGAACTAAACGGACATCCATACCAACTGCTCCTTTGAAATTTTTAGAAATACAGTACCTTTCAATCCTTAGTATTTCCTCCCTCCTTTGTATCCACCCTTATATAAGCAAGATACGTGCCAACTTCCAAAACGATACACTACTTAAAAAAAGCTTAAAAATCAACAAAAAAACGATACACTACAAAGGATACACTAATTGTATTTTAGTGTATCTAGTGTATCGCTGTCTTGACTGTATTATTTAGACTGTATTCTTGCACGATGATTTTCGATTAATTCTAAAAGATAATACTCTTCAACGGGTAAAATATCGATATTTAGCGCTCTAGCAAGACTTTGGGTAGCCAAATGAAGTTGCTCATAAGCTGCATTTCCATAAAGTTTGCCTTGATAGCCATCTGGTGGGGTTAAGGTACGGTGTAAGACATTTCGTTCTAACATATTGCCACAATGTAAAATGAAATTAATCCGAAATCCCTTCAACTCCTCGGTAAACTGCCACTGTTCAATCACTTTATCCGCAAAATTCCACAATAGATCGATTACCTTTTTCGGGTTGATAAAGGTCACATTGCGTTCTAAAAATTGAATACACAATTGACGGGTATCATCTTCATCGACATTTTGATCAAATTTTTTTTGATCCAAATCAAGTAATTCATCTTCTATTAATAATTTATCTAATAATTGATCAATATCCGCATCAATAAATTGTTCCAAAGTGATAAACGGCACAGGAATATTTGGTTGGGCAATTCCGGTCGTGGCAATCACTTGATATCGCTCCATAATTTCTGGTAATTTTTGATTCACTTGAGCAATAGATGAAGTCACAATCGTTAAATCCGTACCTGGGCGTTTTTGCAATGAATACTCTAAAATTTCTTTGATACGTTGGGCGGTTCCTTCTCCAGAGGCACAGACGGCTAAGATTGCTTTAGTCTTTTTGACATCGGTTGGACTTTCGTGATCGACATGCCCATAGCCGCGGAAATTACGCATCGTTTCATAAATGCTATCCAAATCCGCACCAACCATCGATGCTTTACGGACCGCTTCTAATACCACCGCTGTTGTCACCATATCAATCGTACGCACGCGAACATTCGTATGACGGTAAATTTCTTGAGAGAAAGTCGCAAGCGAACCCATATCTACTAACAAGAGAACGCCGCTACCATCATTGACTTCTAATACGGCTTTCTCGATTTTTTCTAGTGCAACTTTCGGAGACATATCTAAAGGCATATCCACAGCCCTTAACTGCTCAACTCCTAGTAACTGTGACACCACTTCCACCATACTCGAGGCCGAACTACGACCATGGGCAGCGACTACGACCCCGATTTTCCCTGCCGATGGGGTAGATTTCAATGAGACAAGCAAGGCCGCTAAATAATAATCTTCACTTTCCAAAATCTTTACTAAAAAAGCTTCCTCAATCATTTTACGGATTCTTTTGGCTAATTGAAACTCTTCTGGATAATCGCTAATCATGGTACGAATATTGTCGTTAATCTGGCGTTGCTCCCCGAGGTTGAGTTTCTTCAAAAGACTGCTGATATGCAAACTAAACGCATAGATGAAATTCGCCTGATATTCGATGTTCAATTCACTTTCAACTAACTGATAAATCTCACGCGTCACTTCAATTACACGCTGATCCACTAATTCAGCTAACTTATTATCAGATTGGAAAGAAAACTGATGATGTTTATAAAATGATTTCAAATGAATATTAATATCGGTCTTGATAAAATGGTTAATCGCTTCTTGGTCGATTCCTTCTGCTTTCAACAAGGCTGCTTTATCGCCAATAATATCATACAAATTATACGGCAACTCATAAGAATCCGTATTAATATCCACGATGCTTTCATTTGGTTGAACAATTAATTTCGGCACCAAATATTTTTGCAACTGGGCTAAATGATCGCGCTTATTGGCCAAAACAATTAAGCCATTCTTAATGCCTTCAGATAAATCATGCAAATCAATATCAATCTGTGTCTGGTTCATATGATTTAAAAAGCCGCGGGCACAAATCAATTGGACATTGGATTTTAACTGCCCGATATTCCCAAAACTGACACTACCTAGTAACGATTTGACCACATCTTCAGTCAAAGTAATCGTGCGCTGAATACGCTTGGCTTCTTGAGCAACCATCACCCGAACTAAATCAATTTGCTCCATGGCTGGTCGATTTTCAAAAGCGGGTAATTGAATATTAATCGGAATCCGTCTGACAAACGTATCTAATAGAGCCGAAGTAGGATCTTCCGTAGTCGCCCCAACAATTCGTACGTCCGCTTGATGCTTTTTACCCGTCTCACCCAAACGACTATACGTACCATGATCCATAAAGTAAAAAATCATCTCTTGCCCCTCAGGAGGGAGTCGGTGAATTTCATCTAAGAAGAGCATCCCGCCGTTCGCTTGGTCAATAACCCCTTCTTTTTCATCATCGGCACCGGTAAACGCACCCTTAGCATACCCAAATAAGTGACTCATCAGTAATTCTGGGTTATTGGCATAATCAGCACAGTTAAAGACAATCATATCCTTATCTTGAGGAACTACATGATTATCCTTAGCAAACTGAAACATCGCATGCGCAAAATAAGTCTTCCCTGAACCAGTCGGACCCGTAATTAAACAATTCAACCCCCGTGGCGGATATAAAATCGCTGCCTTTGCCTGTTCGACCGCATTTTTCATACTTCCTTTTATCCCAATAATTTTTGAGAAGATATCTACATGATTAGATGTATCAGGAAGTTGCGCTATGTTTTCTACAGTTGGTTTACTTACAACTACGGAAGCATCCTTATAAGAAGTAGCTGAGACTTCTTTTTGGGTCTGTACCACATAACGTACTGGGCGACCTTCTAACTTCATCAAGCGCTCTTGTCGGACTAACTCATTCAAATCTTTACTGGCATTCGTCCGCTGAATGGCTAATGCTTCGGCGACTTCATTGGTTGTCACACCAGATAATGCTAGTTGCGAACTAGTCAATAATGCCGTCTGCTCATAGACATACTGATAAATTCGTTCCATTCGTTTACTCAACAATCCTCACCTCACAACAAAAACTACTATATATATACTTTTTACAATTCACTAAAAGGGATAAATGGTGCTGGCTGAGACGGTAAATCTCCTAAAGTCTTTTGCATCCAACAAACATCATACCATTGACCAAATTTATAGCCAATTTGCGCAAAATGTGCAACTTTATGATAACCTAGCTTTTCATGAAAATGCTCACTGGCCCCATTTCCCGCAGTAATACAAGCTGTTAACTGATAGACATGCTGCTTAGATAAATATACCTCTAAAGCGGTATACAATAACTTACCATAACCATGTCCGTGATTTTCTTGGTCTAAATAAATCGTTACTTCTACGGACCAATCATAAGCTGTCCGTCCCTTATAAGTTCCCGCATAAGCATAACCAACAATCTTTTCTTGTTCGTTTTCTAGCACTAAATAAGGATATTTTTTTAAAGTTTGAGCCATTCGTTGAGTATACTCTTCAACAGTTGGCACCTCATATTCAAAAGTTATCGCAGTTTTTTCTACATAAGGACGATAAATTTCGACTAAGCTCGCAGCATCCTCAATTTCAGCAACTCTAATTTTCATTTTTCACTACTCCAAAAAAATTATACATTTATTATATCGTGAAAAACTATAGAAAACAAACGCTAATCAAAGAGCCGAAAAAAACTCACGGAGGCTATAGGAGTTCAGCCATCCGAGAGTTTTTATTTATGCATTATTTTTCTTCTTTGTTACGACGTTTGAAGAAGGCTAATCCTAAACCTAGACTTGCAAAGATGCCACCTAACCAGCTTGGTAAGACTGATTGACTACCAGCTTGAGGTAGGTTACCACGAGTTGTACCTCTAACAGCACCTTTGACAGTACCGCCACTTAAAGTAGTACCTTGACCAGAAATGCCGCTTGCACGTTTCACGGTTACTTTAAGTTTGAAGTCTTTGGTTTGTCCATCTTTTGTAACATGAACAGTCACTTCAAAGGTACGTGAAGTTTCGCCAGCTTTCCAATCAGTTACTTTTGGTGTACCAACGATACGATTTTGATCATCTAAGGTTAGACCTTTAAGATTATTTGGTAATTCAAGTGTTACCTTCGTATCTTTATCGACACCTTTAACAATTGGTTTGGTTTGAACGGCTTTACCATCAGTAACAGTAATACCATCTGTCGTTAAATCAATACCTAATAAGCCACTAATTTGCGGATGGCTATTAGAATCTAATGGGTCAGTACCCGCAGTGATTTCTTCTTTATCAGTGAAACCATCGCCGTCAGTATCTGCCTTGTTAGGGTCTGTACCATGGGCTTTTTCTTCGCCATCAGTTAGACCATCACCGTCTGTATCGGCTTTATTTGGATTCGTGCCGTCTTTGATTTCTTGTCCATCTTTGACGCCGTCGCCATCCGTATCAGCTTTGGTTGGAGCAGTACCATTCTTCACTTCATCTGCATCAGAGATACCATCACCATCAGTATCAACATTCTTAGGATCTGTACCATGAGATTTTTCTTCTGCATCGGATACGCCATCGTTATCATCATCTGTATCTGTGATATCTGGTGTACCATCGCCATCAGTGTCGCGTTGGAGCGTTACTGGAACTTCCACTGTTTTCGCTTCTTTTC
>CAMMST010000021.1:0-33293 GCA_946499615.1 Enterococcus cecorum | reverse complement strand
TTAGTTGGTTGATCAAGAAAAAGTACATTAGGTTGTTGCAATAATAAACGTAGTAAATATAGGCGTCTTTTTTCCCCGCCAGATAACTTGCCAATAAGCGTCCCATGCATGTAACGTGGGAATAAAAATCGTTCTAACAATTCAGCGACACTCATACTGCTACCATTGGCTAAGCGAGCTTCTTCAGCATATTCTTGTAAATAAGCAATCATCCGTTTATTAGGAGCCATTTCCTCATTTTGTTGCGTATAATAAGCTAAACGCACTGTTTCTCCGACAATTAATTCACCACTTGTTAAAGCTAAGCGACTAGCAAGAACATTTAATAGGCTTGATTTCCCAGCGCCATTTTTTCCTGTAATTCCTAGACGTTCTTTTGACTGAATCAATAAATCTAAATCTGAGAATAATATCTGTTCGCCCAGTGTAAGACTCGCGTGTTTGAGTTCCAACACTTTTTTGCCCAAACGAGTTGTCGCTAAATTCATTTCAATCGATTCTTTGGTTTGTACTTGATGTAGATTTTCTTTTAAGTCTTCAAAACGATTGATTCGGGCTTGCTGTTTAGTTGTTCTAGCTTTGGCCCCAGCTCGCATCCAAGCCAGTTCTTGCTTATATAATTGAATGCGTTTATTTTCTTGTTCTTGTGCTATACGGTCTAATTCTGCACGTTGACTCACATAAGCTTCGTAATTGCCGATATACTCCGTTAATTGACCATGCGCTAATTCAAAAATACGATTGGCTACCCGATCTAAAAAGTAACGGTCATGAGTAATAACCACAAGAGCCCCTTTATATTGTGCTAAATAATTTTCTAACCACGAAATAACCTCATAATCAAGATGGTTCGTTGGTTCATCTAGAAGTAATAAGTCAGGTTCATCGATTAGGACTTGGGCTAATCCAACGCGTTTTTGTTGTCCCCCTGATAATGAGCCAAATGTCTGCTGTAAATCATAAATGCCTAATTTACTTAAGACAATCTTCGCATTCGTATCTACTTGCCAGGCATCTAATTCATTCATCTTTTGTTCAGCCTGGGTAAAACGTTGTTGCGCACTGGCTAGATTAGGCTGCTGATTGAGTAAGAACAAGGCATTTTCATACTCTTTAACCGCCTGAACTTGTTTACTATCCCCTTTAAAAATTACATCCAACACGGTTAACTCATCTGGAAAACTCGTTTCTTGAGATAAATAACCAATTGTATAATCATTAGGCTTAGTAAAAACTTCTTGATCACCATCAGCAAAATCTATCCCTGCTAGAATCGATAACAAACTACTTTTACCAGTACCATTTACCCCAATGAGTCCGATTCGATCTTTTTCATGTATCAAAAAGGATAGTTGATTGAATAAAATCTTTTCGCCATAAGTTTTCGTTAGACCTTCAACTTTTAACTCTTTCAAAAAATCACTCCTACTTCACATGATAGGTATCAACATATGCATCAATAATTTCCTTGGCTACTGTTAAGTTCGGATGTCCAGCTTTTTCATCTAATTGCGGAATCATTACCGCTAAACACACTTGAGCATCATCAGTTGGCCCATAGACAACCACATTTAAGTTCACGACATCAATCAACTTACCATTATCAGTAACCGTTGTTTCAGCTGTCCCTGTCTTAGCCGCTAAATCCATTTTAGCACTTCTTAAAGCCGTTGCCGTAGTGAAAGCATTGGTTCCGTGAACAGCATCATAAAACCCACTACGAATAATATTTAATTGTTCATCTGTAATATCGACTTTATTTAAGACTTTACCTTTAATCTCTTTCACTTTATCGCCTAGTTCACCTTCTGCATTATTGTTATAGATTGCTTCGACGATATGCGGTTCAATACGATTTCCACCATTAGCAATCGTTGCGACATATTGTGCCAATTGCATCGTAGTATAAGTATCAAACTGACCAAAAGCCAAGTCTAGAATTTTACCACCGTCATTATTTTTTTCAGATAATTGATCAATGCTTGGTTGAATCCCACTACTTTCTTTTGGTAAATCAATACCAGTCTTCACGCCCATTCCATAAGAGGCAAAGGCATTACGCAACGCTTCATAGGCTGAGGCTTGGTTTTTAATGAGCGGTAAACTAATATTATATTGATATTCAATGCCCATTAATTTTAAAGCAACTTTCATCATATAACTGTTAGATGAAATTTCTAAAGCTTTTTCAGCAGTTAAATTCATATTTGCATAGCCAGAACGGTTGAAAATAGAGGTTTTAGGTGCTGTCCCTTGAATATAAATAGGTTCATCTAATAAGGTTTGATTACCAGAAATAACCCCTTTTTGCCATCCCGCTGTTAGAGTACCTGCTTTGACGACAGATCCTGGTACAAAAGCATTCATGTACGTTCCAATGGCGTTTTCTTCAATTGATTTAGAAGCAATTTCATGATAATACCCACTCATGGCCAAAATGCCACCGTTATTTGGATTCATTACAACGGCATAAATCCCTGGGGAATAAGTCGCAAAACCACTGTCTACCAATGATTGATAGTTACGTTTTAAGATTTCGTCCACTTTTTCCTGGAATTTAGCATTAATAGATAGAACCACATTATCCCCTTTTGCACCGGTTGAAACCTCTTTTTTACTGGTGATATTTCCTTTACCGTCAACAGAAATTTCATATTTTGATTTTTTACCCTGTAAGTACTCTTCGTAGCTTTTTTCAATAAAACTAGTTCCTACACGGTCATTACGAGCATACCCTTTTTTCAGATAGCTATCGACTTCTTCAGCTGGTAACCCTTGTTTTTCTGTAGAGACTTTACCAATCAAACTCTTTAAACTACTTTGTGCAAGAATTTCACGGTTCCAGTCATTTCCTGTAGATATTCCTGGTAAATCAGTCGCATGTTCCGCCACCACAGCTAATTCTTGATCAGTCACTCCTTCATTTTTAACATAAACCGTGCTAAGTGATTGGGCTGCATTCATCTTTTTAAAAATAGTAGCAATTTTAAGTTGAGTATCATCAAAATTCAGCTGATCAGCAGGGACTAAATCAACCATTCGTGCATATTGCTTGCTGTTGTCTAAGGCTTTTTCTTTTTTAGTTAGTTGACTTTGAATCTGCTTTAAATGTGCCTTATCAGCTAAATAAAAATCTCTTTTATCACGATCTGTCAAGTTATCATCGATTGGCATATCTATATATTGGCTCAGCTTTGTTGCTAGGTTTAATATTTCAGCTGCGGACATATTAACGCCACGTGTAAAAGTAATGGAAGGAGAAGCCGAGTTCGTTGCCAATAATTTCTTTTCAGCGTCATAAATATTTCCTCGAGGCGCGCTTTCGGAAACTTCAATTGTGCTAAGTGCGTTGATTTTACTCGTATATTTATCATTATTCGCCAATTGAAGCACACCTAGACGAGAAATCAATGCAACAAAAAGAATAAAAATTAAGAAATATAAAAAATTTAATCGAAAAGGAATATGAGATTTCTTTATGTTTTTCAAAATAAAACGCTCCTTGAAATAAACTTGCTCTTTTATTCTACCCTAAAATATATCTGGATAGCCAAATGTCACGCAACTTTAAAGAAAGTTTACAACATTCGTTTCATATCTTTATATTCTATCACATTTATCGCAAAAAAGATGAAAATTAGCTAAATTATTAGCAAAAAATGTTATCTATCCTTTAATGACATAAAAAAGCAACCTAGAGATTAATCTAGATTGCCTTAAATATTATTCATTTGTTGCAACGTTTTGTGCTTCTACTTGATACTCACTGCCATCTTCTTGATAACCATTGTCATCATAACCTTCTTCTGAGATTTGCTCTGAATCATCTACAGAAGTTTCAGATGTACTTGACGAAGTTGTTTGAGCTTCAGCTGCTTGTTTTTTAGCTGTATCGTCATCCACTAGAGGCTCATCTTCATCATCATATAATTGTTTTTCAATATAGCCATCTGAATAACCATCAGAGATCGGTAATTCTGATCTAGTTGGTAATCCAAGCTCAGATTTGATTAAGTTTTGAATGTTTAATAAACGATGCTTACCAACTACTTGATAATAGACATCACTCATCCAATCAGGCTCAATCCCGCTTAATTGATAACTCTTAATATTATCTAAGGCTGGCACATAGTTTTTAGAAATATCCATCAATTGATCCCATGATAAATTAGTAGAACAATTATCTTCAACTGCTTTTAGAATCTTTTTATACTTAGTAACACCATCTAAACCAATGACTTTATTAACAATTTTAGTTACAACTTCACGTTGACGACGCTGACGACCAATATCCCCTTCTGGATCTTCATAACGCATCCGAGCATAGGCTAATCCAGATTCACCATTTAAATGATGTTTGCCTTTAGGAACGTGCACACCATCAAGTGTAAAATCAATCTTATTGTCTACAGTGATACCACCCACTGCATCGATTAAATCACTTAAACCAGTAAAGTTAATGGCAATATAATGATCAATTGGGACATCTAATAAATATTCAATGGAATTTAAAGACATCTTTACGCCACCAAAAGCATAAGCATGATTTAATTTATCATACGTATCGTAACCAACAATTTTAGTATAAATATCACGGTCTATACTTACTACTGTAGTTTTTTTCTGTCTAGGATTAAGTGTAACAATCATCATCGTGTCACTACGACCTTGTTCAGTACGTCCTAGCCCACCAGTATCAAGCCCAAGTAAAGCAATCGTAATTGGATCACGATCTTCATAACTAATGGCCTTTTCTCGTTTTGGCGAAGTTGCACGTTCAATCTTTTTACTAATTGCATTAAAAGTAGCATTGGCATCTTTGTAGGCAAAAGCAGCCCAAACCGTCGCACTAGTTACGACAACTGCAATCACTCCTAATATTGCAATAATAATTTTTTGATATAATTTCATAATACACCTCTAAAATACCTTAACAGTTGGTATTTAATAAAAGAAACTTACTTATTTCCTTGATATCACCTTATCATTTAAAGATACACATCACATAGATTTTGCCATAACTTATATAATTGAGCAATACCTCACATATTTTATTACAAAAATTTAAAGAAAAAGAAATATTCGCAATGTTTAAAACTGATATACTTTGCCAAAAAAAAGAGAATGATAGATTGGCCATCTACGGCTTTCCCATCATTCCCATTATTTACTATCAGTTAAAATTATAATTTCACAACTTCAGCTGCTTGCGGACCACGCGCACCTTCAACAATTGTAAAAGATACTTCTTGTCCTTCTTCTAATGATTTATAGCCTTCTGATTGAATCGCAGAAAAGTGTACAAAAACGTCTTCTCCTTGATCATTTGTAATAAAGCCAAAACCTTTTTCATTATTGAACCATTTGACTGTTCCGTGTTCCATGAAAGAAAAACCTCCAAAATTTCATTCAGACAAAAAAACTGTCTTGGTAAGATTATACCACAACTGAAAACGTTCGCAAGTTAAATTTATAGATGTGCTAATAATTTATCTTGATTCACCTTTGGAAAGTGATTCATTAGTTCATGAATTTGTTTCAATACAACAGGCATCAAACCAGCAATATCATTTTCTATCTGCAAGACAAGTAATGGTTCATGCAAACTAAGCCGTAATAAAAACCAACCATCTCCATAACTATCTCTTAAATTAAAACGAACGCCTTCATGATTTTCTAAGTCAATCATAAAGCCTGGAATCTTAATCTCTTGGAAATATTGAATGACTTCTAGTCCTAGCTTTTTAAAATCTTCAACTTCTAGTTTAAAGCGTACTTCTAGCGTTTCTGCAGGTTGTTTTAAATCTGTAATCAAATCATCTAGAGTGCGATTTTCTGCTACTAATTTAGGTAAAAGCATTAATACTTTAGCAATCACATAGGCACCATCATCTAAGAAATAATTTTCTTTGAATGCTGCATGTCCACTTGTCTCAATTGCGAGTTGACAATCAATCCCTTCTTTATTTAAATCAATCGCCTTATTAATCACATTGCGATAACCTGAAATGTAGCGCACTTGATGGCCACCGAGCGATTCGATAAAATCTTTTAAATGACTGCTCGTCGGTGAGTTTGTGACAATGCTTGTGCCAGGATGTTCTTGGATAATCAATTGGCTTAAAACAGCAATCAAATTATTACGATTTAAAAAAGTGCCAGTCTTTGTAACTAGTGCACTGCGATCAACATCGGTGTCAAAAATAACTCCTAAATCTGCTTGATTGGTTAATACAGCTTGACGAATACTAGTCATGGCTTCTTTATTATCAGGATTTGGAATATGGTTAGGAAAATGACCATCTGGATTTAAGAACTGTGAACCCGAAGTATCCGCACCTAAAACTTGTAGCACCTTTTCTGCAAAGAAGCCACCTGCACCATTTCCTGCATCTACTATAATATGTAAACCTGAAAGTGGCTGTTCTTTCTTCGTTACGTTTTGAATTTTTTGCACTAAAAATCTGGCATATGGTGTGATCAAGTCTGCTAGGCGAGTAGTACCTTGACTGAGACTATAGGAAACCTTTGATTGACTAAGCGCTAGAATATTTTGAATATCTGCTTTTTCCACGCCTCCTTGGTTGGTAAAAATTTTAATTCCATTATAATAATAAGGTAAATGGCTAGCCGTCAACATCACTGAAATATCACATGCAAACTGTTCAAATTGGGTTGCCATAAACATCGCGGGTGTCGTAGCCATACCAAAATCAATCACCTCTACCCCATAATCAATAAAGGTATCAATCATGGCTTGTTTGAGACTTGGCCCAGTTAAACGACTATCACAGCCAATACCAATCGTTAATTTTGTAGGAATTTGACCAATTTTATCGGCATACCAATTTAATATTCCTTGTGCAACCATCATGGCTTGAATTGGTGTCAGGTTCGCCTTTAATTCATCTGTTGTCATCGCAATGCCGCGAATATCAGAACCATTTTGTAAAGCTAAGATATCATCCATTCTAATCACTCCAAATCGATTAATACAATTTTAATAGCGGTTTCATTTTAACATAAGCCAAAACATTTGAACAGCCTATTTTAGTACAATTTACTTAAATAGTAATAAAAAAAGTGAGAGGCTCCTTTTGCTTAGCCTCCCACTCGGAACTCAAATGATATTATTTTGCAGCTAAATAATTTTCGTTGGCTTGTTCCCAGTTTACTACATTCCAAAATGCATCAATGTAGTTAGGACGAACATTACGATAATTTAAGTAGTAAGCATGTTCCCAAACATCAAGTCCAACAACTGGTGTTTTTCCTTCCATTAACGGTGAATCTTGGTTGGCAGTAGAAATAACAGCTAATTTACCATTATCGACAACTAACCAAGCCCAGCCTGAACCAAAACGACTTGCTGCAGCAGCTTTAAATTGTGCCTTGAATTCATCGAAGCTACCAAAAGTTTCGTCAATAGCAGCTTTTAATTCACCCACAGGCGCACCTTGACCATTTGGTGTCATAATTTTCCAGAAGAATGAATGGTTTGCGTGTCCACCACCATTATTAATAACAGCTTGGCGAATATCAGCAGGTACTTCATTAATACCAGCTAATAAGTCTTCAATAGATTTTTCTGGCAACTCTGGATGTTTTTCTAAAGCCGCATTTAAATTTGTTACATAAGTGTTATGATGTTTTTCATGATGTAGATGCATTGTTTCTTCATCGATTGTAGGTACTAATGCATCATAGGCATAAGGTAATTTTGGTAATTGATAAGTCATATTCAAGACCTCCTAAAATTGTTTACATGCAAAGAGTAACAAAACTTGTGAAATAGCGCAAAACATATGCTCATAAAACTTAATTTTATATTGTATTTATTGATTTTAAGCAGCTAATGCTTGTTAATTAGAATAAACTTAGGTAAAATAATAACAATAAGTCAAGTGAGGAGTTTTTATACAGAATGATTCAAATATTGAAAGATTCAATGATTCATTTCAATCAAATAAAAGAGGTTAAAAAATTACCCTTTGGCAAGCTTATTAGCTATTTACTTCTATTAAGTCTAGTAATGGCCTTACCTTTAGCCGCTCAGGTAAAAGAAGTTTTCCATTCTATTAAACAAGATAGTCTTACAATTGTTTCACACTTGCCTGATTTTAGTATTAAAAATGGCAAACTGCAACTACATGATGAAAATGAAAAAGGCTTTATCTATCAAACTGATACCGTCATTTTTACGTTTGACCCTGAAGCTAAGCGAACCAAACAGGAAATCACCAATGATCGCCTAGGAAATTTTATTAGTGCTGGATTAACCAAAGATGAACTATTAATTGGTTTTCCTAGTACAGAACTAACAAGTAATTTATTAGGTGGTAATAAATTAGCCATTTCCTATAATAATCCAATATTAGCTGGCATCACCAGTGAAAAAATCAAACAAGAAGTAAAGAACAGTCAATTTCCAATCTGGATGTATGTATTAATTATCTTACTTGTTTTATATCCAGCTTTTGTTAATTTAGCAATTAATATCTTTACAGTTGCACTAATTGGCAATATTTACAGCCATATGATTCGTTGTAAAAATGGTTTTCTCGACAATTTAAAAATGATGATTGCCTGTGCTAGTCTGCCAGTCTTATTATCACTAATCATTAGTTTTATTTATCCTGCGTTCGATACAGGACTGTTTATCACTTTAGGGAGTTTCTTTATTTTTACGCAGGCTTTAAAGGATGAAACCAAAATGAAGTTGAAATAAAAATCGTTTCTATTCTTCTAAATAAGAGGAATAGAAACGATTTTTTTAATTAATAAACTCATAGGATGGCTCATCTAATTTTTCATCATAATTCACGACTAACTGATAGCCATCAAAAAACCACTGATCATCTTCTTCAATAAAATAGGTGAGATCATCTACTGTCACTTGGACCAATGGACGATTAGGTGTATCGACACTCATCCCAACTGAAAATCCTTCATGAACCGGGGTACTCCCATAGACTTTTCCAAAAAAACGGATGCCTTGTCCAGGATTTAGGATAATCTCCTTTTTAAACCATTCATGTGCTTTTGGTGAAATCGTTAATTCCATCAAAAAAACCTCCTAATCATTAAGTTTTTCATCAAGATTATCAACGTTTACAGTACTACCGATGACTAACAAATTATCATTTTCGCAGACAATCTCATTAGCAGGTGGCGAAACAACCACTTGACCATCTGCACGACGAATCGCAACAACCGTTAAGCCAAATCGTTGACGGAAATTCACTTCGATAAGGGATTTATTAAAGAATTTTGGATTGGATACTTTAATTTCTGCCAATGAAAACTCATCAGATAGCTCGATAAAGTCTAAAATATTTCTTGAGACTAAGTTATGAGCAATTCTTACCCCCATATCACGTTCAGGATGGACCACGCGATCAGCTCCCACACGTTCTAGTACTTTAGCGTGATATTCATTTTGTGCTTTAGCCAAAACATTGGGAACGCCCATTTCTTTAACCATTAATGTCACTAAAATACTAGCTTGTATATCCTCACCAATAGCAACTATGACATGATCAAAGTTACGAATCCCTAAAGAACGCAATGTACTTTCATCTTGCGCATTTCCTACAACTGCATGCGTTGCGATATTCATATATTCATTTACACGTTCTTCATTGGAATCGATGGCTAAAACTTCTTGACCTGATTCTACCAAAGTACGACAAATACTGCCACCAAAACGACCTAACCCAATGATTGCATAATTTTGTTTCACCTTTATGATACCTTCTTTCTTACTTTACCAATCCATGTTTAAATGCATAGATTGCCGCTTGTGTGCGATCTTCCACACCCAATTTGGCCAAAATATTCGACACATGTGTTTTAACAGTTTTCAATGTAATAAACAGTATTTCTGCGATTTCTTGATTACTTTTACCTTGCGCAATCAAATCTAATACTTCGCGTTCCCGATTCGTTAACTCTTCATATAAAAAATATTGATTGGCATAATCTTGGTTTTGAATTTTTTCACTGACTTCTTCTTCAATCACCCTTTCGCCGACAATTGTTTTACGAACCGCTTCAGCAATTTCCTGTGCTGAAGAAGTTTTTAATAAATAGCCACTCGCTCCGGCTTGAATCGCTGGAAATACTTTTTCATCATCTATATAGCTCGTAACGATGAGAATTTTTGCTTGAGGCCACTGAGCTAAAATTTCTTTAGTTGCAGTAATACCATCCATATTATCCATGACTAAATCCATTAGAATAACATCTGGACGAAGTGATAAGGCTTTTTCTACCCCCTCTTGACCATCGCTTGCTTCCCCGACAACTTCAATATCAGGTTGAATACTCAAATAAGTCGAAACACCTAGACGAACCATTTCATGATCATCAACTAATAATACTTTTATCATTTCATCACCCCATCATCAATTAAAGGTATTTTTATTTCAATACTTGTACCTTGATTTAAAATACTAATAATTTTTACCGTACCACCCACACTTGAAATACGCTCCTTTACATTTAACAAGCCGTAACTTCCTGCTTTTTTCTTGGAAGTATCAAATCCAACGCCATCATCTTGTATCCTTAAAACCAATTGATTTGCTGATTGATTTAAATAAAGTTCAAGTTCAGAAGCTTTAGCATGGCGCAAAGTATTAGATAATAGCTCTTGCACCACACGGAACAACTCATTTTCAATAGATGGTTGAATGGATACTTCTTCCACATCATAGATTATCTTCAATTCAACTTTTGATTGTAGCTCGACTAATAATTGTTCAATCCCTTGTTTTAAGCTACGTCCTTCCAAATTAATCGGTCTTAAATGTAATAACAAAGCACGCATCTCAGACTGAGCCATTGATAATATCTTTGCTACCATTTGGATTTGTTTGGAAAAATCTGTGGTATTTGCTCCTTGTTCAATTGTTTCATTTAATGCAGACATAATCATCATAGCAGCAAATAATTGTTGAGAAACAGAATCATGAAGTTCTCTAGCCAAGCGATGACGTTCATTTTCAAGAATCTCCTCTTTACTTTCGCCATCAAGCAATTCTTGTTTTTGATGCTCTGTCTGTAAATCCAGTGTCATTGCCTGGATTTGCTTTTGGATTTCATTCAATCCCTCAAGTATCTCTTTTTGATGATAATTTTCAACTTTAGTTAACTTATTATAAGCTAACGACTGAAATTCATCTACACGTGCTTCCTTAATTTTTTTGACTTGTTGTTCAATTGGGTCTAATAAACCTTTTTGTTTGAAAAAATAGATTAAACACATCGCTATTGCTAATAGAATGGCTAATAACGCAATATAAACAATAATGGGTATAAATAAGATTTTGGCAGATAAAATTCTTAACATCCATTGCTTATTCCCTTGAGCAAAAAAATAGGCAAATAATATAAAAATGAAGCTCCAAAAGAAAGTTAATGAAAGGTAAGCGACCCAGCGAAGAATTTTAGACTTACTCATACGCGGATCACCTCTAAATCACCAAAAATCACGTTAGAAATGATTTTAATCTTTCGTTCACTTTCAGCATATTTCATATCGTGAATTTTTACTTCCTCAGCATTTAACGAATAATGATATTGTTGAAAATGAAATTCTCCACGAAAAGCCTCATGTAAAATATCAATTTGAATGCCATGCGGTACTAAAATACGGGTACGACCAAAGCCTTTGCGTAGTACAATGACATTTTTGCCCTTAGGTAAAATGGTATTTCCTAAATCGATAATTGAATCACCAGCAAAAATCGTTAAATTAATATCATCATATTCAAAAACTTCATTACCAATCATTTGAGTACCAATATAGCTTTTTTTACTAATAAGTTCTTTTTCTTCACTTGGTTCTTTTGTTTGGACCATAATGATATTTTTTTTACGCCAAAACAAAAGATTGCCGTAATCCATATCAATGATTTCAAAGCCTTTAATACCGATAAACAGGACAATAAAGACCAACATTAACCAAAAAGCATAACTATTAATCAGGCTGATAAAAATGAGAACAATCCCCAACCATAATAGCAAATTTGTATTTTTTCCTTTTTTACGACGTAGGTAGTGTAAAAATAAGCTTAAAGTTCCTAAAATTAAGATTACAGTCAAACCAGAATCTTCCACAATTTGCCAGATAGAAAGAATCAATAGTAAAATATTGACAATAAAGAAAAAACGCCAGGCACTAAGTTTCAACTGCAGCCCTCCTTATAATATAGAAAGGTACCATCGACTAGCGATAGTACCCTTTAATCATTACTATTTCACAGAAACAATTTTAACCAAGAAGTCGCCACCTGGTGTTGAAATATTTACTTCATCATTCACTTTTTTACCAATTAAAGCTTGTGCAATAGGTGAATCATTGGAAATTTTACCAGCAAAAGGATCAGATTCAGCACTTCCGACAATGGTGTACTCTTCTTCTTCTCCATCAGGCAACTCTTTAAAGACAACCGTTTTACCAATTGAAACTTCATCTTGAGCAACATTATCGTTATCAATAATCTGTGCAAAACGAATCATGTTTTCTAATGTGGTGATTCGACCTTCCACAAAAGCTTGTTCATCTTTAGCAGATTCATACTCAGAGTTTTCAGATAAGTCACCAAAACTACGCGCAATTTTAATACGTTCAATAATTTCACCGCGTTTTACAGTTTTTAATTCTTCTAATTCACGTTCTAATTTTTCTTTTCCTTCTTGTGTCATTGGATATACTTTTTCTACCATCTATAATTCTCCTTTATCATACATCATTGGATATTATTGATTCACATATTTTTCCACTAAAGCATTGTGTTCTTCTAATGTTTTAGCCAAATATACTTGGCCTGTTTTCACATCGGCAACAAAGTATAGATAATCATTTTGAATTGGATTTAAGACTGCTTGAATGGCCTTTTCTCCTGGATTATTAAATGGTCCAGGTCCATATCCTGTATTCAAATATAAATTATATGGTGAATCTGTTTGAGTGTCCTTAATTGTAACAGTTTCTTTCGTTTCGTTCAATGCATATAGCACAGAAATATCAGATTGTAATGGCATATTTTGTGCTAGACGATTATAAAATACTTGGGCAATATTTTTGCGATCCGTATCACTGACACCTTCTTTTTCGACTAAAGAAGCTAAGGTTAACACTTGTTGAACCGTCATATTTTTTGCCGCAATAGTATCATAATAATTTTGCATGACCGCATCTGTCTTGGCAATCATTTGTGCCACTAAATCTTTCAGGGTCATTTTATTGAGATAATCATAAGTTGCAGGGAATAAATAACCCTCTAAACGATAGCGGACATCCGTAGCATTTGCCGCAGATTCTAATAATTTAGGGTATTTGGCTTGCATCTCTTGGAAGAACTGATCATCTTTCATCAAAGCAAGAAATTCTTTTTTATCTAATTTGGTTTTATCCGCCAACTTATCTGCTATTTGCTCAATTGTAAAACCTTCAGGAATCGTCAACTTCACATCGGCCACACTTAAACCATTGCCACCTTGTAACTTCTTACTAATCCCATCAAGCGTCATACTTGGACTTAATTTATAAGTTCCAGCTTGAAAACCAGTTAAATTGTTAAACTTAGTATAGTAATTAAAAACTAGTCCACTCTTAATAATATGACCTTTTTCTAAAATTTCTCCAATTTGCTTATTGGAGGAACCAGTTGGAATAGTAATCTCTATCTTTTTATTACTTTGTGGATCTAGTGGATTAAGACTGGATTGAACATAGCGAAAAATAGTAAATCCTAAAATAGAAATAATCAAGACTAATACAACAACAACAATCGTAACTATTTTATTTACGATGCGATCTTCTGTATTTCGTCGATTCATTCGTCGTTCCTTTTTCTGTTTCGCACGAGCAGTTGCAGAAGTTCTACTCATCTGCGAACGATTTTTATGATTCGTAGATGGATTGTTAGACGTCGGCTTTTCTGGTTGATTTGTTGAATTCAAATCTACGCCTCCTTCATATACTTAACTTGTTTTATTATACACGATAGATTTTGATTTTAAAACCTATTTTGATTTTTTAAAAATAATCAGTTTACTAAAGATATAATTTGATAAAATCACAATAAACTGGGAAACAAATTTTGCAATAAAATCACTTGTCTTTAACACTTCTAAACAAAAAGATAATGACCCCATATCAAAGCCTAACGTTAAAATTCGTGCAGCAAAAAATAAAAATAATTCTTTTAAATTTTGTGCTAAGGTTTTTCCTCTAGATTCAAAAACATATAGCTTATTCGTAATATAGGCAAAAAGTACTGAAAGTATCCAAGCAATTAAATTAGCAATAATATAGTTAAAATGTAATAAATCTTTGAATAAGAAATAGGTAATAAAGTTGACAACAAAGGTACATCCACCAAAGAAAAGATAAGAAAAAACTTCCCAAAGATTTTTTTCTTCTAGATATTGCTTTATTTTTTTTGTATAAGTCATATCAAAACTCCATTTTATTCGTACCAAACTATTGTAGCGAATGAATAAAGAAAAGGCAATCATAATTTAGAAAGTTTTAATTTTTCCGTATTCATGACTCAAAAAAACCGACCTACATCGTGTAAGTCGGTAAGTGGTCATTTATGGATAAATACGATTTAATAAACGAGGGAATGGAATAGCTTCACGTACATGGTCAATACCAGCAATCCAAGTAACCGTACGTTCTAAACCTAAACCAAAGCCTGAATGTGGCACGGTTCCATATTTACGTAAATCTAGATACCATGAATATTCGTCTTCATTCAAGCCTGCTTCACGAATTTGTTCTAACAAGTAATCGTAATCCGTCGCTCTTTCTGAACCACCAATAATTTCACCATAACCTTCTGGCGCGATTAAATCGGCACACACAACAACATCATCTCTTGTTGGATGTGGTTTCATATAGAATGGTTTAATTGCTTTAGGATAGTTCATGATAAATACTGGTTGTTCAAATGAATTTGCGATAAAGGTTTCATGTGGTGAACCAAAATCATCGCCCCACTTGATGTCATCAAACCCATTTGCTTGTAATCGTTCAATCGCTTCATCATAGCTAATACGTGCATATGGTAGTTTGGTATATTTTTCTAATACGCTACGATCACGACCTAAAACATGTAAAGCATAGTCACAATGATCTAAAACATTTTGTACTAAGTATGCGACATATTGTTCTTGAATCTCTAAACTTTCTTCTTGATGCATAAAGGCCATTTCTGGTTCAATCATCCAGAATTCAATCAAATGACGACGTGTTTTTGATTTTTCAGCACGGAAAGTTGGGCCAAATGAGAAGACTTTTCCCATCGCCATTGCTGCAGCTTCCATATATAGCTGACCTGATTGAGATAGATAGGCTTTATGATCAAAGTAGTTGGTTTCAAACAAGTCTGTCGTTCCTTCAGGTGCAGAACCTGTTAAAATTGGTGGGTCTACTTTCACAAAACCATGATTATTGAAAAATTCATAAGAAGCACGAATAATTTCGTTACGGATTTGCATAATGGCATGTTGTCTAGAAGAACGAAGCCATAAATGACGGTGATCCATTAAAAAGTCAGTTCCGTGTTCTTTCGGTGTAATTGGATATTCATGGCTTTCTCCAATCACTTCAATATCTGTAATCCCTATTTCATAACCAAATTTTGAACGAGAATCTTCTCTAATCTCACCAATAACCCAGACAGAAGTTTCCTGATTTAGTCCTTTTGCTAATTGAAATACTTCTTCAGGCACTTCACTTTTAACTACTACTCCTTGAAAATAAGCAGTTCCGTCTCTAAGTTGTAAGAAAGCAATTTTACCACTTGAGCGTTTATTAGCTACCCAAGCACCAATCTTAACAACTTCCCCAACGTGCTCTTTTGAATCAACAATTTGAATTTGTTTCACGAGAGTCTCTCCAATCTATACTAACAATTATATATTAACGCATCTATTGCATTTTACTTTCAACAAATGCTTTGATACGTTGTGCACTTTTTTCTAATGTATCCCAGTCTGTTGCATAACTGATCCGAATATATTGGTCCATTCCAAATCCCGCACCCGTCACAATAGCAACATGTGCTTCGTTTAATAAATCTTCTACAAAACTGGTAGCTTCTTGATACCCACATTTTTGTAAAGTTTCACTTATATTAATAAAGAAATAAAAGGCTGCTTGTGGTTTTTGGACCTTAAAGCCTGGAATTTCACACAATAATGGATATAAACGGTTTAATCTTTCTTCAAAAACCAAACGCATCTCTTCTACGGACGCTTGACTGCCAGTTAAAGCCTCAACAGCAGCATATTGACTAACCGCTGTTGGATTACTTGTTGATTGACTAGCTAGGCGAATCATTCCTTGTATGATTTCTTCATCCCCTACAGCAAAACCAATGCGCCAACCCGTCATAGCATAAGTTTTAGATACCCCATTAATCACAATAGTATTTTGACGGATTTCTGGTGTTAGCATCGCCATGGAAGTGAATTGATTATCACCATAAATCAAGCGGCCATAGATATCGTCTGCAACAATTAATACTTTATTTTTAACCGCCCATTGTCCAATCGCTAATAATTCTTCTTTTGAATAAATCATTCCCGTTGGATTAGAAGGCGAATTAATGATAATCGCTTTTGTACGTTTCGTCAAGACTTCATCCAAGTGCTCAACGGTAACTTTAAAGCCTTTTTCTTCATCCGTCTTGGCAAAAACAGGGACACCAGAAGCCAAACGTACTTGTTCCGCATAACTTACCCAATAAGGAACCGGAATAATGACTTCATCCCCTTCATCCAAAATCGTTTGGAAAAGTAAGTATAATGCAAACTTTGCGCCATCGGTTACAATTGTTTGATTGACTGTATAATCCAAGCCATAGTTTTCCTTCATGTAAGTGACGATTGCTTGCCGTAGTTCAGGAATACCTGCTGATTGTGTGTAAAAACTAGCCTCACCTGATTGAATCGCAGCAATGGCAGCCTCTTCAATATTTTTAGGTGTGACAAAATCAGGCTGGCCAACTGTTAAACTTAGAACATCTAGACCTTGTGCTTTTAATTCTTTTGCTCTTGCCGCCGCTTGTAATGTTACTGATGGTGCTAAATTTTGAACCTTTGTTGATAATTTCATTTTCCTCATCCTTTTTATATTCTGTCTTCAACAATTCATTAACCTTAAATATTTTCAATTGCTTGACCAGATTTAAAGTCAAAAAAATAATACTGATTTTGTTTAGAAACGATTTCCCATACAATGTGTTTGTTGTAAAAACCAAGAGTGGCTTTTAATATCGTTTGATTTGGATGGACTTTTGCAAAGACTTGGCGAATTTCATCTTCATTATAACCATCTTTTTGATTCACCACTTGTACTTTGCCACCTTTTTGCGCAATGATGACATATTTTTCGTCACCTTTTGCATCTTTTCCACCCACTGAGAAATAAGTTTTTTTACGATTGAACCAATAAAAGTCATCAACTTGATCTAATTTACCATACTGTGTTGCAATTTGGATTGCTTCATTTCTGGCGTGTCGATAGGTCTTGGTTGCTTTCAAGTAAAATATGCTCGTAAATAAGATAACTCCCAGCATAATATATATACCTATCATCAATATTTGATTGATACGTTTTTCACGTGCATCTTCATCATGCAAATTTTACCCACCCCTAATCTGGCTTTTAATTCTAATGTTTTTATTATAGCAGATTCTTTGCGTAAGTTTTACAAAAAAATAGGAATTTACTAATTTTTAAGTCTTTGCCTCATACTCCCAAGGTTTCGGTAAGATTTTTTGTAGCTTCTTTCCGTAAGTTGTCGAAATAAGCCGCTTATCTAATATCAGCAGTTTCGCCTCGGGTTGATTTGCTACTAAATCTAAACATCTCGCTAAACGAATACCAGCTGTCGGTAAAGCCTCACGTTGAAACGCATCGATATCCAGATTTTCCAAATACTTTTGATAAGCAAGTGTTAATGGCTCGCTAGGATTATGGAAAGGTAAACGGGTCAATATTACACGTTTAAATTGAAAATCAGCTAAAAACGAATCATCTAGATATTGATTTAATAAAAACACAAATTGATTATCATTTTCTTCATAACGTTTTTTTATCTTTGACAAGCTGGTATTCTGCCCCAGTGCAAACAACTCAATACCTGCTTGATTTATCGTTTCACTCAAGTCTTCATATACATAACGCAAAACCTCTTTTGAATTAAAAAGTACAAGTGTAGAACCTTGTTGATTCAAAATTTCATGCATCAAAATTTTCGCAATATACTGACTAAATTCTTCATTGGTTACTTCTGGAATGGATATCCCTTTTTGGACCACTTCAATCCGTGGCAAAAAAGTACGCTCTTTTTCTTTTAGTTGCTTTACTTTGACATTGTTTAAAGACAATTTTTCTGCAAAATAATTTTTTTGGTACGGCAAGCTTAAATGATTTCCAATAAAGATTTTGGCTGCATCTGTAGAAATCGCATCTATCATATTTGTGAAGTCATAACGAATAAAAAGTAAATGATTTTTTTCTAAAAACCAGGTATGCACGGTTGTTTCTTGAAAATCTCCAAACCACGCAAGTAATAATTGAAACTGCTGTATAATATTTATAATCTCATGGTCAATTTCTTGATTATTTGAAGATGAAATATATGCAATAAATTCCTCATAATAATTCAGCAATTGATTAATTTGACGCTGAAAACTTTGAGGCAAGGCTACAAATTCACTTTCATTAATAAGTTTGACAGACACAAGTGATACCCATTGATCAAACACTTGCCTTTGAAAGTCGTTTATCAATGACAAAATACTGGCTATTGCTGGATGTTTTTTTGCTTTTAACACTTGATTGATTAATTTTTGCAAGTTTTGGATATCGACACGCTGATGATTAAATTTTTGTAACGGCAGCAAATATTGTGCCTCTTCAAATATCACTTGACGATAAGCAAAATCTTTAAAAACTTCATCAAAGTTAGCGAGCAAAACATCTTTTTGACGAAATAAAACGACCTGCGTGCATTGCATTTCCAGTGCACGGCGTTTTAAATAATATGAATCAGGGTTTAAGTCTACGGATTGACAATTCACTTGTTGAAAAAAGCTATGCGATTGTTGATATAGTCCTAATTCAACAAGTGAACCGGTCTGAGTTTGAGTGAGCCATACTAGTATCATCATTTGTAAAATAGAGGTGAATTTTTGATCTGGTATTTGACTTAACATCTGGGAAAATCGATGTAAATCAATATATTGTTCATCCGGATAATAATGCATAGCTAATAGCGTACGAGAAGTAGACGCGTTAGTCACCTTTTGCCAATTTTGCCACCAGTTATCCGATTCATAACCTAAAAGAACCGGAAAATCAGCTGGGGTAAAATAACTCAGCGGCAAGAAAACATTTTCTGAATGCGACAACTCTCGATTGACGTCAATGGTGACTTCTTCTTGTAAGTGCTCTTTTTTCAAGGAATAGCGATTTTGATAAATAAGATTCATTAATTTAGCTTGTTCATTGCTCAAGCTTTTGCCAAGTATTTTTTCTTTTGCTTTTTTTGTTTTTGGATAACTCACTGCATGAGAATTTTTGATAGGATGGACACGAGATTTTTTCACCCAAATATCTTCTACCAATTCTAAATCATCTGTTTTTGTAGCTACTTTTCCTTCAAGTTGTCTTAATTCCTGACATTTTTTAATAAAATCCCCCGTCTGCATACTTAGTAAATCGCATCTTTGACAAATTTGTGTCAGGGTCTTGATAGGTAAATTTTCAATGATTTGTCCTAGATATAAAAATAATTCTGCTGTTACCTTTGCATCGCTATCTGCTTGGTGAGGATTTTCATGACTGATTCCTAGGTTCGTCACTAAATCATTCAAACGATAACTAGACTGCATTGGCAAAAAAATTTGTGCTAAATCTACCGTATCAATCGCCGGTATCGTTAACGGATCAAAACCATATTTCACAAATGTATTTGACAAAAATTGATAATCAAAGTGTACATTGTGTGCAACAAAAACTGTGTCTTGCAAAATATTTTCAATCATCAAGGCAACATCTTCAAAATAAGGTGCTTTCACTAAACGACGATTGGTTAATCCGGTTAAATGCTGAATATTTTTGGGAACAGCAAAACCAGGATTAATGTCGGTTGAAAAAGTATGTAAAATCTGATTATCCTGAACCAAGGTACAAGCAAACTGAATAATTTGATCTTTTAAAACGTCTGTACCCGTGGTTTCTAAATCAACAATGGCATAAATCGTTGACAATTAAGCACCTTCTTTCCATTCAATTTCTATTTTTCCAACAAATAGTATAACGAATTTTTACAAGAAAAACAAAATAAAAAAGACCTACTAACAAAAGCTAGTAGATCTTGGCCATTATTATTAACGATTAAGCTTTCACAACATTTGTTGCTTGAGGGCCACGTTGTCCTTCTTCAACATCAAAGGTAACACTTTGACCTTCTTCTAAAGTTTTGAAACCATCACTTTGGATAGCTGAAAAATGTACGAATACATCTTTACCATCTTCACCTGTAATGAAGCCAAAACCTTTTTCAGCATTAAACCATTTCACTGTACCTGTTTGCATAAATAAAATCCTCCTTGTGTATTTAACACATTCATTAATATTGCAATTCATTGTGTTGGGAAACTTGTGGAAGATGTTTATTTATATTGAAACGAACTACCATAAATCACCGTTACAAAAACTACCTCTCAATAGTAACACACTTTAGCATAAAATGATAGGATTTTTTTGAAATATTTTATCTTTTTCCAAGTTAACTTAGGTATTTTTCGATTTTATACCGAATTTTTCTGCTTATTTTAGTTAAAAATGTATGTTGTTCATTTATTATTAGCTACTCAGGCTCCGTTATAATATCAAACAATTAATACATTTTTTCAAAAATGTCGCTTGCAAATCTGTCTTAATGATTGTAAAATAACAATTGGTTGAAATTAGTCCGCGTAGCTCAGTAGGATAGAGCGCACGCCTCCTAAGCGTAAGGTCGGCGGTTCAATTCCGCCCGTGGACGTTAAAAAGCTGCTTTTGAGAGAAATCTAAAGCAGCTTTTTCTTATTTTTTATGATCACTTAATCGACCAGCATATAAAAAGTACTCTTTTGCTACTAAATGCTGCTTAGCTAAACATTTCTGAAATTCTTTTACTTCACGTTCTTCTAATAGCGTTAACACTAGACCCTTTCTCCCCATGCGTCCTACACGTCCTGAACGATGTAAATAGGTTTTTTCATCATACACAAAATCCATATTTACAACTAAGGATAAGTCATCAATATCGAGACCGCGAGTAGCAATATCCGTGCACAATAATAATTTAGCTTGATGATTTGAAAAAGCATGAAGGGCAATTTTGCGTAATTGGGCACTTTGGTCAGAAGCTAAAGAAGCAACTGGGATATGATGATATAAAAGCTTATCTTCCATGACCCCTAATTCACTTAAACGATTGAAAAAAACTAAAGCTGTTAGCTGATCAATATTACCTAAACGACGTAAAAAGTCTAAGCGATTACGTTTTGGCCAAATAACATAACCGTGCGTGATTTCACCTTTACTTGTATCTTCACTTGTAACATCAATTAAAGTCAATTTTAATCGGTACATTTGCTGAAATTGTTCTGGAAGTTGCGTGCCACTTGCTGAAAATGCGAGTACTTGTACTTGATTATCCATTGCTTTTAAGATGGGACTTAATAAAGCACTTTCTTGATTGCTTTTCAATAATTGATCGGCCTCATCTAGTACCAACGTTTTGACTTGATGTAATTTTAACTTCTTCTGTTGATTTAATTCATTGATACGACCAGCCGTACCAATGACTATTTCAGGTCTTTGCTTTAACTTTTCAATTTGACGTTTGATATTTGCTCCACCAATCAAACTTTGTACTTTTAAGCCTAAATCTTTTGCCCAAGGACGTGCTACTTCCGTTACTTGCATGGCTAATTCCTGAGTAGCTGTAATCACAACAAGTTGTACGCCTTGATTAGCAGAAATATTTAACATTGTTGGCAGTAAGTAGGCGATGGTTTTCCCTGATCCAGTAGGTGAAACCCCTACAATTGATTGTCCTTCTTTAATGGGTTCAAATACTTTCTCTTGAATTTTGGTTGGTGTGTGAAATTTTTCAGATTGCCATCGTGCTTGCCATATCTCAGGCAGTTGGTTTATTTCCATATCTTCCTCCTAAATATTTTATAGTTAAATTATAACACAAGAATGAATGTTTTCTAAGCCTTTGATTCTCTTGATAAAAAGCTTTTTGTTTGATACACTCAATTTTAGAAAAATTACGAGGAGGGTATCCTTTGAAAAAGGCCATCAAACCACTTTATTTCATCGCAATGACACTAATATTCTGCTTCGTTTCAACAGCTTCTCTTTGGGCCGATGAAACACAAAATAATTTTTCCATCGATGCCAAAGCGGCAATTGCTGTGGATGCTGATACAGGAAAAATCTTCTATGCACAAGATAGTACAACACCTATGCCGATTGCCTCTATAACTAAAGTCCTAAGTGTATATGTTGTTTATGACCAAATCAAAAATGGGCAACTGAACCTACAAGACCAAGTAGTTATTTCCCCAGAACTGGCTGAATTAAGCACCAAACCTGATTTATCCAATGTAGCACTGGTCGCTAATCAAGCTTATACTGTTGAATCGCTCATCCATGCTAGTTTAATTCAATCAGCCAATGCAGCAGTTATGGCCTTAGGGGAAAAAGTCGCCGGCAGCCAAGAACAGTTTGTCAACATGATGCGGCAAAAGGCTGAAAGTTTAGGTATAACAGATGCAAAAATCATTTCAGTTTCTGGTTTAAATAATCACGACATTGGAGATTTTAGATATCCAGGAACCGGCGATGATGAAGAAAACGAGATGTCTGCTCAAGATGTGGCGATTATTGCCAAACATTTTATTGCTGACTATCCTGAAGCATTAAACATTACCAGTACGGTGCAAGAAAACTTTGGCGAAAATACTGCACAACCTAGTACTATGCAAAACTGGAACCAATTATTGCCTGGTCTATCGCTACAAAAAGATGGGGTTATCGGCTTAAAAACTGGAACGACCGATTTGGCCGGAGCTTGCTTTGTAGGTGTAATCCGCCAAAATAACCGCCAAATCATCACAGTTGTTCTACATGCCAATAATCAAGCCAATGATACTAATGCCCGCTATGTCGAAACAAGCAAGTTAATGGATTATGCCTTAAATCAATGGCAAGAAATCACACTATCCGATACAGATTTAACTGCTGCGATTCAATCAAAGCTTGCTGTTATAGATGGGAAACAAGCTTCTGTAGATCTAAAAATCACTGATTCATATAAATTATGGGTGCCCATACCATTTGATATCAAGCAACTTAAATATGAAGAGCAATTAGAAGTTCAATCAATTCAAGCACCCGTACAAACGAATAAAGAGGTAGGTACCTTAACAATCAGTAATCCCACCGACAACTACGGCTATTTACCAAATACTCAAACTTCAGAAATTCAAATGAGAATTGTAACTGCTAATAGTGTAGAAAAAGAAAACTTCTTTTTCTTATGGTTGCGACAAGTAAAAAATGTCGCACAAAATGCGTGGATGCATACAAAGCAATTCTTTCAAAACATATTTTAAAGTAGAACAATAAAAGAAACGAATATCTCAAGCGTTAATCTTGCTTAGATATTCGTTTCTATTTTAATATAAATCTGCAACAGTCTGGCTTAAAGCTGTGGCTACATCCTTTTCATCACTAAAGCCAACCCAAAATGCTGTGATTAAAGATTGAATATTTTTTTCTTGTGAAGATGGAATATCCCATTTGCCATCTTTTTGAACCAAGTCTATTTTTACTTCAACTGGATCTTTTGTTTTTTGCGCCTTTTTAATTTCTTCAGTCATTGCGTTAAATAAAAGTTCCTGAGCTTTTTCTTCATTATTCGCATACGCTGAATCATTGGCAATTTTTTCAAAACTAACTTTTAAAGCTTTGCCTACTGCCCCAATAAAATCAACCCCATAAATTTCATAAGTCACCTGATAATGATTATCTTTTTGAGACTTAATATTTTTAATCTTGTAGGAAGTCTGTGTCTTCAACGCCTGTTTTAAAGAATCGGTTAATTTTTCTGCTTGCTCATTGGACATCGCCGCAGCCTGACTCATTTGTGCCACCAAAGCTTTGGAGAATTCCCCATCTTTTGAGTGTTCCATTTCTTTTACAATAGCACTTCCATCTACAAAGTTTTCTTCAAAAGATTTTTGTGATTGATTATAAATGACACTTTCCACAAAGACCTTAGCCGCCTGTTTTTCAGAAAGAGGTTGGCTAGACTTCCCACACCCACCTAAAATAAATAAACCTAACAATAATATCAGCCATTTTTTCATATCCATTCCTCCAATTCGTACTAGTTAATTTTATTATACGCAAGTTGAACATATATTTCTAGGGTAGACAAGCTTCCTACACTTTTTATGAAAATAAAAAAGCCTGGAATACCAAGCTTTTCAATATCAAACAACAAGAGTTAAGCACTCACACTTTGACGTCGTGTTCGAAATTTTAATTTTTGAATCAAAGGGAACAATGCTTCTTTTACCGCACAATATTTGTCTACCATCGTCACAACATAGCCTTCTTTATATCTAGGCGGTGCAATGGTTGCTCCCCACATATGCTTAATGATAATATCTTTTTCTAAATCTGATAATTCAGTGATTTTTTCAGCATTTTTTACAGCGATTCTAGGATGCATATAAGCATGCGTTCCCTCATCAAATTTAGTTGTACGCCAATCATAAAAGAATAAATCATGTAACACACCCGCTCTAGCAGTTGCCTTGGCATTCCAACCAAACTTCTTAGTGATCTTATAACTATAATAGGATACGCTAATGGAATGATCTAATCTAGTAGAGTGAAAATGTTGCGTGAATTCAGCTAATTTTTGTACTTCTTCTGTTGCCAATAAATCACCAACATAAGATAAATACTCTAAATCATACTTCCATTTATTTGTCATTCATTCTTGCCACCTTAAATAAAATCTGAGAAAAGTATACCACTAAACAACCTAATTGAAATCGATTTTCAGCGTTCTTAAGATTTTATTTACTTTTTCCGAATCAAGCCATACATCATAATTCCTGCAGCAACACCAACATTCAATGATTCCGCTTGACCATAAATAGGAATATAGACACTTTCATCCGCTAATATTAAAATTTCTGAACGAACCCCTTGGCCCTCATTTCCCATGATAATCGCCACATTTTCATGATAAGGTAACTCTTGATATTGTTTAGCTTCTTTATTTAATTCAGTAGCGTAAACTTTCACCTGCGCTGCTTTTAATTGCTGAATCACTTGGGACAAATCAGCTTGAATCACTTTTAAATGAAATTGACTGCCTTGCATGCTGCGTAGTGTCTTCGTAGCATATACATCGGCACACCCTTCACCTAAAATGACACCATCAAATCCTGCGGCATCGGCTGTCCTGATCATGGTTCCTACATTACCTGGATCTTGCACACAATCAAGCAATAGCCACTTTCCTTGATGAATAGCTAAGTCAGTTTTGCTCATTTCTACAACGGCAATGATTCCTTGAGGCGTAGGTAAATCAGAGAGTTTGTCGATGATTTCTTCACTCACAAGAATAACCTGTTCGCTTAACGGTTCAAAAAATGCGAGATATTGTTGATAAGCTTTATGGGTGACAAAAATATATTTCATCTTTGCACCATTTTGATAGGCCTCCTCAATCAAATGAAAACCTTCCATAATGTATAAATGTTCTTTTTGACGTTCTTTACGACGATGTAATTTAGCTACTTTTTTTATTAATTCATTTTTGGTTGATAAGATTTCCTTCATTGTCCACCTCAAATTATTAAGTTCTGTTCCATATTATACCATAGTTTTCTAGCATTTTTTTGATATAATAGAATTGAAAAAATTAAAGAAGGTGATTCAATGTCACAAGCAGTCGTAAAATATCGTATGAATGTCGCTGGCGTGGTCCAAGGGGTTGGATTTCGCTACATGACCAAAATTTTAGCGGATGAATTAGGAATCAATGGTACCGTCAAAAATGAAATGGACGGATCAGTAACCATTGAAGCCGTTGGTAATTATCAAGATATGTCACTCTTCATTGAAAGAGTCAAAGCTTCACCAGCACCGTATGGTAGAGTCGATAAATTTCAAATTGAAAAAGATACAACCATTCCAGATTATACAAAATTTAAAGTGACCTATTGAGGAATTTCTCACTTGTACAATTGAAATTCAAGTCTAAATTTAGTATAGTATTTCTTGTGTAAATTAAATGCAAAGGAAGAAACAAATGAAATTAAAAAAATACCTTTATAGTGCAAGTTTACTTTCACTCGTCTTTTTCTTATCAGGCTGTGTGAAAATGGACAAACACGGAAACCCAGATCCTAATGGTTGGATTTATCGCTTTTTAGTTGTGCCACTAGGGAATTGTATTCAGTACATGGTGGATAACTGGCATTGGAACTATGGTTGGGCTATTATCTTTATCACTATCATTGTTCGATTGATTATTTTACCTTTAAATATTTATCAATCCCATAAAATGATGGTTCAATCTGAAAAAATGCAATTTTTAAAACCTCAGCTTGATATTATCCAAGCAAAAATGAAAGAAGCAACGACCATTGAGCAACAACAAAAAGCTCAACGTGATATGCAACGAATTTATTCCGAAAATGGCACAAGCATGTTTGGAAGCTTTGGTGCAGGATGTCTGCCAATCTTAATTCAAATGCCTATTTTCGCTGCATTATTTGCAACTGCTCGTTATACTCCAGGTATTTCAAGTGCAACATTCTATGGCATCAATCTTGGAAAAACAAGTTTTGCTTTAGTAATCATTACAGGTGCATTATATCTTTTACAAAGTTATTTAAGCATGTTTAATATTCCAGAAGATCAAAAGAAACAGATGCAAATGATGATGTACATGTCACCTATTATGATGATTTTCTTCTCCTTCAGTTCACCTGCTGGGGTCGCACTTTATTGGGCAGTTGGTGGGGTTGTTGCCTGCATCCAAACAGTCATTACCAATATCATTATGCGTCCACGTTTGAAAGCTAAAATTGCTGAAGAAATGAAATTACATCCACCAAAAATTGTCGTTTCGAAAGATTATAGTTTAGATGGCGAAAAGAAAGCTTCAACTAAAGCGTCTAGTACTTATCGCCCACCAGTGAAAAATCAATCACCTAAAGCGAATAAAAATGGTGGTCGCAATGCTGGTAAACAAAATCGCCGTAAATAATCAATTTACTGTCAGTAAGAATTTTTACTGGCAGTTTTTTTATATCTATTGTTTTTCTTTCCACCCATCCGTGCTAAAATCATAGCAAAGGAGGCTTTCGATGTTACAATCTTATCTTAATATCCTAGTGATTTTTGTCTTAATGTTTTTAGGCTATTTTTTCTCTTATCGTCAATGGTTTAGCAATGAGACAGCGGATACTTTTTCTAAAATGGTTTTAAACTTAGGACTTCCTTGCAGTATGTTTTTAAATATTACCGCAAACTTTACCAAAGAAGAATTTCTAACCTTAATTTCAGGGACGCTTATTCCCATTGTTTCGATGTTTTTAACTTTTTTTATTAGTAAAGCAATCATCCATCTATTCAAGTTACCTAAAAAACATCACGGTACTTTTTCAACAATGTTTACTTGCTCGAATACGATTTTTATTGGCTTACCGATTAATTTGGCTATCTTTGGTGAAAAAGCTGTTCCCTATGTCTTGCTCTACTACATTGTCAATACGAGTTTTTTCTGGACAATTGGCGTTTTCGAAATTGCCAAGGATAGTGCGATTCGCGATCAAGCCACCCTATCCTTTCATCCGCTCATTTTCCTAAAAAAACTATTTACTCCTGCTTTACTTGGTTTTATGATTGGGATTTTTTGGGTATTTCTCAATTGGTCAGTTCCTAATAGCCTTCAAACATTGGGCAATCATTTAGGAAATTTAACTACCCCACTTTCGATGTTAGCTATTGGTATCATGTTGTATTATCAAGGAATTGCTAACTTAAGGCTGACTAAAGAAGCCTTATTGGTCTTGTTTGGACGTTTTATTCTTTCACCAATCATTGTTTATGTGCTCGCTCAATTTATCTCAGTGCCACATTTGATGATGCTAGTCTTTATGGTGCAATCCAGCATGCCTGTTCAAAACTCAGTACCAATTTTAGCTAGAAGTTATCACGCGGATGAAATTTTTGCGGCCACCACGATGAGTTTGTCCGTTTTTGTCTATTTATTTTTTATTCCTGTTCTCTTATTTATCATGCAGTTTATTTAAGTCAAATTTGCGAAATAAAGTAATTTGGGAATATAATAAAAGAAAAACACTTTGAGGTGAATAAAATGAAAATTGCACATTTAGGACATTCCACGATTTATTTAGAATTAGTAGATGGCACTAAAATCATCATTGACCCTTATATTGATGCCAATCTACCAGAAATGTGGCAAGCAAATCATTTAAAAGTTGATTATATTATTTTAACGCATGGTCACGCAGATCATGTCGCCGGTGTCTTTGATTTAATCAAACATCAACAGCCGACAATTATTGCAGTAGCGGAAATCGCCAACTTCTTTGCTAATTTAGGGCAGAAAGTACACGGCATGAATATTGGTGGTGGTTTTGATTTTCCGTTTGGTCGTGTCACAATGACGCATGCGCTACATACTTCTAGTTTAGAATACGAAGGACAAGTCCATTATCTTGGTAACCCGGCTGGTATTATCATCGAAGCAGATGGGAAAACTTTCTATCATGCAGGTGATACCGCCGAATTTATGGAAATGGATTTATTAGGGGAAGATTATGAGATTGACTTTGCTTGCTTACCTATAGGCGATAATTACACCATGGGACCAAAACAAGCCGCAAGATGTGCCAAACGCATTCAAGCCAAAACGGTCTTACCGATCCACTACAATACTTTTCCAGTGATTAAACAAGATCCACAAAAATTTATTGATTTATTAACGGATGCACAAGGAATTGTTCTACCATTTAGCGAAATGTATGAAATATAAGAAAAAATAGGCTAGTTCGCGAGATTGCAAGCTAGCCTATTATCTTTATTTTGTCACTAAGACATCTAATTTTGCTAATTTTTCAATAGATTGTGCTAATTGTTTTAATAAACTCAAACGATTATTACGAACTGCTTCGTCTTCAGCCATAATCATGGTATCTTCAAAGTACTTCACAATCACTGGTTCGAGTGCTACTAAAGCTTGATAATTTTCTTTCAAATCATCTGAAAGACTTGCCAAGGTTGTTTGCACTTGATTTGCAAATTCACGTTCAACATCACTTTCAAATAATGCTTCATCCACTTCCACAATGGTATCTGCTTTTTTCGCTAAGTTCACTACACGTGTCAAAGCTTCCATCGCTGGTTTAAAGCTTTCTGTTTGACTATGTTCTTGAATTAATTGTGCAGTTAAATATTGCGCAGCTAAATCTTCTTGGGTTGCTTGTAAGGCTGCATCAATAATATCATAGCGAATTTCTGCTAATGATAAGTATTGTTTCATACGTGCCGCAAAGAAATCTAATACTTCAACATCAATATTATTTAAATCAAATCCATATGTTTCAACCATTGGATTTAATAAAGCCTTCACCTCTGTTAAAAGACTTGCTAATGGGAAGCTCATTTGGTTTTCTAAGACAATACGTACAATACCGTAAGCTTGGCGACGCAATGCATATGGATCATTGGAACCACTTGGCACCATACCAGCCGCAAAGAAAGTCACGATAGAATCCAACTTATCGGCAATGGCTAATAAAGCACCCACTTGAGTTTCAGGAATTTCACCAGTACTTGAAATTGGTAAGTAGTGTTCACGAATCGCTTGGCTGACAGCTTTATTTTCACCTTGTAATAAAGCATATTTTTCACCCATGATTCCTTGTAGTTCAGGGAATTCGCCAACCATATTGGTCACTAAATCAAACTTATAAATTTGACTCGCACGGGCTAAATCAGCTGTTTGTTGCGCATCTAGACCATATGTTTTCGCTAAAAGTTCACTAATTTTAGTCACGCGTTGCATTTTTTCATAGATACTACCAATTTTTTCATGGAATGCCACATTTTTTAGTTTATTGACACAAAAATCAATGGTTAATTTTTGGTCTTCTGCATAGAAGAATTCCGCGTCTTCTAAACGGGCAGTCAATACTTTTTGATTTCCTTTAATCACATTTTCAAGCTGTTCACTATTCCCATTACGAACAGAGATAAAGTGCGGTAATAATTCGCCAGCTTGATTCATCACATCAAAATAGCGTTGATGCTCTTTCATCGATGTAATTAAGACTTCTTTTGGTACTGATAAATATTTTTCTTCAAAATCACCCACAAAAGCTGTTGGGTATTCGACAAGATTAACCACTTCTTCTAATAATTCAGGATCAAGATTCACTCGGTAATTATTTTCTTGAGCGATTTGTTCGATTTGTTCTTCAATCATCGCTTGACGTTTCACTTGATCGGCAATCACAAATTCAGCAGCTAATTTTTCTAGATATTCATCCGCATGATTAAAGGTCGTTTCATGGCCTAAGAAACGATGACCGCGGCTTTTACGACCAGTATGCACATCTAAAATACTGAAATCAACCACTTCTTCACCAAATAAAGCTACTAACCAATGAATTGGACGAATATATTCAAAATCATATTTATTCCAATGCATCGTAACTGGGAAAGTCAAACTTTGAATCACTTGTGGTAATTCTTTTAATACTTCAGTGGTTGGTTTCCCTGCAATATGTTTTTCGACATAGACATACTCTACACCTTTTAATTCTTTAAAGGTAATATCGTCCGTTGTTAAGCCTTGTCCACGAACAAAACCTTGCGCTGCTTTGCTCCAGTTTCCTTCATTGTCTAAAGCAATTTTTTTCGCAGGTCCTTTTACTTCTTCATGAATATCGGCTTGTTTTTCTGCTAGTCCTTCTACAACTAAAGCCAAACGTCGAGGGGTAGAATAGGCTTTAATTGTTTGAAATTCTAGATGTTGTTCATTTAAAAACTTTTCACACTTTTCTTTTAATTGATTCATACTTGGCAAAACTACATGTGCCGGCATTTCTTCTAAACCAATTTCTAATAAAAAATTCTTAGCCATTCTCTTACTCCTCATCTAAATATTTTTGGGCTTCTTCACGTGATAATAATGGGAAACCTAATTTTTTACGTTCTTCCACAAAACGTTTCGCTACTTCTCTAGCCATATTACGAATACGTGCTAAATAGCCTGCACGTTCAGTTACCGATACCGCACCACGGGCATCTAGTAGGTTGAAATTATGTGAACATTTTAAAATATAATCATAAGCTGGATGTACTAAGTTTTCTTCAATACAACGTTTGGCTTCAGCTTCAAAATGATTAAAGTTAGAAAGTAATAATTCTTGGTCACTTAATTCAAATGAGTATTTAGAATGTTCATATTCAGGATGACGGAAAATTTCGCCATATTTTACGCCATTGGTCCACTCTAAATCATAAACACTTTCAACTTCTTGAATGTATGAAGCAAGACGTTCCAAACCATAAGTAATTTCAGCAGTTACCGGATGACAAGCGAGTCCCCCTACTTGTTGGAAATATGTAAATTGCGTAATTTCCATACCGTCTAACCAAACTTCCCAACCAAGACCTGCACAGCCCATTGAAGGGTTTTCCCAGTTATCTTCCACAAAACGGATATCATGCGCTAATGGATCAATTCCTAATAGTTTCAAACTTTCAAGATATAGTTCTTGAATATTTTCAGGAGATGGTTTCATAACAACTTGGAATTGATGATGTTGGTATAAACGGTTAGGGTTTTCCCCATATCGACCATCAGCAGGACGACGAGATGGTTCAACATATGCCGCATTCCATGGTTCTGGCCCGATTGCTCTTAAAAAGGTATAAGGGCTCATGGTTCCTGCTCCTTTTTCTGTGTCATAGGCTTGCATTAACATACAGCCATTGTCTGACCAGAATTTTTGCAAGGTTAAAATCATTTCTTGTACAGTTAATTTTGACATGCAAATGCTCCTTTTCTTTACATTTAGTAGACTATGGGTTTTTGATAATTTTGGATGTTAGATTGATAACCTTTTGCTCGTAGCTGATCGACCCGGCTCACATCCTTGGTAATCTGTGTTCGGCGGGTAGCTCCTGTGCTTCTAAGCCGGCCTGTCTAGGAAAATCTTAAAACATAATGGATTTTCCTGACATTCCGGACAACCTTAGCTGCTTGGAGCTAAACGACCCGGCTCACATCCTTGATGCAAAAAGTCCCCATAGTCACCTTTGTTTTTGGTAACTATAGGGACGAAAAATCTTATTTCGCGGTTCCACCCTACTTCCGAATAAATTCGGCAGCTTCATTTGAATAAATTTATGCTCCCAATCGCCGCAAATAAAAATATATATCTGGCTTGCACCTTCCCAGACTCGCTATCATAGTGATTTTTATTCTTTAATTGTTCAACGCATGTATTAAATTTATCTACAGTTTACTCGTTTTTCTTTTAGTTTGTCAATAGTTTTTGAAAATTTACTGCATGGTTTCTTGCTTCACCTTATGATCGACAATATGACGTTTGGCTAATTCTTTTTGGACATCTTGAAGGGAAATTTTTTGATTAATCATTAAAACTAATAAATGATAAGTTAAATCGGCTAATTCAAAAGTAGTTTCAGCTTTGTCTTCTTTCATCGCCCCAATGATGACTTCTGTACTCTCCTCGCCCACTTTTTTCAAAATTTTCTCTAAGCCTTTTTCGAATAAATAGGAAGTATAGCTCCCTTCTTTCGGTTCTGTTTGGCGTGTGGCAATTAATTTGGCTAATTCATCCAAACTAAATTCCACTGCTTCATCTTTACAATAGAGATAATCGTTAAAACAACTGTCGGTATTTAAATGACAAGCAGGACCATCTTTACTGACAATCGCAACGAGGCTATCACGATCACAATCTGCCTTTAAATTTACCAGATGTTGGTAATTACCACTAGTTTCGCCTTTTTTCCAAAGTTCTTGACGACTACGGGAATAATACGTCATGAAACCTGTTTTTAATGTAAGTGCAAGGCTTTCTTGATTCATATAAGCAACGGTTAA
>CAMMST010000020.1:0-35425 GCA_946499615.1 Enterococcus cecorum | reverse complement strand
TCCAAGACCATACCGGCAATTAATTGATTATTTTCATCGATGACCGTTAAAGCCCACGCACCTGTTTGTCCCATCTTTCCTGTTTCGAACCACGCACGCGCCCATAAATACCAATCTGTAGCTGTTTCAGGCAACACTATTTCTTTAATCGCACCGAAATAGCCTTTCGGACTACTGTCAGTAAAGGTTGGCGGTAATGTCCCTAACCATCCACCGAATGCATCCCACACGCTCATAGTCGTCACATCTTCTTTAGCCGGATTTTCGTGGAAGTATTGACCGTCTACCCAACCAGGGAACGTTCCGCCAGTAGTTACTAGTCGGACGTTTTTCTTTGCTTGCTCCATATCGGCTTCATCAACTTTACCGAATTGTAAGATACCATGTTCGCTGACTAAACCGATATAGCCAGTCTCTCGTGCGATGTCAATATTGTAATTGACGTAAGCCCAGTCGCTACCATTGTTGACGATTTTCGTTTTCCAACTGCCATCAGTCTGTTTGATAAATGTAAATGGAGTGATTGTTTTGGATTTGGATACGCCGTCAATGACTAAAAACGAAATACTTCCTGTAGCTTTGTGATTGCCGCGTTTCATCTCGATTCGTCCTGTTGGCACCGCGTCAAAATAGCGATTATCTCCAAATTCTAATTTCTTAGGTTCTTTAACGTTCAAAATTTCTTGTAGCCAATCATGGACCAGTCGTGGATTTCCGTCAGTGATAAACGGTAAGTTAATGATTTTTGATTTACGATCTAAATAAAAGAAAGTTAAATCATCACTAACAATAGGTTCATAATCTGCACCGATGAATGGACTATATTCGTTTAATACTGTAATTCTAGATGTTAAATCAACACCATTAAATTTTACTATCATCTATCTAATCACCTCCCGTTTACTAAATCCGCTCGTAATTTATCTCGATTTTGCAAATCGTCTACAAATTGATAAGACTTATTGGCGATGTCTTGCGCCGAGATAGACCATTGCTTGCTAGCTAACAAATTGAGCAACTTAATAATCTGTTCATTCTGGCTACGATTATCGTCGAGTAATTTAGCCAAATTACTAAAATCTACCACATTTCTTTCAGTAGTTGAATTGTCATTTAACAGATTAAATACCCGTGCATTCTTCGGAATACCTACGCCTTCTGCGTAATGTGGGAATAGTCTTTTTGTTTGACTTGCAGTTAAGACTTTAGATCCTCGTGGTAAATTAGGCAGAACCACATTGCGTCCTTCTGGAATAAACGGTGTTCCACCCTTCGGAATGATTAACTCTTTATAAGTCGGTCCCGGTTGGTCATTAACAATTGCCGGTCCACCTAAGTGGTAATTTGTACCTTTAGCAAAATGAATGCCCAATTTAGATAAGGCTGACCTAGCCATTCCTGAAATGCTAGCTACGATATTAAATCGTTTAGTAATGGTTTCGTTACCGCCAAAATTTTTGACGTTTTTTGTTGCTTCTTTAGCTGGTCCGGATGCGTTATCAATACCAGTCATTGTCTTAGACCCAGGTGTAATTCCTTTAAATCTATTTAATGCATCACTACCACGATTGGCTTCGCTAACTACACTGTTCGAGTTACCAGTCAATTGCTTTTGTGGCGGATTATTAGATGCATAGCTATTTAACGATTGCTCGCCTTGCAATGCTTTATTTAGCAAATCTTGGTTATTAGCATACATTTGTTTAACATTAATCGGTAACGCATTCCATTCATTCATGCGTTGTTCTGATGATAGTATTTTAAATAATGCGTCTTGGTTGTTTGCTAACATTAACTTTTCGTCACTAGGTAACGCATTCCAACGATTAAAGTATTCTTCGGATTCGTAAATGGTCATCTTGAGATTTTCGTTTTTAGCCAGTAATTCTTTGACTTCAACTGGCAACGTTCCCCAAGATTTTACTTTTTCTTCCGATTGATTAACTACATTTAAAAAGTCGTAGTTATTCGCTTTTAATTCTTTAATCTGTGGCGCGTATTGGTCCCACAGTCCTAAATTCATTAATGTTTCTGCCATGACTTCTGGCGTGTTTGAATATAGTACAGCTTTCTTCTGTTCAAAGGTTAGATTATCCCAATCGCCTTTGACTTGTAACGCTTGAGTAATTGTTTTAGTTGCATTGCTCTTGATTAATGCTTGTTGTTCGGTAAATGTCATAGATTCCCATTTACCATTCGCAATCGCCGCTTCTGCAATCATTAACTTGGCATTAGATGATAATTTCGCTGTTTTACTTGCAAAAATTAACTGATTCCAACCTTTCTCTGATTGTGCCGCTTCATTGATTGCTTCTTGTACGTTCGTTTTGATTTCTCCTGTTTTAGTATCGAACACTAAGCTATTCCAAAACTTGCCATACTCATTCGTTCTATCAGCCTGCAATTCGATTGCTTTTGCGTTCTTCTCAGCTGATTGTGCAGCAGTCGTGGTTAAATCTTTAAACGATTCCATCATGCGCTTGTTTTGCGCAATCATCGCTTGACCAGCAGCGTCATTCGCGTTAATAATTTGGCCATTGGCTAAAAAGATTTGATTAGCCAATTCTGGATATTTACCTAGTATTTCAGCCATTTGCTGTTCGATTGTATTCGTTGATGTTTTCGCGCTTTCTTCAAGCAAATCAAACAATTCTTTAGCTATTTTGCTGTTTAAATCGATTTTATCATTTCTTAACCTATCTTCTAAATCTTTGCGCATTTGAGCGTAATTTTCTTTAGAAGCTTGTCTTTGTTTAGCTAATGTAGTTAACCATGATTGCGCTTGTTCTTCACTAGCTTGTTTAACGTTACCAGTCATGGCGGCTAAAATCTGCTTCGTTTCTTTTTCGGATTTACCCAACGATTCCGCGTATGCTCTAGCACTGCTATTAGCTAACTGTTTGATTTCGGAAGCTTCAAAATAAGATAATTGCCTATTATTATCTGATGCTTGTTTTCTGATTTGCGCAATTTCTTCATTGTTTTGTTTGACGATTTGCAAATTTTCTTCTTGTCTTTTAATTTCGTCAGATATAAGTTCTTCGGCCGCACCTTTAATATCATCTGGCAAACCTTTGACGACATCTCTTAACCTGTTAATCCGATTTGTCATTTCCGTTTCAATCGCATTACCCATTTTTGCGAAGTTAGCAACAGCTTCATCTGTATTGCTTGATATTCCTTGTTCTAGTAATGTAAACTGACCGCCTGCTGTTTGTGCGCTGTTTGATACTTTGGTTAATGCTTCATCAGTTGCTTGGCCAACATCACTTCCCCAACGTTTTGTACGCTGTGCGCTGTTCCACGCTTCTTCGCCCCAAGTTTTCCATGCTCCATATCCTAAAGCTAATGCTCCGACTGTACCACCAATTGCTAAACCAACTGGACCAGTCAATACACTAGCAAATCCAGCTAGACCACCAGCACCACTGGCAACACTAGCCGATGTGCCTACACCTTCTATTGCTGTAGATATAGCGGTCATGGCAACTTTAGACTCCGCTTTTTTAGCGATTAAGTTGACTAATCCTTTTTCTAGCGTTCCAAACGCTTTAAATAATCCACCGACTGTTGATATACCGCCACCTAAAATTTTAAAAGTAGGTCCAGCGGCTGCGCCCATCGCAATCCATTTCAAGATACTTCGTTGCTGCTCTGGCTCTAGCTTGCTGAATTTATCTGCCATGTCGGATAATGTTTTTAACCAAGGTTTCGCTGCTTGCAATCCGTCACGTAAGGCATCTACCAATGGACCTCCTAATTCGATACCTAAGTTAACTGCTTCATTCCGTAGCATTTTCAACTTAGATTCAGTCGTTTCATATCGTTTGCTTGCTTCATTGGCTAAGGCGTTATTTTCGTTAAAGGCCTTATTCCCACCTTCAATAGCTTTAGTCATTAAGTCACCGGCATTGGCAGCACGAAGCAAGGTATCGCGTAAACGTACTTCGGTAATACCCATTTCATCCAAGACTTGTATAGCTGATTTACCGTGTTTTTCGGACTCTCCCAAACCTTTGACGAACCTTTCCAAAGCAACTTCTGGCTTAGATTTAAACAATTCAGCAAATTTATCGCTCGACATACCGGCTACTTGAGCAAAACTGCTTAAACTTCCAGCTGCGTCTGTGGAATTTTTCCAAATCTCTTTAAATTCTTTGGATGTCATACCGGCATTAGCAGCAATGGATTTTAATTCTTTTCCTCCAGCATTCACAGCACGATTCATCGTTTCGATTGACACACCGGCTCTATCTGCTAAATCTTGTAATGGCTGAATAGCATTTGCGCCTTTTTCAACTGCCAAATTCATAGACACCATCAATTTAGAAAATGCAGACCCACCGGCTTCTGCTTCGATACCTACGCTACTTAAAGCGGCAGCAATACCAGTAATCGAGCCTTGAGATAGTCCGATTTGTTTTCCAGCACCTGCTAAACGTAAGGACATTTCGGTAATCTCTTGTTCTGTGGTGGCAAAATTATTTCCAAGCCACACGATTGATGATCCTAGATTACTAAATTTATCTTGAGACATACCAGTAATATTGGCTAATCGCGCCAACGCTGTACTTGCTTCATCTGCTGATAAGTTAGTCGACTCGCCCATATCAATCATTGTCTTAGTAAATTCAACGATGTGATCAGTCGAAATACCCAATTGACCGGCATTTTCTGCAACCTGTGCAATTTCTTGATGTGTAGCCGGTAACTCTGTGGCTAACTTTTTCAATCGACCTTCCAATTTAGCATAGGAATAAGTTACATTTCCGTTTGCGTCAACCATTTCGTTGACTGTTTTCTTAACGCCGGTAAACGCCGATTCCCAATCAATTGCTGCTTTAGTCACTGCAATCGTCCCAGCCATAATAGGAGCGGTAACAGATGTAGTTAAGGTCGTTCCGATGCTAGATAAGCCATTACCAAACGTTTTTAAGCGTTCGCCATTTTTAATCAGACTATCACCGGTCTTATTCATCCAGCCGGTAAATCCTTGTGTTTCGACTTGCATACGCGCGATTGCTTTAGCTGTTTCGTTAATTTGACCACGATAGCCTTGCAATTTCGATTCAGCTTGTGCCAACTGTCCGGCTAATCGTTCTGTACGTTTAGTCGCTTCTCCTTTTTTGTCAAAAGACTTAGCATAATCATCTTTTAATTGGTCCACGACTTTTTGTTGAGCTTTCATCGCGTTAGTCAGACCGTCATATTTTGATTTCAGTCCATCTAATCGATTGCCACTAGCAACAGCCGAATTCATGCTCGCTCGTGTAGCTTGTTCCCACATCCTGACTTCATTTTTTGCGCTTTGAAGCCCTTTGCCGAATTTCGATGAATCAAGCCCTAACTCGACAATCATCTGTCCTAAAGGTGTACCCATATTTGCCATTAAACGTTAACACCTCCTGTTTCTAAAATCCACTGTTCCATATCCATAACTTGTGGTTGTTTTGATTTTTCAGATGCAAAAATAATATCATCTAAATACTTCACATCCGTGTTTAATAAATCTTCAAGTGACCAACTCGGGAATGCTTTTAAAATTTCTCGAGTTAACTTCAAATAGCTTTCGTGTAGGTCACTTCCACTTATTTTGGGGCTTCTTCATCCTCGTCTTCTTTTTTATAACCTAGCACATCATACATGATAATATTCATAATTTCGTCAGTAGCGTCTGACGGTTCCATTCCATCTAAAATCGCATCTTTTGTGACCGCCTTATCATCAAATAAATTCGCCACAAATTCTGCACGAAAATTGGCTAATTTTAATTCATAGGCAGTATATTCAGCGGACGGAATAATCGGCTTGCCATTGTTATCTACCGGCAACTGTTGGACAAATTTTTCGTACTCATCTGTAATTTCAGCTTCTTCTTTCAGATAATCTAAACGTTTACGATATGGCACGAATTCCTGATAATACGTTTTAAATTCGCCTTTTTTATTTCGTAACTTTAATTTAATAGCCATTGTTTTTTTGCTCCTTTAAAAATAAAAGGCTAGCAATTACTCACTAGCCTTTTTCTTCGTTTTAAAACCTACCAAATCCACACGTTCGGATTCTAATCCGTTCTGCAACGTGCAAATCTGATAAGTCCCTTTTCTAATCGTTTGACCTGGTTTCAATCCTTTAATTATTAAAGGACTTTCTCCTTCTGCGACTAATTCATCTTTTTTATAAATTCGATAAATCATGTTAAGTCACATCCTAAGCAGCGTCAACAAATAATAATTTTTCTAATTCAGCAACTGCGGTATCGCCGATTGCCTTAGCCACATACTGTGCTTTATCATCAATTGTCTTAGCTGAAATAGCCACTGTATATTCATCTGGTTCTGGAGTAGGTGTACTTTTTTCCTTAGTTTGCCCAGACATTGAATCTTTCGAGAATTTACCATTAAAGATACCTACTGCTACACGTTCGCCATTCAACGCTTTGGATTCTAACATAATCGCCACGTTAGGTGCTTTCGTTGCTTCACCGTATAAAAATAAGCCTTCTGATTTCTTCAATGTCCCTAAAATTTCATTTTCGATATCAAATGGTAAATCCAAAAGATTTAATTTCATATTAGGGTCGCCTACACCATCTTGCACGACATAGTAAGCCACATCTGAACCGTATACTTTGACTGCTTCACTTGACAATCCGCTTAATTCAAAGCTAGATGTAGCACCTTTGCCTTGCTTCCCTTCAACGACATATTTCTTAGTAGACACTACTTTTAATTCGCCATTTAAAACTGCTATTGTCGCTTTTTTAAATCCTACAAATGCCATAATTGTATCTCTCCTTTAATTAATAATTTGTTTCATAAATATCTGATACATAGATGTACCGTCTGGCGTCCACGTATCTTTTTGTTTCTTTAAAATACGTGTCTAAACCGCCTGTTAACTGGCTAAATCCCAGTTGTTTCAATAGCTTTTTGACTTCTAACTGTACTTCTTTTGCTTTCATACGCTTGGTAGCTTCCACATTGACTTGATAAGTCATTTCCATCGCTAATTCATCATCGGAACCGTAATAGCTAGGCTCTGGTGGCGCCAATGGCGAGATAACGATAAAAGGAGCAGAATTTAAATCCATGTTTTCTGGAGTTTCATAAAATTTAATCCGTTTGTTGTCAATGATTGTAGATGTAGCTAACTTATTGTAAATCTCCATTAACATATCATTCATAGTCCTAACTCCTTTTTAATTACGTCCATCATTATTTCTTTAACTTCATTTTGCATATCATTCATGGATTCCTGAACAGCTCCATAGCCTGCTGGAGTAATTCTGTTAAACGTTCCGTGAGCGTTATATCCAAATTCATTTAAATGGACTAATCGCCATCTTTCCATCGGTCCTTCCCATCCTATATCTATTAATCTCTCACCATATCGATTTCTAACGCGCGACAAAACGACTTCATCTACAGTAGCACCTGTTCTTTTAAAGTGCGAAATATCATTTTGAAGTTTATCAGCACCATATTGTCCAGCTTTTTTTAATGCTTTGTTACTGACAGTAGCTATCACTCTGGAACCTAACTTATTTTCTAAATTTCTTAGTACACCTTCAACTCCATATATTTTGTAATCGTTAGCCATCAATCATCACCAATCACTCCTAACACAATCGTGTAGCTTTCATCGGTTGGACGAATATCATAGATGTTAAATGTTTGATTTTGATAGCGGTAATCATCCACTTTAACTTGTAAATCTCGCGTCGGAATAAACGCTGTCGATTGATTTCGTATCACAATGGTCATTCCGAATTTTGCATTGACATTATTCAAAATCTCAATATCTTTCATCGATGAATTGTAGATTTCACAATATGTCGAAAAAACTTCTGATAATTCATCTTCACTTGGTTCTGGACCGTCATAGCTATTACTTAAAAAATGGACTGGCGTTCTCAATCGTCCATTATTTAACGGCTTTTTCCACTCAAACGTTGGCTTCATCATCAGTCACCACCTTTAAGTTAGCTATACTTGCTGTTCCTAAGTCGTTGATAAAATTATCGTAAAAAAATTCTAAGCTATCATTGTAAGCGTAGCGACTGCGTTCGATAACTAGCTCTCTGATAGTTGGATCGTAAATATCATCACTACCTGTTAATTTTTCAATGGCAGATACGGACGATTCCAAGATAGCTTTTAAATTTTCGTCATCCGTATCATAGCCAATGCGCATACGCTGTTTAAATAATTTTAAAAGGCTATCCATAGTCCGATACCCCCATCAATTAACTTCCACCTTAGCCGTGGTATCAGTAGTAGTTACTTCGACCGAGCTAGGTGGAGCGGGGGCTGTTACTCCCCCGGAATAGCCAAAGCCCACACAGCAGCAGCAGTATTATCGTCTGCTTTACCGTAAGCAAATGTCTTAGCAGTATATAGGTCCATATCTTCCATTGCTAAAGTTTCTTGATACTTGCGAATTGTAATACCGCCACCAACAGTAGCGTAGTAACGACCTTTGACGAATGTAGTTACTTTACTAGCTGTTTGTGCTACAGATTCGATAATTTCTAAGTTAAATGGCATTGCTGTAACATAAACGCCCATTGCATTTAAAGTTGTGTATTGTGCGCGCACTTCCCATGCATCTTGTGGATTTACCACCATTACTAACTTACCGGCTGTGGCTACTGCTGTCTTGCCATCTTCTTTAACGCTGTGTAATTTAAATACTTTAGTCAATTCTTTAACAGTCGTTTTAGCATCGGCAAACGTTAATGTACCGCTAGAGTCTTTTTCTGGATACACGCCACCTGAAACAGATACACCTTTTTGTACTTGGCGAGTTAATCCGATTGGTTTGTCCTTGCCGTCACCACTTAAGAATGCTGCTTCTAAAGCAACTGCGAACACTTCGTCGATTTGTGTACGTACAAAACGTTCAATCCAACCAACGCCTAATTCTTGTAAATCTTTAGGAATAACCACAAAGGCAGTCAATTTAGAATCAATGTTTTCTTCTTCGCTAAATGCTGCATCCAATTGGCCTTTGATTTCGCCGTAAATTTTACCCCAAACCGCTTGACCACTAGTTGTTGATTTTAAGATTTTACGACGCATTCCACTATTCACTACACCGATAGCTGCTAACAATGGATGTGCTGTTTCTAAATCTTCAAAGATACGATCAATCGTTTCTTGTGGTAATAATTTTTCTTCTTTGTAGCCGACTTCTTTCGTGATTTCGTTAAAGAATTTACGTTCGCGAGCAGATAATTGTCCGTCTAATGGATTAACTGCAATTGCTGCTTCGCTTGCTAAACGCGCTTCTGCAACTACATCTTCACGTAAAACATCTAGCATATCTGCATATAACTTTCCTTGTGTTTCAACATCTGCGCCACCTTTGATAGCTGCAATAAATTGGTCGCGGATGTCAACGAATTTTTCTGATAATCGAATTGTCATTCTTCATTCCTCCAATTTTTGAGTATTAAAAAACGAATCGGTCAAACCCTAGCGATTGTTGTTTAGGTTTCGCTTTGGATTTCGATTCGTATTTTTCAGTATTTTTTAATTTTTCTGCCACCTTATCGGCTAACTTGTCATAATCGATATTAAGTGGCTGTTTGATTAGATTCGCAATCTTTTCGACTGCTTGATGCGGTAATCCGCCACCGATATTCGCTGCGATATCTTGTGGCTGAATTTCTTCTTGGAAAAGCATTTCATCTGCTAATCCAATTTCAATGGCTTTTTCAGCGGTAAACCACGTTTCTTTTTCCATGATCGCTAGCAGCTCATCTTTAGATTTACCAGTTTTCAACATATAAGCATTCGCAATAGATTCGTTGACGCCTCGTAAGACTTCTGCTTCTTTTTCAAAATCAGATGCATTACCACTGGCTGTTGTCCATGCGTTGTGTAACATCAATTGAGCGGTTGGAGATATTTTAACCACATCTGCTGCCATAGCAATGACCGATGCAGCACTAGCAGCAATTCCAGTAACGGTAATAATGACATTACCTGGATAAGATTTTAAAATCGTATAAATCTCACTTCCGGCAAATACGCTACCACCGTAGGAATTTAATTCAATTTCTAAATCTTCGCCATTAGTTGGTAGATTATTCAATTGCGCCGATGAGATATGCGGGATACCCAACCATTCATAGATAAATGCATCATCACTATCGATAACTGTTCCATTAAGTTTGATTTTCATCTGCTCTCACCTCCTTTTCGTAATTCTTGGTAATGTAATATTCATCACCATTTTCGATTGCGTCATAGTCTAGCTCTTTTCTGATTTCATTTCGGTTAAATGCACCGCTAGCAATTAACTTATCGATTGCTTCTGCTAAATCAAATAAATCTCGGCGATTAATGCCAATTACATTAATTGCTATTCCACTTTTGATTTCTGATTCAGTTAAAAATTTCGCATTCAACTCGCCTTCAACTTTCTTGACAAGCGGTCCTAAACAATATGCATTAAAGATTTCTTGCGCTTGTTCCAACTCGCCAATATCGCCATGTAACAATTTAGTCGGTATACCAAGCAAATCAGACACATCGTCAATGTACTGCCGTTTCCATGCTTTTAATTCTTCAACCGACTGCGTGCTGTTACCGACTTTATTGGTCATCTCGCTATACTCTAGCTTATTAGGTACGTTTACCACCGACACAGCGTTCGTGCTAAACGATTTAAACAACTTGTTGATGTATGTTTGCAGTAAGTCTAAAGTTTCTTCATCCTGATACAGATTACCGCCGACTGTTTTTAAAATCCCACGTATCTGACTGTTACGTTTAGCTGCTTCATACATTCGATTGTATAAGTCGTTAAAATCCTTATACATTCCGTTAATGTAGTGGCTTAAACTTGTATTTGCGTATTTTAAATAAATGACTTCATCAGCACTAAAAGTCCGCTTATACTCGTAATCTTTAACAACCACATTCGAAAATGTATCAGTGTATACGGCGTATTCTTTGCGATACCACGAATCAGCTATCAGTAACTGGTCATCATCTGTCTTAATGATTAAGACTTCATTTTTGGTAATCAATCGGTAAATGACGCTATGCCAAAACTCTGGTGACGCTTGGTCTAAATTCGGTCGCGTATTTAAAAGATACTCGATACTCTTTTGATAATTCGTTGGGTCGGACCGATTATTCGTGCGTATCTTAAAAGTCGACTGGCTAAACGCGCGCGCTAAAAATTCAGCATTAACATCTAAAGCAAGTTGTTTCATATGCAATGCATTTACTTGTTCTTCAAAAGCAAGGATTTCTTCAATTGAGTTAGCTATCTGCGCTTCTCGATTGCCAAACAGCCAATCAAAAATTCCCACATTCCCACCTCCTTTCGATTAAAATTCCAAACTATTAACCATACCAAGCAAGTCCGCCATCGAGTCTTCCACTAATATCTCACGTTTATAAAGTGCTGCAATGAAAGCGTGGAAACCGTCTGTCTTACGTCGTACTGGTTCTTTCTTCAAATAGCGTATATTTCCATTGCCATCTTGCTTCGTGTATGTATTATCAACATACCAAAGCATGGATGGGTCATCGCCAAAAATAAAACGTTCATTTTCAAATCCATCTTCAATAATCGGCGCAACTTTTGATTGTACGCCACCAGGATTTCTTAAAAATTCATACTCATAGCCATTTTCTTCAAGTAATGGTTTGATTAAATCCATTCGGAAACTATCGCCGACCACGATATCAATTACGTAGCCTTGATTTCGCCATTCGTTGATTTTATCCACGATTAAATGTGGGTCAATGGACGGTCCATCTACTAGGGTGATAATTCCTTTTTCCTCCCACTCATCAAATGGAGGTTTCATCGCAAATTCTTTAATCGCTTGTTTTCGAGCGAATGAATGTTGCTTCCACACGTATTCATCGCCATATTTAAATAGCATACCCACACTTGCAAAGTCTTTGATACTTGCAAAGTCAATACCCACGACACAAGACGAGCCACGAAAATCAAAAGGAATATTCTTTTGAGTAGCTAATAATTTCTGACGGCTAGTGACATCTTTTTCTGCATCAGCGGTTGTCATGTTCATCCGCTTAGTCATAAATTCTTTTCGTCTACTAGGCTCTGCGTCCAAAGATTTCCATGCTTTCATGACCTTGTTAAATAGTCGTTTAGCATAAGGTGTATCTTCATCAAACATCGGATTTGCTTTTGCCCAATTACTAGAGTCTTCTACTTCATCCGGATGGTCTAGCTTACAAATAAACGGGAATAAATGGATATCGTCTTTTGATTCGCCTTTTAATAAATTCATTGAGCGTTCAGTCAGTTTGTCATAAAATCCATCACGTACATATCCGTTCGTACCATTGTAGAATGTTCTGGAATGAGCGATTTTTCCAAGTCCTGACATTTGGATATCTACTGCATCTTGATTTTCAAAACCGTGTATTTCGTCAAATTCTAAACATCCATCACGAGCCGAGTCCATCGTCTTCGGATTGTTGGTCCGATACTTAAACTCACTTGTATTGGCTTTTCCTAAAATCAAGGTCTTAGTCAAATAAAAGTGATTTTCTAAAGACTTCGTGATAGCCACATCGTAGACTTCTTTAAAACTGACTTTTGCCTGGTCTTCTGAATTGGCGGTAATTGTCACGTTATAGCCGCGCACTGGATAAAGCGGTGAAATGAAAAACATATCTCTAGTAGACATAAATCCGTTCTTCCCACCTCCACGAGCAAGCGTGATGAAAAACTCATCAAAAAACGCTTCGCCATCCGATTTTTGGAATAGAAACATAAATGGCGTAATGAATTTTTGATACTTTGCCAGTGGAAAAAAATTCTTTTCAGCAAAACGAACATACTTTTTAATTAAGTCATTATCAAAATACACATCATCACGAGTCAGAATGTATTTCTGTAAATATTCAATCAACATAATCCGTTCTTTGTTTAAAGTAATTTTTCCACTCTGCCACAATTCAATATATTCATCAATTAATGGATGACTGATCATAATAGGTCACTTCCTACTGGAGAAGATTCTTTTAATTTATCTTCGACTTCTGGCGGTAAGTAACTAGCCAACTGTTTGATGATTGCTTGATACGACTTATCATAAGTGGCAAATTGTTTAACAATCGGTCGTTCACGTTCATACGGTTCTGTTTTTTCAGATTGCGAAAAATATTCGTATCGACCATTTTCGCAAATATCTATCCATGCATCATTCATCAAAATCCTTAATCGACTCGCTTGAATAATCAGACCTTCAATCAACTTCATCTGATTATCCGGAACGTGTCCTTTGAACAATTTAGTCAGCCGATTTTTCTCTTTTTTGACTTCTTTTTCAAATTTTTCTAGGTCGTTCATTTCCGCCTCACTCCTTTCTATCCTTGGCATGGTGGGGTTACGCGCATATTAAGGCACATTTCCTGACAGTTGACCCCTCCCACCGGTTCCTGAGTTTGTTATTTTATCAAATTCTTTTGCATGGGGGGTACTATTTTCCCCACCATTCTGATTTTCTAAATGTAATTTTATTATTTTTGTTATTTGACCTAAACTGAAACCTATGATGTCGTTGGTTATGATGATACTTGCATAGCGTCCGAGTGTTATCCAAGTCGTAAGCAAGGTCTGGACGTTCCGACACCTCTAGGATATGGTCTACCTCCAACACTCCTCGTTCTGGATCCTTACCCACATTGACATATCCTTCGTTTGCGCACCACTGACACTCATAATGGTCTAACATCTTACGCTCGTCACGCAACGCTCGCCACTCAACAGAGTTGTAAAACTTTCGCCGACCTTCTTTGGTCTTTAACTCAGTCGTGCTTACTCTCATCAAAAGCAGCCATGATGATAGCTGCTATCATACATACGATAGCTACCAGGATTAATATTCCAAATGCATAACCGATTAATTTTAACAGCAACATTTTCATCAGTCCTTTCTGCAAAATAAAAGACACCCACGTTCTGTGGATGCCTAGGTATTGAGGTATATGGAATGGGAACCATAAGGAGGATTACCAAGGATATACACTATCCTTTCCCTTAAAACCTTATGCTATCATAATAAATTAAAAATCGTGTCAATTCTATATGTTTTTGTGCCAACTTTTAAAACTCACCGATTTTTTCTGCGAAGATTGCTAAGACTTCATCTCGTAATCGATACGCACTTCTTACTGAGTAATTAATTGACTCAGCATATTCTTTCCAATTCTTCCAGGAATGCTCGCCCCAATATCTATCTTCGATTAACATTCGTTTTTCTGGATTTAATTCATCCAAAGTTTTTTCAACGCCTTTATAAAGTCGATAATAATTATTAATCTTCAAGTCATCTAAAATCTTAATACGTTTTTCTTCTTCGTGATTGCCATAATTGGATTTACTAGTTAACAATGACTCATCTACTTCATCTTTGTATTCCAGTTCTAATCTACGCCTAGCAATCATGCTAGGATACTTTGGATATAATTTAAATTTATTTTCTAAGTAAACTGATAATGCTTTGTCCAAAACTGTATGCTCCTTTGTGTTAGGATAATATGGTGAAGGAGTTGTCCACACTATTTTCTCTCTACTAGGTATGCTTTGATGTAGATAGAATCGTGTTCTGTTTTTAAAAAATTGGCCGTTGAATATAATATATTATATTTATTAGACATCATATTCTCTCCTTCGATTATTTCATCTTCATCCTTACTTGCTAAAAGAATGATATCCGTTTTAGATTTAACAAAGTTTAATTCGTTTTTCGTTGTCGTTCGCTCTATCGTAAACATCACGATATTAGCGATTAGTAACGTAGCAGTCAATGCAATTAAAATGATTGTTAATGTGTTCATATTAAATCTCCTTTGCATTTTCCATTAATTCAATGATTTCTTCTGGTGTTTCCACCACTTCGTATACAGCACTACGCATCCACAAATAAGTTATACCGTCTGATTGAGTGAAATTCTCGATTTTGTCTGCGTTGAAATATATCTCTTTGAAAACGGTATGTGTGTTCGTTTCTTGTGTTTCGGTATTCCGTGTTCGTATTTGTCTCTCTTCTGTCAACTTAATCAATCTCATCATCTTCCACCTCAATCAATTCATACTTTCCTTTCATATCGGCTAAAAATTCACGAATAGGCTCTATAGATTGCATCTCCGATTTTGTAAAACTCGTCTGCACAAAATTTGTATCACCGGGAGAAGCTAATACGATTTCACCGATTAATCGCTGATAATTGACAACGGTTAGTTCTCGAATCAAACCTTTGATATTTATTTTAATCAGATACTTCTTTTTCATATGTTGTATCAATTCAACTTCTTTGTTTAAAAAATCGAGGTCAATACCGTAATAATCTTCCAACGTCTTTTCTTTCATATCTTCAAAACGGTATGATACAGATGTCTCTGACAACCAGCGTTTTACATAACTAAACGTATAATCACCAATAATCAATTTTGTTCCTATTTTTATCTCTAAATTCGTCATCTTCATATAAACATCAATCATCTTCATTAATCGCTCACCTCTTCCTTAATACCGTGTCTTTCGATAAATTTTAGCAACATACTTCCGTCGATTTCTTCTTGCGTGAACTTCGTTTTGTAATCAGTACATCCAATTTTATTCTTATTAATATAACTAAAACTATCATCTTCATATAATCTCAAATAGTATTTCTTAGGTTTTGGTGGTATCAGCTCGACTTCATAATTCAAAAAATCACCACTAATTTTAAAATAACCACCTAATTCTCTGCGGTATTTAGTATTACTATAAAATGAGTTATACTTTCCCTCAAAGGTATACGTATGAAACACATGAGTGTCGTATATTTTTAATGTCGTTTGGTCTTTGATTTCGCCATTTGCTACTTTTTGTAGCACTTCAATCATCTTCATCATTCATCCACCCTTTCAAACAAAATCGTATAATCATCAATATCTAATTTATCAGCAATGCGTTGGACTGTTGATAATTTAATATCTTGTGTCCCATTTTTATACTTAGAGATTCTTTGGCCAAACGATAAATCTGTCCAATTTAAACCTTTGTTTCGTCTATGCCAATCAACGTTTTCCCAAAATATTTTGATGATATCGTTGTCCACTTGAAGCCACTTCCTTCTTCGTTTTATTCCACGCACGCATGAGTTGATTGTTTCTCTGTTTCTGATAAACTTTATTCCATCTGTTTTGTGATTTAGCCATTCAAATCAGACTCCTTCACGAATACACCATTAACCATCTTCCCACGTCTGTCTTTTATTTCGTCATAGGCTGATTCAAGACACCAATCTAATTCTGCATCATATCGTTCAGCAATTATAGATAATCGAGTGACGATATCTTTTATACTTTGAATAAAATTTCTAAGATGTAAAATCTCATATGCTGTAGAATCAATTAATGCTTCTGTTTCTAATTTTCTTAAAAATTCATAGTTTTCGATATCGAATTCAAACAATCGATAAATCGAATAATATTTCTTCTGTTGACAATAGATAATCATCACAACTAACATATCACCGATAGCATCGACTACATCATCACGATTATCTCTAGCAATCGCTGCATTTAGTTCTCCAAATTCTTCCCACAATTTCAATCGTTGCTTGTTTGGGTCCGCTGTATGCAGATTTCTATCCTTGCTCCATAGCACTACTTTATTGATTAATTCTTCCATTTTTCGTAACCTCCAAATTAGCTATCTTTTCCGCATCCATTCCTGATTAATCTTTCCAACATTGACTACCGTTCCTTGCTTATTGCATCTTGGACATTGACGTACGGTAATCAAATTTTCGCTATGTCGTTCTGTGACAATACGACCTGTTCCGTTGCATAATGTGCATTTTTTATTTACCATGCTGATCACTTCCCTTTCTAAAATTTTCATCTTGGTATTCTAAAATGGCTGTTAAAATTTTGACCACTAACGGATGTCGTTGGTATTTTAATTCTAATTTTCCTAAACTATCCAATGCCCACGACCAATATTCGTCTGTGGTAATCGGGAAATTAGCTGTTTGTTGGTTGGATTGCTGCATCCATCTTAGTAAGTCTTTAAAAAAGCTAACCCAAAAATCCATTGTCCAACACCTCGACTTTGACATATATACCTGGTGTCTTTGCCCAAAATTTTTCGATAATTTCACTAGCTACTAAAGCATCGTCTTTCCAGTAACCTAAGTCTGTCATGCAATCTTTTAGCAATTTAACTAAATTATCTGTATCAGGTTTGGTAATTTTATATTCACCGTCATGATGCTTAACTAAATTTCCAGATTCAAATAGCCATTTCGTGGTCAATCGAATCGGCGTATTTTCGATTTTTTCGTCTGGAATAAAATGAGATAAGTAACTCATAAATTTTTCGCGTGCGTCTTTTAATCTATCGTCTTCGTAAAATACTGGCTTGTCATTTATGACAGCTACCTTTTTCTGCTGATGAGTAACTGTCGGAATTTTCATTGGCATAAAAAATTCAATCACATTTCCACGACCTTTCAATTTTTCTAATTTTTAATTTTAATCTCCAGTAAAGGGCATTTATTTTTTTGGTTGACAACAACACAAATCAATAACACTTGCCGATAGTCAAGTGAGTCCGTAAACAACAATTTTCAATTGTGTTGTTTACGGGGACTACTTAGACTATGGCGGACAAGGCTTTAACAACTGTAAATCAATAGTAAACCACAGCTGTCACTTACGTTAAACAGCTAAGTAAAGGTTTACTGTTGTTGACTGTTTAAAAAATAATTATTTTTTGACCTTTTCTATTACTCCATCGTTAATAGTAAATTTTTCCATTTTTTTGATACGACCATAAATTGATTGTTTAGATTTTCCGGTGTAGTCCATAATATCTTGTAGAGTTACTTGTCCATCTCCATCCATGTCACACATATTAAACGCTTCTTCAAATTCAGCATTCGCTTTTTCTGACCTATTTTGATTTAACTTCTTACGACCTTGTGTAAAAGGATTAGCATCATCTAACTTAATATCTTGTAAGATGCCGGTATCATCTATTCTGTGTACTGGATATTCAAACCACATGTCTTTAGCTTTAAATTTTGGAAACTCTCGAAGCGTTCCTTCAACTCGCCACGCTGTCTGTAATCTGACTTGCTTGTCAATCTCTTGCAATTCTTCGGTCAGCTTGCTTCTGTGTTCTTTTCGGATGCACGTGGCTGCGTGCTGTTCCATTTTGGTTCGACTGTAAAAATCGTCATCATCAATTGAGTCATAGTAATCTAAGTTGTGTTTTTTGATATGTTGCTCGATTAACTTACAAGCGCGTTTGTTGGCGATTTGTTTGAAAATATCTTCAGTCAATTCCAACTCGATTAAATCAATCAATGCATCTGGGTCACGAGCGAATACGCCGCTACCGCTTGCTCTGTCCATCGACTTCTTACCACCTTGGCTACCTTTTGAATGATGATGACAGTAGATGACTGCACATCCTAATTCACTGGCTACTTTGTCAAATTGATTGGTAAATTTTCCCATTTGCTCCGCGCTGTTTTCGTCTCCGGTCAATACCTTGTAGATTGGGTCAATGATAATAGCGATGTAATTCTTTTTACTTGCACGTCTGATTAATTTAGGCGCTAACTTATCCATGGGTACAGATTTCCCACGCAAGTTCCAAATGTCGATATTTCCAACATTTTGCGGTGGAATACCTAATGTCTTATAAACGTCGATAAATCTTCGGTAAGCACTTGGCTTATCTAACTCTAAATTGACATATAATACTTTCCCTTGGGTACATTCCCAACCTAGCCATTCTTTGCCTTCTGCAATTGCTATGGTCATTTCAATCAGTGCGAATGATTTACCGGCTTTTGACGGACCAGCAATCAACATCTTGTGTCCTTGGCGAAGTACACCTTTGATTAATTCTGGTGCTAATTTCGGCGGATTGTCGAAGTAATCGGCTAAACTTTCAGGATCTGGTAAATCATCATTGACGCCTTCAATCCACTCTTTCCATTCTTCCCAGTTTTCTTTACCGATGTTTTGGTCGACAATAAATTGCTTTTTGCCATTTCTTAAAACGCCAGGCAATCTTGACAATCTACTTGGATTGCGATTTTGTTTGTCAATTTTTAGTCCGTTTTTATCACATACTTGATAAAGGTAATCGACGCGCGTACGATATTCGTCATAATTTTTCGCATCGATTTTAACAATTGCGTGTAAGGATTTTCCGCCTGAATGGACCATTACCACTACTGGTAATTCCAACTCACGAATAATCGCATTTTGCTTTTCGATAGATGTATTATCCGACTCAACCAATGCGTATCGATATTCGGATACGTTTTGATTTTTAACACCTTGGCCATCTAGCGGATTGAAACGAATCCAAGCACCGGCTTCTTCATTGTAATCTCCCAACACGGCACCAATATCACCATTACAAGCATTTAATTGTCGGATTAATTCTCCAGCGGCGCGACTGTAGCTACCTTGATTACTGGGTTTCCACTTCCCATCATCGCCTTGCCACGCTTCGACATTATAGCCAACGTGTTCGTCTGGATTAAAAAGCAATCTTAGATAGGTGGTAATTTCGTTTACTGGATTAAAATTCTTAGGTTCGTTGATTTCAATCCCTTCAACCCACGCTGAGTCGACAATGACTAAATCATCAATAATTGTATCGTCCCAACCTAACTCGTAGCCTTCGCCATCGAATTTATAAGATGAACGCCATCCGCCATCTTTAGCTAACTTGGTAATCGTAGCCCCAGTTACAAGGTCGCTGGAAGATTCATCAAAAGTCGACCACTTTTTGAAGCACTCGCCACTGTGGTAACGTTCGCTATCTCGCCTTGACCAATTATCCCAATCGGATGCGGTATAGCCCTCATGCTTGAGAGCCATACCGACGTTGACCCATTCTTGATAGGTCAGCATAACTGGGTCGATGTATTCTAATAATTCAATAAGATTTAACTTATCTTCCATCGGTTATCCTTTCTTTCGCTTGTTTGCCGTTCCGTTAAGTTCGGCAAGTGCTTGTAATTTTCGTTTCTTCTTTTTGACTTTTGATTTCGATTTGCCCATTTTTCGATGCTCCTTTTTAATTGCATATTTCGTTGACTTTCATATAATTCATTCCACTTTGTTTCAAATTTTCTCATATCAATCCTCCGGTACATAAGTTGAAGGAATGATTCCATTTGGCACTCGCCATCCGTTAGCGGATATACGAGTGATCATTTTGTTGGCTTGTTCTGCTGTCCATGTGCCGACAGATTTAAAGTTATATCTTTCGAGTAAGCGTATTTGCTTGGGCGTGGAAAATCCCTCAACTTTCCGCTTATTCAATCTATCTAGCAATAGACTAGCTTTTCCAGCGTTTTCTATGATGTCTGGCAAGATACCGTATTTCTCCAAAGCGGCTAACTGGCTATCGCTAGGTGGTGCCATTTCCCAACCAAATGCCGGTACATAATTTGTCAAATCTTCGGCATTGATGGACATTTCAAATTGCAATGGATCCACTAAACGTTTCTTACGTTTACGCATTTCAGCCAATTGTTTAGCTAAGGCTTCTTCACGTTCAGCAACTACATCACTTTTCGCTTTCTCTTCGGCTTCTTCTAAATCAATTGGCATAACTGCGCCATTTTCGCTTGCTTCTTCAAAGTTATCCGTCATCTTCTTGGCTACTTCGTTATCCTTTGAAATCAAATGTGCCGGTCGACATAATTCGTGTCGTTCGGAATGCCATAGAAAATCAAGCAATAGCAATTCTTCTTTGCCTGGTGCTAAACGTGTGCCACGGCCAACCATTTGACTATATAAGGCTCTAACTTTTGTCGGTCTTAAAACGACCACACAATCAACATCCGGACAGTCCCAACCTTCTGTAAGCAGCATTGAATTGCACAAGACATTGTATTTGTTGTTTTCAAAATCTTCTAAAATTTCTGAACGATTTACACTTGAGCCGTTCACTTCTGCCGCTTTAAATCCTTTTTGTTTTAAAATATGGCAAAATTTTTGACTCGTTTTGACTAATGGCAAAAATACAACTGTTTTACGGTCTTTACAATATTTAGTCATTTCGTCGGCTATTTGGTCCAAGTAAGGATCTAATGCAGTCCCTAAATCTTTTGTTTTAAAGTCGCCTGCTTGCTGACTAACTGATGATAAATCTAACTTCAAAGGTATCGTTAAGGCTTTAATCGGACTTAGGTAACCGGCTTTAATCGCCTTTGGTAAAGTGTACTCGTAAGCTAAGCTATCAAAATATGTTCCTAAATTTCGCATATCGCCACGGTCGGGAGTAGCAGTTACTCCCAACACATTGGCATTTTCAAAATATTGCAAAACTCGTTGATAACCATCACTAATACAATGATGTGCTTCGTCTACGATAATCGTATCAAAGTGATCTGGTTCAAACTTCTTCAATCGTTTTTCGCCTTGCAATGTTTGGACGCTACCAACGACCACGCGGAAAAAGCTATCTAAGCTAGTCTGTTCTGCTTTTTCAACTGCTGTATTCAATCCAGTCACTTTCTTTAGCTTATCACTCGCTTGGTCTAACAATTCGCCACGATGCGCTAAAATTAAGACGCGTTCTCCTTGACGCACACAGTCCTCTACGATTGATGAGAACACGATTGTCTTTCCACAATTGTGCGTTACGGTAAAATCATGCATTAAATAGCGATTATCTTTATCTACTGTAAATCCGATATATTTTCCATTGCCTACTAATTCAACATCAAAACCTGTTCTCAAAACATTTTTGACTTGGTGTCTCTCACGAGCAATTTTATGTTTAACCCGACAAGGAATGATTGTGCAATCTCCACTGATAGACACACGATAGTATTCGCCTTTGAAATTATTTTGCGCTTTTTTCGTGCATTTATTCATATAGGCAGCTAGTCCAACAGAACGACACATAAACGTTAAATCTTCTGCTAATTCTTTTGAAGCAGATACAAAATCATATCCTCCACCCGTACAACTTCCGTCTGTATCAAGCAATCCAGCGATAACTGCTAACCTAATCTTTTTCGTATTTGTTTTGTACTCAAAAGGAACGTGTTTTTCATAAGCATTTTTTCTGCGCAGACCTAATTCCACTAACTCTTGGTGTAGCTTTCCACCGTTTCGACCTAATTGGCCACTTTGGAAAATATAAGTAGTCGCTTTTCCAGATGGTTCAATTCTATAAGTCATTTCGTATTTTTCACATTGCTGTTTAATTTCTTCAACGATTTCTTCATCCATCGTGGTAATTGAGATTGAATTTTTAATTTCTCCATCTCCCAACAATACACCTAAAAAATATGGATCTATAGTTACCTTTCCTTCATCAGAATTTTCAAATTGTTCAATAGCACCACTTCTTAGCAATTTATATATATGCTTTTTATTTTTTGACCAACTTAGCCACTCCGCTACAGTTACATCAATAACTTGTCCGCCCAATTTATCGCTAGGATAGATATTTCTCGATTTTTCATTCGTTCGGACCAACGTTAATTTATGGTCCGAAGTCACGATAAAACTTTCTCCTTTTCTAGGAGTGATTTTATATAATGTTTTTTCCCCAGTTTGGATATGAAGAATACTCCTAGCTAATCCATCAGATCCGATTAATTTATCATTTTCGGTAATATCTTCTACTGCTTTAATTTTTCCGTCAGCAAGCAGAAGTTTTTCGCCAATTGCATGGCATCCTGTTGGCAAGACAAGCAAGGTACGCTTATTACCTTTTTCCCATTCCGCTTGGACCGCCTCGCGTGCTTCCTCTTGGTAATCTCGTAATTTCACTTATTAATCACCTCTTAATTAAAATTGACCAGCTTGCCATGTGTGATTTGGCTGTTGTGGTTGCGTTGGCTGCTGCTGTTGCGGTTGAGTTTGGACCGGCTGTTGGCCATAAGTCATCGGTTGTTGCAATTGAGCCACTAAAGGCGGTAATTCTTTCCCTTGATAGTAGCTTGCGTCAAGTGGCAAGAAACGGTCCACATCATTGTATTTATTACCGTTATATTCGCGATTTTTGATTTTTACCACGCCTTGCTTACCAAGTACTTGCGCCCAGTTCATTTTGGCCGGTTCGCCTTTTTTCTTCATTCCAATAGATGCGAAGAAAGCTGATAGTAATCCTTGCGTGCTACTATGCAAGTACAGATTGTTTCGCACAATACCACGGCCTTGTTCTGGGTCGTTAATTTCAATGGTAATTTCTGCCATATTGCACGCCGGTAGCTTTCCTGTACTACCTGGTTTTGGTTCGTATCGTTTGCGTTCAAATCCGATAATGGTAAAGATATATTCGCCTGGTCGTAAAGTGACTAACTCTTCTTGGTCGACGGTTAATTCGTCATCCCATCCTAATTCAAAATCCGGTTGTTGATATTGATTGTTCATTTAAAATTCCTCCAATTATATTTTTATTTAAAAAGCACGCTTATCTACGATTGCTTTTTTAACTTGTTCCCATCCAGCAACCAATACTCCATCGATAAATCCTGGATCATAATTCTTTAAAGGCATCCCTTGTGGGAAATATCCTTTTTCAACGACGACTTCTTCCACTTCGCCGACTGTAATACCGCTAGCGTTCATTAAATCGACCAGCGCTTGTGGAATACCGTCAAATTCATTTGGATTAGGGTCTTCCCTATCAAAATTAATAGGTACATCATCTGCTTTAACTTCTTCTGTCGGCTGTGCTACTGATTGATTAACTGGCTGTTGCTGATTAACCGGCTGACTAGTTACTTGGGCTTGTGTTTGGACTGGCTGTTGGACTGGCTGTTGAGCAACTGGTTGGCTGCCTTGAACATCGAAAATATGCTTGATTAAGTTGTAGTCCAAATTCATTTCGTCTGGCAGTCCAAATCGATTTTTGGCATCCCACGCCGCTTGGTGGGTAGCGTACATCTTGCGCTCTGCCCCTTGGCCACGTTTCTTCCCATTGGCATCAGCTACAAGTAAAGTCTTATAATTGATAAATAAAATCATGTCTGCCCACTCTTTGACCAATGACGATGTCATCGCATTTGTCTTTTTGTTCCCAAGTTTTAATTCATAGCGATCGTAGCTACCCAGTTCATCAGGCATTTCAAATTTTTTAATTTGGCTATGCGCGGTTAATACGACATTGATTCCTGCATCTACAATTTCTTGTAGTACGTTCAAAAATTTTCCGAGTTCTTCGGCTAAATACACATAGCCATTTCCATAACCAAAATCTTCAATGCCTTTCTTATTGTGCGAGCTACATAAATGTTCAATGGCTAATCGTTCCGCCCAGTCGATTGTGTCAATGATCCATGTCTTACATGGTCGATTGATTTTGATAAACTCAGCTTCCTGTTTGAGCATCGCCCAGCTTGTCGGTTTATCTAAACGTTTAACGTTCATGTTATTGGTCGAGCCTTCTGTGTCGGTAAAAATCGGGTCCGGAAATTGACTAGCGAATGTCGACTTTCCGACTCCTTCTGGTCCATAGATGACTACTTTTTGAGCCTTGGCAATAACGCCACTTGAAATTTGAATCATGATTAAAATTCCCCTTTCTTCCATTGTTTAAATTGTGGTTGTGGCTGTGCAGCTTCTTCGATCAATACGGTTCCGTCCTCGATGATAATGCTGCATTCTCCGCCTTTGGACACACGCGTAGCAATTGCTTGCAATCCTTCTTGTGTTAGCCACTCTCCAAAGGCATTGAGTGTATCTAGGTCCATCTGCTCTAATTTGTCGATTAACACAAAGCCACAATCTGGTTTTAATTTTCGGACGATGGCAGTAGCCACTTTTAATTGTTGTGAGCCGGACATATTGTCCCACTTCTGACCTTGATAAGTTAACTCGCCATCTTCCACTGATAAGCCTTCAAGTGGTAAGTTCGCACCTTTCAATAGGTCCATCTTCTGTTGGCGAATACTTTCAACTTCTGCGTCCAATTGATTGTATTGTGCTTTATATTGTTCCGCTTCTGACTCGGCGCGTTCCTTATCTAAGTTGGTGCGTACCTTATTATTGATTTGTTCGATATTGGCAATTGATTGTTCAATTTCCGCTGTCGATTGGTCAGTTAAATCTTGCGCATCAGACCTAGCAATAGCTAAATCATCCAATATTTTTATATGTTGTGTTTGCAAGTTTTCTAATTGCGCTTGTAGCTGTTGAATCTGCTTAGCCAAGTTATCTGATTGGTAATTTAGCTGTTCGACTTGCTGACGTTTACGCTGATTTTCTCCATTGATAGCTAAGATTTCTTGTTGCTGTTTAATCAAATCCGAAATACTAACCAATTCTTTAGGTGCGTCCTCGAAGTAAGGTAATTCATCGGCATATTTCTTTTTCTGTTCGGCGATACGACCGATTTCCAAACGTGTGTTGTACGCTTTCGTTAGGTCCATTTCAAGTTTGGCTAATTGCTCGCCAACACCGATAATTTGTAAGAGTGTTTCGGCTTTTTGTTTATTTGTAGCTTCCATAAACTTAGGCAAGTTGATGGCTAATTCTTCGACAAATTCATCAAGTAATTGTTGACCAGCTTTATTTCCGCTCGGATCAGTAACTTTTAAATTAGAATTTTTACCCTTACGTTCAACAATCAATCCGTTAGAAAGTTCGATACGAATTTCTGGACTCGCATAACTTCCTTCACGTTCCGCTTTACTAGGCTTGTACTTATTGCCACCAAGTGCCCACGTAATTGCGTCTAACACGCTCGTTTTGCCTTGATTATTGTTTCCGCCGATAATCGTCAATCCGTTTTGAGTTGGCTCGATTGCTACGGCTTTGACGCGCTTGACGTTTTCAATTTCCAATTTACTGATTTTAATACTCATGTTATAATCTCCTTAGGTATATTTTGTGCGTGGACATCTTTAATCATCTTCCTGGTTAAGGATGTCTTTTGCTTGTTTAATAGTCTTATAATTTTTCAACGCTTCTACTACTGCTTCTTCGTCAGCGTGTAGTAATATCGATGTAATCGACCAAGTAATCTCTTCATTATTGCCACAAAGGACTGTCATTTCTAAGTCACTCTTTTTATGCCATACATTCACCACTAGCGAATTGCCACTGCGCTCGCATTCTTCTTTTAATAAGTTAATTCCTTTAAATAGATCTGTTTCGTTCATGCATTTATTCTTCCTTTCCTTTCAAAATCCGTACCCATCCATCGTTTTCTGTGAGTTCAAAGTTTTCTGCTAAATAATTCTCTGCGTACGCATCCAAAATTTCCTTTGGTACATGCATAAATTCCATAATTTCATTATTATTGTCATACGTAGACATCATTGCCGATTGTCCACACGTACTTAGCCGATAATCGCCTGACTTAAAATGCGTTACTTTTGCCTGTTTCCATACGTTTACTGTCATTGTTACCTACCACCTTTCAAATACTTATCAAACGCTGTGTCATATCCAATCAATAGCGCCACGGATGCCAAAGTAAATCCGATAGCCATCTTTCCGCCAAACTTACCACTGGCGAATACACCTAGGCCAAACATTAGCCATCCAAATAAAATCACTCTTAGAAAATAGATACTTCCTTTTTTCATTGCCTTACCCCTTTCAGCCAATCTAATGGCTCGATGTATCGTGTCCCTTTCCTACGATTATGTGACCGCCATCGAATATATTCGTCGTACATTTCTGTATCGATATACACTTCATTCGTGGTTACTTCTTGATACGCGTCGCTAAAGAATGGCGTGCTTTTTAATTCTTTCATCCGTCTGTGATAAGTAGCCGGACTCATCGGCGTATCACGTGGGCCATAGCGTTTGAGAAATTCAGATTTTTTTATCAACATCGGTATCACCATTTTCTAAATTTACCAACACTTCTAACCAATCGATGATTTCTGATAATTCACTTTTTCGTTTTTCAATCATTAAGTCATATTCACCGATTTTTCCATCTTTAAATTCTGTTTGAATTACTTTGTTATCGGTGAAGAATTGAATAATATGTTTTCCATCAAAATAGAATGGATAACCTTCGCCTGTAGCTATCAGCGTTGAATCTCCGATAAATTCGTATAAGCTAACATATTTATCAGTTACCACTTCGAATATTGCTGATTCATTTTCATATGCCTCAAGTAATTCTCTGATGTTTTTGATTGCTTCATCTTTTTTGTTCATTATTCATTTCTCCTTTAAGCCCCGTCCCAAGGTGCTATTTTTCAAAATATTTATCTAATTTTTGTAAATCTTCTGTGTAGTAGACTTTCCTTCCGTCTGTTCTTCGAGGAGTTACCACACCTTGCTTCTTGAGTTCAATCAAATACTTTTCGCTGATGTTGAGCATTTTTGCAACTTGCTTTTGGAAATATTGTCTAGGTTTAGGACTGTTATCCTGTTTATTAATCAGCCCTAATTCTGCTAAACGCCTGTCCAAAATTTGATTGATTTTTTCTTCCATCCAGTCTTGCAGGATGAACAGTATTTCTTGCATGGTTATCAACTCCTAAATATCAAGTTTCATTTGCTTGATTTCATATCTTGTAGCTGTTGCTGGTTCCCAATCATTGATAAAATCCATCACTGATTGATAATGTTTCTTGCATAATTGTGTTCTGGCATCAACGTTGGCAATTCGCTTGATACCGCCGTTAATATCCTTGAATAATGGAGATAGCAGCTTGCTTTGTTTTACGTTCAATCCGTACGCTCTAGCTACTTCATAAACGCGTTTCTTGACGCGCTTAGAAATTACGTTGTAATCGCCAGTGTCCAACTTGGCATTCTCTTCAACGTTGGATAAGCGTTCCTCCATAATATCCACACGCTGATTGACTTCTTCGACACCTTGAAGCAGCAGTTGTTGAATTGCTTCTCGTGTGTTAGGTAGTTTCCTTTGAATTTCTTTATATTCTTTTTCAACTTGAATGAAATATTGACGCGCTTGCTTACCTTTTTCAGTTCGTTGGATCATTGAAATTTCTTTTGCCATGTCTAAAGTCATTGCGTGGTCAACTCTTGGACGTCCACCTAGTTTATCGGATTTTTCCGATAAACCTATAAAATCAACGTTTTCATCAAATCCATAGGTTGTCATTCGTTTAAACCAGTCCGTATAATTGTCTTTTACTTCCAAAAATTCATGTAACTCTCTTCCGCTTACTAGTTGTTCACCGTTTTCGCTTGTTGTAATTTTGATTAATTCCATCTTCATCATCCTTTCTATCTGATTTTGTACGCTTCAATTATTTTGGTTAAAGTTTCGTGCGCTTTTTTGCTTTGGTTATTTCCATTTAGGTAATCGACCAAATCTTGCTTTTTAATGCCAAAATAAATACTGACCGTTGTAAGAGAAATACCGTTGCTATCTAGGTAATTCCTTATCTTTTCTCTACCTGATTTTGTATCTGGCATTTAACTCACCTCTTTCTTAAAAAAATAAGTAAGTTAAAATGATAGAAATTAGTCAAAAGCAATTGACTTACAGTTAAAAGTTTTGTATTATATGGGTGTAGAAAATAAACCTATTAAATAGCCTTTTAAACGATATTTCCGCCAAGCAATATGTTATAAGGTATTTTTTAGATTGAGTTTATTTCTATCAAATTAACTTACAAGCACAGTATAGTACAAAACTTTTGATTTGTAAACACAAAAAGTTAAATTCTTTGTATTTTATAACACTGCGCTTATAGAGAGGTGTATGAAATGACTTTATATGAAAGGATTGAAGAATTAGCTAAAAAACAAAAAATTTCTATATTTGATTTAGCTATAAAATTAGGTTTAAGCAGAAATGCCATTTACTCATGGAAAAACAGTAGTCCGAAAGCTGAAACTCTAGAAATTGTTGCTGACTATTTCGGTGTGTCAACCGATTACCTTCTAGACCGCGAAACAAAAGATGATTTATCTATAGAAGGCAGAGCTATTGGACGTGATTACGACGCTTTAACTCCACGTAATCAAGAATTATTTAAAAAGATGCTTGCTGCATTACAAGAAGATGATCCAGAAGATGACTGAAATACCTAAATTTCCAAGATACAGATTAGCGACTAATTACGCTTATGATTTATTAGTAAAATTGAATGTCCAATCTTTTCCTTGCGATTTAATAGATTTAGCCAAATCCGTGGGGATTAAAGTAAAAAAATATAGCGTCATTGCTAAAAAATCGAATTGCACCATAGATGACGTCTGCGAGCAATTTAGATCAAAACGCGGATATATATACTTGAATAAACATGGTAAACATTTTATAGCATACAACGACTGTATGTCGAAAGATATTATTCAATTTACATTAGCGCATGAATTAGGACACTATTTTTTAAATCATCTAATCGATTTCGAACAAACAAAATTAACTTATTTAAGTGAAGATGAAATAAGTGATGAACATCAAGTCTTAGAAAATGAGGCTAGTTGCTTCGCTCGTAATTTTATTGCACCCTTTCCTATTGTTAAAAAAATTGATAAAGTTACAAATTTAGATGTACAACGATTGTTTGGTATAGGATTCAAAGCTGCGCAAACTAGATTAAGTTTATTGGAAATCGATACCTTCAATTATATTCCAAGCGTTCAAAAGCGGTTGTTTTTCGATAAGGTAATTTCACGAATTGAAAGCAGTGCTACTTGCGATAGGTGTAAATCCATTTTCCATCATAAAAATGCAATATATTGTCCTTATTGTAAATCAACAGATATTTGGAATTTAGGATTTCAAATATCTTTTTATAGAGAATTTGGAGGATTTGTAGACATGAAATATTCATTTATTGAAACAGACGACAATTTAAATCCGTTGGCATGTCCAAGATGCCGTTCCGAAGAAATTAAACCCGACAATGTATATTGTCCTTATTGTGGAACATTCTTACATAACGTCTGTCTAGGTGAAGAACCATTTGGACCTACTATGTCTTTGAAAGAACGAGTTGAACATTGTAGCTGTAATGATGAATTTTTGAATGGTGGTTATAGATATTGTCCAGATTGCGGATGTAAAACATCTTATTTTGAACAAGGTCTTTTGCCTGATTGGGAAAAAGAATACAATGAATATCCGTTTAGTTAAAAGGAGTTTAAAATTATGAAGAAAAACTCTTCTACTAGCTGTCTAGGTTGTTTGGGGTTGATAATTTTTTTCTCGGTTATCGCTGAACCGCGATTTATTTTTATCATCACTATTATAGTTTTGGTATATTGGTTATTCATTCGCTTGTCTAAAATAAACAAACAAAAATACATTCAACAACAGTCTGTTCACAACGAAAATGTAATTCATACTGATTTGACAGTAACAGATGAAACAACTGAAAATATCCAACAACGGACAGCTTTTTCTTATGCTATAAAAGACAGTTTTAAATCTAATTATGTTGTTTTAGATGTGGAAACTACCGGCTTAGATCGTTATGATTGCGATATCATTCAAATTTCTATTTTAACTTATGTCAATCATGAGTTGATTAATAAATATGTGTCATATGTACGACCTGTTTATGATGAATTGACACCTAAAATTACTAGAATAACCGGTATCAAACAATCTGATTTAGATGATGCACCTACTTTCAAAGCAATTGCTGACGATATTTATAATTTAATAAACAATCAGTTGATAATTGCCCACAATGCTAATTTTGATATGGGGTTTATTTGCGAATCGTTTAAACGATACGGTTTTGATAAAAGTGTAGAATTAACTGCATTCGATACATGGAAAGCTTCCAGAAGATATATCAAAGGGTTACCGAATTATAAGTTAGAAACGTTAAAAAAGCACTTCAAAATAGATGTAAAATCGCACGACGCATACAATGATTGCCTAGTAACTCAAAAAGTTTATGAACATATCTACAATCTGGTTAGCGCAGAATACAGTTATGATGATTTTCAGATTGAAACTCATAAACGTATTGCTAGGATAATCAACAAAAAGCAATTGTATGTTTTTAAACATAAAACAAAAGGCGATTACGCTATCGGCGTATTTTATACCGCTTTAAAATATCACATCGTTGGTAAAAATTACGTAGGATTATATGATGAACCGAATGAAGAGATAGTAAATATCTTGTCAAATAATGACTTAAAATTAAAAGAAGCACCTAAATCTGTAACAGAAAAATATAGAATTTATGTAGATAAAGAACGATTTAATCTTTTTGATGATTACGTTGTTAAAAAGTTGTCCGAACCTATCGGATATATCCCTCAAAAATCTATAGATGAAGCTGATATACGTTCGGAATTTATAAAAAGATTTTTAGATTAACAAAAACAACCACGCACCCCTCCTACAGAATGCGTGGTCAAGCCAATTAAACATAAAAATAAACGCTTATGGAATGTTTTATTTGCCATGTTTATTTTTATATTTTGATTATATCATAAAGCCATATAAATTAATACAAGAAATCTACGGTCGAGGTACTGGACGATTCTTAGGTACTTTTCCTTTAACACCTCCACCATTACCGCGGCTAGCGTAACAACTACAGATTAGTAGCATTAAATTCAAAATTATTAAAATCGAAATCATGATAATCACCTCTCATGACCATTATATCATATCTAAAGGAGTGTGGATAAAATATGTGGATAGAACCAACCGCCACTGGTAAATACAAATACGTAGAACGATACGAAGATTACCGTAGTGGCAAATTAAAACGTGTGTCGGTCACATTTGACAACCGTACACGCGAAACACAAAAGAAAGCAAAATTATTGCTCGAAGAAAAGATTGCCAAGAAGTTGAATGAACAGAAATTATCTATTGTGGATATGAATTTGTTTGACGCGTTGGATGAATGGCTAAGTGTTTATGAAAAGCAAGTGGAAGACACGACGTATAGCATAGCTAAACAATTTAAAGTAAAAGTAAATAATTACTTTTCATCTGACGCATTAGTCACTCGTATATCTATTACTGATTGGAATAATTTTTTGCACGATTTAGCATATGTCAAAAATTTATCTAACGGCACTGTCGATACTTATAAACGCAAAACAAGCGTCTTTTTAGCATATTGCATCCAAAAAGGCTATATCGACGAAATAAACACATCTAAGATTGCTTTCCAACGTAAGAAAGAAGATGACGACAATATAGAAGAAAAATTTTTAGAAGATGATGAATACGAAAAAGTCATTGCTGCATTTAATGATAATAAACGATACAAATTACTATTTCAGTGGCAGTACCTAACAGGAATGCGAATCGGTGAAGTGTTAGCTTTGCGAAAATCAGATGTCCACATTTCACCAAATCGTGCGTATGTATCAGTAACTGGAACATACAGTCACCTTAATAATAAACGAAAAGAGCGCACGAAAACGAAAGCTGGCAAACGCGAAGTCGATTTACCGCCTAAAGCTGTGGAAATATATCATGAAGCGTGTAAATTATCCGATGTAAACTTTTTATTTGTTAACAAAAACCAAAAAACGCACAAAATGAGCAATTTAGGCAAAGCATTAACTATCAGGGAAGAAAGAATAAAATTAAACAAACATTTAAGTTCTCACATTTTTCGCCATACACATATTTCAAAATTAGCAGAATTAGGAGTGCCTTTAAATGTAATTAAAGACCGCGTAGGTCATGAATCATCAGATATTACCGAACGAATTTATTTGCACGTTACTAAAAATATGAAACGCGAAATGGTTGAAAAATTAGACCTTTTATAATAGCTTGCCCCTTATCTGCCCCTTTTGTCGTTTTCAAACAAAACAAAAACCGTTGATATTACTGTTAAATCAACAGATATAGCGGTTGTATATAATATTTCTAGTCATGATATAATACTCCTTTCAATTAATTCACATAAACATCTTCAAAGAGTGCTTCAGGACGTGGAACTGGACTATCTTGAGCAAATTTAATCGCATGAGCAATATCTTCATTTGATTGTTCTTCAATCGCTTTAATTTCTTTTGCAGTCAAGATTTTTTCTTTCTTCAAGTAGTTTGCAAAATCTTCAATACAATCGCGATCTGCAAAGGCTTTTTCATCTCCACTTGGCGCTTTATATTTTTGTTCGTCACCTTCGAAGTGTCCATAATTACGATAAGTTACACATTCTAAGATAGTAGGTCCTTCACCTTTACGTGCACGTTCAATGGCACGGCCAGCTGCTTCATAAACAGCAACTAAATCTTTTCCATCTACACGTTCACCAGGAATGCCATAAGCTGCAGCACGTTCTGCAATCGTCTTAGAACCTGAAGAATAAGTTTGTGGTGTTGCTTCAGCGAATTGGTTATTTTCGTTAACAAAGATGACTGGTAAATCCCAAATTGAAGCTAAGTTAATACCTTCGTGGAAAGTACCTTCGTTAGCGGCACCATCACCAAAGAAGCAAACAGCAACACTATCTGTTTTTAGATATTTATTACGTAAGCCTGCACCTACTGCAATTGGGAAGCCTCCACCTACCATACCGTTGGCACCAAGCATTCCTTTATCTACGTCAGCAATGTGCATTGACCCACCTTTACCTTTACATAGACCAGTTTCTTTACCATAAATTTCTGCCATCATGCCATCTAAATCGCAGCCTTTAGCAATACAGTGACCATGACCACGGTGAGTACTTGTAATATAGTCTGCATCAGTTAAATGTGCGCATACACCAGTTGCAATTGCTTCTTCACCAGCGTATAAGTGTACGAACCCAGGAATTTCACCGGAAGTAAAGATACGGTGTACTTCATCTTCGAAATGACGGATATCGTACATTTTCTTTAAGATCCATTCTGCTTTTTCCTTGCTAATTTTAGTCATGAAAAATTCCTCCTCATCTATTCATGATTTAAAAACTTTTTGCCACATCGCTAATGGTTTCAGATAAGGTTGGGTGAGCAAAAACCATTCGCGCGATTTCATCAATTGTACCTTCTGATTCTTTCACTGCTAATATAGTATGAATCATTTCGGTTGCATGGGCGCCAACAATCACTGCGCCTAAAATTTGTTGATATTTCCCTTCAATAATAATTTTGACAAAGCCATTTGTTTCTTCACTAGCAATTGCCTTACCATTGCTTGCAAAGGCCATTTTCTTGACTTGAACATTTTCATAACGTTCTTTTGCTTGTTCTAAACTCAAACCAAAACTTGCGACTTCCGGTTGTGTATAAAGGCAACGTGGAATACTTGTTTGGTCAAGGGTATGTTTATCTTTATCGCAAATTGTTGCAACTGCACATAAACCTTCTGCACTAGCTGCATGTGCTAACTGATAGCCCCCCACTAAATCACCAATGGCATAAACATGAGGTTTGCTTGTTTGATAATGGCGATCTACTTTGACAAAGCGTTGACGTTCATCTAATTCAAGTCCTAATTGTTTAGCAAGTGTTAAGTCAGCGCGACGTCCAGTTGCTACTAATAATTTTTCAAATGGAACAACGGCTTCATCTAAGACAACTGCATCTTTTTTCACTTCTTGAATTTTTGCATGCGTATAAATTTTAATACCCATTTTTTGAAGTTGAGACTTAACGACTTTACGTGCTTCTTCGTCTTCTGTTAATAAAATATCTGGTGCGACTTCAATTAAAGTAACTTCACTACCTAATGGACGCATCGCAAAAGCTAATTCCACCGCGATAACCCCACCACCGATAATGGTTAATTGTTTAGGAAATTCTGTTTGTTTGAAGAAAGTATCGGTTGTAAGATAATCTGCTTGATCTACGCCATTAATTGGTGGCACAAAAGGTGAGCTACCTGTTGCTAATAGTAAATCTTGATAACCAATTTCCTTGCCATTCACCATTAATTTGCCATTTTCAAAGCTTGCTTCGCCTTCGATATAGTCTACGCGATTTGCTTTAAATAGTCCGTGAATGCCACCTTGTAATTTCTTTACTACTTGATCTTTTCTAGCAACTAATTTTGGAAATTCAAAGCTTACTTCTTGTTTGGCAAATCCAAATTTTGCTGCTTCTTGGCCTGCTAGTACCCAATGTGCATGTTGGATATAAGATTTGGATGGAATACAACCTACATTTAAGCACGTTCCACCGATTTGGTTTCGTTCAATAACTGCGGTCTTCTTTCCATTTTGGGCTGCTTTGACTGCCGCTACATAGCCTCCAGGTCCAGAGCCTACCACGACTAAATCATAACTGGTCATTTAAAATCCCCCTTTCAGTTGACACTTGCATGTCGCAACACCCCTTTCTTCTCTTTACACTTTAATATAAGCAAATAACATGCCAACTTTTATTAAACGCTTACATTTTCACAATATTTTAAGTCTGATATACTGAAATATAGGTAAATAAACGTTTTTGAAAGTATATTTTTCACAATGTTTTCCCAGAATGTCAATAGAAAAGCAAAAATAATTTAATTTTTTTTCGTCGAAAGTTATTTATTATATTTTCAACGTTTGAAAGATATTTTAATA